>JADZAC010000070.1 GCA_020852835.1 Flavobacteriales bacterium
CGAAGGTGACCGGTGGAGAGGTGCCGATGTAGAGCGTATCGTGGTAGAATGCGAACCGGTTGGTGGCCACGGTAAGGGCGCCGCCCTCCATGGCGCAGAAGTTGGTGCCGTCCCACGAGGCGATGCCCGGTGTGGGCATGTGGTTCACGTAGTTGAAGATCCCGCCCAGGTACAGCAGCCCGTTGCGCCGCTCCACCTGAAGGATCTGCGGAGGAGGCATTTCCGAGTTGTCGTTCTTCTGCACCCCATGGCCCACCGGGCCCAAAGGATACCATTGCTCCCCGTCCCAGCGCATGATGCCCTGCCCGGCGTTGCCCGTGGCGTAGGTGTAGGAGCCACCCAGGTACAGGTCGCCCTGGTACTCCACCAATTGGAAGGCCGCCTCCATGCCCCCGTGCAAACAATCGTCGCAAAAAGGTAACCACTCCGTGCCATCGAAGTAGGCCAGGTCCTTGACCACCATGTCCGGGGTGTTGAAGTTGCCGCAGACGATCAGTTGGCCTTGGTAGCGGATGATGTCGTGCACCCAGGGATCGCCCGTGAACCCGATGGACGGCCAGCCCGGCACCGGCTCCCAATGACCGCCCACCCGCTTGGCCAAGCCGTTTGCTACCTGCCCATCGGCACAACCGAACACCCCCATTGCGTAAAGCTCTCCTTCCACAATCCGGAACCGGTTGATCAGCCCGCCGATATAACCGCAATCGGACAAGCTGCCATAGGGATGCCATTCACCATCCACATAGCAGGCCACCTTGGGAATGGAATCGTTGTGCATCCACGAGAACCCGCCCCCCACGATCAAGGTATCGTGGTACACGATGGCGGCCAACACCTTGTTGCCGAACAGGCCCAAGGTATCCCACACGGTGCCGTTGTACCGGAACAAGCCCATGTATGTCGAGCCATCAACGAACAAGGCGTTTTGGCCCGCCACGAGCAACCAGTCATGCACCGTATCTGCATAAACCACGGTGGGGCTGGGGGACCAGGCGGGCAGCCCCGGCTCCTCCCAAAATTGGGAAGAGACGGGTACCGCCCCGGTATATGCCAATACGGCCGCTGCCAATATCCTGAAGGTTTGCCCACGCATCACTTAGCGCATAGGCACCAGGCGGCCGGTGCGTTGGTTGTTTACCATCTGCCCCTCATTGGGCCACACGCTGTAGTTGGCATTGTCGCCGTCGCCGTAGGGGTCAGGCGGAATGTAGTACGGCTGGGCCATGGCTGTAGCAGCCGTTAGAAGCCACGCCGCCGTAGAGAGAGAGCTTGGATTTTGGGGTTGGATCTTTCATGGCAAATGGGGTTTGGGATGCACAAGGTAACCGATCATGGCCGGTTGGTCGGATTTTGTTTCAGGGCAAACGCATCTAAATGTTAGGCCACCTATGCCCTGGGGACCTGTTACTGCGAGCGGCTTGTGAGTGATCGTCGCTGGGGCTTCGGCTCCGCTCAGCCCAGTGTGCGCTTTAACGACAATTAAAAAGAGAAACTGGGCTGAGCGGAGCCGAAGCCCCCTACAACAAGAACATAGAGCAATTCCTTCTACAAGCTTCCGGTAAATGCAGCGATGTAGATGCGTTTGCCCTGGATCTTGTTTGGGTCAAGGCCGCACGGCGATCACGGTCCGCAATAGGAAATACGTAGGGCAGGCCGCCGTGGTTGGGTGGGCCAGGCACCGGGTCACCCTTGGCGGGTTCAATTCCCGCTCTCATCCGGCAGCACGGGCAGCACCGGCCTGGGAGCGCTGCGCTCCACCACCCGCTGCACTTCGGTGCGGATGTTCATGTGCTGGAGGCGCTTGTTGGCGGCATCGGGATACACCCGGTTGCTGAGGAAGACGTACACGGTGCCGTTGTCCGGATCGGCCCAGACCATGGTGCCGGTAAAGCCGGTATGGCCGAAGCTCATGTCGCTGGCCTCATCGCAACTGGGGCCGGGCGTGCCGGGGGCTTGCGGTTTGTCCCAGCCCAGGCCGCGGCGGTTGTCCTTCTTGGGATGGCCGGTGCAAAAGCGGCAAGCTGTGAACAGGTTGATGGTTTTTTCCGAGAGGTAGCGCCGCCCGCCATAGGTACCGCCGTTGAGCAGCATCTGCATGATGATGGCCAGGTCGTTGGCATTGGAGAACAGGCCCGCATGGCCGGCCACGCCGCCCATCATGGCCGCGCCGGGGTCGTGCACATGGCCGCGAATGAGCTCCTTGCGGAAAATGGTATCGTTTTCGGTAGGCATCACCCGGTTGATGGGAAAGCGGTCCAAGGGATGGAATCCCAAGGTGGACAGGCCCAACGGCCCGTAGTACTGCTGCTCCAGAAAATCGCGGAAGGGCATGCCCGAGACGCGTTCCACCACCTCCAGCAGCAGATACATGCCCATGTCGCTGTACACGTAGTTGCCGCGTTCGCGCAGGGGGGCCTGCAGCACCCAGGCCAGCAGGGAATCGCGGTAGGCATGGTTGATGAACATGCCGTCCGCCACCTGCATGTAGTGCTGTTCGTCGGGCGTGGTGGCCACCAGGCCCGGTTTCCATTTCCCGCGGTCGAGCAGGTGGAGGTAGAAGGGCACAAAGGGTTTGAACCCGGCTTGGTGGGCCAGCACCTCGGCCAGCGTGAGCGCGGCATGTTCGGGGTGCTTGGTGCGCAGCTCCGGCAGGTAGTCGCCCAGGGTCTTGGCCACGTCCACGCGGCCCTGGTCCACCAGTTTCATCAAGGCCAGGGTGGTGGCGGCCACTTTGGTGATGCTGGCGAGGTCGTAAATGTCGTCGTTGGTCACCGGCCGGTCGCCGGCATAGGTGGGCGAGCCATAGGACTTGTCCCAGACCACGGTGCCGTTGCGGGCCACCAGCACCTGGCACCCCGGATAGGCCTCGGCCTTGAGCCCTTGGCGCACGAGCGTATCGATGCGCTGGAGTTCGGCGGTGCTCATGCCCTCCTGCTCGGGCAGTCCGTAGCGCAACCGCCCGTTGGCCGGCAATTGCACGCCTTGCCCGGCCTTGAAATAGGAGGAAGCCGTAACGGGCAGGGTGCCCGTGGCGGGCACGGCCCCGAAGAGCAGTTGTGCGGCAAGGTCCTGTGTATCGGTGCTCTCTTCATAGGCCACCACCACTGCGCCCCAGCGTTGCGCCCCATAGGCGGTGCCCAAGCGGTAAGGATTGGCAAAGAGCACGAACGCCATGGGTTGCTGATCGCCCAGGCGCCGCAGGAAGTCCAAGGTGAGCTGCGGCACACCGAACTCTTTGTTGGTGCGGTAGGAGGTGTTGTGCACCGAGGCGATCACCAGGTCGAACTGCTTGAGGCTGTCGAGCAGGGCTTGCGACCGGGCGGGTGAGAGCACCTTGTCGCAGCGCAGTTCGGTGATGGGTGCGTAATGCCCCAAGGCCTGCTGGAAGGGGTTGTGCAGGCTGTCGCCGATCACCAGGGAAGCAATGCGCATGGTGTCCAGCGGCCCGATGGGCAGCACACCGTGGTTGGTGGCCACGGTGAGCGAGGCCTGCACCAGGTCGCGCTGCAAGGCTTTTGCGGCCGGGGTGTTGAGGTCTTCGTAGAGGTGGTTCAGCGCTACCGGGCGGAAACGGTTCAAGCCCGCCCATTCCTTGGCCCGCAATACCTTGAGGCATTTGGCGGCGATGAGCTCGCGGCTCACCAGGCCGCTGTCCACGGCTTGGCGTATGCGCAGGATGGCCGCCACGGGATCCTGGGGAAAGAGCAGGATGTCGTTGCCGGCGAGCAATGCCCGAAGCTCGATCTCGCCGGGCTTGGCCGCATTGGCGATGCCTTTCATGTTGAGCGCATCGGTGAACACCAGGCCCTGAAAGCCCATCTGCTCTTGCAACAGGCCGGTGGTGATGGCCTTGCTCATGGTGCTGGGCAGGGCGCGGGTGCTGTCCAACGCGGGCACTTCCAGGTGGGCCACCATCATGGCGGCCACGCCGGCGTCGATCAACCGCTGGAACGGCACGAGCTCCACGGAATCCAGGCGTTGGCGCGAAACGCTCACCAGAGGCAGGGTCTTATGGCTGTCCTTGTCGGTATCGCCGTGCCCGGGAAAGTGTTTGGCCGTGGCGATGATGCCGCCGTGCTGCAGGCCGCGCATGTAGGCAATGCCCATGCGCGCTACCAGTTCGGGCGATTCGCCGAAGCTGCGTTCGTTGATCACCGGGTTGGCCGGGTTGACATTCACGTCCACATCGGGGCTGAAGCTCACATGCACCCCCAAGCGCTTCATTTGGCGGGCGATCTCGGCGCCCATGCGTTCCACGCCTTGTTCGTCGGCCATGGCGCCCAAGGCCATTTGGCGGGGAAACTTCAACGTGCTGTCCAAGCGCATGCTTAATCCCCACTCGAGGTCCATGCCGATGAGCAAGGGCGTGCGGGCCGCAGCTTGGTAGCGGTTGGTGAGCACGCCTTGGCGCACGGGGCCGCCTTGGAAGAAGATCAGGCCGCCGATGTGGTACTGGCGCACCAGCCCCTCCACCTCGGCCACGTGTTTTGCGTCCTTGTTGCTGTAGGCGGCCACCATCATCAACTGTGCGATGCGCTGGTCCAGGTCCAGCGTGGCAAGCACGGAATCCGCCCAGGGGGATGGTTGAGCGAGAAAATCGGGAAGCGCTCCGGCCGCCCGGTGCGCTGGCCTGCCGCCGCCCAGGGAGACCAGGCCCACCAGCAGCACAGCGGAAAAATAGATGGTTCGTTGCATGGACAAGTGCCAAAACTATCGGCACGCATGCGGGCCTTTGCCCAAGGGGCGTGCCACTTGTCAACACAGCGTGCGGGATCTGCACTTGTTGCCCTTTGCACCGGGCAGGTAATTTCGTGGCCGCACCAACGTTCCATCGCCGTGGCCCGCCTGCACGCATTCCTGCTTTCCTTCTTGCCGTTGCTACTGTTCGGCCAAGCTGTTCCACCCACCTTGCATGGCGCATTGATCCATGCACTGGAAGGCATTGGAACGGCCACCACCGATGCCGGACGCGACAGCGCCAGCCAGCGCGTGAAACAACTGCTTGGCGAGGTGCTGCGTTCGGACAGCGCCATGCAGGCGCGTTTCACAGGGGTGCCCATCACGCGGGTGGATGCACCTGATGGCGCATTCCGGTTGTTCACGTGGAATGTGAAACAGGCCGATGGAACGTTCCGCTTCGAAGGGATGCTGCTGGTGGCCGACAAGGACGGGCCGGAGCTGTACGCGCTTCACGACAAAACCGCACAGATCACCAAACCGGAGAGCGCACAGCTCAGCCCCGAAAATTGGTATGGTGCTGTCTACTATGAAGTGGTCCCGGTGAAAGCGGGCCGTAAAACCTACTACACCCTGCTGGGCTGGAAGGGCCAGAGCCAGGTGGAGACCCGCAAAGTGATCGACGTGCTGTACCTGGCAGGCCGCACGCCGCGGCTCGGGGCGCCACTGTTCGCCACCGGCAACAAACGGCAAAGCAGGATGGTCTATGCCTACACCGCGCAGGCCAACATGCTACTGCGCTGGGAGCCGGCCTACAAGTCCATCGTACTGGACCACCTCTCGACCACGGTGCCCGAGCTGGCCGGCCAACCGGCGTTCATGGCGCCCGACCTCTCCTATGACAGCTTCACCTGGGAGAAGGACCATTGGCAATTCCGCCGCGATGCGGACCTGCGCGGAACGGACCGTGGCAAGCCGTACAACGCACCTCCCAAGTAACCCGGACGGGGCAGGGCACACGCACCAACAACACCGGGCATGGAAGTTCCGGCGGGCATGCCGTACTTCGCAGCCGATGGAGGCAACCCGGCTGTTGATCAAGAACGCCAAAGCACTGGTGGGCGTGCACCCGCCCGGCGTGGGCCGCGTGCAAGGAGCGGACATGCGTGTGCTGCCCTTGTTGGAAGATGGATGGCTGATGGCCGAGAACGGCATCATCACCGCCATGGGCATCGAAGCGGATTGGCCCGGCATCGCGGATTGGAACGGCTTGGAAGTGATCGATGCCACGGGCCGCTACGTGCTGCCGGGATGGTGCGACCCGCACACCCACACGGTGTTCGCCGCCCCGCGCGAAGGGGAATTCGTGGACCGCATCAACGGCCTGAACTACGAACAGATCGCCGCCAAGGGCGGGGGCATCCTCAACAGTGCCGCCAAGCTGCGGCAGATGCCCGAGGACGACCTGTACCACCGGGCCAAGGCCCGCGTGGAGGAACTGATGGCCCAAGGCACGGTGGCCCTGGAGATCAAGAGCGGCTACGGGCTGGACCTGGAGAGCGAGCTGAAGATGCTCCGCGTGGCCAAACGCCTCAAGCAGTCGCTGCCCTTGCAGGTGCGCTCCACGCTGCTGGCGGCCCATGCGATCCCGCCCGAATACAAGAGCGACCGCACCGGCTACCTTGACCTGATCGTGAATGTGCTGCTTCCGCGCGTGGCGGAGGAAGGGCTGGCCCACTATGTGGACTGCTTCTGCGAGCGCAACTACTTTACCGTGCCGGAAATGGAGCGGATCTTGGAAGCCGGCACCCGTTATGGACTTCCGGGCAAGGTGCACGTGAACCAGTTCAGCAGCATGGGCGCCATCGCGGCCGCCGTGGCCAACGAAGCCTTGAGCGTGGACCACCTGGAAGTGATGGAGCCCGCCGATATCGAAGCCTTGCGCGGTTCGGGCACCATCCCCACGCTCCTGCCCTCGTGTTCCTTCTTCCTGGGCATACCGTACGCGCCGGCGCGCGCACTGATCAACGCCGGGCTGCCCGTGGCCCTGGCCACCGACTTCAACCCGGGCACCACGCCCAGCGGCAACATGAACCTGGTGGTGGCCTTGGGCTGCATCAAGCTGCGCATGCTGCCGGAGGAAGCCGTCAATGCGGCCACGCTCAACGCCGCAGCGGCCATGGGCCTCCACCAGGAACTGGGCAGCCTTACCGTGGGCAAGCGCGCCAGCTGCATCATCACCCGGCCCGTGCCCTCGATCGCCTATCTGCCATACGCCTTCGGGCAGGACCACATCGACACCGTGATCATTGATGGAAAACCCGTCCGGTCAGGAGCATCCGCAGCCTGAACTGCCGCCCTTCCGGCCTGCCGGGCTGGAGATGGCCCGCGGCCTGCTTTACTTCTCACTGGTGTTCATGACCTTCATGTTCGCCCAGATGGTCGCGCTCATCTGGCAGGTGTGGGCACATGCTCCGGAGCTGCACGCCAATGGCTTCAGCCTGTCCACCTTGGATTCCGCCGCATTCCAAACCTACTGGGCGGACCTGGGCACCAACGGCGATGTACTTTCCCTGGTAAGCCTGGTGGCCGATGGGACCTGCCTGCTGTTCTTCTTCACCATCGTATACAACTGGAAGGCAGAACGCACCCGCCATTTCCTGGCCATGCAGTGGCCTCCCTTGCGCGTGCTGCTGCAATGGGCAGGCTACTTTCTGGTGCTCTTTGCAGCCCTTGAGGGGCTCGCCCGCCTGCTCCCCGACATGGACAGTGCCTTCATGCGCAAGGTGCTCGGCTCGGTGACCAACTATCCGCTGATGATCATAGGACTGGGGCTGATGCCCGCGCTCTTTGAGGAATTCCTGTTGCGCGGCCTGCTGTACGGGTCCTTGCGCCACCTGTTGGACAAGCACGTTTCGGTGGCCATCGTGGCCGGCGTGTTCACCTTGGTGCACCAGCAGTACGACTGGTACATCCTGCTGCTCTATGTGCTGCCGCTCGGTGTATTCCTCGGCTATGCCCGTGCGATCACCGGCTCCATTTGGACAGGTGTGCTGCTGCACTTGCTGAACAACCTGGCCAGCATGATGCTGCCCCAAGGGGGGTGATCTGCAGGCATGCCTGGCGGTATGCGCATGGAGCAGTTCGCCAGCTTGCAGGCCGAGGCTTCCCCGAAGCAGGTCCTGACCTTGCGATCACCATGGCACCCGTAGTTTTGCGGTCCATTTAATACCCTGAAAGCATGCCCATCATCGAATGCGTACCCAATATCAGTGAAGGACGCGACCGTGCCAAGATCGACGCCATTGCCGCCGTGGTGGAAACCGTGGAAGGCGTGCGCCTGCTGGACGTGGATCCCGGAAAGGCCACCAACCGCACCGTGATCACCTTCTCGGGCGAGCCCGGCCCGGTGTGCGAAGCAGCCTTCCGCTTGGTGAAAAAAGCCCAGGAAATGATCGACATGAGCCTGCACCAGGGCGAGCATCCGCGCTTCGGCGCCACGGACGTGTGCCCCTTGGTACCCATCAGCGGCATCACGTTGGAAGAGCTGGTGCCCCATGCACACCGGCTCGGGCAACGCATCGGCGAAGAACTCGGCATCCCCGTGTATGCCTACGAGGCGGCCGCCCGCGAAGGGAAACGCCGCAACTTGGCCAACAACCGGGCCGGGGAATACGAGGGCCTGGAGAAAAAACTGCAGGACCCGGAGTGGAAGCCGGACTTCGGCCCGGCCCATTGGAACGAGAGCGTGCGCCGCAGCGGTGCCACCGCCGTGGGGGCCCGCAAGGTGTTGATCGCCTACAACATCAACCTCAACTCCACCAGCGTGCGCCGCGCCAACGCCATCGCCTTCGACCTGCGCGAAAGCGGCCGCGCCAAGCGTGAAGGCGGTACCCTTACCGGCAAGCTGGTCAAGGATGAGCAGGGGCAACCGGTCATGGTGCCGGGCAAGCTGAAGGCCGTTAAGGGCATCGGCTGGTTCATTGAGGAGTACGGCATCGCCCAGGTATCGCTGAACTTGAACGACACCGATGCAACCCCTCTTCACGTGGCCTTTGACGAGGCGTGCAAGAGCGCAGCCGCACGCGGCATCCGCATTACCGGCAGCGAGCTGGTGGGCCTGGTGCCCAAGCAGGCCTTGCTGGATGCCGCCGACTTCTTCCTGCGGCGGCAGCAGCGCAGCTTGGGCATACCCGAGCGGGAAAAGATCCACCTTGCCGTGAAGTCGCTCGGCTTGGACGACCTGGCCCCGTTCGATCCGGCAAAGAAAGTGATCGAATACCAGTTGCAAGACCCCGCAGCCAGCCCCTTGGTACAGCTCAGCCTCATCCGCTTCACCGAGGAAACCGCGCGGGAAACGCCCGCACCCGGCGGCGGGTCGGTGGCCGCCATCGTGGGGGCCATGGGCACGGCCCTGGGCGCCATGGTGGCCAACCTCAGCGCCAATAAGCGCGGCTGGGACGACCGTTGGGAGGAGTTCAGCGATTGGGCCGTGAAGGCCGAAGGCTACCGCACCCGGCTGCTTGAGCTGGTGGATGAGGATACACGGGCCTACGAACAGATCATGCAGGCCCTGCAATTGCCCAAGCACACCCCCGAAGAAGCCGCCGCACGCAAGGCCGCGCTGCACGAGGCCACCAAGGGCGCCATCCTGGTGCCGCTGGAAACGCTGCGCGTGTGCGTGGCCAGCATGGAGGTGGCGCAGGCCATGGCCCGCATCGGCATGCCCAGCAGCGTGAGCGACGCGGGCGTGGGCGTGATGTGCGCCCGCACCGGCGCCCTGGCCGCATACCTCAATGTGCGCACCAATTTCAAAGGCTTCGAGGATGCGGCGTTCCAACGATCCGTAATGACCGAGGCCGATGAGCTGAAAGCCAAGGCCGAGCAGATCGAGCAGGAGGTGATGGAGGCCACCTTGGCCAAACTTTGACCGATCGCGTATAAGCGGCTTGGCCGGTCCTTGGCGGCCTGCCTATCTTGTACGCATGCCGTCCGCAAACCGTATCCCCTCATGACCCGCAAGCTGCTGCTGCGCCAGGTCATGGGCCGGGTGCTGTACTCCTTCCCCCTTCAGCTGGTGGTGCTTCACCTCAAGAAGAACCACGTAATGCTGCTTTGCTGGCTGCTGCTCTTCGGGTACGTCACCGGTTCGGTGGGCCGCAAGTACGGCGTTCCCTCCATCTTCCTCTACCCGGAATACTTCGGCAAGGCCAGCATCCTCTCCTTCCTGCTGTTGGGCTTTTCCCTCGGCGGCTTCATCACGGCGTTCAACCTCTTCACGTACATCTTCCACGCGTACCGCTTTCCGTTCGTGGCCACCTGGTCGCGCCCCTTCCTGAAGTTCAACATCAACAACGCCATCATCCCCTTGGCTTTTGTGCTCACCTACGTTTGGCACTCCGCCAAATTGCAGGTGGACAAGGAGCTGATCGGCCCGGGTGCCACCGCACTGCACCTGATCGGGTTCCTGTTGGGCATCGGCTTGTTCCTGCTGATCGCCTTGCTGTACTTCTCGCGCACCAACATCGACATCGTGAAGGTTACCGGATCCGATGCCGATGCGTTCCGGCCCGAACCGATCATGGAGGACATCATGTCGGCCATGCCGCAGCGGCCCAGCCAACAGCGTAAAGCGAACCGCTGGCTGCGCCGCCAGCAAAACACGCGCAAGTGGCGCGTGGACACCTACATTTCATGGCCTTTCCAGATCAAACTTACCCGCGGCATCAAGCACTACGACCCGGAGCTGCTGCGCGCGGTGCTCTGGCAGAACCATGTCAATGGCAGCATCTTCCAATTGGCCGTGGCGGTGGCCTTCATCGCCTTGGGCATCTTCAGCAATACCTCCTTCTTCGCCATTCCCGCCGGTGCCAGCATCGTGCTGCTGTTCACCATCCTGCTGATGCTGTTCAGTGCGGCCAGCAGCTGGCTCAAGGGCTGGATGATCACCTTGCTGCTCGGCGGCACGGTGCTGCTCAACATGATCAGCCATGGCACACAGGATTTCCTGTATGACACACAGGCATACGGACTGGACTACCAGGCGGCTCCTGCGGTATACGACCGCGAGGCCATTCTTAAAGCCGCCACGGACACTGCTGCGGCGCGGCGGGATGCACAAGCCCATTTGGCCGTGCTGCAACAGTGGTTGCGAAACAACCAGGCCTTGCCCCACGCCGGTGAAAAGCCGCCCTTGGTGATCATCAATACCAGCGGCGGCGGATCGCGGGCCATGCTCTGGACCTTCCGCTGCATGCAGGTGGCCGACAGCCTCTTGGGCGGGCAGCTCATGGAACGCACCGCCCTGCTCACCGGCAGCAGCGGCGGGTTGATCGGCGCCACCTACTACCGCCAACTGGCCCTGGGCGAAAAGCACGGAGAACCCATGGACCCCGGTGCACCGCACCATTTGGACCGCATGGCCGCCGATATTCTGAACCCCGTGGTGTTCAGCATGGTCACCAATGACATGTTCATCCGCTACCGTGATGTGCACGACGGCGACCGCTCTTATACCATGGACCGCGGCTACACGTTCGAATCGCGCCTGAACGCCCTGACCGACGGCCTGCTGGACATCCGCCTGAAGGATATGGCCGAGGCCGAACGAAAGGCCGAGACGCCCCTGCTGGTGATCAGCCCCACCATTCTCAACGATGGCCGCCGGTTACTGATCAGCTCCCAACCCGTCGCCTACTTGGCCAACATCCAGCCCACCGGCCCCGTTCATGCCACGGTGGAGCCGGAAAGCATCGAGTTCGGCTCCTTGTTCAAAGGCCAGGATGCGCAGAACCTGAAGCTCTCCAGCGCCTTGCGCATGAGCGCCACCTTCCCCTATGTCACCCCCGTGGTCACCTTGCCCAGCGAACCCAGGATGCGCGTGATGGATGCGGGCGTTCGGGACAACTACGGCTACCGCACCACCTTGTCCTTTCTGCACGCCTACCGCACCTGGTTGGCCGAAAACGTGGGGCGGGTAGTGGTTATCCAACTGCGCGACAAGCAGCAGCAGCTCAAGGTGCGCAATGTGGGCCAATCGTTGCTGGGCCGCCTCTTCCAGCCCGTGGGCAGCGTGTACGGCAACTTCATCCGGGCACAGGACCAGGACTTCGACCTCGCGCTGAAGGCGGCCGACGCGTGGATGCCGGTGCCCTTGGACGTGATTAACCTGCAACTATGGCTGGACAAAGATGCCCAAGTGAGCCTGAGCTGGCACTTGACGGCGTTGGAAAAGCGCCTGGTGCTGTCCATGGTCCATACCCCGGACAATCGGGAAAGCCTGGAAACGCTTCACCGCCTGGTGCTGGGAGAAACCGCGCTCAGCGCAGCTCCTGCCGGTGGAATTCCAACAGCCCCGGCAACGGGTCCTGCACCGCAGCGGTGAGCGTGATCCGTTGGTGCTCCAAGGCTTCCGCCAGCTGGTTGCGGAAGCCGAACGCCACCGAACCAACCGCCCGCAGTTCCATCGGGGAGCCAGGCGCAAAATACCGTTGAAGCAACCGCGCCAACGCTGAGAATCGTGCCCGTAGCAGCCCGATCACGTAGGGATCGCTTTGGTGGCGGGCCAGTGCCTTGGTGAAGGAGGCCACGAACGCCTGCGGCGCCGGTGACCTGTACACGGCCTCCAGCACGGCGGGCAGGTCAGGGCCTTGGGGAAACATTGCGGTTACCACGGGGGCCGGAAGCAACCCGTGCAATGCGTCATGCAGCAGCTGCTTGCCGATGTCGGCGCCACTGCCTTCATCCCCCAGGATGAAGCCCAGCGACGGCATGGGGGTGTGCACCTGCTTGCCGTCGTAATGGCCCGCATGCATTCCGGTGCCCAAGATCAACACCAGTCCGGTGCCCGTGCCATATTGGCTGCGGGCCGCGCCCAGGAGGTCGGTGGCCACTTCCACGCGGGCACCGGGCCACACGGCGGCCAAGGCATCGTGCATGCGCCCGGCCCGGGCAGGATGACCGCAGCCGGCCCCGTAGGCCATGACCTGCAGGGGCTCTTCGCCAAGTTCCACGCGCAGCGCCCGCAGGGCTTGCTGCAGCGCCGCGGGATCACCAGTGGAGGGGTTGTAGCCCGGAAATGAGCCCGGAAGGATGGACACGCCGGCGTTGCCGGCCAAGGCCCAGCGCGAACTGCTTCCTCCGATATCGGCGATCAACAAGGGCATGGTGGCGCAAGGTGGCAAACGAAGGCCACCCGGCCATCACGCGTTGAAAAGGAATTTGTTGGGGCTTACCAGCCCGTGCTTCACGGCATAAAGCACCAATGCCGCCGTGTTGTTCACGCCCAGCTTTTGCATGATGTTCTTGCGGTGGGTGGTCACCGTGTGGGCGCTCAGGCAGAGCCGATCGGCGATGCGGGTGTAGGAAAAGCCCTCGGCGATCAAGGCAATGACCTGGGCCTCCCGATCGCTCAAGGTTACCGGGCTGCAGTCCAACGCCGGTTGGAACAGCCTGTCGGGCTTGAGGGAAGCCGCCTCGATGGCCCGCAGGATCTTCCCACAGAAGAACTTCTGGCCGTCGCCGGTGTAGAGCACGGCATCGATGATCTCGTCCCGCTTGCAGTCCTTCTTGATGTAGCTGGCCACGCCGGCCCGCAGGGCGCTCATCAGCGCCATCTGCGAGGGATCGGGCGTGATGGCCACGAAGCGTGTGCGCGGATGCTTGCGCAGCGCGTCGCGCACTGCTTCCGCCCCGAAGCCTTCGGCGGTGTGGTCGATCATCACCACGTCGGGCTGCAGGGCCTCGATCTTCGCCAGCATGTCTCCGGCATCCAGCGCCTCCCCTACAATGGTGATGCGCGGCACCGGTTCCAATATGCAGCGCAGGCCCACGCGCGTGAGCTCGCTCTTGTCGGCCAACAACGTCTTGATCCGCATAGCTTGTTTAGAATGATCCTAAAGATGCTGCGAATGTACGCCGCAACGTGGATCACCGCACGCCTTTATGCGTGCAACTCCGGAGAACCCACCGGGAAGGTGCATCCTTCCTGGGCCGCCATGCTGTTGGGGAAGATGGCCACGGCTTCAGCCACCAGCGGCCCCACCTCCTTGTAGCGCGAGCTGAAGTGGCCCAGCAGCAACTGGCCCACGCCGGCCTGCTTGGCGATGGTGGCCGCCTGCCCGGCGGTGCTGTGCATGGTTTCCTTGGCGCGCCCGGCCAATGCCTGGGTGAAGGTGGCTTCATGGTAGAGCAGGTCCACCCCTTGCAGCAGGGGCACCAGTTCGGGCGCAAAGGCCGTATCGGAACAGTAGGCATAGCTGCGGGCAGGGGGCGGTGCGGCGGTCAGTTCCGCATTGGGCACCACGGTGCCGTCGGGCAGCAGGAGGTCTTCGCCAGCTTTCACGGCCTTGCGCGCATAATGCGGGATGAGGGCCACGCGCTCCTTGAGCAATCGCCGGGGGTGTCCGGCTTCGCGGAAGAGGAACCCGGTGCATTCGATCCGGTGGCGCAGGGCCAGCGCCGTAACACGGAGCTGGTCATCACCATGCACCAAGGCGCCGCTGAGGTGGGGCACGGCATGGATGTGGAGCGGGAAGCGCAGGTAGGTTTGCGACACGCGCAGTTGCACCTCGATCACTTCTCGCAGGCCGGCAGGGCCGTGCACGTGCAGTTCCTTCAGGCGGCCTTGCAGATGCATGCTGCTGATCAGGCCCATGAGCCCCAGATAGTGGTCGCCATGAAGGTGGCTGATGAAGATCCGTTCAATGCGGCCCATGTTCACCTGGGCCATGCGCAGGCGTTCCTGGGTGCCTTCTCCGCAATCCACCAGGAACAGGCGTTCCTGCATGTTGAGCAATTGGGCCGTGGGGAAACGCCCCCGCGCAGGCAGGGCGGCACCGGTACCCAGGGTGGTCACCTCGAAGCGCATGGGGCAACCCAACGAAAAGCCCCCGCATTCACGGGGGCCACGTACACCGGAAGTGTGATCATCTCAGCGGTTCACCATCATCCTGCCCGTCCAGGTGGTGCCTGCGGCCTCCACGCGGTAGAGATAGATGCCGCTTTCCAGCCCCTCCTTGCCGAAGGGAAGGCGATTGACACCTGCTTTGCCCTGGATGCTCCTGGCCCACAACTCCTCGCCCACCAAGTTGAACACTTTCACCTTCACCGGCACCGCCTTGGAGAGGCTGAACTCGATCGTGGTGCGCTCGGCGAACGGGTTGGGCACGTTTTGCACTTTGCCCAAAGGCGCTTGGGCCGCTTCCGCCACCCCTGCCGCATCCGCGATGGTGATGGAGTAGCCGGCGAACTCCATGGGAATGGCTTGGGTCATGCCGAAGATCTGCACATACCCCACCACTTGTATCGCGAGGTTGAAGGTACCTGTTTGGGTGGGCGTGCCTTCCAGCAAACCGCACCCTACCTGCCCGGTGAGGTAGGTGCACGGCGCGCTGGTTTGGGAGTTGCAGATATTGGCCACGCCCGGAGGGAGGCCGGTGATCTGGGTCAACGCAATGGAATCAATGGCGAACCCGGAAAACGCCGGGTCCACCAGGCCGGCATCCTCAGGCACCAGGACTTGCAGGGTATCTGAATAGAAGACGGCCACGGTGCCGGAGATGAAGTTCTCGGTGGTGTCCGGCCAAACGCCATAGACACTGTCCGCGTAAAGCGGGTTGGGGATGCACTGGGAGAAGCCCGCCATGCCCACGGCCATGGAGGCGGTGAAGAGTAACGCTCTGGTCATGCTCCCTGCTGCTTGTTCACGTCCTTCTCCAATTCTTCCATGTAGAGCAAGTCCACGGCTTCATCCAGCGTGGGGGTGATGGACAGCACGCTTTCCAACTGGCTGATCTGGATGAGCTTCATCACGGAATCCTGCAGGGCGCAGATCACCAAGGTGCCGTTGACGCCCTTGCAGAGGCGGTTGGCCACCAGCAGCGCGCTCAATCCGGAACTGTCGCAGTAGCGTGTGCGCCCCATGTCGATGATGATGTTGCGCACGTTGGTCTTGTTGAGGTACACCAGTTCGCTCTTGAGCTCCGGCGCGCAAGTGGTGTCCAATTTGTCCACGTTGGCCACAACCAAGGTGTATTTGTCCTTGTTGGTAATGGTGAAGTTCATGTGCTGTGCTTTACAAGCGCTGCGGTCAAAGATAATCAGGTGATCGGTTTGTGCCCATGGCAGCGGAGTATTTATCACCTATGTACGGGTGATAAATCCGCTTCTCGGTCATGCCTTGGGGGTGCGGTCCACTCCGCCGGCCAGCAGGAACAGCACGGCCATGCGCACGGCCACGCCGTTTTGCACCTGGTCCAGGATGATGCTGGCGGTGCCATCGGCCACCTCACTGGTGATCTCCACCCCGCGGTTGATGGGCCCCGGGTGCATGATGACGATGGGCTTGCCGATCGCCTCATAGCGCTTGCGGTCCAGCCCGAAGAGCATGGCGTATTCGCGCAGCGAGGGGAAGTTCGCGATGCCGTCGCCGCCTTGCCGCTCCAGTTGTATGCGCAGCATGTTGGCCACATCGCACCAGCGCAAGGCTTCGTTCAGGTCGTGGGTAACCTCCACGCCCAATTCCTTGGCGTAGCGGGGCATCAGCGTGGTGGGGCCGCACAGCACCACTTCGGCGCCCAGCTTGCGCAGGCACAGGATGTTGCTCAAGGCCACGCGTGAGTGCAGGATGTCGCCCACGATAGCCACCTTCACGCCCTTGATGCGGCCCAGCTTTTCGCGGATGCTGTACGCGTCCAGCAAGGCTTGCGTGGGATGCTCGTGGGTACCGTCGCCGGCGTTCACGATGCGGGCATCCACATGGCGGCTCAGGAAGACGCCCGCTCCGGGATCGGCATGGCGCATCACCACCATGTCCACTTTCATGGCCAGGATGTTGTTCACCGTATCCACCAGGGTCTCCCCTTTTTTGGTGCTGCTGGAGCTGCTGCTGAAGTTCACCACGTCGGCGCTGAGCCGCTTTTCGGCCAGCTCGAAGCTGATGCGGGTGCGGGTGCTGTTCTCGAAGAAGATGTTGGCCACGGTGATGTCGCGCAGCGACGGCACCTTTTTGATGGGCCTGGCCAAGACCTCCTTGAACCCGTCGGCCGTGCGGAACACCAGCTCCACGTCCTCCGCCGTCAGGTCGTCGATCCCCAGGAGGTGGCGGGCGCTCAACGCTTCGTTCATCGGTTTGTGCGCTTGAGCAGTACGCGGTCCACCCCGTCGCTTTCCTGCCATTCCACGGTAACGTGGTGCCCGTCGATGCTGTCCACGTAGCGCCCCACGAAATCCGGCTGGATGGGCAGCTCCCGGCTGAACCGCCGGTCGATGAACACCATGAGCTCCACGGAACGCGGCCGGCCGAACGCCAGCAAGGCATCCAGGCCGGCGCGGATGCTGCGGCCGGTGTACAGCACGTCGTCGATCAGCACCACGCGCCGGTTCTCCACGCTGAAATCCATGGCGGTGGTGCCGGGGATGGCGGTAACGGCGCGCTGGCGGAAGTCGTCGCGGTGGAAGGTGATGTCCAATTCACCATAGGCGATCTGGCCCTCGCCGCTGATGCGAAGCAGTTCCTTGCGCAGCCGCCGGGCGAAGTACACTCCCCGGGGTTGCAGCCCCACCAAGGCGGTTTCGCCCAACGTGCCGCGGTCTTCGAGCAACTGGTGGCACAGGCGCCGTACCGTCAGGTCGAATGCCTCGCGCTCCAAGATGGTGAGGGCCTGCATCGGCGGCGAAGATAAAGGGACTGCCTGCTCCCCGGCATCCTCGGAGGAAGCCAGCAGCCCGGGCACGCACCGGCCATCCAAGGCAAATTGCGGTACTTTGCATCATGGTTTCCACCCATCGACCCGCCCGGATCCTGTTGGTGTGCTTAGGCAACATTTGCCGTTCCCCCATGGCCGAGGGCCTGCTGCGCACCCTTGCGCAGCAGCGCGGGCTGGCGGTGTTCACCGATTCCGCCGGCACCGGCAGCTCCCACCTGGGCCAAGCACCCGATCGGCGCGCCCAGGCCGAAATGCGCAAGCACGGCATGGACATCAGCGATCTGCGCGCGCGCCTGTTCACCAGCGCCGACTTCAGCCGCTTCGACCTATTGCTGGCCATGGACAGCCGGAACCTGGCCGATATGCGGCGTTTGGCACCCGGCCCGGACCTGGCCGCCAAGGCCCGCCTGATGCTGGATTGGTCTTCCCGCGACAAAGGCGGCGACGTGCCGGACCCTTGGTACGGCGGGCAGGAAGGTTTTGCCCATGTACACCGGCTCTTGGACGAGGCCATCGGGAACCTGCTGCAAGAGCTCGGCAATGAAGCTTGACGGCGCACTGTACCTGTTGCCCGTTTGGTTGGGCGATGGCGGGGGGCCGGAGCTGCTTCCACCGGTGAACATCGCCGTGGCGGAACGGGTGAAGCTCTTCTTCTGTGAACACGAACGCACGGCACGCAGGATGCTGCGGCGCATGTCGGCCGCCATTGACCTCGGCGCCCTTGAGCTCCTGGTGCTGGACAAGGACACCCCGGCAGCGGACCTGGATGCCTACGCCAGGTTGCTGGGCACGCAGGATGCCGCCATCATCAGCGAGGCGGGCATGCCCTGCATTGCCGATCCCGGCGCACGGCTGGTGGCCGCCGCCCACCGCAAGGGTGTGCGCGTGGTGCCGCTCACCGGCCCCTCCTCGTTGTTCCTGGCCTTGGCAGCATCGGGGCTCAACGGCCAACAATTCGTGTTCCACGGCTACTTGCCGAGGGAACCGGCGGCACGGCGGGCGCAGCTCAAGAAGCTCGAACAGCACGCCCAACAGTCCGGTGCGGCACAGCTGTTCATCGAAACGCCCTACCGCAACGATGCGCTCCTTGCCGACCTGCTGGCGCACTGTTCCGAACACAGCCTGCTGTGCCTTGCGGTAGACCTGGGGCAACCCGGCGGCAGCGTGGATACGCGCAGCGTGGCCGCTTGGCGCAGATCCCTGCCGGTGCTGGGCAAACGCCCCTGCGTATTCATTCTGGGCAAATAGGATCGTGCCCTGCACACGATCTTCGCGGCCCGCAACACGCACCACCATGGAAGAAGGATATGTAAAGACCAGCGTTGAACAAGGCATCGCCACCGTTACCTTCCACCACCCGAAGAGCAACAGCTTGCCGGGCGCGGTGCTTTCCGCTCTGGCCGGGCAGATCACGCATGCGGGCAACAACAAGGAAGTGCGCGTGATCATTCTGCGCAGCGACGGGGACAAGGCATTCTGCGCGGGAGCCAGCTTTGATGAGCTCACGGCGATCACCACGCAGCAGGAAGGCCTCACCTTCTTCAACGGTTTCGCGCTGGTGATCAACGCGATCCGCACCGTGCCCTGCCTGGTGCTCGGGCGGGTGCAGGCCAAGGCCGTGGGGGGCGGCGTGGGGCTGGCCGCCGCCGTGGACGTGTGCTACGCGCATGACAGCGCGGCCATGCGCTTGAGCGAGCTGGCCATCGGCATCGGGCCGTTCGTGGTGGGCCCTGCGGTGGAACGCAAGGTGGGCACCTCGGCCTTTGCGCTCATGAGCAGCACCCCGGCCGCCTGGCGTTCGGCACAATGGGCGGAACAAAAAGGCCTGTATGCCGCGTGCTTCCCGACCGTGGCCGAGCTGGATGCCGCCGTAAGTGCACATGCCCGCGAACTGGCCGGTTACAGCCCTGAGGCCATGGCCGACCTGAAGCGGGTGCTGTGGCGCGGCACCGGTGATTGGGGCACCCTGCTGCCCGAACGCGCCGCCGTGAGCGGCCGGCTGGTGTTATCGGCCTTCACGCGGGAGGCCATTGCCGAATTCAAAAGGAAGGCCGCCGGGCGCTGAGCCAAGGCAACCCTGTGCGGCATTGTGCCGTAGGAACGCGTGGCCGCACGCAACCGCAAGGAAGCAGCGCGCGGTTCCCGGGCTGTGAGGAACTACTTCGCCACCACATCGCGCAAGGTGATGCTGCTGCTCTATGCGGCATCGCTCATCGTAGGCGTGGCCATCCTGGTGCAAAGCCACCGGGGAGGCAAGCAGGCGGAACAACAGCGGGCCATGGCCCGCCTGGCCGGTGTGTCCGGCACCTTGGCCGCCCAGCTCGACGGCAACCGCATTAACCGGCTGTTGGACGCTTACGACTCCCGCGGCATGTTGGTGAAGAACACCCAGGATGCCTGGTACTACGTGCTGCACGGCGCTTTGCTGCGCAGCAGGCAAGCGGCAGGCCTGGAGGCACCGCTGGCCATATTGGCCTTCGACACGCTGAAGCAGGAGCTTCAGATCGTGGCCACTTCCGCCGAACGGCCCGCCCTGCGCGATGCCTACACCGGGCCGGGCGCAGCACAGGCCCAACAGTTCCTGCGCAGCCCGGCGCACCAGCCGGTGCGTGCCGCCCTGACCGGGAACCTGGTGGCCATCGATCCCGTTGTTGATCGCACCGGCCACGTGGTGGGCGCCGTGCTGGCCCATGCCCCGTTGGCCCCGCTGGAAGCCGCATCCCACGGGGGCTTGCTGCGCGAAGTGGCCATCGTCATCCTGCTCTTCGGGGTGATCGGCGCGCTGTTGTTCCGGCGGGTGGGCCTGCTGGTACGGCGCGAAGAACAAGACCATGAACAGCTCCAACGCCGCCATGCAGGCGTTACCGACAGCATTGCCTATGCCGGAAAGATCCAATCGGCATTGATCCCTCCGGCAGAACGGTACCGCGAACAGTTTGATGATTTCTTCGTGCTCAACAAGCCGCGCGACATGGTGAGCGGCGACTTCCACTGGTACCATCGCATCAGCGCGCACGAGTGCCTGGTGGCCGCCGCCGACTGCACGGGGCATGGCCTGCCGGGCGCCATGATCGCCGCCATTGCCTGCTCCTTGCTGAACGATCTGGGCCGCGAAATGGCCAGCCATGATCCGGGCGAACTTTTGGCCGAACTGAACCGCCGGATGATCCGCACCCTGCACCAGGAAGGCCACCGCTCCGGGGCCGGTGACGGGATGGACATCGCCCTGTGCCGGATCAACCGGCACACGCGCGAGCTGCTGTTCGCCGGGGCCTTTCGCCCGTTGTACTGGATGCACCAAGGCACCCTGCGGTCGATCAATGGAGAGCGAATGCCCGTGGGCGGGTCGCAGCACGGCCTGGAACGCCGGTTCACCACGCACCGCCTGACCTATGCCGCAGGCGACAGCATCTACCTGTTCAGCGACGGCTATGTGGACCAGTTCGGCGGGCCCCAACGGCGCAAATTCATGGCCAGCAGGCTCAACCAGATCCTCGCGGCCAACCAAGGCAAGCCCATGGCCGCACAAGCCGAAGCGCTGGACCAGGCCTTCATGGAATGGAAAGGCACCCTGCCGCAGGTGGATGACGTGTGCATGCTGGGCATTGCCGTATAGCCCCGCTTGCAGCACTCCACCGCCGAAGGATCCCGATCGCGCAGCGCATCGCGCCAGGCCCGCATGGTGCAGCAGCCGCGCCATCCTTCTATATTTGGTCGCTCAACCCGGTCCCAATGGGTTGATCATTAGAAGCGCATGGCATCAAAGAGCGAGTTGATCGCCCGCATGGAAGAGCTGCTCCAGCACACGGACGTGGAGCAATCGGCCGAAGCGGTGGAATCCTTGAAGGAAAACTACGAGGCGGTAGTGGCTGCGGAAAAAGCGGAGGCCCAGGCGCGAGCCGCGGAAGCCGCACAGGAACAAGAAGCACCCGCGGAGCAGGAGGCAAACGACCGGACGGGACCGCCACCGGCAGCCACGCCCAAGCAGGTGGCCGAGCCCCAGCCGATGGAATCCGCCCCGCTGAACGACGAGGAGGACAAGCGGTTCAAGCAACTGCTCGATGCCTTCAACACCAAGGTGAACGACATCCGGCGCCAACGCCAGAAGGAGGAGCAGGACAACCTGGCGGCGAAGCAGGGGGTGATGGCCGAATTGCGCGAGTTGATCGCCAACGAGGAGAACATCGGCAACGCGTTCCACCGCTTCAATGAACTCGGCGAGCACTGGAAGCACATCGGCCCCATTCCCCACCAGAGCTTCCGCGAACTGCAGCAGGAATACAACCAGCTGCGGGAAGATTTCTTCTACCACATCCGCATCTACAAGGACCTGCGCGACCACGACCTGCGCAAGAACACGGCGCTCAAGCAGGCCTTGGTATCGGACATGGAGGCGGTGCAGCGGGTGGACACCGTGCGCGAGGCCGAACAACTGGTGAAGGAATACCAGGACAAGTGGCACCAGATCGGCCCGGTGGTGCGCGAAGAGCGCGAGGTCGTGAACGAAGCTTTCTGGAACGCCACCCGTGCGGTCTACGACCGGATCAACGACCACTACAAGGCGCGCCGGGCGGAACACGAAGCCAACTTGGCCGCCAAGGAAGGCCTGGTGGCCAAGGCCGCGGAAATCGCCAAGCAGGCCGAAGGCGCCACGGCAACCGAGTGGAAAACGCTGACCGACCAAGTGCTGGAACTGCAGCACACTTGGAAAAACATCGGCTTCGCCACCAAGAAGGACAACGAGCGCGTGTGGCGCGACTTCCGCGAAGCGTGCAATGCCTTCTTCGATCGGAAGAACGCGCATTTTGCCACGGTGAAGGCCCAGTTCAAGGCCGCCCGCGACAAAAAGGAAGCGCTGATCGCCCAGGCGGAAGCCTTGAAAGAGAGCACGGCCTGGCGCCAAACGGCCGACAAGCTGAAGACCCTTCAGCAACAATGGAAAGATGCAGGCCATGCAGGACAGCGCGACGAGCACAAATTGTGGACGCGCTTCCGCGAAGCCTGTGACGGGTTCTTCAAGGCCCGCAGCAGCAACTTTGAACAGCAGGACGCCGAACAAGCCCAACACGCCAAGGCCAAGGAAGAGCTGATCGCGGAGATCGAAGGGTTCACGCACACCGGCGACCGCCATGCCGACCTGGAGCACCTGAAAGCCTTCAGCCTGCGCTGGGTGAACGGCGGGCGCGTTTCGCCCAAACAATACGACAAGCTGAGCGCACGCTACCGCGCCGCGCTGGACAAGCAGTACGACCAGTTGAAGGTGAATGAGGGAGAGCGCCGCAAGATGTCCTTCCAGAACCGCCTGAACGAGATCACCTCCGCCCCCGACGGCAAGGAGCGCATCGAGCGTGAAAGCCGGTTCGTGAAGCGCAAGATCGAAGAGCTCCTGACCGAAGTGCGCCAAGGCGAAGAGAACATGGGCAAGTTCAACTTCAAGAGCTCGGCCGGCGAAGCGATGAAAAAGGAGATGGAAAAATCTTTGGAGCGCACGCGGCAAGAGATCGAAAGGTTGCAGGGCCAGCACAAACAATTGCTGGCCGAGCTGCGCGGCCCGGCCCCTGCCGCCAACGTGCCGGCCCCGGAAACGGAAGGATAGTCCCCGAGCAATTTTGCCACCCAACCCCAACGCTCACCAAAACCAACCGATCACATGGGCATGATGAAGGAATTCAAGGATTTTGCAATGAAAGGCAACCTCGTGGACATCGCCGTGGGCTTTGTCATGGGTGCCGCCTTCACCAAACTGGTCACGGCATTCACCGGTGGCATCGTATCCCCGTTGATCAGCCTGCTCACCGACAAGGTGAACTTCCAAGACCTGAAATGGGTGTTGCGCGACGGCGTGGCCGAAGTGAAGGATGCCGCCGGTGCGGTGAGCACTCCGGCGGTGGCGGAAGTGGCGGTGAAATACGGCGAGTTCCTGCAAACCACCATTGATTTCATCATCGTGGCCTTTGTGATGTTCATGGTGGTGAAGGCCGTGAACAAGATGAAGCAACCCGAGGCCGCCCCTGCCCCTGCGGGACCCACCGAAGACCAGAAGTTGCTGGCGGAGATCCGCGACCTGCTGAAGAAATAACGTATTGGCCCTTTGCTGCTGAAAGCCCCGGAACACCGGGGCTTTCTTCGTTGGCGCAGGGTGCGCCAGGACGGGCGGTGCCGTGCCCGATCACGGCAGGAAACGATGTGTTCCTGCTGCGGGATCGAAGGTTACGCCGCTGCCGCTGAACATGCGGGCCAGTTGGCCGGAAGCCATGGCCGCTGCGGGCAGCCCCTGCCATGCGCCTTCGCCGCCGCGCAGCAGCAGCAGGTGGTCGCAGAGGTCCATGGCCAATTGCAGGTCGTGGGTGCTGAAGAGCACGGTGCGGCCCTCCTGCCGGGCCACGGTGCGCAGCGTGCGCACCACGGCGGAACGGTTGGGCAGATCGAGGAAGGCCGTAGGCTCATCCAGCAACAGCACCGGAGTATCCTGGGCGAGGGCGCGTGCCAGCAGCACTTTCTGGATTTCCCCATCGCTACATGTGCCGATCAAGCGGTGCCGCAGGTGTGCCGCTCCCGTTCGCACCAAGGCCTGCTCCACGACCGCCTGATCATTCGGGGTGGTGCGCCCCCAGCGATCGGTCCATGGATGCCTGCCCAAGGCTACCAGGGTCTGCACGTCCAACAGCCCGGCCGGCGGCCTGCCGGTGAGCACCACGGCCAGCTTTTCGGCACGCCTGGCGGCAGGCATGGCGTGCAGGTCCTGATCATTGAGCAGCACGGCACCCTGCAGCGGCTGCTGCAACCCCGCCAAGGTGCGCAACAAGGTGCTCTTGCCGATGCCGTTGATGCCCATCAAGGCCGTGAGGCTGCCGGGAGGCAGAGAGAGGTTGATGTTGTGCAGCAGCACCTTGCCACCGTGGCCGATGGCCAGGTCGCGTGTTTGCAGGCGGGCGGTGGCCGTATGGCTCATGACCTCCCCCAATTTCGGCCGCTCCACAGCACCCAGATCACCACGGGAGCTCCCAGCAGGCTGGTCACGGCGTTCAACGGCAAGGTGGTTCCGCTCCATGGCAAGCGCACCAACAGGTCGCAGGCCAAGGCCAAGGCGATGCCCAGGAGCATGGTGCCGGGCATCAGCCACCGGTGATCGGCAGTGCGCAGGAAGGCCCGGGCCACATGCGGCACGGCCAAGCCGAGGAAGGCGATGGGCCCGCAACAGGCCGTGATCGAGGCTGCCAGCAGGCCGGTGGCCCAGATCGCGCGGCGGCGCACGCGCCGTACTTCCACGCCCATGCTGCGGGCATGCTCCTCACCGATGAGCAGGGCGTTCATCGGCTTCACCAGGGTGATCGCCAGCAACAGCCCTGCGGCCACGGGCACCAGCAACCACGGCAACCGGGCGGTTTCCATGCCGGCGAACGAGCCCATGCCCCAGAGCACGTATTCCTTGAGGGCCCCGGCCTCACCGGCAGCCTGCAACACGCTCACCAGGGCGGATGAGAGGTATCCCACCATAAGCCCCATGATCAGCAGGGTCACGCCGTCGCCGATGCGGCGGTCAGCCACGATGATCAGCAGCAGCACCGCCACGGCTCCTGCCACTGCCGCCAGCAACACCATCAGATCCTGCGGTATTGGCAACCCGGACCACCAGGGCCGCGACAACATCACCAGGGCAACGCCCAAGGAGGCACCGCCACTGATGCCCAGCACCCCCGGCCCGGCCAAGGGGTTGTGGAAGGTAGTTTGCATCAGCAGCCCCGCCGCGGCAAGGCCGGCCCCCGCTGCGGCGGCGGTGATCACCTGGGGCAGGCGCACCTGTAGGAGTATGACCTGGTGCGGACCGTCCAGGTCGCCCGCCAGCGCCAGCCACAGGTCCGCCAGCGGCACGTCCACACTGCCCATGGCCAGGCCCATCGCGGCGAACAGCAGGCCCAGCAACAGGAAAAGCAGCAACCATCCGCCGCGCTTGCGCATGCGGCAAACTTAGAGGGCACCGGCCATCCGGCACCGTTCACACAACTTGGGGCGGCCCTGGTCCGTGCGATCAGGTGCGTGGCCGATCTTTGCACCCACCATGCAAGAACACGCTTCCGTGATCCAACGCTTCCGCTGGGTGGCCCTGCTTGAAGGCCTCAGCTTTCTGGTGCTGCTATTCGTTGCCATGCCGTTGAAATACTGGGCGGGCATGCCATTGATGGTGAAATACACGGGCTGGGCGCACGGGGTGCTGTTCATCAGCTACATCGTGCTGGCGGTGCCCATGTTCACCCGGGTGAAATGGCCGGCCGAACGGATCTACGGAGTGGGCATCGCCTCGCTGCTGCCCTTCGGTACGTTCGTGATGGAACGCCGTTGGCTGCGTTAGGCTCAGCGCGCCGGGAGCAGCCCTTCGGGGAAGTAGCGTAGCATTACCGCGCTGGAGTTGTTCCAACCATTCTCGGGGCCCAGCTTGGCCATGCGGAAATCCAAGTACAGCGGCCGTGCGGAGGGCGGTGCATAGTGCGCCGGAAAGTCTTTGCCGTACTGCATGAGGCCTTGGATGAAGTAGAGGGCCACATCATAGCCCAGGAAGGCGTACTCGCCCGGCTCATTGGCATAGCGCGCGCGGTAGGCCGCAATGAATTCGTTCACGGCGGGTGATGACAGGTCGGCATGGGCACTGGCGGGCACGTGCACATTGAGCTTCACCATGGCGGCCACGTCCAAAGTGTTCAACGTGGTCCAGGCGTGCATGCCGTACACGGTGATCGCGTACTTGGGCACCAGGCTCGAGAACTTGGCCAGCACTGCGGTGATGAACTCCACATCTTCACTGGGCACCACCAGGATGTTGGGCCTTGCGGGATCCAGCTTGCCCACGGCGGCCGCTGCATCACGGCGGCTGCACGGCACCACCAACAGGCTATCGCGCAATTTGTTCCCCACGGACTGCAGCGCTTGCTGCAGCTCGCGGGCCACCAGGTCCTGCACTTCGCGCTCCTTGTGGATCTCCGGTTTGAGCAGCAGGATGTTGTCCCGGCCATGCGTGGCGGCCACGTGGCGTGCCATGAACTTCAATCGGTCCGTACGCCCGCCCACGGCCTTGCTCACCGAAGGATTGCCCAGCACCACCTTGTTGCTTTGCGGCACCGGGCATACCAGCGGCGTGCTGCCGGAAACCTTCACCAGGCCCTCAATGGCCGCGCGATGGAAAGGCCCGATGTAGAGGTCCATGCCGCGGACCGCATCGCTCTTGAACAGCTTGTTCCATTGTTCGGGCTTCATGCCGGTATCGAACACGTGCACCTCGGCGTTCAATCCGCGGGCTTGCAGCGTATCCAAGGCCAGGCCCAGGCCCGCGCGGAACTGCATGGCGGCATCGGTGGCCGATCCCGAGCGCATCTCCTCCTCACCGGCGATCGCCGAATCGCTGGCGGTGAACGGCAACAGCACGGCAATGCGGCGGTGTGCCGAAGGAACCGGCTTGGGCACGGCAGGCATCCGCAGGGCGGTGTCCGGCGCTTGCGGTGCCGCCACCCGGGGTATGCGCAGGTAGGTGCCGGCCTTCAAGCCTTCGGGCAAATTGCCGTTGGCCTCCTTGAGCTTTTCCACGGAGAGGTCGAAGCGTTTGGCCAAGGCGAACAAGGTTTCACCCGGCTGCACCAGGTGGAACTCATCCTGGTCGGTTACGGCGGGCAGCACGGCGGAGGGCGGTGCCGCAATGCTGGCGGCCACTTGGATGCGGAGCACCATGCCGATGGTGAGGCCTTGCCCGAGTTCCGGGTTCCAGCGCCGCAGGTCTTCCTGCCCTACCCCGTATCGCCGGGCGATGCCGTAGATGGTTTCCTTGCGGGCCACCGTGTGCAGCAGTTCCCCGTTGCCCAAGGCGGGGGCGTTTTTCAGTTCCTTTTTGGATTGTTCTTTTACGGGAACCAATAGCACCTGCCCCACACTGAGGCCTTCGGCCGCAGCAGGGTTGGCGCCGGTGATCGCCTCCAACGGCACGGCATAGTGCCTGCTGAGGCCGAAGAGGGTTTCCCCCGGGGCCACCGTGTGCACGAGGTACTTCTCCCCGTTGACCATGCGCACCTCCTGGCTTTGCACCTGCACGGCACAGCAGCCGAAGAGGAACAAGGCCAGCAGGAAGTTGCGCATCATTCCCATTCGATGGTGGCGGGCGGCTTGCTGCTGATGTCGTACACCACGCGGTTGACGCCCTTGACCTGATTGATGATGTTGTTCGAGATCCGTGCCAAAAATTCGTAGGGCAGGTGGCACCAGTCGGCCGTCATGCCGTCGGTGCTGCTTACGGCCCGCAGGGCCACGGCATTTTCATAGGTGCGCTCATCACCCATCACCCCTACGCTGCGTACAGGCAGCAGGATGGCGCCGGCCTGCCACACCGTGTCGTAGAGACCGGCGTCGCGCAGGCCTTGGATAAAGATGTGGTCCACTTCCTGGAGCAGGGCCACCTTTTCCGCGGTGATCTCGCCGAGGATACGGATGGCCAGGCCCGGACCGGGGAACGGGTGGCGGCCCAGGATGGCGGGATCCAGCCCGAGGGACTTGCCCACGCGGCGCACTTCATCTTTGAAGAGGGAGCGCAGGGGCTCCACTACCTTGAGATCCATGCGGGCGGGCAGGCCGCCCACGTTGTGATGGCTTTTAATGGTGACGCTGGGCCCGTGCACGCTCACGCTTTCGATCACGTCCGGGTAGATGGTGCCTTGGGCGAGCCACTTGATGTTGGTGATGCGTTTGGCCTCGGCATCGAACACTTCGATGAAGGTGCGGCCGATGGCCTTGCGCTTGGCCTCGGGATCCTCCAAGCCCTTCAACGCGGCAAGAAAGCGCTCGCGCGCATCCACCCCGGTGATGTTGAGGCCCATGGTGCGGTAGCTCTCCAGTACTTGGGCAAACTCGTTCTTGCGCAGCAGGGCATTGTCCACGAAGATGCAATGGAGCCGGTGGCCGATGGCTTTTTGCAGCAGCAACGCCGCCACGGAGCTGTCCACCCCGCCGCTGAGGGCGAGCACCACATGGTCTTCGCCGAGCTGGTGCCGCAACGCTTCCACCGTTTCCTCCACAAAGGCCTTGGGCGTGTGGTCCGCAGGGCAGCCGCAAACGCCAATGACAAAGTTCCGCAGCAGCTTCAGGCCATCGGTGGAATGGAACACTTCCGGGTGGAACTGCACGCCGAAAGTTTGTTCGCCCTTGAGCTGGAAGGCCACCACGGGCACGGCATGGGTGCCGGCCACCACCTCCATGCCGTCCGCGGCCTTCAGGATGCTGTCGCCATGGCTCATCCACACCTGGGACCCTGCGCGGATGCCCGTGAACAGGGGTTCCTGCACGAAGATGTTGTCCAGCAGGGCGCGGCCGTATTCGCGCACCTGGCTGCGCACCACCTGGCCCCCGGCGCGTTTGGCCAGCAGCTGCGCGCCGTAGCACACGCCCAGCACGGGCACACGCCCTTGCAAACCGCTGAGGTCGGTATCGGGAGCGCCCTCATCGAACACCGAGGCGGGGCTGCCGCTGAGGATCACGCCTTTCACGGTAGGATCCCCGGCAAAGCGGCCGGCTGCGCTGAACGGATGGATCTCGCAGTATACGTCCAGCTCGCGCACGCGCCGGGCCAGGAGCTGCGTGTACTGTGAACCGTGGTCGAGGATGAGGATCTTGGCTTGCAAGGGAGCACGTATTGGATGGGCCGCAAAGGTATTCGGGCAAACGGGATGGGCGGGCAGCCGGAACCGGCGAATAACGGGCGCTGTCCGGGAGCGGGTTCCCGTTCCATTCCGGTGATCCACCCTTCCATTTCCGAAGGGTCGCCACCGCGGCCGCAGCAGTTGCGATCGGCTTGAACCCCTTACTGGGCGCCGGATCCCGCCTTGATGGCACCGTTCGGCACCGCGTTGGGGAGGGCGTGCCGAAACCAACACTGCACGGCTTCCGCAAGATCCACCCGTGAACAACCATGACCGCCCTGCTCCTCACCCTCCTCGGCCTGCTCTGCTTCGGCCTCTTCTTCAAAATGACCAACTGGTTCGAAAAGATCTGACCCATGCTCATCACCCTGCTCATCATCGCCATCCTGCTGTTCGCCTACATGGCCTACGTGCTGGTGAAA
>JADZAC010000071.1 GCA_020852835.1 Flavobacteriales bacterium
AGGCTGTTTCCAGGAACACGCGTTGCTGTGGGTCCATCAGCGCAGCCACCTTGGGGTTCACGCCGAAGAAAGCTGCATCGAACTTGTCCGCATCGGTGATCACACCGCGCGCCTTCACGTAGTCGGGATCGTTGCGCAGCTCGGCGGGCACGCTCGGGTCGATCTCATCGGCCGTCCACGTGCTGATGCTGTTCTTTTTCGCCAGCAGGTTCTGCCAAAGCTCCTCCACGTTCGCGGCGCCGGGGAAACGGCCGCTCATGCCGATGATGGCAATATCAACCTTCGTGCCGCCGGACTCCAGTCCGGCCCGTAAAGCCCGTGCTCTCGCCATCTCGGCAGCAGACACAGCCGCCACATCACCCTCCAGAAACGCCGCGCACGCCCTGATCGTGGGATGCTGGTACAATTTCACGATCGGCAGTTTCAGGCCATGGCCTTCCAACTGGGCCACGCATTGGATGCTTAGCAAGGAGTTGCCGCCGAGGTCGAAGAAGTTGTCGTCGATGCCCGCGCGGTCGATGCCCAGCAGATCGGCCCACACGTGGGCGAGCGTTTTCTGTACGGTGCTCTGTGGCGCAGCGAAGGCCACGTCCAGGTCCGGGCGCTTCACATCGGGTGCGGGCAATGCCTTGCGGTCGATCTTGCCGCTGGGTGTGCGGGGCAGTTCCTTCACGGCCACGAAGGCCGAAGGCTGCATGTAGTCGGGGAGGAGGGAAGCGAGGTGCTTGCGCAGTTCGTTGGTGCTGAGTTCGCTCTTCGCCACGTAGTAACCGATCAGGCGCTTCAGTCCGGGACGGTCCTCGCGCACGTTGGCCACGGCCTGTTCCACCGATGGGTGCTTCTCCATGGCCACTTCCACTTCGCCGAGCTCGATGCGGTAGCCACGCACCTTCACTTGGCCATCGATACGGCCCTTGTAGTCGATCTCGCCGTTGGGCAGTTCGGCAGCGCGGTCGCCGGTCTTGTACATACGCCCACCGGGGATGAACGGATCCGAGAGGAAACGCTCGGCCGTGAGATCATCGCGACCGATGTAGCCTTTCGCCACGCACGCGCCGCCGAGGTAGAGTTCACCTTCTTCCCCCTTCTTCACAGGCTTCATCTGCTCATCGAGCACATAGAGCTTCACGTTGTCGATGGCCTTGCCGATGTTGGGCAGGGCGGGCCAGGTGGACGGGTCGCCTTTCAGTTCCAGTTCGCTCACCACGTGGCCCTCGGTGGGGCCGTACTGGTTGCAGAAGCGCGCGCCGGGCAGTTGTTTTAAGAGGTTGATGATCGCCGGGGTGATCTTCAACTGCTCACCACTGGTGAAGACCTCTTTCAATGAAGAAGGCACTTCACCCGTGCGCTCCACCGCTTCCGCCAGGTATTGCAGCGCCACGAAGGGCACGATGATGCGGTTGATCTTCTCGGCGATGATCTTGCGCAGCAGTTGCGTGCTGTTCAGGCGGTCCTCATCGGTGATCAGCACCAGGGTGCCGCCTTGCGCGAACGTGGTGAAGATCTCCTGGAAGCTCACGTCGAAGCTGATGGGCGCGAACTGCAGGGTGCGATCGCCTTCCTTCAGCACCGAGGTGCGCAACTGCCATTGGATCAGGTTGGTGAGTGGCGCATGGTGCATGGCCACACCTTTGGGGCGGCCGGTGCTGCCACTGGTGAAGAGCACGTAGAGCAGGTCTTCAGGCGTAGCCGGGCAGGGGCCTTCGAACAGCGGGCCGTTGGAGAGGTCGATCTCCTCGATGAGGAGCACCTTGGCCTTGGTGCCTTTGAACAGGTGCTGGTGCGCCCTGCTGGTGATCACCACCGGCGGCTGGGCGTCCTCCAGCATGCCGGCGATGCGCTCGGCGGGGTAGGTGGGGTCGATGGGCACATAAGCGGCACCGGCCTGCACGATGCCGAGCACGGCGATGATGAGCTCGGGGGAGCGATCGAGGCAGAGGGCGACGCATGTGCCAGGCCCGAGTCCATGTCCGGCAAGTATGGCTACCGACCGTAGAACGAACTGGTTCAGTTCAGCATGGGAAATGCTCCGGGAAGCTGAAGTGATCGCTGCTGCTTGTGAAGCATGCCACCTATTGAGCAAGCTGCTGATGGAAGGCGGTTGGCCTTCCAAGGCAAGTGAGGTGGGCTGTTTGAGAGTCATAACTACCTTAAGAATCAAAGTGCTTTCTACGTGTTTTTCGGGGCAAAGGTTGGAATCCCTTCAACCGCTGCGGATACAGGGTTGGACTGGCGTTTATCTCCATTCGACGTAAAGTTAATTCGCTTTGTCGAACGCACTGGCTTAGGGAGGCCGTTGGAAGGCTTCCCTGCGGAATTCCGCACAGACCAACGCTGGCGGCCGTGGCACGTGGTGGCGTAGGCACCGGGACTGTCCTACCCTGCTCAACCGGCCACCTGCCGCGCAGGAGACAGTTGTGGCCATGGTCGTAGCCACTTCGGCGCAACGTTCGCAGGGGTTGGTGGCCGCTGCAAGGTGATTCATCGGATCCCCTGCCGTTTCATGTAACCGCACCATGCGCTGGCGCGCTATAACGGTCCCTGTGATGCCCGTTGCGGGCAATGAACAGCCCGGTATCCGATGAAACGCCACCTTCCTGTGATCTGTGCCGGTTTGATCGCGCTCAACGCGATGGCCCAAACCCCATCGCAGAAGGAAGCAGTGGAACTCGCCGCCGTGGTGCAGTCCTCGCCTCCGCGGATCACCCTCTCTTGGGCCCCCTTCGCCAGCGCGACGAACTATTCCATCTATCGCAAGACCAAGGGCCAGCAATCGTGGGGCAACAGCATAGCAAGCCTCGGAGGTTCCATCGGGCAATATGTGGACAACACTGCCGCCATCGGTGAATATTACGAGTACAAAGTGGTCCGTTCCGGGGGCGGCACGGGAACCGGGTACATCGCTTCGGGGATCGACGTGGCTCCGGTGGATGACCGCGGTTTGATGATCCTGTTGGTGGCAGACAACCTGGCCAATGGACTGACTGCGGAGTTGCAGCAATTGGAGGAGGATCTTCGGAATGATGGCTGGGGCGTGGTTCGCCACAATGTGCCCTTGGCGATGCCCGTGCCATCGGTGCGGGCGTTGATACAAGCCGACTACAACGCAGCACCGGACCGTGTCAAGGCGGTATACATCATCGGCCACATACCGGTAGCCTACTCCGGTGCCCTGAGCCCCGACGGCCACCCGGAACACAACGGGGCATGGCCATGCGACGGGTACTACGGAGATGTGAACGGCACCTGGACGGACAACGCAGTCAATGCCTCCGGTGCCATGGATGCACGCAATCACAATGTGCCCGGCGACGGGAAGTTCGATCAGAGCGACTTTCCCGGCGCCATCGAACTGCAAGTGGGCCGTGTGGACCTTGCCAACATGCCGTCCTTCCAAGCCGGTGAACTGGAACTGGTGCGGGCCTACCTGAACAAGGCCCATGCATTCAAGACCAGGCAGTTCGTTCCGCAGTCCCGCGGCTTGGTATTCGACAACCTCCAATGGGTGGCCAATCCGCTGGCCGGTTCAGGCTACCGCAACGTTTCAGCGTTGGTCGGCGCATCCAACGTCACCAATTGTTATCCCTACGCCCAACCCTTCAGCACCTTTGTCGACGGGCAGAGCTATTTGTGGACCTACTCGAGCGGCGGCGGCTGGTGGGACAATGCCAACAACGTGGGAAGTACGGCGGGCTACGCATCCATCAACTTCGGAGGAGTGTTCAACATGTCCATGGGCAGCTACTTCGGCGATTGGGACGTGGCCAATGACTTCCTCCGGGCCCCCATTGCCGGCGGAGATGGACTGACCAGTGTTTGGTGCGGCATGCCCCATTGGTATTTCCACCACATGGGCATGGGCGATAATATCGGATACAGCACCTGGGCCACCATGAACAACCAAACGCTGTACACACCGCAGAACGGGGGATGGCAAGGCCCGCAGTACAACAGAGTGCATCTGGCACTGATGGGGGACCCCTCCTTGCGGATGATGATGGTGCCCCGTCCGTCCAACCTGCAGGTCGCCAACAATGCGGGCCAAGCCGCCTTCACCTGGTCCCCGGCTGCAGGCCAAGTGGATGGATATCATGTGTATGAGGTGGTGCAAGGCAATGGTGCCTTGGTGCGGCTCACTTCCGCTCCCGTGGCACAAACCAGCTTCTCCAGCCCGGCAGTACCCTTTGTCAGCGGCAAACGGTACATGGTACGCGCCGTGAAGCTGCAGACATCGAACACGGGCAGGTACTACAACCTCTCCTTGGGTGTACAGGCAACGGCCACAGGTGGCGCGGTGGTGGACTGCAACGGCGTGGCCAACGGTCCCGCGCTGCCGGGCACGGCCTGCAACGACGGCAACGCGAACACCGGCAACGATGCGTGGAACAGCAACTGCCAGTGCGTGGGCCAGGTGATCGACTGCCTGGGCACGCCCGGCGGCAACGCGCTGCCCGGCACGGCCTGCAACGACGGTAACGCGAACACCGGCAATGATGCGTGGAACAGCAACTGCCAATGCGTGGGCCAGGTGATCGACTGCCTGGGCACGCCCGGCGGAAATGCATTGCCGGGCACGGCCTGCAACGACGGCAATGCGAGCACCATCAACGACACGTGGAACAGCAACTGCCAATGCGCGGGCACGCCGGTGTTGGTGGATTGCA
>JADZAC010000072.1 GCA_020852835.1 Flavobacteriales bacterium
AGCTCCGGTAGCGGCCCGCGTGCGACCCTGACAACAAAGAAGGTGAGACGGCCTTGAATGGACGCAACGATCTGCGGCAACTTCTCCAAGTCCGTGTTCACTGCTTCAATAGTGTAGCCTTCTTTGACGAGGGCATCATGAACAACGCGAACCCCTAATGCGTGGTCCTTCTCCTGCGAGGAGGGCTTAGCCTGTTGAGCCTTGAAGAAGCGGTCAAATATGCCCATTCTCGATGTGGTCAAGCTGATGTGGTCGAGGCTTCCAAACGATGCGAATGTAGTGCTATCACCGTGGAGAGGCTGTCGGTCGTGAAACAGGCGAAGCCGCAAATCGACTTGACCGAATGCTCCTTGAGGTCATGCCCACAAGCGCCTTATACATCCACGTCGTACAAGTCACGCCCGTTGCGCGGAATGCTTGGCACATGGAAGCCGCCGGGTTCGGGGATCTCTTCCACCAAGCTGAAGACAGCGCATTCATCAGGCAAGGGCTCGAAGACCAGTATGAACGTAGTAGTACCGGGCGGGACAGGCATCCATACCGGAACACAAGTGATGCCCTCCGCATGTATCATGGAACTGCGATGGCCCGTTCGTTGACACACCAAGTAGGTGCTGGGCCATATACGTGCGCTGGTGCCCCAGACGGTACGAATGTGGCAACGTATGGTGACCTGCCCGCGCTCATCGACCTGTGCCAACAGTTCTTCACGGATGGCAGGGTCTACCGGCTCCGTTTTCGTCGGAATGGGAAGGACTTCTGTTTCGACGATCGTGTGAGCGTACGGGGTGATCATTGGCATGTGTCTTCTTGAGGTTCCGAACAAATGCCCCCGCAGGTGACATCATATTGGGGGGCATCTATACGAACCAAGGAGTGAGTGTTTATCGAATTGCGACAACCAGCAGAGCCAAGGCAGCAAATCCGATGGCTATTCCACCGCCGCCCCCTTTTGAACGAACACGGTAGCCTGATGCATCCACGATCGTGTAGCTATTCGGGCCGCGCATCCTCACCCAGCCAACACAATCATTACTGCCGTCCACTATCATGAAGTGGTTCCCGCTATGGTATCTCAACATTCCGATCTGCTCCCCCGAGTGCCCGGTTATGCGATATGAACGGTGCCTCTCAAGCTTGCGGAAATTGGTATTGAACAGGGTCGCTGTACGGTGAGAATAGTAGCGGCCATTTCGATGGTAATAGTTGTTCAGGTATGTGCTGGGGTTCCCGGTTGCCACCTTGCCTGTATAGGGGTTCGTGTTCCCCGGATAGCTCCAGTTGTTGTAGGGGTTGCCATCCGGTGACGACCGGTAGTGAGGCCGGACGTAAGTGCCATCTTTCCGATAGTAGCCTTTGACATGTACCTGAGCGACGATGTCTACCGTCCCCGCCAAGGCGATGAAGGACACCACCAGCAGTCGCTTCAAGCTTAGAAAGGACAAGCGTTGTCCAATCCGTGACACCAAGGTTTTGAGCGTGTTCGTGAACATGGCTTTCGTTGATTGCCCCGCAAAGGTCAGGGGCGCTACTGTAACCAGCTTGCAGTGGTAAAATCTTCGTCATGCTTCGTTCCTTTGCGACATGGCCCAGCACCAGCACGCGCTTGTTCGTTACGTTGCGCTGGACCGCTGCCTCTCAAGGCTTCGGCTCACCAAGGACGAACTCATTGCTCGATGCTCTGAGGCCGTGAGCCAAGTGACCGGTGACGATCGCCGCATTTCGGAGAAGACCTTTTACAATGACATCCGTGCGCTACGCGAAGGGATCGTGTTAGGCCGTGAGGCACCAATCGTTTGTACTGAAGGCCTCTACCAGTATGATGAGCATGGGTTCTCGCTTTTCCATGCAGGAGCGCAGGACAAGGAAATGAAGGCGCTACAGGAGCGCCTTGAAGCATTGGAGATCCGGGCTTGGCGGGTGTTGGAGCGGATCGAAGCACATGGGGTGGATAAACGGCTCGTCGCCGAGGTACGGGCAATCCTATCGGGCGGAAGTACATGCTCATGGGCGTATATCGCCGACAAGGAGGAGGAGGCCGAACGAAAGGTCCAGCGAGCAAAGGACGCTGCGTTGCAGAAATTGATCAAGGAGAAGGAAGCAGCGAGAGCGAAGGCCGAAAGGTCGCGTCCGGCTTCGAGTGGATCACATGGTGGCACAGTCATGTTCCAGCTTGCACCTATAGTTCCAGACCCACCGGAAAATCTGACTGCCGATGAACTCGCAAGATGGTTCCTTGACGACATATCTGCTCGGGGGTATCATTTCCCAAAAGTCGGATGGCTGAGCCAAAAGCTTTTCAGATGGAAGGTCAGGAGGGCCGCAAGGAGTGTGCTGAAGTAGTCATGTGCTTCTTGATATTCGTGTCCTCGGATAAGTAGATGGATGCCCGCGTGAGGGATGGAAGCGGCAGCCCGGCGTAGTGATGTGCGAGCAGCGCACGGAGCGAGGAGGCTGCGAGGAACGAGCAGACCCCGCAGCCCGATGCGATGCCGCACAGCGCAAGGCGGCTAAAGCGGACAGCCCGACCCCGCCTGCTCCCGAGCGTAGCCCGGCGGAGCGAAGGGATGAGGCGGGGACACGCCCACTCCTTCGCTACGCTCGGAGTGACCGTCTACCGACTAAGGTACATCGACCTCTCCCCATACACCTCCCTGAAGAACGGGTCACGTAGGTCTTTGATGAAATGAATGGCTTCACCCGTCGATTTCATTTCAGGCCCAAGTGACTTGTCCACGTTGGGGAACTTGTCGAAACTGAACACCGGCACCTTGATCGCATACCCATCCAGCCGCGGCTTGAACTGGAAGTCCTTCAGCTTGGCGCCGAGCATCACTTTGGTGGCCCAGTTCACGTAAGGTTCGCCGTAGGCCTTGGCGATGAAGGGCACGGTGCGGCTGGCGCGCGGGTTGGCTTCGATCACGTACACCACCTCGTCCTTGATGGCGAACTGGATGTTCACCAAGCCCACGGTCTTCAGCGCCAGCGCGATCTTGTGCGTGTGCTCGCGCATCTGCTGGATCACCTTGTCGCTGAGGTCGAACGGGGGCAGCACGGCATTGCTATCACCGCTGTGGATGCCCGCCGGCTCGATGTGCTCCATGATGCCGATGATGCGCACCAGCTCGCCGTCGCAAATGCTGTCGCTCTCCGCTTCGATGGCGCCGTCGAGGAAGTGGTCGATGAGGATCTTGTTGTCGGGCATCAGGCGCAGGATGTCCAGCACCTGGTCCACCAGTTCCTCCTCGTTGATCACGATCTTCATCTTCTGGCCGCCGAGCACGTAGCTGGGCCGCACCAGCAGCGGGAAGCCCAGCTCCTTGCTGAGGGTGATGGCCTCTTCCGGTGTGCGGACGGCGCCGAACTTCGGGTAGGGAATGCCGAGGTCGCGCAGCAGGCTGCTGAAGCGCTCGCGGTCCTCGGCCATGTCCAGCGCCTCGTAGCTGGTGCCGATCACGCGGATGCCGTAGCGGTGCAGCTTTTCGGCCAGCTTCAGCGCGGTCTGCCCGCCGAGTTGCACGATGACGCCTTCGGGCTTTTCGTGCAGGATGATGTCGTAGATGTGCTCCCAGAACACGGGCTCGAAGTAGAGCTTGTCGGCCGTGTCGAAGTCGGTGCTCACCGTCTCCGGGTTGCAGTTGATCATGATGGTCTCGTAGCCGAGCTCCTTGGCTGCCAGCACGCCATGCACGCAGCAGTAGTCGAACTCGATGCCCTGCCCGATGCGGTTGGGGCCGCTGCCCAGCACGATGATCTTCTTCCGGTCGCTGCGCACGCTTTCGTTCTCCTCCTCGAAGGTGCTGTAGTAGTACGGCGTCTTCGCGGGGAACTCCCCGGCGCAGGTGTCCACCAGTTTGTACACACGCTTGATGCCGAGCTCGTTCCGCTTTTTGTACACCTGGCTTTCGAGGCAGCCGAGCAAATGCGCCACTTGGCGGTCGGCGTAGCCTTTCTGCTTGGCCTCGAAGAGCAGGTCGCGCGGGATGGTGTCCAGCGTGTACTTCTCCACTTCGCGCTCGGTGAGGATCATGTCCTCGATCTGCTTCAGGAACCACAGATCGATGCGGGTGATCTCGTGGATCTTGGCGAAGGGGATGCCGAGCTTGATGGCGTCGTACACGTGGAAGAGGCGGCTCCAGCTCGGATTGGCCAAGCTTTCCAGCAGCACGGCGGCATCGCGGGTTTCCTTGCCGTCGGCGCCCAAACCGTTGCGTTTGATCTCCAAGCTCTGACAGGCTTTCTGCAACGCTTCCTGGAAACTGCGGCCGATGCCCATGGTCTCGCCCACGCTCTTCATCTGCACGCCGAGCCTGCGGTCGCTGCCCTCGAACTTGTCGAAGTTCCAGCGCGGCACTTTCACGATGACGTAATCCAGCGTGGGCTCGAAGAAGGCGCTGGTGCCGGTGATGGGATTCTCCAGCTCATCGAGGCGGTAACCGATGGCGAGCTTGCTGGCGATCTTGGCGATGGGATAGCCCGTGGCCTTGCTGGCGAGCGCGCTGCTGCGGCTCACCCGCGGGTTGATCTCGATGGCGTAGATCTCCTCCTTTTCATCGGGGCTTACCGCAAACTGCACGTTGCAACCGCCCGCGAAGTCGCCGATGGCGCGCATCATCTTGATGGCCATGGTGCGCATCCGCTGATAGGTGCGGTCGCTCAAGGTCATCGCCGGGGCCACGGTGATGCTGTCGCCCGTGTGGATGCCCATGGGATCGAAGTTCTCGATGCTGCAGATGATGGCCACGTTGTCCTCGCGGTCGCGCAGCAGTTCCAGCTCGAACTCCTTCCAGCCCATTAAGGCCTTGTCAATAATGACCTCGTGGATGGGGCTGGCCTCCAGGCCGTGCTTGAGCAGCTTGTCGAACTCCTCCGGTTTGTGCACGATGCCCGCTCCCTTTCCGCCCAGGGTGTAGCTGGCGCGGATCACCAGCGGGAAACCGAATTCCTGCGCCACCTTTTTGCCTTCCAGGAAGCTGGTGACGGTTTTGCTCGGCGCCATCGGGATGCCGATGGTTTCCATCAGCTTGCGGAAGCGCTCGCGGTTCTCGGTGATGTCGATGGCTTCTGTGTCCACCCCGATCATGCGCACGCCATGTTGCTCCCAGATCCCGAGCTTTTCACACTCGATCGCCAGGTTCAACGCGGTTTGCCCGCCCATGGTGGGAAGCACGGCATCGATCCTGTGTTTCTGCAATATCTCCTCAATGCTGGCCGGTGTAAGGGGCTTGAGGTAAACGTTGTCGGCCGTCACCGGGTCGGTCATGATGGTGGCCGGGTTGCTGTTGATCAGCGTGACCTCGATGCCCTCGTTGCGCAGGGAGCGGCTGGCCTGGCTGCCGGAGTAGTCGAACTCGCAGGCCTGGCCGATGACGATGGGGCCGCTGCCAATGAGCAGGACCGACTTGATGCTGTTGTCTTTGGGCATGTCCGGAGGGTGTCCGTCCGCCGCCGTTCCGAGGCGCGCCGTCGCGTCTGCTGCGGCACTAGCGACCGGAACATGGGCGGACTCGGGGCGCGAAGGTACCCCATGGCACCGCAGCCCGGCCGGGAATTGTGCATAAGCCGGGCCGATCGTGAAGAAATGCCGCCGTCCCGCCCTTCCGGTGGGAAGCACTCCGGCCAACCTCTTCTCCTGCTTGCGCGTCATCGACTTACTTTGCCCCCTACAAACCGACCCAGCAGATGAGAACCTTGTTGATGACCCTCACCTTGGCCACCGGCCTTACCGCCATGGCCCAGCAGAGCGGGCACACGGAGAAGACCCCGGCCGAAAAAGCCGCCCACCGCACCGAACGTATGGTGCAGGACTTGGGCTTGGATGCCGCCCAGCAAGAAAAGGTGGCCTCCATCAACTTGGCATACGCCCGGGCCATGAACGACCTGCGATCCGTACAGGAGCAGGACCGCAAAGGCCGCGCCGACCACCTGAAGGCAAGCCGCGACAACGGCTTTCAGCAAGTGCTCACGGCAGAGCAATTCCATAAACTGCTGCAGCTCCGCGAAGAGCGGAAGACCCAAGGGAACGAGGCCGAAGACTGACCACCGCCCCGTAATAACGGCAAAGGCCGCCCGTAACCCGGGCGGCCTTTGCCGTTCCGCCCCCCCCATTAAACCTGGGCGCCATGGCCTGCCCTGTATCTTCTTTCCGCGAATTGGCCCACCTTTGCCCGACCATTCCCACGCCATGCCATCCATCTCCCAGAAAGGGCAAACCATGCCCGCTTCTCCCATCCGCAAGCTGGTTCCCTTTGCCGAAGCCGCCAAGAAACGTGGCGTGGAAGTGCTCCACCTCAATATCGGCCAGCCGGACATCCACAGCCCGGAAGTGGCACTGGAGGCCATCCGCAGCAACCAGCTTAATGTGGTGGAATACAGTCACAGCGCGGGCTTTGAGAGCTACCGCAAAGGCCTGGCAGCCTACTACCAGGCGCACCGCATTCCGGTTTCCCACGAGGACATCATCATTACCACGGGCGGCTCCGAAGCGCTGCTCTTCGGCATGATGGCCTGTTTCAACCCAGGCGATGAGCTCATCATCCCCGAACCGTTCTATGCCAACTACAATGCCTTCGCCATCCAGGCAGGCATCACCGTGGTGCCCTTGCGCAGCACCATCCACGACGGCTTCGCCCTGCCTCCCGCCACCGAGTTCGAAAAACTCATCACCCCGCGCACCAAAGGCATCCTGATCTGCAACCCCGGCAACCCCACCGGTGCCCTCTACGGCCGCCAAGAACTGGAAACCTTGCGCGACATCGTGAAAAAACACGACCTCTTCCTCTTCAGCGACGAGGTGTACCGCGAGTTCTGCTACGATGGCGCACAGCACATCAGCGCCATGGAACTGCCCGGCATTGAGCAGAACGTGGTACTGGTGGACAGCGTGAGCAAGCGCTACAGCATGTGCGGCGCACGGATCGGCGCCTTCATCACCCGCAACAAGGAGCTGCTGGCCACCGCCATGAAGTTCGCCCAGGCCCGGCTCAGCCCGCCCACCTACGGACAGATCGCCTCGGAAGCCGCGCTGCACGCGCCCAAAAGCTACTTCGAGGAAGTGAACCTCGAATACCGCGAGCGCCGCAACATCCTGGTGGACGGCCTGAACACCATCCCTGGCGTGGTTTGCCCCAAACCCAAGGGCGCCTTTTACTGCGTGGCTGAACTGCCCATTGATGATGCCGATGTGTTCTGCCAATGGCTGCTCGAAAAATTCGAGCACCAAGGCCACACCGTGATGATGGCCCCGGCCACCGGCTTCTATGCCCAGCCCGGTCCCGGCAAGAAGCAGGTGCGCCTGGCCTACGTGCTGGAAAAGGCCAAGCTGCAAATGGCTGTGGAATGCCTGCGCGTAGCGCTGGATACTTACGCCCGAACTCCGGCCATGGCCGGCCAGGAAGCCGCCAGCCGTTGATCGGCAGCCCCAGGTTCCTGCTTCAAGCCGCCTTGCGCAGTGTTCGGTCCTGGTATGCAAGACCGGTCTGTGCCTTGGCCAGGTCCGCGCTCCAACTGGCCCGCTTGCCCCGGCCCAGTTCGCGCCAGCCGTACACCAGCACCAAGGTGAGCGCTGACAGCACATTTACCGCCACGAACGAGTTCACGTAGGTGGCATCCATGTGGTGCAGGCCCGGAAGCACCGGCAGCAGGAAAAAGGCGCAGTTGCTTACGATCTGCATGATCAGCAGCACCACCCCGCTGTGGGTCATGTTGTAGGCCCACCCCAGCAGAAAAGCCAGGGCCACCATGCTGGTCATGAACACCGGCAAGGGGTAGCCGTCGGGCACACCCTCGCCCACCAGCAGCATGGGCATATACCATAGGGCCCAGCCTATGCCGGTGAACAAACAGGCTACGGCTGCCGGGTACCTGTCTTGTAGCCGGGTGGCGCAGTACTTCATCCAACTGGTCTCCTCCACAAAGGCAATGGCCACAATAAAAGGGAAGGCCCGCAACAGGTTCTTCAGCGTGGCCCAGTCCCCGCCCAACAGGCCCTCCACGAAGAAACCGGGCCATTGCCGGATGCCGAGCAACGCCAAGGCGGCAATGCCGCACCAAGTGAACAGGAACTTCCAGGAGAAGGCCAAGGCATACCAGCCCGCAGGCACCCGCCAATGGCGGAACCCGTTGAACAAGGTGGCGAGGCCGGCCTTTCCCTCCAGGTAGGCCGTCAGTAGAACAGCAAAGATCAACGGACCGAACAACCTGAGCCTGAACACCATATGCACCAAGCCGCCGTCGTGCAAGGCCGCTCCATCGCCCAGCCGCCAGCTAATAAAAGCCATCACCCCTACCTGGTAACCCAAGGTGAGCGCCATAAAAACAAGGACCGGGTACCGTGCCACGTACTGCCGCATGCTGCAAAGAAACAGGCCTGACCCGGCTCAAACGTGAGTATTTCCGGAAAAGTTCACCCGCCTTCGGCAACCAATTGAACAACTTGCGTTATAACTTTAGTCACGTCTTCATTTCATCCTGCCCCTCTATGCCGCAATGACTACCCCCATTGTGTCTTGGACAAATTGGATCAACCGTTCCGGATACAGTACGATCTGTATCGCCTTGCTCGGCTTCACCATCAGCGGCAGCAAGGCGCTGGCACAAGCTTCCAGCGATGGGTGCGGTTTCACGCCCGGTGCCCAATGGACGGTGGGGGCCACGTGCAACCCGTTGGACTTTGACAAGCCGAACGGTTACGGGAACGATATGAACCCCGCAGGCTGCAATGCCAGTGCCGATGACGACGCCTTCGCCTGGTTCGCAGGTACCGGCAATCCCGTCATTGTGCAATACACCCCGCCCGCAGGCATCGACGCGGTGTTGCATGTGCTCAGTGGCACCTGTGCCGCACCCGTGGTCCAGGCCTGTTCAGACAACTGTTGCGGCGGTGCCGTGGAGTCGGTCACCATCCCCACCATTGCCGGCAACAACTATATCATTCGGGTGCAACGCTACGGGGGAAGCGCTGCCATGAACAACGGTACGCTATGTGTGTTCAATGCCCCGCCGCCGCCAACCAATGATGACCCTTGCGGCGCCACCGCCCTGCCGGTGAATGCCTCCTGCACCTACACCGCTTCCACCAGCACCAACGCCACGTCCACCTCGGGGGTGCCCGCACCGACCTGCTCCAACTATGCCGGTGCAGATGTGTGGTTCAGCGTGGTGGTCCCCGCCACCGGCGGATTGATCATTGACAGCAACACCGGGGTGGTCACCGATGGCGGCATGGCCCTCTACACCGCCCCCAACTGCAGCGGCACCTTTACCCAAGTGGCCTGCGATGACGATGGCAGCGCCAATGGCCTGATGCCCATGATCCAAGCCACCGGCCTCACACCCGGAAGCACCGTGTACGTGCGTTTCTGGGAATACGGCGGGGACAACAATGGTACCTTCTCCATCTGTGCGCAGAACTACACCCCGCCCGCTCCGCCGGCCAATGACGACCCCTGCTCCGCTACCGTGGCCCCCGTGAACCCGGACTTGAACTGCACCAGCCAAACAGCGGGCACCTTGGTGGGTGCCACCGCCACCGGCCTGCCCGCTTCTCCCTGCTTCGGCACACCGGACAATGACGTCTGGTACAGCTTTACCGCCACCAACACCACGCACTACGTTTCCTTGAACAACGTGGCTGGCAACGTGACCGACCTCTACCATGCGGTATACAGCGGCACTTGCGGCACCCTTGCCAACATCAGCTGCAGCGACGCCAACAACTCCACGCTCACCGGCCTCACCATCGGCCAAACCTATTGGATCAGGGTATACTCCTACTGGGCATTCGTGAGCGGCGATGTGAGCACCTTCGACTTGTGCTTGACCACCCCCCCGCCACCGCCTGGCTGCGGTGATGTGTTCTACGATCCCGGAGGATCCGGCGGAAACTACCCCATGAACAGCAATTCCATCGTTACCATCTGCCCCACGATCCCGGGCGACATGGTCGTGCTCAACTTCACCGCATTTGCCACGGAGTCCTTTTTTGATGAACTGATGCTCTACGATGGCCCGAACACCTCGGCGCCCTTTATCGGTAGTTTCAGCGGCACTGCACTCCCTCCGGTCATCATCGCCTCCAACCTCGGCGGCTGCATTACCGCCAGGTTCACCTCCGACGGGAGCGTGAACAACACGGGCTGGGCAGCGAATGTGTCCTGCCAGACGCCCCCGGCGGGTGATTGCGTGTATGTGCTGCGCTTGAACGACAGCAACGGCAACGGGTGGGGCTCTTCCAATGTGGGCGTGCGGATCAATGGTGGCCCCTATACCTATTACACGGTTACCGGCACCTCCAATGTGGTGTTCATCGGTGTGAACCTGGGCGATGTGATCGAGTTCAATTACAACGCCTCCGGGCCCAACCAAGGCCAGAACTCCTACACCATCTCCAAATTGGGCGAAAGCCCCTACTTCTCCTCCGCAACCCCGCCGGCAAGCGGGATCACCTTCTCCCAAACCGTGGATTGCGGACCGCCGCCCGCCCAACCGCAAGACTGTGCAGGAGGCATCACCCTGTGCAGCTCCCAGAACATTTCCACCTCGAGCACCAGCACCGGGCAATTTGACGACCTGGATGCCACCAACCAAGGCTGTCTTTCCGCAGGTGAACGCCAAGGTACCTGGTACTACTTCTCCCCGCAAACCAACGGCACCATCGCTTTTTCCATTGCACCTGCAAATGGTACCGACGACTATGATTTTGCAGTTTGGGGGCCCTATTCCAGTGCGCAGTGCCCGAGCGGCCCGCCCCTGCGCTGCAGCTATGATGCCCCCGGACCCACCACTACCGGGCTTAGTGCCTCCGCCACCCAAACTTCCGAAGGAGCCGGCGGCACCGGCTGGGTGATGGACATCGCCGCAAATGCCGGGGAAGTGTACGTGCTGTACATCGACAACTATTCCACTTCCGGGCAAGCCTTCACCCTTTCCTGGCAGTTGTCCGGTGGAGCCAGTTTGGACTGCACCACCCTACCGGTGGAACTCCTCCAGTTGGAGGCCGAAGCAAACGACCCCGTGATACATGTGCTCTGGGCCACGGCCACCGAACACAACAGCAGCCACTTCAACGTGCAGCGCAGTTTGGACAATGAGCACTTCTCCACCATCGGCACGGTGGCGGCCGCCGGCAACAGCCAGATCCGCACAAACTACCTCTTTGTCGATGAACACCCCTTCCGGGGCGTGAACTACTACCGCTTGGAACAGGTGGACATGGACGGCACCCTGATGCGCACGCACACGGTCACCGCCTCCCTGCACATGGATACCGGCCGGCCAACCCTCTATCCCAACCCCACCGCCGATCAGCTCCATGTTGCCTTCCCATCTCCCGTGGACGGCCAAGCCGACCTGTATGTGCGAGATGCGCTGGGGCGAACCATTGTGCATGCTTCGGCACCTGCGGTAAACGGACAAACGTCCACATTGCTGCACACCGACCAGTTGGCCAGCGGCTGGTACACGCTGCACATCGCCTTGCCTAACGGCACCATGCTGCCGGGCGAAAGCTTTGTGAAGCGCTGAACCCGGGCACCCGCACAATGTCCATGCCCCCCGTCGGTAGCTCAATGCCCGATGTGCAGGGTGCAATTTTCAGTGGCCCGCTGACCTATTGGCCAAGTCGGCTGCAAGTTTAGATCGCATTGGACCGGTGCAGGTCCAGGAGCACCATGCCCCCCCAGGAGCAGCCAATGATCGCCGCCAGGGCAAACTTCCGGTTCAACGGTGTATACTGTGCCGCCATGGCGACGTTCAGCCACCAGCAGATCACTTTGGCCGTGCGCCGGTTTGGCCATGGTCCCTTGCACGTGCTCGCCTTCCACGGTTTTAGCCGCACCGGGGATGATTTCGCATTGCTGAGCCCACCTTTGGAAGCCTTGTGCACCATTCATGCCTTCGATCTCCCCTACCATGGGCACAGCCCGGCCCTTCCGGGAGGCAGGCCCGTTGAACCCGAGGCTTGGGCCGCATTCTTCCTTGCCTATGCCGCCAGTATCCACGCGGCAAGCATCAGCATCATGGGCTACAGCTTGGGCGGCCGTCTGGCGCTCTGCCTGCTGGAACAGGCACCGCAGCTGGTATCCCAAGCGTTTCTCCTTGCCCCCGACGGCCTGGTGCATCGACCGTGGTACCGGGGACTGGCCCATTATGCGTGGGGGCGATGGCTCTATCAACACTTCATCCTCCACCCGGCTCCCACGCATGCCGTGATCAATCTGCTGCACCGGTTCCACCTCATGGATGCACGTTTGCACCGCTTCATCATGGGGCGCACCGGCACCCCGCAGGTCCGCGCCCTGCTGCATGACGTCTGGACCGGTTTCCGCCTGATCGAACCCGATCGTGGCACAGTCACGCAAGGGCTGCGCGAACGGAATGTCCAAACCCACATTTTTCTAGGCGAAAACGACCGGGTGATCCAGCCCTCCATGGGTGAACCTTGGCACCGGGCAGCTCCCGACCAGGTGCACCTGCACCGCTTGCCCACCGGCCACCGCATGATGAATGAAGCCGTGGGGATGCGGATAGCGGGCTTGTTGCGCGGCAGCCCCGGCACCGCTCCGGCCATGCCCCAATAAAAAAGGCCGCCAACAAGGGCGGCCTTCAACAGGCGTAACCGACGGCAACAATTACTTGCGGCCGCGGGGTTCGTCGCTCACGGTAAGCTTGTGCCGCCCTTGGGCACGGCGGCTGGCCAGAACGGCCCGCCCGGCCGGGGTGCTCATGCGCTCACGGAAGCCGTGCTTGTTCACACGTTTGCGCTTGCTGGGCTGTAGGGTACGCTTCATGGCCGATGTATTTTCTTCAAAAGGGAGCGCAAAGATAGCTTTTCCGTTGATCGGTGCAAACACTGATCTCCCGGCATCGTTTACTTCCGGGGTTCCTCCATGCGGATCCGCCTTCCCGTACCATGCACATCGCCCGCCCAAGTCCACCGCTGCGGCCGGGCCGCTCAACGTATAAAGCGCAGCCGTTCCATGCCGTACGCCCGCACGGTGCCATCCTCCTCCTCCACGATCAGCCGTCCCACGGCATCCACGTCCAAGGGGCGTGCACGGTGTTCTTTGCCATTCAGCGTAAAATCCGCGAAACGCCCTTTGGCCCACAAGTGCCCGGCATACGCCGAGGAGATCGTTTCATCATCCACCCCCACCTTCTGCCACCAGGTTTCCATGCTGTTGCACAGCTTGTTGAGCACCAGGTCCAGGCCCATGGCCCTCCCCGTTTCTTGCCGCAGACTGGTGGCGGCCATGCCGCTTTCCATCCCCCGGCTGTCCACATTCAGCCCAATGCCCACCACGGATGATGCGACCATGCTTCCCTGCAGTTCGTTCTCAATAAGAATGCCCGCCACCTTGCTGCGGTCCACGAGCACATCGTTGGGCCATTTGATCCGCACTTCCGCCGCGTTCTTCCCGGCGTTGGCCAGCAGTTCTGCCACAACGCCATGTACCGCCAGTGCGGCAGCCTTGGCCAAGGCAAACTGCGCCATGGCCGGCAACTTTTCCGGCAGCAGCACCACGCTCATCGCCAGGTCCAACCCGGGCGCCGTAAGCCATTCGCGGTTCCATTGCCCCCTCCCTTGGGTTTGTTCCAAGGCCAGAATGACAGTGCCATGGCCGAAACGTCCTTCCGCAACGCCCTTGGCAGCATAGTTGTTGGTACTGTCAACCGAAGCCAACCTGAGGACCGTTTCACCGATGCGTGCCATGTTTGCTTGTCATTCCGGCAGATCGCACCGGCAGGCGGGGCGGGATGCGTACCTTTGAACGCGCACAAGATAGACCGCATGAACAAAGCCCGCAGACCCCCCTCCCCTGTGCCCTTGGTGGAGGCCGTGGTCCTAGGCATGCAGGAAGTGAAAGCCAAGGATGTCGTCCACCTCGATCTGCGGGGTGTGCCCAACGCCGCCTGCGATCACTTCATCATTTGCCATGGCGATTCCAGCACGCAAGTTGAAGCCATTGCCCGCAGCGTGGAGAAGTTCACCTTGGAACGGGCCGGGGAAAAACCCTGGCACGCGGAAGGCAAGGAAAACGCCGGTTGGGTGTTGCTGGATTATGTTGACGTGGTGGTGCACATCTTCCAGCGCGAAGTGCGTGCCTACTACGGATTGGACCAACTCTGGGCCGACGCCCTTCGCATCAATTACGAGAACGTAGCCTGACCCATCGCCGTGGAAAACATCGAGAAAAACAAAAAGAACGACATGGGGCAACGCCCCAAACGCTCGTTCAACTTCTATTGGATCTACGGGGTCATCGTGGTGATGATCCTGGCCATGGGCTTGTTCAATTTCAACTCGCGCGTGGTGCGTATCGACATCTCGGATTACGATAGTTACCTGGCCAATGGGGACGTGCAGGGCATTGTGGTGAACGGCGATGCGGTGATGGTGACCATCAAGAAGGACAGCCTGGAAAAGGAGACCCATAAGAAACGCCTGGCCGGTGCCAGTATAGACCCCGGTGCGCCCCAGTACACCTTCTACATCGGCAACAACCCGCAGATGCAGCAACAGGTGATCGAACAAGCACGGGCCAAGAAAGTGGATGTACGCATCAATCCGCAGAACGACCTGGGCCGTGAGATCCTCTCCTACGCCCTCTTCTTCGGGGCCATCATCCTGATCTGGATGTTCATGATGCGCCGCATGGGAGGGCCCAGCGGGCCCGGAGGCCAGATCTTCAACATCGGCAAGAGCCGTGCCCAAGTGTTCGAAGGCGGCAAGAGCACGGATGTCACCTTCAACGACGTGGCCGGCCTGGAAGAGGCCAAAGAGGAGCTGCAAGAGATCGTGGACTTCCTCAAAACCCCGAAAAAGTACACCGACCTCGGCGCCAAGATCCCCAAGGGAGCCCTGCTTGTCGGGCCCCCAGGTACCGGCAAAACACTGCTGGCCAAAGCCATTGCCGGCGAAGCACAAGTGCCTTTCTTTTCGCTGAGCGGTTCCGACTTCGTGGAAATGTTCGTGGGAGTTGGCGCCAGCCGGGTCCGCGACCTCTTCAAGCAGGCCAAGGAGAAGGCCCCGAGCATCGTGTTCATCGACGAGATCGACGCCATCGGCCGGGCACGCGGACGCAACATCAACATGGGCAGCAACGATGAGCGCGAGAACACGCTCAACCAGTTGCTTACCGAAATGGACGGATTCGGCACCAACACCGGTGTGATCCTGTTGGGGGCCACCAACCGGGCGGATGTGCTGGACCGTGCCCTGTTGCGCCCGGGCCGGTTCGACCGGCAGATCTTCGTGGATATGCCGGACCTGAACGAGCGCATCGCCATCTTCAACGTGCACCTCAAACCATTGAAGTTGGACATCGCCGTGGACGTGGAGTTCCTGGCACGCCAAACCCCGGGCTTCAGCGGGGCGGACATCGCCAACATCTGCAATGAGGCCGCGCTGATCGCCGCACGGCGCAAGAAAACCGCCGTGGAAAAACAGGATTTCCTCGATGCCGTGGACCGGGTGATCGGTGGCTTGGAGAAGAAGAACAAGATCATCACCAATGAGGAAAAACGCGCCATTGCCTTCCATGAGGCCGGCCACGCCACAGTGAGCTGGTTGGTGGAACACGCTTCCCCCTTGGTCAAGGTCACCATCGTTCCCCGTGGGCGTTCCTTGGGTGCGGCCTGGTACCTGCCCGATGAGCGCCACCTCACCACCGCCGAGCAGATGCACGATGAGATCTGCGCGGCATTGGGCGGCAGGGCCGCAGAGGAGATCATGTTCGGCAAGGTGAGCACCGGTGCGCTCAGCGACCTGGAAAAGGTGACCAAACAGGCCTACGCCATGGTCACCATGTACGGCCTCAACGACCGGATCGGCAACATCAGCTTCTACGACAGCACCGGCCAAACCGAGTACGGCTTTTCCAAGCCGTACAGCGACCACACCGCCCAAGTGATCGATGAAGAGGTGCGCAACATTGTGGAAGGCCAGTATGACCGGGCCAAACGGATCCTTACTGACAACAAGGACAAACTGACCAAACTGGCCACCCAACTGCTGGAAAAGGAGGTGATCTTCAAGGAGGACCTGGAGCACATCTTCGGAGGAAGGCCATTTGCCCGTGAAGATGAACAGAACGGGGCCGCCCGCAGCGTAAACGGCGGGACCATACCGGCCTTGCCTGACGGCAAGATCGAAAGCGGAACGGGCGACAATGCATCGTTGACGTGACCGTGACCCCGGTCGGTGATGAACGAACTGCTGACACGGGCCCTCACCGGAGCGATCTACGTGGGGCTTACGCTGGGGGCCGCCTGGGCCGGGCCGGTCACCACCAGCCTGCTCTTCCTCCCGGTTTGCCTCCAGGCAGCTTATGAGCTGCACCGGTTGGCCACCAGCAACCAACCCGCTGCTTCGCCCTTGGCCCCGCTGTTGGCAGCGGCCGTTGTGTACACCACCTTGGTGCTGACTGGAATACTCCATGATTTTGGCCTGCTTCCCGCCCTCACAGTGATCTTCCTGGTGGTGTTCATCGCCGTGGTGGAGCTGCTCTGGCGGCCCGGTTCCGCCCCCGCCTTGGAAATCGGTCCGTTGCTCATGGTGGTCTTGCTGATCGCCGTTCCCTTTGGCATGATCAACCTGTTGCTGCGCGACGGCCCGGAACTGTTCATCGGCTTTATGCTCCTGCTTTGGACCAACGACACGGGTGCCTATCTGGTCGGCAAAACCATGGGCCGCACACCGCTTCTTCCCCGCACCAGCCCGAAAAAAACCGTGGAAGGGTTCGTTGGAGGCGTAGTGCTCGCCATGGCCGTCGGCTTCCTGATCGCCCAAGGATGGAACGCCCTTTCGGTACACCAGTGGCTCATTGCCGGGGCGGTGGTGGCCATCGCATCCACGGTCGGCGACTTGCTCGAATCAGCGCTTAAGCGGGAAGCCGGAGTAAAAGATTCGGGCGATCTGTTGCCTGGCCACGGCGGGGTGCTCGACCGCTTCGATGGATTTTTATTGGCCTTGCCGGCCATGGTGCTCACGGTAGCCGTGCTTCGCTGATACCGGCATGCCGGCACTCCGGCTGCACTGCATTGGCCTTGCACCCCGATCTATCTTTGGCCGCACCCATGCCCATGCGACTCCACCGCGAAGGAACTCCCACCATTGCACTTGTTTCCATTTTTGGCGTGTTGGCTTCCTTGGCCGCGTGGCTGTGGTTGCCCGCTGCCGCCTTCTTGGCCATCGCATTGATCATGGCAGCCGTACTGGCGTTGGTGCTCTGGTTCTTTCGGTTGCCCCGGAGGGCCTCGGTACCTGCCGAGGACCTGATCGTTTCCCCTTGCGATGGCAAGGTGGTGGTGGTGGAGCAGGTCCACGAAGACGAGCACTTCAAGGACAAGCGCATCCAGGTCTCCATCTTCATGAGCCCCCTGAATGTGCATGTGAACTACCACCCGATCAGCGGCACAACCACCTTCCGCCACTACCATCCGGGCAAATACTTGGTGGCATGGCACCCCAAGAGCAGCACGCACAATGAACGGACAACAGTGGTGGTGCGCCATCCCGTTCATGGCGAAGTGCTCATCCGGCAGATCGCCGGAGCATTGGCCCGGCGCATTTGCACCTATCCACAACCTGGTGAGGCCGTGGTTCAGGGCAGCGAATTGGGCTTCATCAAATTCGGCTCAAGAGTAGACCTGTACTTGCCGCTCGATGCACAAGTCATGGTGCACATCGGGGATGTTGTGCAGGGTGCCGCTTCCGTGATCGCCCGTTACGCCCGATAAGCATGCACCCAAGGTACCTGCTCCCGGCGCTGTTGGCATTGGTGGCTTGCCACACGGAAACACCGCCGCCATCCCATGCTCCTGCCCATGGTTCCAGCTCCACCGGCACCACGGCATTGGCCATGCCAAGCGATACGGAGGGGGCGCCCCGAGAAGACACGGTACACCTGCGCTCCCTGCTCGGCATCGGGCTGAAGTTCGATGGCGTATATGACCATAGCGAAGGAAATATCCACTACTTCATGCGCTTCTTCCAGCGCGGCAACGTGGTGCTGATCGCCGGCAGGCAACCGGCAGACGGCTCCTTGGACCTCCGCTCCATGCTCAAGGAGGATGCCCAAGGCGGTACAGGAAGCTTGCACAATGCGCCGGTGACCTTCCGCAATGACAGTTTGTACTTCACCACCATGGCAAACCGTGGCGCCATCACGTATGCCGGTGCCGTGCACGGCGACAGCTTGCGCTTCATCAAACACAGCAGGGCCACCGGGAAGAGGGCGGTGATCAGCTACGGGTTCATCCCGGATCGGGCGGATAGCCGTTGATCGGGAAGCCCTTCCCGTGGGATCACAGCAGGATCGTACGCAGCTCATCCAACCGGGCTATCCGGTGTGTCGCCGCGGGATCGCCCCCGCCCTCGGGTGCAAAATGCGCTTGGTCCATGCCTGCCACTCGGCCACCGGCGATGTCCGCACGTGCACTGTCACCGATCATCAAGCTTTCCCCCGCACGGGCTCCGGCCGCACGCAGCGCATGGCGGAATATGCGCGCATTCGGCTTGGATGCACCCGCCATCTCACTGGTAAGCACCACTTTGAAGAACCGCCGGATCCCGGAACTGTGCAATTTCACGGCCTGCACCTCGGTAAACCCATTGGTAATGATGTGCAACTGATAGTGGGGATGAAGATCCTCCAGCAGCCCCATGGCCCCGGGCACCAGCGTGGCCCGCTGGGGGCAACGATCCAGGTAGGTTTCCTCCAGCCTCCGTGCCATTGCGCCATCCTGAATTCCAAAATGCGCCAAGGCCTGCTTGAAACGCAAAGCCCGAAGCACCTCCTTGGGCATGGTTCCATTGTCCAACTGCTCCCAAAGCGCCGCGTTTACACGTTCATAGGCGGCGATGAATGCATCCGCTGCGATGCCCGTGCCGGCCAGGCGCTCCATCCACAGTTCGGCCAAGACCGCCCTGGAGTTGGCCTGAAAATCCCACAAGGTGTGGTCCAGGTCGAAAAAAAGGTGACGGTAGCGGCGCATCAATGGATGAACTTCCAGGCGGCGCTCAGCACCAAGGACCACGCAACCACTGCGCTAAGCAGGAATGGCAAGGTGCGCCGGTCATGATGGAAATATTTGGCCGCCACCAACGCGGTGAGCGGTACGGAGAGCAAGGGTGTAAGCAGAAAGGCCACGCCCTGCGGGCCGTACGCTTGTTTCAGGCGTACGATCACCCGGTTCGTACGGGTGAAAATGCGCTTCGGCTTCTGGCCCTTGCTGATGGCCAGTGCCCGTTTGCGCAGACGCCGCCGGCGGAACCACTCCAGCACCCGTCTGCCCGTACGAAAGAACACGAGCATGCCGATGCACCCCCCCAGGCTGGTCAAGGCCACCGTTTCCCAGTAGGAATGTTTGAAGCCGTAGGATACGGCCGGAGAGAACAGGAATTTCATCACTCCGGCCACCATCACCATGACCGCATGCCCCGGCTTCATGGCTACACCTTGTTCCCGTATGCCAGGTCACCGGCATCACCCAGACCGGGAACGATGTATGCCTCGGCCGTCATCTCGTCATCCACTGCACCCAGCCAAAAGCGCGTAGTGGGCGGCAAGTGCTTGCGTGCATATTCCACACCTTCGGTGCTGGCGATCACGGAAACCACATGCACGGCCTTGGGCCTGCCCATGCGCAACATGGCCTTGTATACCAGTACCATGCTGCGGCCTGTGGCCAACATGGGGTCGCTGATGATCAGCACCCGGTCATCTATGGAAGGACTGCTGAGGTATTCCACTTCCACGTCGAAGCCATCTTCTCCCTTGCGGTGTTTGCGGTAGGCACTGACGAAGGCATTGTCCGCCCGATCGAAGTAGTTCAACAGGCCCTGGTGCAGCGGCAAGCCCGCCCGAAGAATGGTGCTCAGCACGGGTTGTTCGGCCGGTAAGGCCATGCGCGCTATGCCCAAGGGCGAAACCACATCGGTTTCCTCGTAGGCAAGCGTCCGGCTCAGCTCGTAGGCGAACACCTCGCCCATGCGTTCGAGGTTGCGCCGGAACCGCAGGGGGTCCTTTTGCACTTGCACGTCGCGCAACTCGGCCAAGAACCGGTTGGCCACGGAATTTGTCTTGTTCAGTTCCAACACCATGGATCAATGTTTCAAGAGCCGGACCACCGGCGGCAGGCGGTTCATCAAAGCTCGTACATATTCTTGCTTCCCGGCACCAAATCCGGCATAGAACCTGGCCAATTGCGGGTCCTGTCCGCCCGCGAAGTCCAGCTCCAGGTCCGATCCGGCGAACTCTTCCACAACATGGTCGATCAGGGCATGCATGGCGCGAATTTCGCGCCCCCCGGCCGTTCCCAGCCCTTTCAGGAATAAGATCCGCTGGCCATGGCGCACAAACCAACCCACCGCGTGCGGCCCATGAGGTCCCCTAACGATCCGCCCGAAGCCGGCTCCCGACTGTTCCGTGAAGGTAAGCACGCGCTCCAGCGCCAATTGCCCGGCGGCATCAATGCCCCATTGTTTGAACTGCTCCGATCCGGTCAGCACGGCGCATACCTCGGCGCCATCTGCGCACTTCTCCACGACCAGCCCCGAACGCATGAATTTCTTCAGGCTGCGCCGGTGGTTATCGCTGTACGCTGCCCGTAGCTGCTGAAGGCTCCCCGCCAACCGGAGCACGTGGTTGCTTCTTTGCTCCACGCGCCATGGCGCGGAAGGCGCCACGGCCGCCACCTGCAATTGGATATCGGCATAACGGAATGCGGGGGGCACGGCGTGCAGAAATCGCTCCGCCAGTTCTTGCTCGGATCCACGCAGGGGTGAATACGGCCCCAGGTGCTGCAACAAGAATGGCTGGAAGAGGTAGCGGATACCGTACTTCCGGCGCCATGGCAACGGCATCTGCGCTCCCGTGGCCTCATCAACCAGCGCATCCCAGCCCGGTGCCGCGGCATTCAATGCACTGCTCGTACCGTACCAAGAGCCATTGACGCAAGCCGCCAGCCTGCGGTCCCACACGGCCTGATCGATCTGATGATGGAGCAGGTGGGCGATCATGGCTTGGCATGTGCGAGTACTGCGGGGGCCAGCATACCCCATCCGGCCTCGTCGCCGTAGTCACTGAAAAACCGTTCGTGCCACACGGATATGAACTTGCCCTCTACAGCGCGCACGGCATCCGCCAGTTGTTGGGCCTTGTTCAACGCCTCTTGGGGAGAGAGCCGCAACTTGTAGGCAAGCGCACTGTCCATGACCGCAAATGGATGGACCATCAATGAGGTTTGTTCATTGGCCGCAAGGTCGTAGAATGGATACGGGGTGCAAGTACCTGCACGGAACCCGACCGCATCGGCCAGGCCCATGCTATGCTCTTCCCGGATCCCAAGCCGCTCCAGTTCGCGCATGGTGCCCGGCAACTGCATCCTTAGGTAATGCTGCCGGCTTTTCACCACCGCTGATCCCGCTATGGCCTCCAACAGTGCCTTTTCCGCAGCGGTGCGCCCCGCCCTGTCCGAGCTGCCGTACCCCGGATGCAGCCCTAGAGCGCCATGTCCGGCGGCAAGTGCTACTGCATCCCGCATGTAAGTTGTCTGCAAGGGAACAGCATGATCATGCTTTCCGCGTGGCGCGGCAATGAAGTGGATGTTGGCTTGGGCCCCGTTGGCCGCTGCGAGGTCCAAAAAGGCCCGGTGTACGGCGTAGGGATCTGCTTGGGCCCGTGAAAGCACACGCACCCGGTCCACTACCCGATCGGGCCGACCCTGCAACAGGTCGCGGGCAGCGCTCCCGAGCGTACGCCACCAGGGTCTGCCGAGGAACATGGCTCCATTGTCGGCATCCATCGTGGCCGTGTGCGAATAGTTTCGTCGCAGCGCGGGCAAGCGGGGCTCAAGCTGGCGCCACATGGCGATAAGCTGCTTCAGCCATTCATCCACCACCGGTCGTTCCAGATATCCGAACCGGGATGCATGCAGGGCCGCTGCCACCGGTCGTTGATGCTCGTCACGGCGGATGGGGCCGTATTCTTCCATGCGCGAGAGCAGGAAAAATGCGCCCGAAAAAACATCGAAGGGCATGGCGCCGCCCTGAACGGGAAACAACTGCGGGGGCCCATGGCCCATGGCACACTCCGGCGAACCGTCCATAATGCCCCGCTCCTGCAACAGCCCGTGGGGCGCCACAAGCAGGGCGCCCTCAACCGGGAGGTGCCCATAGACCAGCTTGGGCCCCTGAACTGTGGCGAACGAATCCCGGTCCTGAACCTCTTCAGCATGCCAACCGGTCATGCCCCCCAGCACATGGGCAAGGATGTACCGTGACCTCGGGCCGGGCCGCTCAATGTGGTAATGGACGTCGGCCATGGGCTTGCGCAAGGTACGTTGGCAAGGTCCGATCGGCCTGCATGCGCTCTGCGTCAAAGGTGCCCCTTGATGCCCAACAGGTGGCTGCAGATCGCCACTGCGGCATGGCCATCACCAAAGATCGGCGGGCAGGGCGGCACTCCGTTCCGCAGGAATGCCGCTGCAGCGGTGGCGATACGGCCGGGGTCGGCGTCCGCCAAAACGGCTTGGCCTTGTTCCACCAGTTCCACCCATTCGGTCTCCGGCCGCAATACCACCACCGGCCTGCCGAAGAAATAGGCCTCCTTTTGCACACCGCCACTGTCGGTTACCACCAAGCTGGCTCCGCGCTCCAGCGCGATCATGTCCAGGAAGCCCATCGGGGGGATCATGTGGAAGTCCGCTTCGGAACCGACCGCTTGAAGCAGGTTGGGATCAAGCAGGGATGCCATCATCTTCCTGGTCCTGGGATGTACCGGAAGCACCACCGGCAGGCCATGTGTCCTGCACAGTTCAAGCAAGGAGGAGAAGACCGCATTGATCCTCCCGGCATCGTCGGTATTATGGTCGCGGTGCACTGTGGCCAGGATGAAGCTCCCGTGCTCCAAGCCCAACTCGGATAGCACGTTGGAGCGCACTGCGGCCAGTTCCGCGAACCGCATGCTGTTGTCGTACATCACGTCACCGCTGGCAACCACATGCGGCCGGTCCACGGTGGCCGGTTTGCTCAGGTCCGTGGCAAACCCTTCGCGCACGAGGTTCTTCACCGCGGTTTCCGTAGGGCAGAAGAGCCAAGTGCTGCAATGGTCGCACACAATGCGGTTTACTTCTTCGGGCATGGCCTTGTTGAAGGAGCGCAGGCCGGCCTCCACGTGGGCCACGGGAATGTGCAGCTTGGCTGCCGCCACGGCTCCGGCCAAGGTGCTGTTGGTGTCGCCGTAGAGCAGCACCACATCATGCCGCGCTTCGGCCAGTTCGTGCTCGATGCCCTCGATCATCCGGGCCGTTTGTGCTCCGTGGGCGCCGCTTCCAACGCCCAAGGAAATGTCGGCCCGCGGGATGCCTAGCTCATCGAAGAACACTTGCGACATGTTGTTGTCGTAGTGCTGTCCGGTGTGCAGCAGGGTTTCGGTGATCCGCCCTTGGAATTGTGTCCGCACGGCGTGGCTGATGGCCGCGGCCTTGATGATCTGGGGCCGGGCCCCGATGATGGTGAGGATGCGCAGTGGCTTGCCCATTCAGTGCATTTGTCCGTTGTCCGCAAAGCTGTAATATCCTTCGGCCGTGATGATCAAGTGGTCCTGGACCAGGATGTCCAGCATGCGCCCGCCTTCGATCAGTTTGCGGGTAAGCCGGATATCCTCTTCGCTCGGGCGCAATTGGCCGCTGGGATGGTTATGGGCCACTACCATGCAGGATGCACCTTGCTCCAAGGCTTCGCGGAAGATCATTTTCGGGTCGGCCACCGTGCCGTGTATGCCGCCGCTGCTCACCCTGCGCTTGTCGATCAAGCGCATGCCGCGGTCCAGCAGCAGTACCCAGAACTCTTCATGGCCCAAGCCGCTGAGCTTGGCCTGCAGTTCCTGGAAGGCCAGTGCGCTGGTGTGCACCTGGGGCCGCTCCTGCACCCCCCGCTCACGTCGGCGCAGGCCCAGTTCCAATGCTGCCACGATACTCAGGGCTTTGGCCTCACCCACCCCATGGTGCTTCATCAATTCGGCAGGTCGAAGCCCGGCCAGCCGGTCAATATCATTGGACACCTCGCGCAACAACAGTTTGGCCAAGTCCAGCGCACTGAGCTCCCGGGTGCCCGACCGCAGGAGAATGGCCACCAGTTCCGCATCGGAAAGCGACTTGGCCCCTTGGGTAAGCAGCCGCTCCCTGGGGCGGTCCGACTTGTCCCAATCCGGTATGCGCAATCTTCCGGGTCTGGCGCTTGCTCGATCTTCCATGAGATAGGACAAAGATGCCATCATTCCCCGTTGGTCCCCGCCAGGGTTCAGGATGATCAGTTGTTGCACGGCCAGTTGCAGGCCCAAAACGCAAACAGGCCCTCATCGGGCCTGTTTCAACGTGCGTTTCAACGGCTCACTTCAACCCGGCAATGTGCAGCTGAAGGCTGCTCTTCAGGTTGGAGGCTTTGTTCTTGTGGATGATGTTGCGCTTGGCCAATTTGTCCAGCATGCCCTGCACCTTGGGGAGCAGCTCCTCGGCCTCCTTCTTGGAAGCGATGGTGCGCAAGTCCCGCACAGCGTTGCGTGCCGTTTTGTGCTGGTAGCGGTTGCGCTCGTTGCGGGTCTCGGTTTGGCGGATCCGCTTGATGGAGGACTTGTGGTTGGCCATGTGCTGTTCCCCGAATGGGGCGGCAAATATAGGGATCCGGGGGGAATTGGCAAGCGGGACATGAAAAAGCCGGGGAATCCCGGCTTTCTCCTTCGTCCGTCGGCCTCAGTAGGCCATTTCGTCCTTCTTGAACATGTTGGTCACGGTCTTCATCACGATCTTCAGATCAAGGGCAAAAGACCAGTTTTCCACATACCACACATCCAGTTCCACCCGCTTTTCCATGAGCTCGGGAGTGCGTGTTTCACCCCGGAACCCATTGACCTGGGCCCAGCCTGTGATGCCCGGACGCACGAAGTGCCGCACCATGTACTTGTCGATGATGTCCCGGAACTGGTCATTGAGCTTCAACGGGTGCGGCCGGGGGCCCACCACGCTCATTTGGCCCAGAAGCACATTGAAGAACTGGGGCATTTCATCCAAATTGCTTCGGCGCAGGAAGTTGCCCACCCGGGTGATGCGCGGGTCGTTGCGGGTGGCCTGCCGGATGTCGGCATCCTCGTTCATGCGCATGCTGCGGAACTTGTAGCAGGTGAATTTCTTCTTGCCTTCGCCCATGCGGGTCTGCTTGAAGAACACCGGCCCTTTTGATGACAATTTGATCAGCAGGGCCAGTACCGGGAAAAGCCAGCTGAACACCAACGTGATCACCAAGAAGGAAAAGAGGATGTCGAAGCTGCGCTTGAGCAACCGGTTCCCTTTGCGGTCCAACGGCTCCTTGCGCAGGCGGCTTACCGGCACGGCACCGTGAAAGGTGAGGTCGCTGGTCTGTACCACCGGGATAAAGCTGTCAGGGCTGGGGATCAAGCGGAACCGGATGGTGTTACGCTCACAGAACTCCATCAATTCCATGATCTGCTCACGGAAGTTGCCAGGGAGGGCACAGTAGAGAATGTCGATCCGGTTTTGCGTGGCAAAGGTCTTGGCCGCCTCAATGCTGCCCATTTGCCTGCTGCCCAACGGGCCGCTCAAGGCGTGATCGTGGAACACCCCGCGGAAACGGTAGCCTCGCACGGTTTGGTCCTCGCAATACTGGAAGATCTCTTCCGCAGCAGGCCCGTCCCCCACAATGATGAGGTCCTTTACCGAAGTCAACGGTTCAAAGGTCATCACCCGGTTCAGGCCGTGCTGAACGCTTTGCAGTTGGTTCCGGCTGGAACGCAACAAGCTGGCCAGTTCCTGGCTGAGCTCAGATCGGGAGGAACCTCCGGTACGCCGGATCATATCCCCGTCGTGTACCAAGTTCGGGTCTGCAACTTTTTGCATGGGTGACTCTTAACCTGAGCGTGGACAATTGACCTAGGCGCCAAAATTATGTGTTCGTCGATGGAAATGTCAAATTCGTCGAAGCCAAAATTCTTCCAAGCTCGCTCTCAACCGGTTAGCTCTTTGAACCTCCGCTGCCAGTTGTATTTGAACCGTAGCCAAACGAATGCCGAATTGGTGATCAGGTACCGTTTCCATAATCTGCCGGGTTCCAGCGCCAAGCGATAGAGCCATTCCAAGGAGGCCTGCCGCATCCAAAGAGGCGCCCGTGTATCCAAACCGGCATAGAGCAGAAAGGCACCCCCAACGCCCAACATGACGGCAGGCACCTTGCCCTTCATGGCCGCCATCCACTTCTCTTGCCTCGGGCAACCCAAACTGACCAGCACGATATGCGCCCCACTTTGGGCAATGAGCTCCACTTCGGCGGCACGTTCATCCACAGTGGCCTCCCGGAACGGCGGCGACCATGTGCCGGCGATCTTGAGCGTTGGAAAATCCGTGGCCGCGCGTTCCACGATCTTATCGAGCACGGCCTGCTGACCGCCCTGAAGAAAGACGCTCAAGCCATGTTGCGCCGCTGCGGCCATCATGGCCGGCATCAGGTCGTTGCCCGCCACGCGTTCCTGGCGCAGCCCATGGTACTTGTTCAAACTGTTCAGGATGGGCATACCATCGGCAGTGGCAAGGTCGGCGCCGTTGACCACGGCCGCAAATGCAGGATCAGACCGGGCTTCCATGCACATGTGCACGTTCACGCAGCACACATAGGATGACCGGTGCTGTTTGCCCAGTTCAACCATGGCCTCCACGTGCTGCTTGAAGCTACCTGTGGTTATTCCCAAGCCAAATACCTCCGATCGGGGCAGTACGCTCATGGCCGGTGCCCCGATCCTGTCGGCCGGGTATCGATCTTTTCCGGCTTCACCGCCGTTGAGCTTTCCAGATCATACCACTTTACCGTGGCATCCACGCCCGCAGCCATGCTGAAGGGGGCTTTTCCCAAGACGGATTCCGTCTTGTCCATTGGGGTGATGTAATCGCTGGTCATGCTTCGGAACCGGCCGCTGGTGATCGGGAAGGGCACATGCAGCAGCTTCAGCAGGTCCCCTGCCAAGGCCAGTCCTTTCACCATCCACGTGGGGATGTACCGCACGGGCCTGCCCACCAATCCTTTGGAAATGGCTTCCACCCAGATGCGCAAGTCCACCGGAGGGTCTCCCACGTAGAAGACCTGGCCGTTCACCAATGCGGCATCCGCTTGGAGGATGCGTTCGATCTGCCACACCACATTGCCCACATAGCCGTACGAGCGGATCACACGGCCTTTGCCCGGATGGAAGTAGAGCCCCTTGCGCATCACCTTGAACATGACATCGCGGTAGCGCAAGCTCCATGGGCCCCAGATGGTGGTAGGCCGGATGATGCTCCACACGCAGCTCAACCTGGCTTGGCGCGTGGCCAGTTCACACAATCGCTTGGATTCACCGTACAGCGTGAACGGCTTAAAATCCTGATCATGCGCGGGCTGATATCCGGCTTCGCATACGAACTGCGTGCTGGTAACGATGAGGCGTTCAATGCCCGGGGCGTCTTTCACGGCCGCCAACAACGCCGCTGTCCCCTCATGGTTCTGCCGGTAGGCCGCGAGATCGTCTTGTACGTCCGTATCCGTTCTGGCCGCCAAATGCACCACATGCGTCGGCCGGAATGCGGCAATATGCCGTGCTGTGGCCTCTTGGTCCATGATGTCCCACTCGCGCCAGCAAACCCGCTGTGCAAGCTTCAACGGCGGATTCCAATCCAGGTTCAACACCTCCACGCCCCGGTCCAGGGAGCTCTGCACCAGGTTGGTACCGATGAAGCCGGATCCCCCGGTCACAAGCAATCTCATCCGTTCAGTCCTGTCGTGAAGCGGCTAAAAATGCCTCTTCCATATGGTTTGAAAAGCGTTCCAACGTGAAGCGTTCCAGAAAGATGCGGCGCCCCTCAGCTCCCATGCGCCGCCGCAAGTCCTCATCCCCGATCAGTTCCAACAACCGGCCCGCTACGGCCCCCGCATCCATTACCGGTACGGTATATCCGTTCACGCCGTCCTGCACCACGGAGGGAATGCCCCGCCATTGCGTACTGACCAACGGTTTGGCGAATTGCATGGCTTCCAGCAGCACCAATCCGAAACTTTCCGCCTCGAAGTAACTGGGGAAACAGAAGATGTCACAAGCTGCAAAATGTTCCAGCTTTTCACCGTCGCGTTTCACCCCCAGAAACTGTACCCGTTCTTGCAATCCGTGCTGTGTGATAAAGGCCAGGCACTCGGCCTCAAATGCCGCATCCCCCCACCTTCCCATCAGCTCCAACCGCGCGTTGGCCCCGGTGGCCACCACTTGGTGAAAGGCCTCCAACAACACCCGGACACCCTTGGCAGGGATAAGCACGCCGGTGAACAAGATCACGATCGGCCCCTGCGGCCCTGCAGTACGTTCTTTGACCCTGCCACGCGCATCGGGAATGCCATTGGGCACCACCACGTCCAATTCCGCACCCAGGAGCCGCCCATCCTCCGGGTTTTGGGGTGCGGTGCGGATGGCCATGGCCGCATTGCCGTATGCCAGGTCGAAGAACGGGCGCAGTACAGCGGGCAATTGCCGGCGAAAACCCGAAACCCCTCCGGCGTGATAGTGGAAAACCGTCTGCCGGAACAGCCAGCGGGTTGCGCATAAAAAGACGATATCGCGCAGTACGGGCACCCTATTGGGCCCGCTCGGCGGATAGTAGAGCACGGGCGTGCCATGGCGGAACCGCGCCCACCAAACTTGGCCGATGGTGGTAAACAGTACCCACACCTTGCGCAAAGCGAACTTGCCCACGCTTTCCATGTCGTCCGAATAGGCCAGGCGCACGTGGAACAACCTGACGCGGGACAGCTTGGCCTGCAGCAAGGCATCTATCATTACGGCCTGCCCCCCGAAGGGTGGAGGGGTTTGCCCAACTACAAGTACACGGAGGGGTTCACTACGGATCACGGCCCAAATCTATCGGCGCTGCGATCACCCGGGCACTTGCCGGCCGGGCACAGGCACATCCGGCACCTGTGCTGATCGTCGACCTATGGGTTGCTTCATCCGGGCCGTACCCCGCTTGGTCGAAGGGATGCAACCAACCGGCCATTGCGCGGTTTAAGACTGCACATACCCCCTTCCATGCACCGGTCTCTCCCCCCCCTGTTCCGTCACCGTGCGGCGTTGTCCTCCTTGCTGTTTGCCGCGATCAGCAGTTGGACGTATGCCACGGACTACTATGTGGCGCCTAACGGCAACGACGGCAACAATGGCACTTCAGCCGCTGCGGCATGGAGTTCCATTGCCCGGGTGAACCAGTCCGCATTCGGCTTCCAGCCGGGCGATCGCATCCTGTTCAAGCGTGGCGGCACCTGGCGGGGAGAGTTGATCCTGGGCAGTTCGGGCACCCCCGGCCAGCCCATTACCGTTGGGGCATACGGCACCGGGGCCAAGCCGATCATCAAAGGCAGCGAAACGGTCAGCGGTTGGACCGTTCACCAAGGCAGTATATGGAAGTGCACCGTAACCGCAGGCAAGGTGATCCAACTGTATGCCGGCGGTGAGCGGATGACCCCGGCACGCTTTCCCAACAGCGGCTGGTTGCGCAACGACCAGGGCGGGGGCAACCAGCTGCAAAGCGACGACCTCACCCAACCCAGCGGGTACTGGAACGACGCCGTGTGCGTGCTGCGCAGCTCCAACTGGTCCTTTGATACCTTACGCGTGGCCAGCCACAATGGGGAGACGCTGCAATTCACCTCGGGCGTCACCTATTTGGAGAACAATCCATGGGGGTTCTACCTGCGGGGCAAGCTCAGCGAATTGGACAGCCCCGGTGAATGGTTCTATGATCCGGCGAGCCAGCAGCTCTACCTGTGGCCCTTGGGCAGTGGCAACCCGAACAGCCTGACGGTGGAGGCCGCCATCCACCAAAACGGCATCAACTGCTACTGGCAGCGGTCCAACCTGAAAGTGCAGGACCTGGAATTCCGGCATCAAACCGTTGCGGGCATCCGCAATGACGGAGCGAACAACGTAACCGTTTCGGGCTGCACGTTCCGCGACCTCTACCATGGCATCTCCAGCGCGGGCCAATCCAGCAAGATCACCGGCAACGAATTCCGCGACACCTACGCCACGGCGGCATTCCTGCTGGACAACAATGCCTTGATCGAAGGCAATGACTACAGGCACATCGCCATGTTGGAGGGAGAAGGTGAAAGCAGCTGGGGCTACTTCGGCATCCGTGCCATCGGCAACAACGTGGTGATCCGGGGCAACCGGCTGGACAGCATCGGATACATCGGCATAAATGCCGAGCAGAACACGCTCGTGGAGCGCAACGTGGTGCTCCGCTCCGTGGCCCTGCTCAACGACGGGGGCTCCATTGCCATTGACCATGCCGACGGCATGATCATCCAGGACAACATCGTGGGCGATCCCATCGGGCGGATGGACAACGGTGTGGCCATGGTGAGCCCGTACTTTGAGAACATGACCATGGGCATCTACTTCGGCAACACCTCCATTAAAAACACAGTGGTGCAGCGCAATACCGTGTACGGTTGCCACGGTGCCGGCATCCACGTGGACCATACCATGGTCACCTCCGGCATCCAGGTGAAGGACAACGTGCTTTACAACAACAAGATCCAGATCACCCTCTCGGACTACTCCAACAACGTGGGCACCGGCGCCACGCCACCTTACCATGTGCCCCAATACAACGATGTGTACAGCGGCAATGTGATGTACTGCCTCACCAAGGACCAGCTCTGCATGCGCCAGTACCACGTGTACGGTTCGGACCCGGTGGACTTCGGCACCTACACCAACAACAGCTACTTCAATCCGTACAACGAGCTGAGCATCGAAATCATCAACTTCGCTTCGGGCAACCGCACATACACCCTGGAGCGTTGGCAGGCCGACCGCAATGAGGATGCCGGCAGTACGCGAAGCCCGCTTCGACAGGCCGGTTTCACCACAACGGATGAGCTCAGCGCCAACCTGGTGCAGAACGGCCAGTTCAGCAACAATGTGAACGGCTGGTCCGGCTGGCCCACCAACGCCCAGGTGAGCCGTGTGACGAACTACCTCGACAACGGTGCGCTGAAGGCCTATTTGCCCAACAACAGCATGTACCCTTCCTTCACCATGCACAACCCGGACCTGTTCCCCATCCAGAACAGCGCTTGGTACCGCGTGCGGTGCAGCTTGCAGAGCAATGCCAATGGCCAGCTGATCCTCGGGATCAAAGGCCAATCCACTTCCGGCGACCCGTATACCACCTGGCAACAGGAAATCCCCTTCAGTACCGAGCGTCGGGACCTGGAACTGTATTTCCAAAGCACCCTGAGCGACCAGGCATGGATCCAGTTCACCAACCTGTGGACCGACCCGATGTACTACCTGGACAATGTGGAGGTGACCCGGGTGAACGTGCAACCGGCAAACCCCCAGGAAAAGCACCTGCTGCTGGTGAACGACCAATCGGGCACGCAAACGGTGGCCTTGCCCGAAGGTTGCTGGAGCAGCGTGGGGGGCGAGGTGCTGCAAGGGCAAGCCCTGTTGCCCGCAATGAGCTCCTTGGTGATCTATTTGCTGCCCGACGATGCCTGCGGGCTCACGACCACCGTTCCCACCAACTTGGCCGATGCCGGACCTGGCGCCATCCACCCGAACCCGGCACAGGCCAATGGACCTATCCGGTTCGGAGCGGGGATCACCGGTCATGTCACCTTGTTCAACATGCAAGGAGCTGAAGCGTGGAGCGCAACGGTGCCCATGGGCGGAGAGCTCGTTCTTCCGGCACTGCCCGCCGGCATGTACATGGCCCACCTGCAAAGCAAGGGCGGCCCCTTGGTCCGGAAGTTGATCGTGCACTGACCCGCGCCATCACCCCTGCTTGCTACCCGCAGGTTGCGATACCCTGCATGGCAATGGCCGCCCGTAGCCGTATCAGGCCTTGCGCTTGGGGAAGCACCGGGCAGGGTTCCCCACGGCCACGTGTTCCGGCGGCACATCTTTCACCACCACTGCACCCGCTCCTATGGCCACGTCATGGCCAATGGTTATGGGCCCGATGATCACGGCATTGGCGCCGATATCCACCCGGTCGCCGAACACCGGGGCGCGACTGAAGGAACCGTCCTTTTGCAGCTTATTGCCGATGGTGGTGCTGTTGCGCACAGTGCAACCCGCACCGAACACGGTGCCATCGTTGACCACCAGGGCCTGCCCGTGATCCAACCGGAAGCCCGGCCCGATGCGTGTCTTCCAAGGCAGTTCTATGCACAGGAGCCATTCCACCAGCAAGCGGTACAACAGGAACAGCGGCAGGAAAAGGATGAAGGTGGCCAAGCTCCGCCGCAGCAGGTGCATCAACCGGAAGAACACCATGACCAAGCGCCCCTTGGGGTTACCCCTGTTGGCACGCCAATCCTGCAATAGTCCGTGGTTGGCGCTCATGGTTGTTGCTTGCCCTGCAATGGTGCCGCCAACTGGTTGAACCACAGCTTCGCCATGCCCGGCAAGTAGAGTGCCGTACGGACCGTTCTGGCCAACACTTTCTCCATTCGGGAGAAGCCCAATACCTCGCACATGCGGTCGCTCTCCTTCAACATGCGGGCGAAGGAACCCGACATGCTGGCCCCTCCGGCGGTAAAGTGCGCCAGCACGATCGGCAAATACAGGAATTGCCGGCGGTTCTCCCGCCAGGCACGGTAGGTCCACAGGTGATCGCCGCTCACGCGGAAGGATGGATCGAACGGATGGCCGGCGTAATATGACCGCCGTACAAAAAAGCTGGGATGGTTCAGCACCATTTCCCAGTACTTCAACAAAAAGGAGGAGCGCTTGGCATGCTTCACCTTGCGGGCCCCGCTGGGATACTCCACCAGGATATCGCCATGCACGATATTGATGTGCTCCTTTCCGGCCACCGCTTCTACGACCTTGGCCACCGCACCATGGGCGTAGGCATCATCCGCATTGATCAACCCCACCCATTCACCTTGGGCCAGCCCAATGCCCTTGTTCATGGCGTCGTAGATCCCATTGTCCTTGGCACTGCACCAGTAGGCAATACGGTCCTCATGCCGCCGGATGATGTCCAAGGTGCCGTCATTGCTTCCCCCATCCACGATCACGTACTCCATGCCCGGAAAATCCTGCTCCAATACACTGTGAATGGTCCGCTCCAACGTGGCGGCACCATTATATACGACTGTTACAATGCTCACCACCGGGGGATCCAGGGGAATTCCCTCCTTGGTGCGGATTCCTCCTTCGATCATGTGGACGGTCCCTGGGGATTGGTGATAACGGTGGCTGGTTCCTCTTTTTTCATTACTACCGGGCCCATAAGTACGAATAATAGGCAAAACCCGCTGTAGTAGGCATACCCCACGATATCGATCTGCCAAACGAACATCAAATAGACGAACGCCGCAAACAGCGGGGCCATGCGGGTATCCAGCAGATAGTGTTGCCGGTAGTACCGGAAACCGGCCCAGTAGACGGCGTACATCAATAGGATGCCCACGATGCCCTGGTCCACCAGCATTTCCAGGAATGCACTGTGCATGTGCAGGTTGAATGAGCCCGACTCGCCCCACAAGTTCGCCACACGCTCCAGCAGGCGGAGGCGGTACTGCCCATTATAGCCGTTCCCGAAGAGCAGGCCCCGGCGATCGTCCATCAACCAATCCGCTGCAGCCGTCCAGATGTACGTACGCCCATTGAAGGTGGTGACATCCTCTTTGTCAACCCGCTCCAGGATCGCCACGAACACGGGCAAGGAGAGGATCTGGTAGATGAGCAAGGCAAAGCTCATCATCAGGGGCATGGTGAACAGGGACAAGGTGAACAATCCCTTCAGCGTCTTCATGGCCCGGGTGATGAACAGTGCCGTAAGCACAATGAAGATCATGAACGAAAGGCGGCTGTTGATGCTCAGGATCATGGCCATGTTCACTACGTACACCGCCGCCAGTAGCGACCAACGGACAGGATCCGTCCGGAAATCGCGCAGGTGGAAAAGCAGCATCAGGTTGATGATGGCCAGTAAATGGGCCGCATCGTAGATGCCCATGGCGAAGGGCGGACTTGCACGGCCGCTGAAATAGTGGAGGTGATTGCGCATGCCCATGCCCATGCCCACCAGGTTGATCCCCACATACGCCAGGAATCCCCACAGCACCAGGTCCGCCATATTGAAATCGGGATCGTGGCGGTTATAGACCTGCACCACCACGGAACTGAGGAAAGGGGCCACGAAGAGCAAGATGAGCAAGGCGCCATTGGCCCCTGTGATCAGCGGGCTGTTGTAGTGCAAGCCCAACAACACGGAAAAGCTGATGGAGGCCAACGCTCCCATGACCAACAGGAACTTGCCGTTGACCAAAGGCTTCACCGTCCCCCGGTAAAGCAGGTCCAGCAGGTAAATGCCCAAGATGAGCAGGAACGGCAACGCGCACATCAAGATCCCCACGGCGAAACCACGATCCACCATGGCATAGGCCCCGATCCCGTACCAAGGGAACGACAGGACGAACAGCGCGTTTATGAGCTTCCTCTTGCTAAGCACGGCTCAGGGGCGGTGGAACCGCCGGGAAAGGTAGCTGCTTAGTTCAAGCCCAACCGTTTTTGCACCTTGGAGAGGAAGGGCGTGATCGCTTCGTCCAACCTTTCGGGCAAGAGGTGTTTCACCGCATCCTTGAACTTGCGGAACAAGCTCGGTTGGATGTACCGTTCAAAATAGGCCAGGTCGCGCACGGCATCCACCACCATGAACCGGGGGTGCTTCAACGGGAAGGACATCCGCGACAGGTCTGATTTATTGCGCTTGTCATTCTCGCTGACGGTATGGGTGCCATCCGCTCCGAAGCCGATGTTCCTCACCAGGTTGATGTTGGGAATGCAGGTGATGCCCCGGTTGATGATCCGGGCAAAATCCATCTGGTAATCCCAAGAGCGGATCCGGCCGTCGAACTGCCCCTGGAAAAGTTTGTATGCCTCGGTCATCTCCGCCTTGCTCAGGAAGTGGCCGTTCAACAATTGCCGGTCACGGCATTCGGGCCAATCCTTCATGTGCACGTCATACTTCTTCCACACCCGCCGCCATCCTGCCCATCCCCAATATGCGCCATATCCATGGGCGGAAAAGTAGTAGGACCCACCGTCCTTGGCCTCCCATTCGGTCATCAGGTTGTTGCCCATGATGCACCATACCCGTTCATCATGGCGGTAGCGCTCCAGCAGCTCTTCGCAATAATTGAAGAAGCTGGGGTCCGGGCAGGTGTCGTCCTCCAGAATGATGCCTTCCTCCTCATGTTCAAAAAACCAGTTCATGGCCGTGGATTCGCCCATCATCACGCCTTGGTTCACCTCGCTGAACCGGGTGAACAGCTGGCAATCCCAGTCTACCATGGACACCAAGGCACGCACCCGTTCACAGCGCTCCTTCTCCTTTGCGTTCCGGGGTCCGTCACAAGCGAAGTACAGCCGGGGGGGCTTGGCCTGGCGGATCGCCTCCAGCACCATGCGCGACGGCTCTTCGCGGTTGAACGCGATGAACAGCACGGCGGTGCCCATTGGTTTTGTGTTCATTCCTCGTTGAAGATGTTCACCAAGTTGTCCCTTTTGTAAACCGCGAAATCCTTGAACATGGAAACCACATGCCTGGCCACGGCCCGTGGAACGGCAAATTCATCAACGAACCGGTAGAGGAACAACTGCATGCGGTCATGGTAGCGCACGGAGATGTCCTGCACCATGTTGCCGTAGCGGTCGTAGGGAAGGATCTCCACACAACCGGCGGCATGGGCCGTGGGAAGCAGCATATTGCTGCCATGCACGCCCACCACCACCTGGCTGGCGGCATAGGTGCGGCACCAGGTCAGCTCGGTACCTGCGTCCATCTTCTCCGTGCGCAGGTCCTCCACGCCCGGTGGCATGCCGCCGGGCCGGCCCAGTCCCACCACTGCGAATCGGGCAGTCGGCAGTTCCTTGCGCATGTGCGCCATGCTGCGTTTCACCAGGCGGTCCTGGGCGTGTATGAACCATCGCGTGAGCGGCCCGTTGGGGCTTAGCTTCCTGGCGATCCTGTACATGAGCTTCGTTCCCGCTCCCGCGATCCACAAGCGGTCTTCCCTCAATACAAAAGTGATCTTCGGGGGTTGCTCCAGAAACTGCGAGAGCCGAAAGGGCGGCACCTTGCTGAAGCGGGATATGTCCATGACGGCAAATTCCGGATGGGCATAGCCCTTGCCCAAAAACACTTCTTTGTACCGCGGTAATTGGTCCTGCACGAACCGGTCGATCGATGTGGACCACCGCTGTGCTTCACCCAAGCGTTGATCCACGACCCATACTTCAGCCACTCCTTCCGGGACCAGCCAAAGGAACATGCGCGGCACGATCACCACCAGGCCAAGTTCCGGGTGTTTGTCCAAATAGTACTGGGCGTTGTACAACTTCAGCAATACGTGGCCGTAGAGATAATCGAGCGTATTGAGCACCACCACCCTTTGAGCGGTCCTGTTCACCACGCGTTCCATGCGTACTTCCTGGTGCCACTGGTCATGATAACCCCGGACCAAGGGGGCATAGATCCATGCAGGCCCGTTGGTGGGGTTGAAGAGCTCTCCCTTGCGCATGCCGATGGCCATGGGGTGGTCCACGGCGAAGCCAACAGGCAGGTCCTGCAGGAAATCCAGCTTGCACGAACGGCAGCCGTGAGCGCCCAGCACATGAATGCCGGGCCATACGCTGCCGCTGGCTTCCACCTCGCGGGACCCGCATGCGGGACAGTCGGGCGCTGAGGCAGGCCGGGGCAGCAAGGGCACAAGGTGCGGGTGCGGGAGCATGCTCAGTTCACATTTCGGATCTTCCAGAACGTCCCGATGCCCTTCATCATCCAGCGGAAATTCGGCCGGGCCTCCTTGAAGAAAAGATCCACGAGAAAGATGCTGACGAAGAAGGAACCGATCATGGCCCAAATGGCTCCGATGGATTGATACGCGGGGATCAGCACATAGTTCATGCCAATGTTGAGCGCGGCTCCCACCACGGCGGTGACCAAGGAATACTTGAACAGGCTTTCGTTGGTGATGAAACTTCCTTTGCCCACGCCCATGTTGGTGAAGAACAACCGGATCGCAAACAAGGACAGCAGGTAGCCCGCCATGCGGAACTCCTCCCCGAACAAGAGCACCATCACCGGTTCGGCCAAGAAATACAAGGGCACGGACACCACCAGGAACAAGATGAAGAGCAGCCTGTACTGGTTGACCAGCCGTTCCTCATAGAGCCGGCGGTCTTGTGCACGGGCCCTGGTGATGGCCGGTGCCAGGGAGGCCACCACGATCCCGGGAATGAAGCCCAAGGCCTCGATCATTTTCAACGCAGCGGAATACTGACCCACTTCGGCGTCGGCAGCAGCTTCCCCGATGGTGTGGCGCAGGATGTCGCCGATCATCACCTGGTCGATCTTGGCTTGGACGTACAAGGCCAACCCGAAGATGATCAACGGCCAGGACTGGTTCAACAGGTATCGTGCGGTGGTACGGTCATAGCGCCAACCCCGCCAGGAAAGGCCGTGCCGGCCGTAGGTGATCAGAAATCCACCGGCAGCAATGGCCATTTCCACAATGTAGGCACATGCAAACCATACCAGTGGTGCATGCAGCAGTACCAGGCCCAAGCGGAAGAACGAACCCAGCAAGGCTTGGGCAATGTTCACGCGGGCCGCGGTTTGCGCCTCCACCCGGGAAAGGAAGTATTGTTCGGCAACGATCAGGGGCTTGAGGAATTCCGCCGAAGCGATCAGCAGGATCATCAGGACCTTCGTACGGTCCAGGTCTTTGGCCCATGCCAGCACCATCACGGTGATGAACAGGACCACGGCACCGCAGAGCTTGATCGTGGCAGCTGTGCCCAGGAGCTGGTCCCGGCGGTCCGGTCGGCGCACCAGGTCGCGGATCAGGATATCATCCAGGCCCATGGAGGTGAGGGCGAAGAAGATGCCCACGAACGCACTGGCGTAGTTGAGCTGACCGAACAGCTCGGGGCCGAGATACCGGGTGACGAAGATGCTGGTGATGAGCACGGAGGCCAGCCTGACCACGCGGTCCACGAAAAGCCAGGAGGTGTTCCTGAAATACTTGCGGAACCCTTCGGAGCGCAGCTTGTTCACCAACGTGCCACCGGTGCTCTCACGCATATACGTAGCCGTAGCCGTCCCCCGCCTTCACACCGTTGAACAACAGGTCGATGTGCCGGAGCTTGTCGGTGCGGTAGAGCTCATTCACCTGCCTCAGCATGGCCCGGCGGGTATACCCCTGGCGCACCACGTACAAGGTGAGGTCCACATGCTGGGCCAGCACCTTGAATTCACTGACCAGGCCCATGGGCGAGGCGTCGACGACGATCTGGTCGTACCGCCCGCGCAGCTGTTGCAGCAGTTCCGCCAGGCGCGGGCTCTCGAACAGCTCCAAGGGGTTGGGGGGTACAGGGCCCGCAGTGATCAAGTCCAACCCCTGCACATCCGATCGGCGTACGATGCCTTCCAAGCCAGCCTCTCCGATCAGGTAGGTACTTAGGCCGGTACCGAGCTCCATGCCGAAGCGTTCATGCATCTTCGGTTTGCGCATATCGGCATCCATCAACAGGGTGCGCTTGTTGCCCAAGGCCATCACGGTGGCCAGGTTCACGGCACAGAACGTTTTGCCCTCCCCGCTGGCGCTGCTGGTGATCCCCACCACCTGGCGGTCCTTGTTGGCATTGAGGTACTGCAGATTGATGCGGGCCGTACGGAAGGCTTCGGCAAGCGCAGACCGGTCATCCAAGGTCTTGATGCGCGCTTGTTTGGATGCGGGAATGGTACTGAGCACCGGGATCGGGCTCAAGCGCTTCACCTCGTCGAGGTCCATGATGCGGTCGTTGAAGATGTCACGCACCAGCACGAACCCCAAGGGCAGCACCAAGGCAAGCCCCAAGGCCAAGGCCAGGGTTGTGCCTTTGTTCGGGGCCACGGCCCCACCAGGCTTGACCCTTGCGGGGTCGATGATGTATTTGTCCACCTGATCGGAGTTCACGGCGATCTCTGCTTCGTACCGCTTCTCCATCAAGTAGGTGTTGATGCTGGCGCTGAGCTCATACTTGCGCGTGGCGATGCTTACCTGTCTGCTGCTTTGGGGCAGTTGGTTCAGTTGGTATTGCAACTGGTTGACGCGATTGGTGATCTGGTCCAGCTCCAGCTGTGCACCGCGACGCGCGTCCTGGGCGCTTTGGATGATCTGGTTCCGCTGGGTTTGCACCTTGCGGGCCAAGGCGATCGTAGGTGCCGATTGCTGGCGCTCGTTCAGCCTGCGTGTGGCCAGTTCATTCACATCCTCGTTGTACTTGTCGATCAAGTTGCTCAGGGATGGTGCGCCCACATTGGCCGCAGAGATAGTGGAGGGTGTACCTCCATCATCCTGGCCCATGTAGGTGATCAGTTCCCCCAGGTATTGCAGCCGAGAGCGTGCTTTGCCTTGGTCGTCCTTCAATCGGGAGAGGTCATTGAACACCGCCGCGCCGCGGTCACCGGCACTGCCCACCAAGCCGCCGGCCGTGGCCTGGACATTCTCCAGGTTACCCTCCGCCACCTCCAAGCTGCCCGTTGACCGGTCCAATTGTTCATCGATGAATGCGATGGTCCGCGTTCCTTTTTCGTTCTGCTTGTCCTGCTCACTCTTGATGTAGGTCTGCATCAAGGTGTTGATGTAGTCCTGTTCCTTCTTGGTGTCCTCCCCCACGGTGGTGATCGTGATGATGTTGCTTTCATCGCTCAAGGGCGTGACATAGGTCTTGGACCTGTAATAGGAGGCTACATCCGGATTGCTGGCGGGATGAAAAAAGTACCGTTCCGCTGATCGATGCTTGTGTTCCGGGTTGAACTCGATCCGGAAGTTGAGGTAAGGGCTATGGAACGGCTCCCCGACCTTGACGGTCTGGTCCAGGTCAAGTTCAGGCACAAAATTGTCCACCGGTTTCTGCAGCCCGGCATTGAACATCTGCACGTTCTTCCCCGAGGCTACCACGCGATAGGTGCCTGCCTCCAGGTCCGGCTTCACCTCCACCATCACCCCCGTTATCTGCAGCCCGGTATCGAGTCGGATGATGAACGGCTTGTCCTCGTAGATCTCCTGCCGCAGGAAATTGCGCTCCACGTAGTAGGTGGTGGCGAAATCCAACTGTTGGATCGTGGCCAACACGTTGGTGAATGAAGTGAGTACGCTGATCTCATCCTCCAAGCCGACGTTGCTGCTGAGAAAGGAGGCCCCCTTGATGAAATCCTCACGGCTCGAACCGAAGCTGTTCCGTTTGGTGTCGCTCATCAGCATCACTCCGTTCACCTCATAGGTCTTGGCAGTGGTTTTCACGTACCACACCGCTCCTGCCGCGGCCAGCACCACGGTGATGGCAAAGAGCCACCACATCTTGAGGACCTTTTTAAGGAAGGCCTGAATATCGATGGTGTCGTTCTGGCCGCTGCTCATTTGAGGTTTTGCACTACGGTGATCACCAGGGCGGCCGTGCTGATCGCGCCGAACAGGATGGTGAGCAGGTCCAGGTTCATGCGTTGCGGCCTGGCGCCCATTGCCGGAAGGTAGACCACATCATTGGGCAACAAGTAGTAATACTCGCTGGAAAGCACTTCCGCATGGCTCAGGTCGAGATAGACTGCTTGGGTGCCCTGGTCGCTTTGGCGCATCAGTGTCACGTGCCGTTTGTCCGCCATTTCCGATGGCCCGCCGGCTTGTGCCAAGGCTTCCAGCAAGGTGATCTGGTTGTTGTACACAAAATAGGTGCCAGGTCTTTCAACCTCCCCCAGTACGCTTACCCGGAAGCTTACGAGCTTGAGGATCACCGTGGCATTGGCGAAGTATTCATTCACTTTGCGCTGCAGGGTTTCCTGGGCTTCGTTCACGGTAAGGCCCAACATTTTGATCCTCCCTACGCTGGGCAATTGCACATTGCCGGTCTTGTCCACGGAAAATCCGTTGACATAGAGGGCCGCTTCGTTCAATGCAAGGCCGGAATTCACGGCTTCCACGTTGAACAGCCTGGAGTTGGCCTCATCCAGTCCGAGGATCCTGATGCTCAGCACATCGTTCACTTGGATCCGATACTCGAACTTGCGGTTGGGGAACAATTTGCTGGTATTGCTCAACGATCCGTCATGCAGGAAGTTGATGCTGCGCTTGCCCACGCATGAGGCCAACAGTGCCATCACCACCATGGCCAAAACGATCTTGGTCGATCTCATTCAGGAACTTTTTTCGCCATGCGCAACCGGCCTGCCTATACGGCCAAGCAGCTGGCAATTGGGCCAAGCGCCAAATGTATGGATGAAGGTGATCGGCGGGTCCCGTGCCGATCCGCACGGACGAAGGGCCCAACGCTCATCGCACTTTCCATGGCTGCAGCACCACCCGGGCCAAGTACGTGTTTGACGGGCTGGTCAGGCGGATCATGTACATGCCGTCCGGCAGTGCTTTCAGGTCGATGGTGTTTCCCTCCACCTTCATCCGGCCTTCTTCCACCTTGCTGCCATGCATATCAAAGATCTCGTAGTCCGCTCCTTCGGGAAAACCGGCCCCCAGGATCTTTACCGTGCCATTGGACGGATTGGGGTAAACCAGAGGCTCATCCAGAGAAGACCAGGGATTGAAGCGCATGGTACCGTCATTGTAGCATCCGGAAGGCAGGAGCGGCTCATTGAACATCTCCATGTAGGCCTTTCCCCAGTCCGAGGGTTCTTCCATGGCCATCGGTTCCTCGAAATTGCACGGGTGGCCGCACATGACCGACTTGAAGAAGCAGCAGGTTCTTGCCGCGATGAACTCCGCCCGGATGCCCCGTTGGTTGGACAACTCAGGGCCTGCGGGCAGGCCTGCCTGCACCCAGACATGGCGGTGCTTGGCAGTGGGATCGGTATAGAGCTGCGCCGGATATCCATACTGCCTGCGGAGGTTGAACATTGCAAGCCCACCATAGCCGATCGGGTAGTTCGGGCACTCATAAGCCGGTCCGACACCAGGCGGGTACACATGGTCCTCCCCGCCATAGAAGCCGATAAAGGCGAGATCATCCGGTTCGTCGTTGCCGGGGTCGACCCCATCATGGGGATCCAACAGCTCGGTACCGAACAGCCCGCCCCAGCAATTCATGATGCCTTTGTACGAGTAGTCTCCCTGATAGAAACCTGCCGACCCGGCCACTGGTTGACACATGATGGGATCCCAGCGCATATCACAAGGATCCCCGATCAAGGGAAGGTTTCCATACAAGGTTTCCCACCGGGACTGGAGCTCGCCGGGCTTTGAAAACGCCACGTGCAGGGCCAATGCCCCGCCTGCGCTGGGCCCGCCCAAATAAAGGGCGTTGCGATCGATGGGATAGGTGGTGCTGTCTCCGAGCAGATACCGCATGGCGGCGTCCACATCCGCAACGGCCCTGATCACTGCCCTCATCATGGTGGAATAGTCTCCCCCGCAGGGATCTTCCACGGAATCATGGTGCTCATCATTCGTCACCACGCCATCACCGTTCACGTCCCAGCCCACCCGATATTCCGCAGTAGCCACGATCATGCCGCGTTTCACGAAGGCTTCGGGCCATTGGAACATGGTATAGCCCCCAGTAGTGAAGCCGCCGCCGTGGAGCAACAGCATCAGGGGGAATTTGCCAGGGTTCGGCACGTTGTCCGCCAGTACCGTGGGCACATACACGTTCATCCGCAGGTCAGGGCCCGGGGTGGGGCACGCCGGGTTTACGCACTGGGCTACCTGCACGGTGGTCATGGACCATTCCTTCACCGACGGTTTGTCGGTCATAATGGGCGAGCCGCACAGATCGGCCTGCGCAAACAGCGGAATTCCACCGGCAAGGAGCCACATGCCCAACGTGTACATCACCGCGCTGCTCCTAAGGCGGAACACCTGGTATACGGTGGTCACCGGTTGAATTTCCTTGGCAAGACCCCACATCTTATGGTGCTGTTTCGCCCCGAATTTACGATTCTTGATGCACTCTGGAAGAGCAGTTGATACGAAATCACCACGGAAAGGATCGTTTCACACGCATGGGAGACGTTGAAACCCATTGATCTGGCCGCCCATCAACTACTGATCTTCCATGAAGGTGCCCGAGACAGGATCACCGCAGAATGGAGGCACCATCTGCTATGATCTTTGCACGCGACCCCACGCATGGCAGCGTGTTCTGAACGACAGCCATGACCCCCAGGGAGTTGGCAAGGGTGGCGCCCTGCCCCAGCACCAACGGGATCCACTGAACCCCTCCGCCACCCGCGGAACTTCGCCATAGGGGCCTGCTAATGGGAAGGGTTTGAGGGGTAACCGGATTCCCCGAAGGGATACAAATGGCAGGAGAAAGGTTCCACATTCCTACGCTTGAAGAAGGGAGAAACACGGCTAATACTGTCCCGGAACTGTCCCGTCCTGGAACCCAAAAACACCGGAAACACTTGCTATTGCTCAGGTTCTGGCGTTCCGGAAGTAACCCGTAGGAGTTCCCGGAAAGGCCTTCCGGGGGAAGGACTTGGACGGGAACCAGGTTCCCCGGAGGGATACAAAAAGACCCGGACGGCAAGTCCGGGTCTTTGAAGTAGCCCGTAGGGGAATCGAACCCCTGTTTCATCCGTGAAAGGGACGCGTCCTAACCCCTAGACGAACGGGCCAACACATTTCCCGAAGGCTGTCGCCAGCGCTTTGGGGCCGCAAAAATAGCCAGCCGGGCGATCCCTCCAAATTATCCCTCAAGATATATCCTCGGTATCTGCTTGGAAGCGGAAACCCAGGCGCTTGCCGGTGCTGACCATGGAGTAGGCTTCCAACTGTTTCATCTCTTCCAAGGAAACCTGGCTGACCTGGTCGTACGGAGGTGCCAGCAGGTCGAAGTCGAGCACATAGAGCAACACCGAACCGAGCACTTCTTTCATACGGCCGGGGTCCATCACCCCTTCGGCCAGGTCGTTGTACAGAAAGCCCAGTTGTTTTTTACCCTGGACGAAAAAATGGCCTTCCTTGTTCACAAAGAGGCGCGCCACCAGGTAACCCAAGTCCCTTTCGCGATTGTATCGGAAAGAATCGGACAGGAAGTTGTAGATGTTCACCACCCCGAAATAGCCGCGTTGTTCATCTTCCTGGAGGTAACTGGATTTCCATAGGCTGTTGCCTTGGTCCAAGCGGAACACGTTGGTGTGCATGGTGAAAACAACCGTATCGCCTGCAGCCACCACTTTGGCCGAGAAGTCACCTTGCTCGGAGAATTCTACCTTCAGCCTCGGATCGAGCGATGCTACCGCCCCGGCGAGTTCATCTGCCAGGGACTTGAGTTCCTGTTTGAGCAGCGCGAAGTTTTCCTTGGACTTGGCATAGACATCCTGCTTCATGCCCGACCGGGTGGCCAGCAGGTCCACGATGAGTTCCTTGGTGCCCTTGGGGCGTGACCGGTTTGCCATCAGTAGGATCTTGCGAAAATGACACGTTGGGCACTGGGCTTGCCGGTAACCATGCACCGGCCCGGCTTATGGTCACTTTGCATGGGGATGCACCGGATGGTAGCCTTGGTTTCGGCTTTCACCCGTTCCTCGGTCTCGGGTGTGCCATCCCAGTGCGCGAGGAAGAAACCGCCTTGGTCGATGCGGTCCTTGAACTCCTCATAGCTGTCCACCACATGGGTGTTCTCCTCACGCATGGTGAGGGCCTTGCGGTAGAGGTTGTCCTGTATGGCCACCAGCAAATGCTGCACCTTTTCCGCGATCCCGGCAGCTTGCATCACTTGCTTCTCCATGGTATCGCGGCGGGCCACTTCCACGGTGCCGTTCTCCATGTCGCGCGGACCAACGGCGATGCGCAAAGGATACCCCTTGAACTCGTACTCGGCGAATTTCCAACCGGGCTTGCGCTTGTCGTCGTTGTCATACTTCACGGTGATGCCTTTGGCGCGCAAGGCATCCAGCATGGGTTGCACATAGGCATCGATGGCCGCCAGCTGTTCGCCGTTTTTGGCGATCGGTACCATGGCCACCTGCACGGGCGCCAATTTGGGGGGCAGTACAAGGCCGTGGTCGTCGCTATGGGTCATGATCAGTGCGCCCATCAGGCGGGTGCTCACTCCCCAACTCGTGGCCCATACGTGCTCTTGTTGGTTTTCTTTGTTGGTGAAGAGCACATCGAACGCCTTGGCGAAGTTCTGCCCCAGGAAATGGGATGTGCCGGCCTGCAAGGCTTTGCCGTCCTGCATCATGGCTTCGATGCAGTAGGTCTCCTCCGCTCCGGCGAAACGCTCACTGGCCGTTTTGATGCCCTTGACCACCGGTATGGCCAACCACTCCTCGGCGAATTGCCGGTAAACTTCCAGCATGCGCTCGGTTTCTTCAATGGCCTCCGCACGTGTGGCGTGGGCCGTATGCCCTTCCTGCCAAAGAAACTCGGCCGTGCGCAGGAACAGGCGGGTGCGCATTTCCCATCGCACCACGTTGGCCCACTGGTTGATCAGCAGGGGCAGGTCGCGATAGCTCTTGACCCAACCGCGATAGGTGTTCCAGATGATGGTTTCGCTGGTGGGGCGCACGATCAGTTCCTCTTCGAGCTTGGCATCGGGGTCGACCACCACGCCGTGCAGGGCATCGGTCTTCAGGCGGTAATGGGTAACCACGGCACATTCCTTTGCAAAGCCTTCCACATGGCTGGCTTCTTTGGCCAGGTAGCTCTTTGGGATGAAGAGGGGGAAATAGGCGTTCACGTGCCCGGTGGCCTTGAACATGGCGTCCAAGGCGGCCTGCATCTTTTCCCAAATGGCATAACCATGCGGTTTGATCACCATGCAGCCCCGCACATCGCTGTGTTCGGCAAGGTCGGCCTTCAGCACCAGGTCGTTGTACCACTGGGCGTAATCTGTTTCGCGCTTGGTGAGTTGATCGCTCATGCCGGGCACTTTTGCGGTATTATTTTTGTTCTTGGAGCGGGAAGGGCTGCGAAAGTAAGGCCACCCACCCGCCGAACGAATGCTCCGAACGCCATGAAATCGACCGCCTTCCTCCTTCCGTTACTGCTGCTTTCTGCGTGCGGCACACTGCAACACACCGCCATGTCGGGTGATGACGTCTATGACATTCCCGACCGGTCGGCCTTGGCAGCATCCACTCCGGCCGAGCAATCGGCACCGGAGCCCCCGATTGCGGGCCACGAGGACTACTACAATGATGCGGATGCGCGAAATTCAACCGTTTACCGGGACTATTACGATCTGACCTACAACGATCCGTACTACTACAACTACGGTCGCTTCGGGTTCGGTACCGGCCTTGGGAACTACGGTCCCGGCTGGGGCATGGGCTTGAGCTACGGCTGGCCCACGACCTTCGGCAGCATGAGCATCGGGTATGGTTGGGGGAGCCTGCCGTACGGCTATGACCCCTACTGGAGCAACAGTTGGATGAGCGGCTACGGCTACCAGCCATTCTACGGATACGGCCCGTACGGTTATTACGGCTATGGCCAATACGGCTATGGTTACGGCGGTTACGGCATGGGCTATGGCCCGTACCAAGGGCCTTGGGGCGGCTGCTATGGTTGCTATGAGCCCATAGGATACGGCACCACGGTCTATTCGCACCGTCCTTCCATGTCTTCGGTTACCGGCAGCACCAACAGTGCGGCACCCCGCATGGCCGCCCGCAACCCCGCCAGCCTGTTGCCCGGGCCGGCGCCCACGCGCCAACCTGACATGAATTCCCCGGCTTGGCCGACACGGCAAGGCCGGAACATCTCCGCACCTGAAGCGCCAAGCCGCTCACCCAACCGGGCACCCTCTGCACGGCCTGAGCGCGGCTTCGACATTTCCCCCTCAAACCCATCACGCTCAACCGGGGGGGGCAACAGTGGCGGAGGAGGGCGTGTTACTAGCCCCCGGCCCCGCTAACAGACCCAGTTCTACACATGCAGCCAGCTTTCCGTTGTCTCCCCGCCTTGCTTCTGCTCCTGCCCTGCGCCGAATTGTTCGCCCAGAACGAGGAAGACGTGTTGCGCTATTCGTCTTTTTTGCCGGGTGGCACTGCACGATCGTGGGCGCTGGGCGGGGCGGTTGGTGCGGTGGGGGCCGACCCGGGAAGCGCCTCCCTCAATCCTGCCGGTCTTGGCCTGTACAACACCAGTGAGATTTCCTTTTCCCCGCAGTTTGAGGTGAACAGCAGCCGTTCCACCTTCTATGGCACGAGTGCATCCGACAATGACAACCGGTTCAGCTTCAGTAACTTTTCACTGGTCCTGAGCAGCCCGTACGAACACGGGCAGGATTGGCAGAGCGGCACCTTCGGCATCAGTTTCGACCGGCAGGCGAGTTACCATTGGAATGAACAGGCCCAAGGCCTCCAGGTGCCCAGCACCATACTCGACAAGTTCGTGAACGAGGCCAATGGCACCGCACCCGACCAATTGGCCACCCAGTTCCCTTTCTCGAGCAACCTGGCCTATTTGACCTACGGAATAGACCCACTGGACACCAATGCAAACACTTACACGGGGGCCCTTCCCTTTGGGACCACTGTTGACCAGGACCATCGGATCAGTTCATCGGGAAGGCTGAATACAACCAGCATCTTCTATGCGGCGAACTACAAGGACCGGCTGTACCTGGGTGCCAGCATGGGTTTGGCCAGTGTGCGCTACGAACGCCAAACCGTGCATGAAGAGGTGGTGGGGGATACTGCAATAGACCTGAAAGAGCTGAGCTACACGGAACAGTTGCTGACCACCGGAAACGGCATTGATCTGAAGGTGGGCGTGCTTGGCCGGGTGGGGCAACACCTGCGGCTCGGGGCTGCCTTCCACAGTCCGAAGTGGTTGATGTTGACCGATGCCTACAACTACGGTATGTCCACGAGCTTCCGTACGCCTGACGCCAACGGGAACGTTCACTACGGCCAGAACTCACCAGATGGAAGCTATGATTACCGCATCCGCACACCATGGAGCGTACTTGCCTCCGTAGCCTACATCGCAGGGCAGTACGGTCTGGTAAGCATTGACTATGGCTACACAAACTTCAGGCAGGGGCGGCTGAACGCCAGTACTTCCTTGATGGACGACTATGACTTCAATATGGAAAACCAAGCCGTCCAAACCGGAACCCGAAGCACGCACAGCCTTCGGGTTGGTACCGAGTGGAGGGCCGGATCTTGGTACTTCCGCGGTGGCTGGGGCATTTGGCCTGACGCCTATGCGGAGATCGACCCCCGCGCGGGCACTGACTACATGCGCTTTACTTCGGGCATCGGATATCGCACGAAGCACATGAGCATTGACCTGACCGGGGTATACGGTACGCGCGATACCAATTACTTCCCTTATGATGCGAGCCTGGTTGGCAGCGTGAATGAGCGCCTTACCGACACGCGTGGAATGATCACCGTGGCCTTTCGCCCGTGATCGGGCGCCCGTAAACGGCACGTGGCCACCTTGCAAGGTGGCCACGTGCCGTTTGTACTGCCTCCAGGGGCACTTGGTCACTTCAGGCTGTCGAGCACTTCGCCAACAATGGCATCATCCACCAGAATGCGGCCGCAGTGCTCGCAAACGATGATCTTCTTGTGGCTGGCGATATCCAATTGGCGCTGGGGCGGAATAGCATTGAAGCACCCCCCGCAGGACCCCCGCTCCATGCCTACTACGGCCAGCCCGTTCCGGGCGTTGCCCCGAATGCGCCGATAAGCGCTCAGCAGGCGTTCCTCCACCTCTTTTGCGGCGCCCGCACTCTGCTTGGCAAGTTCTTTCTCCTCCTTTTCCGTTTCTGCAACAATATCCCCCAGTTCCTTCTTCTTCACGTCCAGATCGCTCTTCCGCTCCGCAAAGAGCTTCTTGCTTTCATCCACGGCGCTGCTCTTGGCTTCCATGGCAAACTTGCCCTCCTTGATGCGCTTCTCGGCCAACTGGATCTCCAAATTCTGGAACTCGATCTCCTTGCCCAGCGAGTCGTACTCCCGGTTGTTGCGCACTTTGGATTGCTGGGCCTCGTACTTTTTGATGTTGGCCTTGGCGTCCTTGATGAAGTTCTGCTTGTCGCTCACAGCCAACTCCGCCTGCTTGAGGTCTTCGGCGAGCTTGTTCATGCGCGTTTCCAAGCCAGCGACCTCATCCTCCAAGTCCTGCACCTCCAAAGGCAGTACTCCCCTTTGGGTTTGGATCTTGTCCACCAAGGAGTCGAAATGCTGAAGCCGGAAGAGGGCAACGAGCTTTGCTGCAATTGCGCTCTCGGCCTTAGTAGGCTGGGGCTTCGATGATTTTACCTCCTGCTCGGCGGTCTTGGTCGCGGTCTTCGCCATGGTCAATGAAAATGAATGGGATTGGTGCCCGTTTCCGATAAACGGGTGGCAAAGGTAGGTAGAATCCGGGCCAAGTGCGCTTGGATCAAGTTCGGGGTAAATCGCTCGCTTTCGAAGTGGCCGATGTCCGCCAGCAGCATGCGGCCTTCCGGAAGGAAGAATTCGTGGTACTTCACATCCCCCGTAACAAACGCATCGGCCCCGGCAGCCAAGGCTTTGCCGATGAGGAAAGCACCTGAGCCGCCGCACACGGCCACGCGCTTCACCGGGCGGCCGACGGGCCGGGTGTGCCGCACTGCCGGGGTGCCGAAAACCGCTTTCAGCTTTCCAAGAAAGGCGGATTCGCTCAGGGGCTCCTCCCACTCCCCTACCAACCCACTTCCGATGCCGGTATGGTGGTTCAGCACCGGGTATAGATCGAAAGCCGGTTCCTCATACGGGTGGGCGGCCCTGAGCGCAGCCATCACCGCGGAAACAGCGTGGGCCGGGCAGGCCACTTCCACCCGCACTTCCTTTTCCGTGTGCCTCTGTCCATGCTCGCCCACAAAGGGCGTAGCGCCTGCACCCGCCCGGAAGGTCCCTGCCCCTTCCAAGTTGTAGCTGCATTCATCATACGCGCCAATGTGGCCCGCACCTGCAGCAAACAGGGCATTGCGCACGGCTTCCGCATGGGCCAACGGCACGAACACCGCCAGTTTCACCAACTGTCCGGTCTTAGGGTCAAGCACGCGCAGTGGTTTGAGCCCAAGGCGGGCCGCGATCTCCCCGTTCACCCCTCCGATCACAATGTCCAGGTTGGTATGTATGGCGTAGATGGCCACGTTGGCTCGAACGGCCGCAAGGATGGTGCGCTGCACTTCGTTGCCCCCGGTGAGCGCCTTGAGGCCCTTGAAGATCACCGGGTGGTGGGCAATGATCAGTCCGCAGCCATGCGCCACGGCCTCTTTCACCACGGCCTCGGTGCAATCCAAGGTGAGCAAGGCCTGCTCCACTTCGGCTTCCGGATCGCCCACCTGCAAGCCGCAATTGTCATACTCCTCCTGCAGCACGGGCGGGGCCCATTGTTCCAACACACGTACGATGTCCTTGATCTTCATGCAACCCGTGACTTGGGCGGCAAGTTACCGCTGATGGACAGCCGGGCGGGCTGCCTTCCTTCCGGCCCGGCCGCTTTACGAAACGCCAACCGGTCGGCTTGGTGCTTCACCAGGTTGTGTAATATTCGCCAGCTCATGACGAATTTTCATTCACCAACTGGCGATTATTACAAATCACCACACCTTCGCCAAGGCATGAAACAACGCAACATCCACACAGCCGTTGCCGCCGCCCTGGCGGACACCCCGGTGGTGCTGGTGAACGGCGCGAGGCAAACCGGCAAGACCACTTTGGTGCGTGAATTGGCAAAAAAGCGCAAGGCCGTCTACGTCACCTTGGATGACCATGGCTCACTGGACGCCGCCCTGAACGACCCGGCCGGGTTCGTGGCCTCGCTGGGCGAATTCGCAGTGGTGGACGAAGTGCAGAACGCGCCCAACATCTTCCGCGCCATCAAAGCCTCAGTGGACCGCGATCGGCGGCCCGGGCGCTTCCTGCTCGCCGGCAGTGCCAACGTGCTGGCCCTGCCGCGCATGGGCGACTCCCTGGCCGGGCGCATGGAGATCATCACCCTGCACCCCTTCGCACAGGACGAGTTGACGGGCCGCCGCAGCGGCTTCATCGACACGCTGTTCAAGGAGAAGATCCCCTTGCGCTACACGGCGGCCGCAGACCGCGCGGACCTGGCGCGGAGGGTGTTCGCCGGCGGCTACCCGGAAGTACGGACACGCCGGGATGCCGCCCGCCGAGCAGCATGGTACCGGGCCTACATCACCACCATCCTGCAAAAGGACGTGCGCGATATCAGCAACATTACGGACCTCACCGCCCTGCCCAAGCTGCTGGGCCAGTTGGCGCTGCGCAGCGGCAACCTGCTCAACATGGCCGACATGGCCCGCGACCTGGACCTGTCGCACTCCAGCATCCGCCGTTACCTGGCGCTGCTGGAGGCCACCTTCCTGCTCACCCCGCTGCAGCCCTGGGCCAACAAGCGGGCCAAGCGACTGGTGAAAGCCCCGAAGGTCCACCTGGCCGACAGCGGCTTCGCCGCATGGCTCTGCGGCATTTCCACGCCGGCCGCCCTGCCCAAGAGCACCATGTGGGGGCACCTGCTGGAAACTTTCGCCGCAAACGAACTGCGCAAGATGGCCACCTGGTCCAAAACACGGGCGGACCTGTACCACTTCCGCATGAACACCGGCCGGGAAACGGACCTGGTGCTGGAAGACCCCCAAGGCCGCGTGGTGGGCATCGAGGTGAAGGCTTCGGCCAGCGTGGGGCACCACGACCTGGCAGGCCTGGCCGAACTTCGGAATGCGGCAGGCACCAACTGGGTCCGGGGCATCGTGCTGCACACCGGAACCGCTGTAACCCCCTTCAGCAAAGACCTTCACGCGATTCCCATCTGCGCCATGTGGGCGTGGTAGTCATGTACTTTTTCGCCACATCGTGGCGATTTTTCATTCACTCTGTGGCGATTTTTACAACTTATTCAACGCAAAGGAAACACAGCGGACCGGCAGTTCCCACCAAGCCCGAACCCTGTGCACCGGAGCCGATCTGCGCTGCTTCCCCCTCCCCTCGCCATCTTTAGCCCCCATGCACGTGCTGCGCTTGCTGCTGCTCCCGTTCTCCTGGCTTTACGCCCTGGTGCTCCGCTTTCGGCACGGGCTGTACGACAGCGGCCTGCTGAAGGCCGCAGTGGCCCCTGTGCCCGCCATTTGCGTAGGCAACATCGCCCTGGGCGGCACGGGAAAAACACCGCACGTGGAGCTGGTGCTGCGCACCCTGCTGCCGGGCACCACGTTGGCCACGTTGAGCCGCGGTTACGGGCGCAAGGCCTCCGGCTTCTCGGAAGTGCAGGCCCATGATGATCCCGGGACCACCGGTGACGAGCCGCTGATGTTGAAGCAGAAATTCAGCGGCGTGCGTGTGTTCGTGGGCGCGGACCGGGTGGCCGGGGTGGCCGCCATAAAGGCCGCCATGCCCGAGGTGCAGGCCATCGTGCTGGATGATGCGCTGCAACACCGCGCATTGAAGGCCGGGCTGAACATGGTGCTCACCACTTGGCAACGGCCCTGGCACAAGGACTACCTGCTGCCGGCTGGCAACCTGCGCGACATCCCCTGCCGCGCCCGGCAGGCCGACGCGGTGATCGTGACCAAGTGCCCCCTGTTGCCAACCCCGGAGGAACAATACCGCTGGCGCAGGCGGTTGGGCTTGCGGGACGCGCAGGCGCTGTTCTTCAGCGGGCTGGAATACGCCCCTCCGAAGTATATCACCGGCGGGCAAGATGCCGTACCTGTTGGCCCGCAGACTGCGGCGCTGCTGTTCACCGGCATAGCCGATGCCGCACCGCTGGTGGAGCATGCACGTTCCGTGTTCGGCACCGTGCGCCACTTGGCCTTCGGCGACCACCACCGCTTCAGCAAGGCCGAGTTGCTGGGCGTGGCCGACGTATTCCATAGTTTCGCCCACGGCCCGAAAACGCTGATCACCACGGAAAAGGACGCCACCCGCTTGGGCGGTTCGCTCCGCACCAGCCCCTTGCAGGGCCTGCCCGTGGCCGTGATCGGCATACAAGCCAAGATCCTCAACGAACCACACGCCTTCGAGGCCCTGATCAGAACCCATGTTGCAACGCATCCAGCGCATCGCTGAACACTTGAAGCAAGCCACCAACGGCTTTGCGCCCGAAACGGGCATCATCCTGGGCACGGGCCTCAGCGGCTTGGGCAAGGAGATCGACGTGAAGTACAGCATCGCCTACAAGGACATCCCGGAATTTCCGGTGAGCACCGTGGAAGGCCACCCCGGCAAGCTGCTCTTCGGCCTGCTTGGCGGAAAGCCGGTGGTGGCCATGCAGGGCCGTTTCCACTACTACGAGGGCTGGAGCATGCCGGAGGTGATCCTGCCCGTAAGGGTGATGAAGTTGATCGGCATCAAGCGGCTGTTCGTGAGCAATGCCTGCGGCGGGGTGAACAAGGAATTCGACACCGGCGACCTGATGATCCTCACGGACCACATCTGCCTGTTCCCCAATCCGCTCATCGGCCCGAACATCGACTTCTTCGGTCCGCGCTTCCCCGACATGAGCGAACCATACGACCACGCCATGATCGATCGGGCCAAGGGCATCGCCAAGGCCAACAACATTGCGGTGCGCACCGGGACCTACGTGGGCCTTACCGGCCCCACCTTGGAAACCCCGGCGGAATACCGCTACGTGCGCATCATCGGCGGCGACGCCGTGGGCATGAGCACCGTGCCGGAGGTGATCGCCGCACGCCAAATGGGCCTGCCCTGCTTTGCCATGAGCGTGATCACCGACATGGGCGTGGAAGGCCGCATTGAGAAAACCACCCACGAGATGGTGCAGCGCGTGGCGGAGAAGGCCGAGCCGAGCCTGACGCTGATCATGCGGGAGATGGTGGCGGGGAGTTGAGCGAGGGGGGGTAAACGGTAAGTCTGGAAGATCCCAGGTTCTCATCCGTGCATCACGGTGGTTGGCCTGATGCGTTGCACCTTTGCAGCTTGGAAAAGCGGCAGAGCCGCTGAAACACGATGCCGGAGAACAAGCCGAACACGGGCAAGGCCCCGCACTGGAGCGAGAAATGGGAACTGGTGGTGGGCCTGGAGGTCCACGCGCAGTTGCTCACCCGCAGCAAGGCCTACAGCAGCGACCCCAACGCCTACGGTGACCGCCCGAACACCTTGGCAGGACCGGTAACGCTGGCGTTGCCCGGCACCCTGCCGGTGCCGAACACCGCGGTGATCGATCACGCCATCAAGCTGGGCTTGGCGTGCGGTTGCACCATCGCGCCGCGCATGCACTACGCCCGCAAGAACTACTTCTATCCCGACCTGCCCAAGGGCTACCAGATCACGCAGGACACCACGCCCATCTGCACGGGCGGCAGCATCACCATCACACTTGAGGACGGCTCCGAGAAGGCCATTGCCCTCACCCGCATCCACATGGAGGAAGATGCCGGGAAGAGCATCCACGACGTGGACCCTTTCAACACCTTGGTGGACCTGAACCGCGCCGGGGTGCCGCTGGTGGAGATCGTGAGCGAACCGGTGATCCGCTCCTCGCAGGAAGCTTACGACTACTTGGTGGAGGTACGGCGCTTAGTGCGTTACCTGGACATCTGCGACGGCAACATGGAGGAAGGCAGCCTGCGCTGCGACGCCAACATCAGCATCCGCCCCAAGGGGGCCACCACCTTCGGCACACGCACCGAGGTGAAGAACATGAACAGCTTCCGCAACGTGCAGCGCGCCATTGAACATGAAGCGCAACGCCAATCGGAAGTGTTGGACGCGGGCGGCACCATCCGGATGGAAACGCGCAACTTCGACGCGGCCAAAGGCATCACCACCGCCTTGCGCAGCAAGGAAATGGCGCATGACTACCGCTACTTCCCCGAGCCCGACCTGCTGCCGTTGACCGTGAGCGAAAAAAAGAAGGAAGCCGTGCGGCAAACCATGCCGCCTCTGCCTAGGGAGCTGCGCAGCAAGTACACCAAGGAGTACGGATTGAGCACGTATGACGCAGAGATACTCACCGATGACAAGGGCACGGCGCTCTATTACGAAGCCGTGGTGGCCAGCTTGAACGGCAGTAGCAGCAAGAAGCCCTTCAAGCAAGCAGCCAACTGGGTCATGGGCGATGTGCGTTCCTGGGTGAACGAAAAGGGGCTCTCCATGGCGGAACTGCCCATCAGTCCCGAACGGTTGGCCGGATTGGTAGACCTGATCGAAAGCGGCACGGTGAGCCACACCTTGGCATCGCAGAAGCTGTTCCCCTTGATGCTCGAACACAGCGGCACTGCAGGCGAGCTTGCTGAACAACACGGGCTGCTGCTGAGCACGGACACCGGCGCCATCGAAGCCGCCGTGCAAACGGCCATGGCGCGCTACCCCGACAAAGTGGAGGCCTACCGCGCCGGGAACAAGGGCCTGCTGGGCCTGTTCATGGGCGAAGTGATGAAAGCCTCCAAGGGCAAAGCCGACCCCAAGGCCGCCAATGTGATCGTAAAACGACTGCTCGAACAACCATGATGACCAACTACTTGATCGCCCCGGCCCTGCTGGCCGCCACACTGGCCGGTTGCACCGGAGCAACTCCCCAACAACGCACCCTCACAGCCGAGATAGCCGGTGCCGGGGAGAAAATGCTGTACTTCGACAAGTTCGTGAACAACCGGCCCACCCATGTGGACAGCGTGAAGCTGGACGCCCAAGGCAAGGGTGAAATGCACTTGCCTTCCATGCCACTGGACTTCTACTCCTTGAGCTTGGGCGGGGAGCAGATCATGGTTCTGCTGCTGGACAGTGCCGAAAGTATCAGCGTGGCTGCCAAGGCCGATTCGTTGCAGTCACCTACGAACATAGAGGGTTCGGTGAACACCGCCCTGTTGCATGGCTTCTTCCGTGACTCCAAGGCATTCGATGAGCAGAGCCAGACGCTGGTGGCCCGGCTGAAAGCAGACCGGAGCGATACCGCCGCCATGGCGGAATACGCCGCACTGAACGCGGCCTTCGGCCAAAGCACCAGGCAGTTCATCCAAGAGCACATGGGCTCACCAGCCGTCCTGGCCGCCCTCAACCGGCTGAATCCCGAGCAGGACCTGGCCCTGTTCCAGCAGGTGAAGGATTCTTTGCGCAAAACCATCCCGCACAGCGAGTATTTCATTGGATTCCGCGACCAGGTTGACCGTATGGCCCAACAGATGGCCGCTGCAAAACAGCAGGAAGAACAGCAGGCCATGCTGGACAACCTCATTCCCGTAGGCAGTGAAGCGCCGGACTTCTCCCAGAACACTCCGGAAGGCCAACCGCTCTCGCTGAGCAGCCTGCGCGGAAAGGTCGTGCTCATCGACTTTTGGGCCAGCTGGTGCCGCCCGTGCCGCATGGAAAACCCCAACGTGGTGAGGATGTACAACAAATACCATGGCAAGGGCTTCGAGATCCTGGGCGTAAGCTTGGACAAGACCAAGGAAGCGTGGACCTCCGCGATCAAGCAGGACGGCTTGACCTGGAAGCACGTGAGCGATCTGGCCTTCTGGAACAACGCGGTAGCGCAGCAATATGGCGTCTCCGCCATACCCTATACCGTGCTCGTGGGCCGCGACGGCAAGGTGTTGGCCAAAAACCTGCGCGGTGCCGAGCTGGAAGCGAAACTGGCCGAAGTGCTCAAATAGGGCATGGTTCGTAGGCAGAGCTCGTAGGGCATTGGCACAGCGCCCGGGCCACGGTTCTTGGTGGGGTCAGACATAGTGGACAAGTCTGTTGAACACTTAATCCAGTGGTGATCGATGAGGGCATGCAGGGCAATTCAGTTGACCACGATCCTCGGGCTTGGCTCCGTCATTCACCCGGCATATGGGCAAGCCTACTTCCAGCAAGAGGTGGATTATGTGATCGACGTGCGCTTGGACGACGAGTCCCACTTGCTGCACGGCTCGGAAACCTTCACCTATCGGAACAACAGCACCAGCACGCTGGATACCTTGTGGATCCACCTTTGGCCCAATGCCTACCGCGACCGCAACACCGCCTTGTGCCGGCAGAAGGATTCGCAGAACGACTTCGACCTGCACTTCGCCGAAGCGGAGGAACGCGGGTGGATCGACAGTCTCGACTTCCACGTTGGCGCAGCCAAATTGCAGTGGGACTTTTCTTCCGCCAACAGCGACATTGCCTGGCTCAAACTGCCGCAACCTCTTGTCCCGGGAGGCCATACGGTGATCACAACGCCCTTTCGAGTAAAAATACCGGACGCCAAATTCTCCCGCCTGGGCCACACCGGCCAGGCCTATTATATCACGCAATGGTACCCGAAGCCGGCGGTGTATGATGCACAAGGCTGGCACGCCATGCCCTACCTCAACCAGGGGGAATTCTATTCCGAGTTCGGATCATTCGATGTATCCATCACCTTGCCCGCGAACTACGTGGTGGGGGCCACGGGCCTGCTCCAGGGCAACCCTTCCGAAGTAGCTTGGATGGACTCCTTGGCGCAGCTGCCTATGCCTGACCGGAAGAACAACGACTTTCCGCCTTCCGCGGCAACCACCAAGACCCTCCGCTACAGGCAGGACCACGTGCATGACTTCGCGTGGTTCGCAGACAAACGCTTCCTGGTACGCAATGGCGATGTGACCTTGGCACGCAGTGGCCGAAAGGTGCAAACGCAAGTGCTGTTCACGCCCGCCAACGCGCACCTGTGGAAGGATGCCATCACCTACGTGAACGAAAGCGTGCGCCTGTACAGCCAATGGGTGGGCGATTACCAATACGCGCGCTGCACCGCCATTGACGGCACCATAGCCGCAGGTGGCGGCATGGAATACCCGATGATCACCATCATCGGCAACATGGGTTCATCACTTGACCTGGACCAGGTGATCGCCCACGAAGTAGGCCACAATTGGTTCTACGGCATGCTGGCCAGCAACGAGCGCTACCATCCTTGGATGGACGAGGGCATGAACAGCTTCTTCGAACAGCGCTACATGGAAACGCGCTATGGCGCCGGTTTGTCGTTCGACATGGCCGGACTGCCGATCGGCCTGATCAACAAAGGGCGCGGCATCACCTTCCGGATGCAGAACGAACTGATGTACCGGTACAACGCACGCCGTATCTGGGATGCACCAGGCAGCAGCACTTCAACCGCGTTCACGGAAGCGGACTACGGCACCACCATCTATGCCAAGACCGCGTTGATCTTCGACCAGCTTCATTCCTACTTGGGCGATTCCCTTTTCGATGCCTGTTCCCAAGCATACTTCAACGAATGGGCGGGCAAGCACCCGCAACCGGCAGATGCACGCGCCAGCTATGAACGCGCCAGCGGCAAGAACCTTGATTGGTGCTTCGGGGAATTGATCGGAACGGCCGACAAGGTGGAGGTGAAAGCACGCAAGCTGAAGAGCGGTGAGCTCACCTACCGTTCCACCGCTGTGGCAGGCTTTCCGTTCCCCGTTACGGCATGGAACGGCGCGGACAGCTTGGGCACCACATGGATCACCGGCAAGCCGGGGAGGAACAACGCAACGCTGCCGTGGGCCAATGCCGACCGGGTGCGTATCGACGCGCTGGACCACACGCTGGACATCGACCGGCGCAACAACGAGGCGCGCTCCTTCGGCCTGCTGAAACGCCACCACTTGCCCGCACTGAAATTCCTGGTCGGGCTGGAACGCGAGGACCGCAAAAGCATCTTCGTCTCCCCTGCAGCGGGATACAACACCCACGACGGCTGGATGGCCGGGATCGCCTTGTACAACACCACATTCCCTTCGCAACAGCTGGAATGGGCCGCCGCACCGCTCTACGGATTCGCCAGTGGCCGCTTAGCCGGGGGCGCGCGGATGATGTGGAACGCGGATCGGTTGCGGAGCAACTGGCTGCGCAACATCCATGTCGGCCTCTCCGGCTTTGCCGCTTCGTTGTACAACGTGAGCGATGTGGAACAATGGTACCAGCGCTTGGTACCGAGCATCCAATTCGACCCGAAGCTGAAAACCACCGGCCCCGAGGCCTATTTGCGCTACCGCAGCGTGATCTTATGGGAACACGCACAGGGCACATACCACTACGCGGACCGGGAAGTACCGATCAACAGCACGGGCAACAGCGTGTACCACGAGCTCAGCACGAACATAGCGCAGCGCAACGGCTTCAACCCGTACAGCCTCACGCTGACCTCGCTGAATGCCGATGCCTTCAACCGATTGGCCTTGGAAGCCAACTGGAGCGCCATCTACGACACGCACAAGCACCGCATCACCTTCCGCGCATTCGCCGGCACCTTTCTGCGCAAGGACCGCAGCCTGATGACTTCCGCCATGGGCTGGCGCATGTACTGGGGCAGTAATGACCTGCTGTACGACCACCTGTACATCGACCGGCAGTACACCGGGCAAAACACCAGCGCGCAGTTCAACATCGAACAGGGCGGCTTCCGCACCCCCACGTCCATCGGCACATCGGACACGTGGATCGCGGCGTTGAACACGGAGATCGACTTCCCTTTTGCGTTGCCGCTCGCTGCCTATGGCAGCTATGGCGCGGCACCGGTGACGCTGGTAACGCAGGATGGGAAGACCACGGACTGGCGCGGCAACTGGGAAGTGGGCATCGGCCTGCGGCTGTGGCGCGACATGGTGGAGGTGTGGGTGCCGCTGGCTTTCTCGGAAGACATCCAGAAAGAGCAGGACCTGCGCCGCTTCAACTTCAGCGACCGCATCCGCTTTGTGCTGGCGTTGGAGAAGATGGACCCCACGCAGGCGTTGAGGAAGTTGCCGCATTGAGGAAAACAGCCGCTCTGTGTATCTTGGCACCATGCCCACGGTATTGCTGCGGGAAGGTTTCAGTTTCTATTTCTGGAGCGATGAAGGCAGTGAACCGCCCCATGTGCATGTTAGCAAGGGTACCGGGTTGGCCAAATGGTGGTTGGTGTCGGAACCGACAGCGGAATATTCCAACGGATTCAAGAAACAGGAACAACGCAAGATCGCACAACTGATCAAGGAACACCATGAAACGCTCATCCAAGCCTGGAAAAATCACTTCGGCCCACGCTGACGACATCCGGACCAAAGACCCGTTGGACCAATTGATCATTGAGGAGGGGCTGCGCATCGTGGACATTTCTTCCGTTGCGGATGGGAGTACATTGATCCTCACCCTCACCAATGGCACCACCGTGGTTGCACCGTTGGACGATGTACCGCAATTGGCAACCGCAAAGCCCGCACAGCGAAAGAATTACGAGTTGGTAGCCAACGGAACAGCAATTGGCTGGGAAGACCTGGATGTTCACCTTTCCTTGAAGGGATTCCTTACCAGCATTGTGCGCAGTGAGGTGATCCGACGGCTGACCGGGCCGGGAGAACGGGGGCCGGTGATGATTCCACGCCGTCGATCCGGTGCCAAAGCCAAAGCGGTGAAATAGGTGTAGCCAGCGACCGCATCCGCTTTGTGCTGGCGTTGGAGAAGATGGACCCCAAGCAGGCGTTGAGGAAGTAGCCGCATTGAGGGAGCGTTGAACCGCCCACTCTTCCCCGTTTCTGGACCAGGGCTGCGGCCAGCCGTGCGGCGGGTTTGTGATACGTGTGATACGTTTACCAACACGATGAGCAAGAGCGCGAAGCAGGTTCCGGCGATCAGCGACGCAGCGGTCATGAGCAGGATCCACACGGTACGCGGCCACAAGGTGATGCTTGACCGCGACCTGGCGCAACTTTACGGCGTAGAGACCAAAGCGCTCAAACAGGCTGTCCGGCGCAATATGGAGCGCTTCCCTGAGGACTTTATGTTCGAGATGAGCAAGGAGGAGCTCGAGCAATGGAGGTCACAAACTGTGACCTCCAATTCGGGAGACCGGATGGGCTTGCGCTATGCGCCGTTCTGCTTCACCGAACACGGTGTGCTGATGCTCTCCAGCGTGTTGAACAGCGAGACGGCAATCGATGTCAACATCCAGATCATACGGGTGTTCGCCAAGATGCGCGAACTGCTGGCCAACCGCAAAGACCTGTTGCTGGCCTTGGAAAAGTTGCGTGGAACGGTACCCCACAACAGCCGCGACATCAAGGTGATCTTCAATATCCTGAAGAAGATGCAGGAGGATGAACGCCACCGCACCCTGTTGGCGCAGGTCCCGAAGAAGCGCCCGCCCATCGGGTTCAAGAAAGGAAAGGAAAAGCCTTGAAGCATGTGCGCGGACCGCGTGTTGCCGACACCCGCCCACCTTTACCCGCGTTTGCAACGGGGGGAAGCTCACACTTCCCCATCTTTGAACCCCATGTCCACCGGCCAGAAGATCTACTTCCTCTCCGACTTCCACCTCGGCGGTCAATGATCTCCGATGGGCGCGTGGATCATTCTCATTTGTGGCCTCGGCTTTTACTGGTCATGGCGGTCGCAAGCCAAAGGCAACCACAAACTCGCCCTGCTCCTGCTTGTGCTATGCGGAATGGCGTTGCGCGTGTATACCTCCTCTGACCTCTACCTGCACGCTTGGGATGAGCGGTACCACGCCTTGGTCGCCAAGAACCTGATC
>JADZAC010000073.1 GCA_020852835.1 Flavobacteriales bacterium
CGATGAAGAGGCTCACCTGTTCGCCCACCTCGCCCTTCATCACGGTGCGGGGTTCGATCAGGAACGGCAGCCCCACCTTCTTGAGCTTGTCGCGCAGCTTCTTCCAGTCGCTCATGGACAGCACGATGCCCCAGTGATCGCTGGGCACGCCCGTGGGCGATGCGGGGCTCTTCGGATTGTAGATGCGCGCGGTCTTGATCAGCTTGGGCACCTCCTGGATGGTGAGCTGGTGGCCGAAGAAGTCGTAGTCCACCCAGGTGGCGGCGCTGCGGCCCTCCTTGCAGCCGAGGAACTTGCCATAGAAGGCCTTGATGCGTTTGAGGTCGGTGGTGGCGAAGGCGAGGTGGAAGATGCCGTTCATGGTGGGTGGGGCCTGGCAGGGTCGCCCGAAAATACCACGGGCCTGCGCGGATGGGCAGGCCCGTGGAGCGGGTTATGAGCAGCGCCCGGTTGGTGGGCCTGCGCGGACCGGTCAGTCCTCGTCGTCGTCGGCCTCGCCCTCGTCACCGCCGTCGTCGGCGTCCTCGTCCGCGTCGTCCTCCTCCTCGCCCTCATCCTCCTCGGCGGCATCATCCACGTCCTCCTTCTCGTCCTCGCCGCCCTCGAGGCCATCGCCCTCGATGTCCTCGGACACGGCTGCGGCGCCATCCTCCTGGTCGAGGAACTCCTCGATCTCCGCGCGGCTCTCGGGGGTGATCTTGATGAGGTAGATGGCCTCGCTGGTGCGCAGTTCGATCACGCGGAGCGTATCGCCCTTGGCCGTGCTGATGGCGCGGATGTGCGAGTTGTCGATGCCGTCGGGATACTGCTCCTGCAGCTTCTCGCGCAGCTCGTCGGTCAGGGTGTTGAAGGAGCGGATCAGGCGTTGCATGGCGGGTTCACATGTCCAGGATGTAGGCGAAGATCAGCGGGGCCACAATAGTAGCATCGCTTTCGATGATGAACTTGGGGGTGTCGATGTCGAGCTTGCCCCAGGTGATCTTCTCGTTGGGCACGGCGCCGCTGTAGCTGCCGTAGCTGGTGGTGCTGTCGCTGATCTGGCAGAAGTAGCTCCAGAAGGGCACCTCCTCGCGCTGCAGGTCCTGGTGCAGCATGGGCACCACGCAGATGGGGAAGTCGCCGGCGATGCCGCCGCCGATCTGGAAGAAGCCGATGCCGTCGTTGCCGGCGTTCTCCGTGTACCAGTCGGCGAGCCACATCATGTATTCAATGCCGCTCTTCATGATGGAGGGCTTGCAGTCGCCCACCAGGCAGTGCGCAGCGAAGATGTTGCCCAAGGTGCTGTCTTCCCAACCCGGGCAGATGATGGGCAGGTTGCGTTCGGCGGCGGCCACCATCCAGCTGTCCTTGGGGTCGATCTGGTAGTACTGCTTGAGCACTCCCGAGTTGATCATCTCATAGAAGTACTGGTGCGGAAAGCGCCGGCCGCCTTCGGCCTGGTCTTTCTTCCACAGGTCCACGGCATGTTTTTCAAGGCGGCGGAAGGCCTCATGCTCCGGAATGCAGGTGTCCGTAACGCGGTTCATGCCGCGGTCCAGCAGGGCGCGTTCCTCCTGCGGGGTGAGGTCGCGGTAATGGGGCACCCGCTCGTAGTGGTCGTGCGCCACCAGGTTCATCACGTCCTCTTCCAAGTTGGCGCCGGTGCAGCTGATGATGTCCACTTGGCCGGCGCGGATCATCTCGGCCAGGCTCTTGCCCAGTTCCGCCGTGCTCATGGCGCCGGCCAAGGATACGAGCATCTTCTTGCCGGCGGCCTTGTGCGCCTTGTAGCCTTTGGCGGCATCCATGAGGGCGGCTGCGTTGAAGTGCAGGTAGTGCCTTTCCATGAAGGCCGAGATCGGACGGGAATTGCTCATGACGGGCGTGAAGAAGGGAGTTGGGGTTGTGCTTGGAAATGCGGGCGAAAGTTAGTGTGGCCGATAGATGCGCGAAGCAAGGGTGGCGGCGGAAAAAGTTGGGGAGTGCATTTGGCCGGGGCCGCGTGGCCCCGGGGAAAGAAGTGCCTGGTAGTTGATGGATGGTTGAACGCGGCGGAACAGGGAGGCGCCCGCGATGCCAGGGCGGACGCGTGCCGGAGTTCGGAGCGGCGGCTGCTCCGCCGCTTATTGGATCACCAGCAAGTGGCGTTCCTGTTTTCCGCCGGGCGTGCTCAGCATCACCGTGTAGGTGCCGTTACGCAGGCCGCGCAAGTCCACGCTTCCCTCGGCGTTCGCGGCCGGTGTGAATTGGCCCTGGAGCACCATGCGCCCCAAGGCGTCCAAGATCTCCACCTGCGTGGTTCCCTGCATGGTTGCGGCCGGACGTATGGTCATTTCCTCGGTGGCCGGGTTGGGGAAGAGGGTGAAGCCGTTTCGGGGCGCCTCCGCGATGCCCACCGTGCCATCGTTCACCACCCAGGTCCACTGCCATTGCCCATCGGTGGGCAGCAGCCCCTCGGTGGCGCAGCACGTGGTGGGGTTGGAGGTCATTTGCATGAAGAGGTATCCCGATGTGCCGACGGCCTGAACACCGGCCAGGTCCACCGTGGCGGGGTTCGAGCCATTCTGGTACAGCACAGGTGCCGTGTTCTCGGATCCATCGTAGATCACCACCTGGTCGAAAGCGTTCGATTCGATCATGCCCGAAATGAAGTGCAGGAAGATCGGTGCGCCGCAGTCGCTGATCCAGAGCCAGCTATGGTCGTCGTTGTCCACATAACAATAGGTGCCGACCACGGTATCCCCGTCGCAGGGCACGGTAACCACCTCTTGGGCGCGCAGGCCCGGTGTTGCAACAAGGCAGAGGATCCCGGCGGCCATGCAGGCGCGGAAGCTGTGCCGCGGTCGGGTAAGGGATGAGCAGCTCATGGTGCCAGCGAAGATAGTCCATGGCCCCACGGACTGCTCGGGCCGACATTTTGCACCGGGTCCAGGTTGTATCCTCTCTTGCGGCGCCTCAGCGGTGCTGTTCCACCGGCACTTCCTTGCGCACGTAGCCCAGCAGTTCCATCATGCGTTCGGCGCTTTGGGTTTCGGAGAAGACGCGGTCGGTGAGCGTGCCGTCCGGCAGGCGGTCGATGAGCACGTACTTGGGCTTGGGGATGAGGCAGTGCTGGATGCCGCCGTAGCCGCCCAGCGTGTCCTGGTAGGCGCCGGTGTTGAAGTAGCCGAGGTATTGCGGGCGGTCTTCGCGGAAGCGCGGCATGTAGATGGCGTTGACGTGCTGCTCGCTGTTGTAGTAGTCGTCGCTGTCGCAGGTCATGCCGCCCAGGAACACGCGCTCGTACTCATCCTCCCAGTTGTTGATGGGCAGCATGATGAAGCGGCGGTTGATGGCCCAGCTGTCGGGCAGGGTGGTCATGAAGCTGCCGTCGATCATGTTCCAGCGCTCCTTTTCGTTCTGCTTCTTCTGGCTGAGGATGCTGAAGAAGGTGGCGCCGCTCTCGCCCACGGTGTAGCTGCCGAACTCGCTGTAGAGGTGGGGCTCCTGCACGCCGTTCTCGTCGCAGATGTCCTTGATGCGGCCCACGATCTCGCCGATCATGTAGTCCACGTCGAAGTGCTTGTTGAGGCTGTTGCTGATGGGCAGGCCGCCGCCGATGTCCAGGGTGTCCAGGCTGGGGCAGAGCTTCTTCAGGTCGCAGTACACGTTCACGCACTTGGTGAGCTCGTTCCAGTAGTAGGCACTGTCGCTGATGCCGGTGTTGATGAAGAAGTGCATGAGCTTGAGGCGGAATTTCTTCTGCTTGCTCACGTTGCGCATGTAAAAGGGGATGATGTCCTTGTAGCCTACGCCCAGGCGGCTGGTGTAGAACTCGAACTTGGGGGCTTCCTCGGCGGCGATGCGGATGCCGATGTCGCAGGGGCCTTCGATCACCTGGTCCAGCTCCCACAGCTCGTTCATGTTGTCGATGATGGGCACCACGTTCACGCCGCTGTTGGCCAAGCGCCCGATGTTGTGGATGTACCGCTGGTCCTTGTGGCCGTTGCACAGGATGATGCTGTTGCGCGGCATTTCGCCGCCTTCCATCAGGCTTTCGATGATGTTGATGTCGTAGGCACTGCTGGTCTCCAGGCTCACGCCCTTCTTGAGCACTTCGCGCACCACGTAGCTGAACTGGTTGCTCTTGGTGCAGTAGAAGTAGTCGTAGGTGCCGTTGTAGTTGTGCGCCTTGAAGGCCTTGGCGAAGTAGTGGCGGGCCAGGTCGATCTTCTCGCCGATCTTGGGCAGGTACATCACGCGCAGGGGCGTTCCGTGCTTTTTGATGAGGTCCATCAAGGGCAGGTCGTTCCACGTCAGGTACCCGTGGTCGAACTTGAATTCCCCCTGGGGGAAGTCGAAGGTTTGTTCGATCAGGTCGATGTAACGGGTCTTCATGGAACGGAGGTGCGTGTTGCTCGGTGGAACAGGAACAGGCAAAAGCGGCCGCCCAGCACGGCGGCGAGGCTGCAGGTGGCGAGGGATACCTCCCCGGAAGCAGGCGGCAGGATGGAGCCGCGGCAATTACCGGAAAGGAGGGCAATGTCCATCAGCGGAACGGGGGCACGGTGGGCACGGCGCGGTGCGCTTGGCGCAGGGAAGCGCGCAAGATGCCGATGCAGTATGCGGGTACACGTGCCATGGCGGCGGTAGCGCAAAGTAAAATGATGGGAGGCCCCGCAACGTGCGCTGTTGGAAAAAATCCCTCCGGCGCCCCCCTCAAAGCCACCCTTTCTTGCGGAAGATCGCCAGCATGCCCAGGGCGAGCACCAGCATGAAACCCATGACGGTGAAGTAGCCGTAGTGCCAGCGCAGCTCGGGCATGTTGTCGAAGTTCATGCCATAGATGCCCACGATAAAGGTGAGCGGGATGAAGATGGTGCTGATCACGGTGAGCAGTTTCATCACCTGGGTCAAGCGGGTGTTCAGGCCGGCGTGGTAGGTGTTCTCCACAATGGTGAGCTGGTCGCGGAACATGGCGATGCTTTCGGAGAGGTACACGGTATGGTCCTGCAGGTCGTTGATGTAGCGCTTGGTGCCTTTGTCGATGAGCGCGTTGGGAATGGTTACCATGCGGCCGGCCAGTTCACGCGTGGGGGTCACCTGCCGGCTTACGGCGAGCAGCATGCGGCGCAGGGCGTGCATGGTGATGAGGTCGCCGTTGCGCGGGCGCTTGATCACGCGTTCCTGTACGGCCTCGGTGCGGTGGCCCAGGCTTTCCACTACGCTGAAGTAGTTGTCCACGATCACGTCCAGCAGGGAGTAGAGCAGGAAGTCGGCCCCTTTTTTGCGCAGGCGGCCGGTGTTCTGGCGGATGCGCTCGCGCACGGGGTCGAGCACATCGCCCGGTTCGGCCTGGAAGCTGATGACCAGGCCCCGGCCCAGTACAAAGCTGATCTGGTCGCTCACGAGTTCTCCGCTGCTGTCCAAGCTGAGCATCTTGGCCACCACGAACAGGTGGTCCTGGAATTCATCGATGGTGGGCCGGTGGTCGGCGTTGAGCACATCCTCCAACAGCAGCTGGTGCAGGCCGAACTGGTCACCGATGGTTTTCAGGGCCTTCAGGTCGGCCAGGCCGGCCACGTCCACCCAGGTCACGGTCTTGGCGGGGTTGCCCACTGCAATGGCATCGGGGGCCATACCGCTGCGCTCCTCCAGGGTGTCCCCGTCGTACACGAAGACACGGATGGTGGTGGCTTGTGCGGGTTCATCGCTCACGGGCACAAGCGACCCCGGTGGTAGACCTGCTTTTTCGCTGCGCCGCCTGGCCATGGGCTACGGAGTTGGTCGGGTGTGGTCGGTTTGAATGGAGCGGCGGATGGGCAGGGCGAAGGGGATGTTGTGCTCCAGGCAGCTTTCCAGCACGGCTTGGTTGAGGTCGTAATGCATGCGGCGGGCGGTAACGGGGTCCTTGGCCCAAACGTACATGCGCAGGGTGATGGCCCCTTCGCGGATCTTCACCAGGCGCACGGTGATGGTTTCGTCGGGGGCCTCCATGGTGGTGTTGGTCTCCGGGCTGGGTATGCGGTCCGGGTGCAGCATGGCCTGGTGCTGCATCAGGGCCATGGCCATGTTCACATCGGCATGCTGGGCCAGCTCGAACTCGATGAACTCACAGGTTTTCTCGTCGCGGATGGTGCTGTTGACGATGCGGTCCTCGCTGAGGATGGAGTTGGGGATCACCAGGCGGCGGTGCTCGAAGGTGAGGATGGTGGTGTGCCGCAGGTTGATGTCTTCCACGGTGCCGAAGACGCCGGCCTCGCCGGCCTGGATCATGTCGCCCACGCGGAAGGGGCGGAAGGCCACGATGAAGATGCCGCTGATGATGTCGCTCAGGGCCTTCTGCGCGGCAAAGCCGATGACCACGGCCAGGATACCGGCGCCGGCAAAGAGGGTGAACGCGATCGAGCGCAGGGAGGGCACGGTGTACACGATGGCGATCACCACCAGGATGAGCACCAGGGTGCGCACCCCGTTGCGGAAGAAGCGGTAGCGCGTCATTTCCTCGCGGCCCCGGGCCCGGTCCTTGGCGTAGGCCCGCCGCAGGCCGTAGTAGATCAACCGTTCCACCAGCCAGCCGGCCGCCACAATGCCTGCGATCTTCACCAGCAGCAGCAGGTCCATGCCCAAGCTGTACAGCCATCCTGCGGTCTTTGCCACTTCGCCTTCCATGTCGTGCAATATGGACGCGAACTTACAGGCGTACGGCAGGGTGGTGCGGCAGCTGCCGCAAAGCGATCAACAAGCCTTGGTTCACGGGCTAGGCGTCGGCCAAGGAGGTGCGCAGGTCCACGCCGCCGGCGATGTCCTTGGGTTCCTTGCCGTGCCGGAACAGGCGCATGCCGGTGCCCTCCACGGTGAGGTGATCGTCCTTCACATGCAGCAAGGCGCCTTCGCGCAGGCCGGCCACCACGGCCTTGCGGTTGATCTCCAAAAACTCCAGGATGCGCTGGTCGCGGGTTTCGCCCCCATGCCCTTCCGGCCTTGCATCGGTGTAGTGCGGGTTGATCTGGAAGGGCACCAGGCCCATGGCGCGCAGCGTGGGCACCTCGGTGATGGGCATGTCGTTGGTGGTCATGATGGTGGGGCAGGCCACGTTGCTGCCCGCGCTCCAGCCCACATAGGGCAGGCCGCCCAGCACGCGCACGCGGATGGCGCGCACCAGTTCCGTGGTGTACAGGGTGCGCAGCAGCTGGAAGGAGTTGCCTCCGCCCACCATCACGGCTTCGGCGGCACCCAGCGCCTTCACCTTGTCGGTTTCCTGGTGCAGGCTGAACAGCTCATGGCCCATGCCGGCGAACACTGCGCGGGTGCGTTCCGCGTAGTCGTCCATGCTGGAGGTGACGGCCGCGAAAGGCACGAAGGCAATGCGCTTGGGCGCCCCAAGGAACTGCGCGAGGTGTTCGCGGCCCCAACCCAAGTAGGCTTCGCCCGGCAGGGTGGAGTTGGAAAGGAGAAGCAGGTTCATCGGTCCGGTGCTGGATGCGGCCAAGGTAATGGCGGGCACCGCAACATCGTGGACCGGGCAGGGCTATAGCCTCTTCATTCTGCGCCTTGCGGCGCTTATCCGATACTTGGGCGAACCACGGATCCACACGCCCCGGCGTATGCCGGGGGGACACGGACCGCGAACATCTCCGGTTATTGGGCGCAAAGGCGTGGCCACTTCCTTCATCGCGCATTCATCCGTGTTCATCTGCGTCATCCGTGGTTGAGATTTCGGGAGCGCCGCGACCGCAGGGCGCGCAAGTGGCAATAGCCCTGGGATCGGGAGGGTTGGCTGTGGGATCCAGGAATGGCGGACCTTGCGGCACGCCCGCCGTTCCGTTCATAGGCCCACCACCACGTGGCCCAAGCCCTTGCACGAGGAGAATTGGAGATGTGTGCGCCGACGGGGTGCCGGTGGTTCCTTTGTACCCGTTTTCCCGGGGCGCGCCCGACCAGGTGCGGCAAGGGAACGGTGCACGCATGGCGAACAAGCTTTGGAACCGGGATTTCATCATTGCCTGCCTGAGCTATTTCCTGGTGGCCTGTTCGTTCAGTTTGCTCATGCCCACCATCCCCATTTTCCTCTCGCAGGAACTGGGGGTGGAACCGGCCCGCATCGGAGTGGTGCTCTCTTCGTATGTGCTGGCCCTGTTGCTGGTGCGCCCGTTCAGCGGGTTCCTGGTGGATACCTGGCCGCGCAAGCCCGTGCTGCTCCTGGGCACCTTGTTGTTCGTGGCGGTGTTCACCGGGTACTATTTCGCAGCCTCGGTCCTCTTCCTTATTGTGCTCCGGTTTGTGCACGGGCTGTTCTGGGGGCTCGCCACGGTGTCGGCCAATACGGTGGCCATCGACATCATCCCCTCGGCCCGCCGCGCCGAAGGGATCGGTTATTTCGGCGTGAATGCCAACGTGGCCATGGCCTTTGCCCCGTACTTCGGCGTACTGATCTATGATGGGCACGGATTCCACGCCTTGGTCACAGCAGCATTGCTCATGGGGGTGCTGGCCGTGGTGGCCGCGGCGTTCATCCGGGTGCCGGCACGCCAATGCATTGCGGAGAAGCCCCCCGTTTCGCTGGACCGCTTCATTCTGGTCAAGGCCTTGCCCATCCTGTTCAACCAGCTGTTCCTGGCATTTGGCTGGGGCACGCTCGTGGCCTTCGCGGTGCTCTATGGCAAGGAGGTGGGCATCCACAATTCGGGCATCTTCTTCCTGTTCCTTGCCGGTGGCGTGGTGCTTTCGCGCGTCACGGCCGGCAAACTGGTGGACCGTGGCCACCTGCACCGCATGATGGCCATTGCCATCTTGTTGATCGCTACGGGCTTCACGGGTTTTGCGCTCTTCCACGACATCCGCATGTTCTGCCTCTCCGCCCTGCTGATCGGGCTGGGCTATGGCACGCTGTTCCCAGCCTTGCAGACCATCTACATCAACATGGCGCCTGCGGCGCAGCGCGGCACGGCCAATTCCACCTACCTCACCGGCTTCGACCTGGGCATCAGCCTGGGCATGCTCCTCGGGGCCTCGTTTGCCGAAGGCCACGGTTTTCCGGCCATGTACCTGCTCACCGGTGCGTTGTCGTTCATGGCGCTGATCATCTACTGGTTCTTTTCACGAGGCATCTTCGAGCGCCACCGGCTGGACCGCCCCGCATCAGGCAAGGCGGATCGGCCCGTGGAGTGATCGCCACCGGCCCGGTCGCCTCGGACAGCCGCTCGGCTGTTTGTAGAGTGGCAGGCATGTTAGGGCCTCTGGCCCGTCTCCTTCGGGAAGCATCGGGTACAAAGGCGGGCCGGAGGCCCTACGAGGCGACGCACTCGGCAAATGGCCGAGCGCGTGGTAACGGGATGCGTTCACTGGCCTCCTCGCTGCCCACATCCGCAAGGCCAATCCTGCGCCGGGGCTGCCGCTGCTGTCCCATGCACGGCAAGACCGCCGCCGCTTACCTTTGGTGGAAACGCGACGACATGAGCAGTTTGGGACTCCGCCGTTCGGAAGTGAAGCGGCTGATCGACATGGAGCGGGACCTCAACGTCCTCGATTGGATCAAGAACGTCCTTTCCGCCGGGCCCCTGAGCAAGGAGATGGCCGAGGACATGCTGCGTATGGCCCGGCTTAGTGATGAGGATATTGCGGAGGGCCGCACCTATTCCGTGGACGAGGTAAAGCAGTGGATGGCCGAGCAGAAGCGCAAGGCATGACGCTGGAGATAACGGCCCAAGCGCGCGAGCGGCTGTTCGGGATCTGGCTTCACATCAAAGAGAATGCTTCGGAAGAACGGGCGGACAAGGTGGAGGTACGCCTGCTCGAACGTGCTCAGGAACTGCTCGAACAGCCTTGGAAAGGACCGCCCGAGCGGGAGTTGGCCAGCCTGAACGAAGGCCACCGTTTCCTCCTTTTGGGCCGCTACAAGATCATCTATCGCGTGATCGGGCAGGTCATATACGTCACCGACTTCTTCGATACCAAACAACACCCGTCGCGCATGCGGCGGTGAGGCCCTACGAGGCGACGCACTCGGCAAATGGCCGAGCGCGTGGTAACGGGATGCGGTTCACTCCACCTGCTCGATCTCGATCCGCCGCTCCTTCGCCGCGCCCACGCTGTACACGCTGTGCCGCAGGTCGTCCAGGCGATCGCTCACCGAGGCATCGGCGGTGCTTTTGCCGCAGGGCGAACGTTCGATGAACAAACGGCCGCCATTTGCTGCCGTGCCGTTCAGGTAGGGCAGGAGTGCGCCGCTGTCCCAGCGTTCCAGGTAATGTACCAGGCTTTCGATCCGTCGCAGCGAGAGGTTTTTGTTGTAGTCGCTCTTGGCCAGCGGGCTGGCATAGCCGCGCACCTGCAGGGTAATCTGCTGGCCCTCGTTCAGTGCTTGTTGCAGCAGGCCGATGAAGTCGTTCAGCAGGATTACAGTGACCCAATAAGCTTTTTGGCTTCTGCCAGCGTGTACGCCCCTTCCACTTGTAGTCTATCGAACACCATGAAGTAGCGGAAGCCTGTGCCGCTTTGGTCCTGCCATTGGCGGCCTAGGCGTGCCTTGGCCTCGCTATCGCTGTTGTCGCGGTCGTCGCCCTTGGATTCCACCAGCACGATCTTGCCTGCGGTGGTGCAGAGGATGAAGTCCGGGTAATGGTTGTTCTTGAAGCCGTTCAGGGCAAAGCCTTTTCCCCGCGTAAGGTTGCGGTGCCACCAGGCGATGTTGGGCAGGGCGGATAGCTGGGCCACCACCTTGGCCTCGAATTCGCCCATGCTGCCTTCCGTTTCGTAGAGGGATCTGGCAATGGGCGGGGCCGTATCGCCCGGCAGCAGGTGCTTGGGGAAGGCCCATGCAGGCTGCGTGCTGATGGTGCCCAATTGCAGTTTGTTCTTGAATTGCTCCTCCGCGTGCCGGTCTGCCAGGCCGCGCACTTTGTGCTTGATGAGTGCTGCGTAGCGGTGCCGGTTATTGAGGGCATCGCTGATGCGGCCACCGTCCCAATCGGCCATTACGCGCTGGATGTACGCCACCAATAGTGGATCGGCAATGGGCGGCACCCCGCCCACCAGGCGCATCAGGAGGTGGGCCACGTCCGCCACTTGGTTTTCGTGCGGCCTGCCCAGGATGTATTGTACCTGCGGGTCGCCCAGCATGGCCGCTGTGATGCGTTTGATCTCCAACGGGTTCTTGCCGGCGCCGGCCACGTCTATGGTGGCCAGTTCAGGGTCCACGGCATCGAAGTCGATCTTGGTGTCTTCCTTGGCCAGGTCGAAGCCCTCCAGCAGCAGTTCCTGGTTGAGCTTCTGCCAGCTTTCCCCCTCGCCGGTGAAGAGCGAGCCGGGCACCTTCACCATGAATTGCGGCAGTTTCAGCTTGCGCGCTGCGGCCGCGTGTTCCGCGCGCATGGGGTAGGTCTTCACTTTTCCGGGCATGGCGGTCACTATGGGATCTTGGCCTTCGCTGGTCTCCGCAGCCATGGCGGCTTCCATTTCGGCGCTTTTGGTGCGTGCGGCCTCGGCAATGGCTTCCACCTTGGAGCCGGGTGCGGGCGTGGCGTTCCCTTCCGGATCGTAGCTGACCCGGGCGGGGTCTATGTCATCCGTCTCATCCTCCAACGCCAGGGTGCCCTGTTCGCCTGCGGGCAGGTTGGGCGGGGATTGGCTGAGGTCTTCGCCCCGGTAGTCTTCCGCGCTGAAGCCGCTTTGCTGCAAGGCCTGCACCACGCTTTGGCAGGTGGCCATGAATTTGTTGCTGGCTGTGAGCACGTAGCTCATGTTCAGCAGATCGTGCGCGTGGTTGGTCACATACGGCAGGCGCAGTACCCGGCCCAGGATCTGCTCCACGTCCACCGCGCTGCTCTTGTCGGCCAGCGAGGCCAGGATGTAGGCGAAGGGGCAGTCCCAGCCTTCCTTCAGCGCATTCACGGTAATGATGTAGCGCACCGGGCACTTGGGGTCCAGCAGGTCCACGCCCTTCAGCTCGTCCTTGTCGGCGGTCTTGATCTTGATGTGCGATTCCCGGATCCCGGCCTTGAGCAGTTGCGCCTTCAGCTTCTCGAAGGTGGTGTTGTCCCCGCCCGTGCGCGGCTGGGCCTGGAAGAGCACGATGGGCCGTATGTAGCGCCCGCCCGCTTTTTCCTGCTCCTTGGCCAGGGCTTCCAATTTGGCCTGCAGGTCCAATGCGTTCTGCACCACTTCGGTCTTGTCGTGCAGGTTGTGTACGATCACCGGCAGCTTCACCATGTGCTCCTTCTTCAGCTCCAGGGCGGGCACCATGCTGATGATGTTGCTGTTCTCCTTGGGCGTGGCCGTAAGGTCCAGTATGAAGGAGGGGTTGAGGTCCTTGAGCATGTCCACGCTCAGCACGCTTTCGGCGTTGTGGCTTTCGTCCACCACCACCACGGGGGTGAGGTGGCGGATCACGTTGATGGCCGCCGTGGGCTCGTAGTCCTTCAGCTGGTGTACATCGTCCTCGAACACATCGGCCCACTGGCCCAATTGCCCGTTCTGCTGGAACACCTTGCGGTCTTCCTTCCGTTTGGCACGCAGGCTGGCGAAGCTCATGACGATGATGGTGAGCTGGTCGCTTACCGCCACCGGGTTGAAGCTGGTGCCCTGCAACAGCGCGTCCTTCTCCAGCACGGCCACGCGGTGCTGGAAGAGCAGGTTGAGCCGCTGCCGATAGGGATGGTCCGGGTCGCTGAGGTTGCGCACGGTTTGTTGCAGCAGGTTGCTCCAGGGCACTAACCACAGCACCACGCGCGGCACCCCGGCGGGGGCGTTGTTGTAAATGGTGTGCAGGGCGTTCACGGCAATGAAGGTCTTGCCGCCGGCGGTGGGCACCTTTATGCACAGGTGCGGCACGCCGGGCACGTTGTCCTGGTAGGGCCGCATGCCGGTATCGGCAAGCGGGTTGTACGCCCCGATGCGTTCCCGCCAGAAGGCATTGAAGGTGGAGGCCGCATCACCTAAGTAGGTGCGCTTCAGCACGAATTGGTCCAGGTCTTCCAGCACCCGCTGTTGGTAGGGCTTCAGTTCCATCAGGCGTCGGTCTCGCTCAGGTTCAACGTGTCCGGCAGCATCAGCAGGAAGGGCAGCGCGGCCCCGTAGTCCAGCGTTTCGTACTCCAAGCCCAGCAGCCGGATGTTGCCGTAGTATGTGTTGTGGTGGAGGTAGTAGTTCTTTTCCGACTGGAGCAGCCAGGCCTTTTCGCCGAGCTTTTCAGCCAGGAACCATTTTTCCAGCAGCCGTGCGCAGCGGCCGTTGCCATCGTCGAAGGGGTGGATCTTCACGAACACCAGGTGCAGGAGCGAGGCGAAGAAGAAGACCTCCGGCATGGTGAGTTCCATGCCCCGCAGGGTGGCCAGGTCGGCGAAGAATTTCTCCAGTTCGCCCTCCACCACGTGGGGCGGGGCCGCCACGTATTCGATCTTTCCGGTGGAAGTGGTGACGTACATGTTGGTGGTGCGTGGCCTGCCGCCCCGGCCTTGCGGCAGGATGTGGCGGGTAAGCAGCTGGTGCGCGGCGAGCAGGTTGGTGCGGTCGCAGGCATTTGTTTTGGCGAACTGGTAGGCGCCGTACAGGTCGTCGATCTTCCGCGTGTGGTCCGGCAGGAAGGGGATGCCGAAGCGCTTGTGCTTCACGTACGCATCCAGCTCGATGTCCTCCCCTTCGATCTTGGAGGAAAAGACCGCCGATACCGAGGTGTAGAAGCTGAAGGTGGCAATGCTCAGTTCGCTGTCCTCCAGTTCGGCCAGCTTGTGCAAGGGAACAGCCGCCACGGCCCCGCGATAGGCTTCCAGAAGGCCGGTGGGCAATATGCTGAACCGCGTTCCTTGCATCGTTCAGAATCGCGTAATGTCCCGCGGGATCTTTTTGAAGGTGATGCCGTGCGTTTCCAAAAAGGCTTGCGGCAGCACACAATTGTCCGCATAGATCACGTAGTGCCCGGCCTTGGTTTTCAGCAGGGCCAAGGTGTCGTAGTCCAGCACGGTGAGGCGCTCTTTTTCATACACGAAGTAGTAGGCGGTGTCCTCATGCTCACCCAAGAAGTACGGGGTTTCCGCCTCCCCCTTCTTTCCTCCCGCAGGGTCTCCGCTTTCAGTCGCCGAAGCCATGCGAAGACTACCTCGGGACCCTGCGCTGGAGGCTGGCAATTCCGTCCGCGTTTCCGTGTACCACACATATTCCCGGATCTTCGCCAGGCCCACCTCCTCGTTCAGGTTGTGGTGCTCATCGAACAGGCGCGGCCCCAGCGTGTAGTAGCTGAAGCTGCCGCCCGTGCCCGGTGTTGCCTTCTTGGTGTTGGCTGCCCTGAGCGGAGCCGAAGGGTAGCCGTTCATCACCCGGCGTACGCGCTCGGCGGTAATGGTTTCCGCATAGTCCTCCATTTCCACCAAAATGAACTTGCGGTTGCCGCCGTCCTGCTTGTTCAGGTTTAGCACCGCATGGGCCGTGGTGCCAGAGCCGGCGAAGGAGTCGAGGATGAGGGAGTCTGGTCCAGATCCAATTTGAAGAACGCGTTCGATCAAGGAAGGTGGTTTGGGTGTGTCGAAGGCGGCCTCTGGCAGCATCTCCTTTACAAGGCGTTTGGCGGCATCATTATGCCCCGCTTCATCATGAAGCCATATCGTCCGTGGAACGATTCCTTCCTTTACCTCGCTCAGGAATTTCTTTATTCGAGGTACATTCATACCATCCTTGCCGAACCATATTCTGTTATCCGCTACCAGTTCGTTGTAGCGTTCGATTCCAAACTGCCAACTTCTGCCTTTGGGAGGCATGAACTTATTCCCCATTGGAGTCCTGATCTCATAGATATAAGCCTCTGATGGCGTTTTAACCTGTATGGGTTGTGACATCCATGGCCCGCGTCGGTCGTTGTCCGGATTCCTGTATGCACTTGATTGCTCGGCTGTTCTGCTTATCAGGTTGACATCGAACAATGCTTTGCTTTTGGCATAACAGACTATGAAATCATGGGTTGATGAAAAGTACTTGGCATCATTGCTTTGTGTGTATTTCTTCTGCCATACAATATTTGCAATGAAATTGCCGGGACCGATGATTTCATCGATCATCAGCCTCAAGTTCGCTTGTTCGTTGTCATCGATAGATATCCAAATGGCTCCATCCTCCGCGAGCAACTTGTGCAGCAGCACCAGCCTGGGGTACATCATGCAGAGCCACTTGTCGTGTCGGCTCAGGTCCTCACCCTCCTTGCCCACCACCTGGTGCAGCCATTTTTTAATGCGGGGATCGTTCACATTGTCGTTGTACACCCAGCCCTCGTTGCCGGTGTTGTAGGGCGGGTCTATGTAGATGCACTTTACCTTGCCCTCGTATTGGGGCAGCAGGGCTTTGAGGGCTTCGAGGTTGTCGCCGTGGATGATCATGTTTCCCCTCACCCCCGGCCCCTCTCCCAAGGAGAGGGGGGCGTGGCCCTGACCTGCGGTCATGGCATCCGGGTGTTCGAATCCCCCCCTCTCCGCCTTGCTTGTTTCCATTGGGGCTTCGCCGGTAGGTACCGGGCCATCGGCGGTGAACGTGTACTGCTTTTGCAGCACGCGGAAGGGCACGTCGCGGTGGTGGTTGATCACCTTGTCTTTACCGATCCAGTGGAGGGTGGGCATGTGGGGGCAGACGATCAGAAAATTAGACGATCAGACGATCAGGTGATTGGATGATTGGATGATCGCTTGACATACGCTTGGGGTGGGTGCGAAGATGGGGAACGTAATGAGAATTGGGGCCAACGTCGACAGCCAGTGTGCTGGCTGCACGTCTGCCGGACCGGGAGCAGACACAAGGCTTGCTCAGCTCAACTTCTCCATTTTCCCCCTTGGCTTCACCACGAAAGCAAAAGGGCGCTTTTCTTTCCTGGTGTGCTTCACGATTTCTTCCCAGTGCTCCACCAGCACGCGCACAATGTCCCAATGGGCCTCTTTGCCGGAAGGCATTTTCAGGAAAAAGATGCCCAGTTTGTTTTGCTGGCACAACTGGAAGAGCATGGTTGTCCGCATGCGGATGTCCTTGGTGATGAGCACGCCATGCTTCTTGGCCACGATGGGAATGAGGTCCGGGTCCTTTACGCCCGGCCCCAGGTCCTTGTCCTGCTTGGTGGAGATCACCTCGATGTCCCGGTAGTGGGCCCGGCTCAAGAGTTGGAGCCCTTGTGCCACGTACTCCGAAAGATTTTCATCGAGGTAGATGGGCATGCCCTCATGCGGCCTTGGCCGGTTGTTCACGGCCGTGGAAGGTCAGTGCATCCTTCACCGCATTCAGGGGTATGTCGAACATTTCGGCCAGCACCTCCGGCGATTCTCCGCTGCGGAACATGCCGCGAAGCGTATGGGTGTTGATGTTCGTGTCCGCGATGGTGGGCATGCCGAACTGGTGCAAGGGGTCCACCACCACCCTGTGCTCCTTGCCCATGGGCCAGTAGCGCACGGCCAGGTCATTCCCGTTGAAGTCGATCTTCTTGGCATAGTCGCGCACCATGCGTTCAAAGTTGGTCTGGCGGCTTCCGTCGGCATCCACGATACAATCCTTGAACTCGTACCAGATCTTCTTGCCGTTGCTGAGCAGTTTGGCCATGGCAAAGGGATGGTCATTCAGCAGGTCCTTCCGCATGGCGTTGCGGGTCTTGATGATCTTCTGTGCGCTCACTTTCATGTCGCGCAGCTCGAAATACACGTACAGTTCGATCAGTGTGTGGAAGTTGACGAACTTATGGTCATCAATGGTGATGGAGAAGGTATCGCCGATCAGGTCCTTGCCGAGGCGTTCATCCCATACTTGGTTGAGCATGCGGCGCACCTTGCCTTGGGGTATGGCAAGGATCAAGGCAATATCCGGTACCGAGAAGGCACCGAGCCCCAAAGCCGGTTTCAGGTTCGTCGTCACAGCGGGAGCAAAGTACAGCTTTCGCGCGGAAGATGGCAAGCCCGTTCATGTCGCGGATCGCAAAGCACAATGAAGGGCCGTTCCATGACTGGCGGCACCGGTGAAGGACCAACTCTGGCGCGAGCATCCACGCTCGTGCCTTTTTCATGCGTCCAATCAAAAACGCACGAGCGAAGCATCCCCGTTCGAGATGACCTACGAAGGCCGGTATGTATGCTGGCCGGGTCGCTCCCCGGATCAGATCCGCTCAAACAGTTCGTAAGGAGGTTCCGCGTTGTAGATCCCCTTCTCTCGCGAGCTTCCGCCCTCGTGCCATCACATGCCCCGTTCGAGTTGAGCGTGACGGGATTGTTGAAAACTTCGCATGCCAATTGCGGCGGACCCTTGTACATTGTCAACGGCGATTCGACAAATTATCCGTCAAGGATGGATTTGTTTCAACGCTGAAAAGACACCGAACCAATAACACGAAGACCATGGCAGTGAAACACACACCAACGGGTGAAGTACATGTAGGGCACAAGGGGGGCACAACAGGATGTGGCACTAATACCAATGAACACCCAAGTCACTGGGAAAATTCTTCGGAAAGGGTGACCTGTGCAAAGAACGGATGTAAGTAAGGTTACACGGCCAAGGGCTTTTCCTTCTTTGGCGCGAGCGCCCAGGCCCGTGCCTTTTACAGACGTTCGATCATGCAAGCACGATCTTGGAAGCGAGCGCGAATTGAGGAGGACATTTTGAAGTATGAATTATAAAAAACGATGTCAACTTATAGTGAGCGCTATAACAGGAACTTTAACCGCGTGGCACCTGTAGTGAATGTCTGGATAAAGCGGGTATACGTCATTGCATTCAATGCTTATGCCTGGTTTTGGATCATTCGTGAGTTGTTCTTCCGCAACGGGACCGACTGGGAGAGCTACCTTCTGTGGTGCTTCACAACGGCAGGCATGTACTACTTCGTCTTTGACAGCAAGGACATCTGGTTCAAAGGGCAAGATCCATATAAACGTTGGAGGAATTCCTGACAGAGAGTTCCCTTCTCTGGCGCGAGCGTCCACGCTCGTGCCTTTTGCATGCGTCCAATCATGAACGCACGAGCGAAGCATCCCCGTTCAAGTTGACCTACGAAGGCCGGTATGTAGCCGGGTCGCTCCCCGGATCAGATCCGCTCAAACAGTTCGTAAGGAGGTTCCGCGTTGTAGATCTCCTTATAGCGGCCCGGCCCCAGGTCGTGCAGGAACTGGTGCATGGCCCCGGAAACGGCCGCGCGCAAGTCGTATTCATCGGCTGTGAACGCCAAGCGCACGGTTGCCTCCAGTTGCGCCCGGGTGGGTTGTTCTTTCCAACCACGGTGCTCAATGAAACTTCCGCTGCTGCGGTAGAACCAATCATCCTCCAGCACAAGGTCCGCTCCCTCGCGGACCAATATGTTGAAGGTACTTCCCCAGCCGTGGAGGTTCCGTAGATCCATGGAACAATGCGTGCCATCCTCCCGGAAGTGGGCATACCGCGTGTGCAGCACTTCAGCCTTTTGCGACCAAGCATCATCATCCTCGTCGTCATCGTCAACAAAGGACTCGTCATAGTCAACGTAGTACCTGCTGGTCCGCATGGTGGCCACGTTCACCAAAGGTTTTTTTTCTTCCACGCAATGGATGATGTTGCGGATGGACCGCAGGAAGCGCACCAGGTGGTGGTTGGCACGGGTGCGGTTGCCGAGGGTAAGTTCCGCATGCTTCCCGGGCACACTGATCCGCACCGCGAGTTCTTGGTCATCACCCACAAGGAACCCCATGTGCAGTTGATTACGCTCCAACCTCTGGTACTCGAACAGGTCGAAGATGCTTACCTGGCGCTGGGGTCCGTCCACATACAAGCGCGGTATGTGCGGGGCATCCACCAAACTGGAAAAGCGGACCATGGCATCCAAGTGCGCACTTGCCAGGTCATGGCCTTCATGGGGGGTGAAGGCATATTCCAGCTCGCTGCAATAGCCGAGCAAGGCCTCCATGTGGCCTACGAGCGCATGCCTCCACAGGGTCTTTCCGGTGGCGGGGCGGTCTTGCACCTTCATCAGGTCGATGGTGTCCTTTATTCCCTGGGCCTTCACCTTGGTGGTTTCCCAGTCCATGTGGAAGGTGTAGCCTTCCTCCGTCTCGGTAATGGTATAGGTGATCGGCCCGGGCTTGTTGGTGTAGTTCATAATGCCCACTGCGTACCATAAAAATTTGGTGAGCGCGTTTCGGTGGGCCTCCTTTGCTTTCATGTGCGTCGCCGCTACCGTGCCCCGATTGATCTCGCCAGCTTACATCGTTGTAGGTGTAGGAGTTCATTTTTGGGTGCCCGATATGGGGCGAAGATGGAAAAAGTCGCGGGCACGGCCCTGGGCGAAGTGTGTACTCACTTCCGTTGACCCGGCTCCAGCAGGCTTTCACCCACGAGCCTTCCACATCGCCGCCGCTTCACCGCACCTGCTCGATCTCGATCCTGCGCTCCTTGGCGGCACCGACGCTGTATACCGAATGCCGCAGGTCGTCTAAGCGATCGCTCACCGAGGCGTCCGCCGTACTTTTTCCGAAGGGCTTTTTCACCATCACCAGCGCACCGCCGTTCGTTGCCGTGCCGTTCAGGTAGGGCAGGAGCGCGCCGCTGTCCCAGCGTTCCAGGTAATGTACCAGGCTTTCGATGCGCCGCAGCGAAAGGTTTTTGTTGTAATCGCTCTTGGCCAGCGGGCTGGCATAGCCGCGCACCTGCAGGGTGATCTGCTGGCCCTCGTTCAGTGCTTGTTGCAGCAGTGTGGTGAAGTCATTGAGCAGGTTGAAGTTGCCCTCCACCTGTTGCGTGAAGAACGCATCGAAGGCGGTGGTGTCGCCGGGTTGGGCATGCCAGGCCGAATCGTACTCCGCGCGCTTGGCGGCGTAGCTGCGGAAGGTCTGTCCATAGTCCAGCGTGGTGGTGGTGTCCCAGCTGCGCGGGTTCGGCTCGTCGTTGTGGAAGTAGAGGCGGATGGGGAGTTTTTCGCGCAGCGAGGTGAGGCGTCTTTCTTGCCGGGCGCGCACTTCCGCCGTGTCGGGTTTGGGCGGTTCCACCACCGCTGCGTGCGGGTAGCTGAAGCGGAACAGGTCGTTGCAGCAGGTTTCACCCTTTTCGGCGAACGCCCCCGCGCGGTTGCTGGTGAACCAGCCCGTGCCGGCAGTCTCGTTCACCGCCGGGTACAGGTCGTTTGCTTCGCTGTTGAACGGCACACCCAAGTTGAGCGGTACGTCGGCGGAAGCATGGTCCAGCAGGCTCTTGAACAGGTCGTAGCCGCCCATGCCCGGCAGGAAATCGGAGCTGAAGTAGAGCATGCCCTTGGGGCCATCGAGGAAGGGCGTCACCTCGTTGCCCGGGGTGTTCACCGGTGGGCCCAAGGGTTTGGGATCGATCAGGGCCTTGCCAACAAGCGTGCCCCACCAGATGTCCATGCCGCCCTGGCCGCCGGGCATGTTGCTGGCGAAGAAGAGCCTTTCACCGCCCTCGAAGTTGGCCAACATCGGCTGGGTTAGGGTAAAGCCCGGCTTGCGCAGCACCACGCTCCCCGTATCTGCCGGATCGTGCAGGTCCACCGCGCGGATGCTGAATTCGCCGGGCGCTTCCTCCCGCGAGAAGTAGAACCAGCGCCCGTCCGCGCTCCAAGCGCTGTTGGCATTGTTGCGCCCGTTGTTCACGTTGGCTGGTAACGCCATAGGTTCGGACCACTTGCCGCCTTGTTCCGTTGCCTTGAAGATCCGCGCGCGGTAGGTGGCGGTGTCCTTCACTTCGCCATCGCTGTTCACCTCGCCGCGCAGGGAGGTGAAGTACAGCGCGCTGTCCGGACCGGTGCGCCCGCCAAATTCACTACTGAGGCTGTTCACCGGCATGGGCAGGTGCTCGATGCGCACCAAGTTGTCCGGATCTGCAAGCAGCTTTTCCGCCATGGCGCAACCTTCCAATCCGTTGTTGGCGCGCTGCGCGATGAAGCCTTTCTTGTCGCGTTCGCGCTGTTTCGCCTTGCTCCATGTTTTTGCGGCCTCGTCATATTCCCCGGTGCTCATCTGCATTTCCGCCAGCCAGCGCAGGGCTTCCGGGTGTTTTCGGGCATGGTCCTTCTTCTGCACCTTGTCGTAGAACAATGCCGCCTCGCCGTACTGGTGGCTCAGGCGGCAGGCTTCGGCATATTTCCATTGCAGTTCCATCAGGCCGGGCGATCTGCCCAAGGCTTCCCCGTAGTAGCGCGAGGCCCCGTAGTGCTCGCCGAGCGCCATGGCCTTGTCGCCCCAGGCGGCGAACTGCTCGGCACTTTGTGCAAGCGCAACGTGTGCGGCCATGGCGAACAGCGCGGCAACCAGCAGGCGTATGTGGCGGCAGCCGTGCATCATAGCTGGTCGGGGCATGCCTTGTAGCGCACGGGCACGGGCGGCCGCTTGCGGAACACGCGGATGGCGGTGATCTCAAACCCGCCCCGGTTGCGGCTGGCGGGCTCCAGGCGGCTCAAGTTGATGTCGTAGCTCAGCCCGAAGGTCCAGTCGTCGTGCTCCAGCCCGGCGTAGAGGTAGCCCGCGTCCTTGGCGCGCATGTACAGGCCGGCCTGCACGGTGCGTACCAGGTTCCACCGGTCAAGCAGGATGTAGCGCACGTTGCCCCCGATGTTGAACTCGCGGAACTTGCCTTGCGCCTGCCATTGCAGCCGCGGCAGCACGTCCAGCTTTTCGCTCACACGGAACTGGGCACCGGCGTGTACCAACGTGCGCAGGTCCAGCGGGGAAGGGGCGGCATCGAAGAGGGAAACATCGGGCGTGGTGAGGTTGAAGAAGGCGAGCCCTGCGGTGAATTGCCGTCGCTTTTCCGGGGCGTAGGTGTAGCCCAGTCCCGCGTGCAGGTCCATGCGCGAGCGGGCAGCCCGCGTGAATTGTTCCGCGTTGCCCAACGAGGGATCGTAGCTGAAGCCGTTGTACTGGGCATCGAAGCGCAACGCGTTGTAGTCGATGGCCACGTTGGTGTAGCCCGCCTGCATGCCGAGGGTGAGCGCATGGGCAGTGGCGAAGTGCTGCGTCCAGCTCAGGCCGAGGCCTGCGTGGAAGGTGTTCAGCCGCGAGGTGCCGGCCTTGTCGTTGTAGATCCATGCGCCCAGGCCCAGACCGTGCACGCCGGCCAGGTTCGCCGCATCCCCGCCGATGCCGAAGGTGTTGTACGGGATGGTGACGCTGCGCCACTGCTGGCGGTAGATCGCGCCCATGCGGTAGTCGCCTTCGAAGTTCCCGATGTTCGCGGGGCTTTGGGCATAGGGCGCGTTGAAGAACTGGGAGAAGTGGATATCCTGGGCGAAGTTGTGCAAGGGGGTGAGGATAAGGATGAGGCAGGAAGCAGCAAGCAGCCTGCAGTGTGCAGTACGCAGTATGCTCCTTGCGGTTTGCATTTTCAAACCCATCATCGGATCACGGTGACATTACCCTTGTGGAAATAGTCTTGCCCGTCCGTGCAGCGCACTGTGAGCCAGTACACGTACACCGCCGGGTCCACGGGTTTGCCCTTGTAGCTGCCGTCCCAACCCTCGGCTTGGTCTTCGGTGGCAAATACCACTTCGCCCCAGCGGTCAAAGACCTTCAGCTCCATGGAGGCCACGTTGCGGCCGCGCACGAAGAGCAGGTCGTTGTTGCCGTCCCCGTTGGGCGTGAAGGCGTCGGGCACGAAGATGTCGGGCTCGGCGCACACCAGCTCATGCACATGCACCGTCACGGAATCCATGGCGGAGCAGATGCCGTCGCTCACCGTAACGATAAAGGTGGTGGTTTCATTCACCGTGGCCGTGGGCGCGGCAATTGCGGCGTTGCTCACCGCGCCTGCCGGTTGCCATGCGTAGGTAACTCCCGTGGGCGGCGTGGCGGAGAGGTGTACCACGGTGCCTGCCAGCACCACGGGTTGGTCCACGCTGGCGGTAACGCTGCTGCCGTTCATCAGGCCCACGTTCACCAAGGCGCTGTCGGCCCAAGTGCATCCGCCGGGGCCTTCCACAAAAGCTGCGTAATAGGTGGCCGATGGTGGTGCCACTTGTATTTGCGCGGTGCCTTGCCCGCTAATGATCAGGCCGGCGGGTGACCAAAGAATGCTGGACCCTGGGTCGATCCCGCTGAGGAAGAGCGTGGCGGTGTCATCAGCGCAGATGGAGAGGTCCGGTGAGATGGCGGCCTGTACGAGCTCGGCAATGACATCGAGCTGGCCCAAGGCCTTACAGCCGCCCCCTGCCGTGGCTTGCACATAGTAGGTGCCGGGCACCACGGGCGAAAGCGTTGCGGTGCTGTCGGCCGTGGTGGCGTTGAGGGTGTCGGTGAACTGGGCATTGGAAGACCAGATCCAGTGGTCGGCGGTGCCTAGGGCATCAGCGATGAGCAGCGCGGTGTCCGCTGGCCCGCAGATGATGAGGTCATCCATGGGCTGCAGGGCGGGCGCCTCCGGCAGCACCTGCACTTGGATGGTGGCGGAATCCGAGGCGTTGCAGGTGTTGGGGTTGAAGGCGTGCAACTGCACCGTGTAGGTGCCTGGGAGGGTGTAGGTATGGCTGGGGGCTTGCGCCGTGGAGGAGTTGCCGTCGCCGAAGTCCCACAGCCAGCTGGTGCCCAGGTTGCCCAGGTTGCTGAACTGCACGGGGGCATTGGCGCAGAGCGGTCCGTTGGCGGCCAGGGCGGCGATCACCAAGGGGGCGTCGAAATCGAACTTGAAAACGCCGAGGTTGCAATTGAAGGAGTTGTTGGTGCTGCTCCAGGCATTGGGAGTGCTGGGGAAATCGTCGTTGCTGCCGCAGCCTGCGCACACCGCTCCGTACACGCGGCCCCGCCGGTCGAAGCGGCTGGTTCCGCCGTCCACGTGCTCGTGGCTCTGGCTGCCGCCGAAGTAGGTGGCATACGAAAGGCCGGTCATGTCCATGTCGTACACCGCGAGGTAGAAGTCGTTGCCGTCGGTGGTGGGTTGGAAGGCATCAGGCGTCACGGGCAATCCGGTGGTGGTAAGCGCGCCCATCACCGCACTGCCCCATCCGCTGATGTAGATCTTGTCGCAGTAATCCACCAGGAAGGCGGTGGGAGAGATGTTCGGCATGCCCACGCCCGGCCCGCTGGTGGCGCCCGTTCGCGAGCTCCAGATGGTGGAGGTGAGCGCCGGGGAAAGCTTGGCCAGGAGCTGCCCCCCGGTGTTTTGGAAGTAGGAGGCCCCGGAGATCAGGCTGCCTGCGGGTGCACTGGTCTGGCCGAAGAGGTACACGTTTCCATCGAGGTCCAGGCCCACGAAGTAGAACTGGTCGTAGAGCGTGCTGCCAAAATAGGTGGAGGCCATCAGCGCGCTGCCGTCGGCATTGAGCCGGGCCGCGAAGCCATCGGCGGCACCGCCCTGGAACGCGGGCATTACGGCACCGGGCGTGGAGGGCAGGTCGGCAGAGCTGGTACCACCGGCGATGTAGATGGTGCCGCTGCCGTCCACCTCCACGGAGTAGGCGGCATCGGCGGCAGTGCCGCCGAAGAAGGTTCCCCAGTTCATGGTGGTGAGGGCGGGGTCCATCTCGAAGAGCACGGCATCATGGCTGCCGCCGCTGAAGGTCGTGCGGTAGGCGCCGGGCGTGGTGGGGAAGTTGCTGCTCTGCGTGCAGCTGGCCACCAAAATGTTGCCTGCCGGCGTCAGCTCCGCTTCGCCGCGCATTTCATCGGCGTAGTTGAAGCGAAGACCTGCGCCGCTGTTGATGCCGTCGTTGCTGCTTCCGCCCACGTAGGTGCCAGCCAGCAGCTGCGCCCCGTCGGCACTGAACCGGGCCAGGATCATGTCGGTGCCTGCCGGGTAGTTGGTGCCGATGCCTTGCGGGGCAAAGGCGGTGCCCCCGCCGAAGGCGGGTTGAAAGGCGTTGGCCGTGGTGGGAAAATTGGCCGAGCCGGTGGTGCCCAGCACGATGAGCTCATCTTCGGCGTTCACGATCAGGCTGTGCGGCAGGTCGTCGCCGGCACCGCCCAGGTAGGTGCTCCAGATCAGGAAGGTGCCCGTGGTATCCCACTTGGTCAGGGCGATGTCCGTGCCGGTGGTGCCGCCGCCGGTGCCGCCGTTCCACGTCTCATCGAACGCCCCGGTGGTGGTGGGGTAGCCTTGGCCGAAGGCGCTGCTGCCCGAGTAGAGGAAGCCTTTGCTGTCGAAGGTGGCCGAGTAGCCGAAGTTGTCCGCGCTGGAGCCCGAATAGCTGCTGAAGGCGATGGTGGGGTCGATCACCAGTTCCACGGCCCGGTCGTAGGTGCCCAGCACAAAGGATACGGTGTTGTTCCGCAGTGCGTAGCGGCAGTCCACCCGTTGCTCTTTGCCGTTGATGACCTGATAGGCCAAGGGTACTTCCTCGTACAGGTCGCCCAGGCTGGTGGCCACCACCAGGCGGCCGTCTTCCAGCCGCAGGCCGTCGGCACCTTCATAGGTGAACTGCACCTGCCGTGGATCGCTGCCGGGTGCCGCCACCAGGTCGTATTTCAACACCTCGCCTCCTTGGCGCAGCCGCAGGTCGATGCCCGGGTACAGGTGGTGCTGCACCACGGCGGAGAAGGCGTGGGCGTTGGCGGCCCACCGTGCGGGGTCGTTGCCTTGGAAGAAGTTGTAGCGGCCGCGCTGCACGCCCAGGCCTTCGCAGTGCTGCGGGCCGGTGGCCTGCAAAAAGCGCAAGCGCAGGGCGTGGTGCCGTATGGTTCGCGCGCCCGCGGCTTCGGTGCCTCCTTGGCCGGCATGCAGGCGGGCGATGGCCCCGGCATCAAAGCGGTCGATGAGGATGGCGCCGCGCTCGCACCAGAGCACCGCATCCTTCGCCTCGGCCCTGAAGGTGACCGGCTCGGGCCATTGCCCGCGGTTCTCGGTGAAGCGCAGCATGGGCTGGGCATGCAGGCCCGTGCAGGTCAGCAACAGGAGCAACGGCGGCAAACGGCAGATGTGCATCAGCTCGGTGACGCCCGAAAGTAAGCGGTTGGCGTCCATCGGTACGGTACCTCGGCAGCCGGGCGCTCTGGCATACGGCCGCCAGCGGTGACGAACGGCAATGGACAAAGCACCCGCAAGCGGTAAACTTGTCCGTTCCACCCGGCGGAGCCCTGCATTCCGCCTGCAAACCAACCGCCATGCCGATCGTGTCCCTCCGCAATTCCCGCTTCTTCATCCTGTTTATGCTGCTGCAGCCCTTGGCCTCCTTGGCGCATGAGGGCATGTGGCTGCCCACGCTGCTCAAGGCCATTGAGGGTGACATGCGCACTGAGGGGCTGCAGCTCACGGCGGAGGACATCTACAGCATCAACCACAGCTCGCTGAAGGATGCCGTGGTGCTGTTCGGCGGCGGCTGCACGGCCGAGGTGGTGAGCACCCAAGGCCTGATCTTCACCAACCACCACTGCGGGCACAGCACCATCCAGCGGCACAGCACGCTGGAGCACAATTACCTGCGCGACGGCTTCGTGGCGGCCACCATGGCAGAGGAGCTGCCCAGCCCGGGCCTTACGGCCACTTTCATCGTTAGCATGGAAGACGTCACCGCCCGCATGCAACAGGCATTCACCGCAGGCCAGGACGAGGCCGCGCGCGAAGCGGCCGCCCGCGCCATGGCCGAGGCCATCAGCGGCGAGGCCGCAACGGGCCCGGGCATCCATGCCGTGGTGCGGCCCTTCAACTACGGCAACAGTTGGTACCTCATCGTCAGCCGCACCTTCAGCGACGTGCGCATGGTGTGCGCGCCGCCCGGCGGCATCGGCAAGTTCGGCGGGGATACCGACAACTGGATGTGGCCGCGCCATACCGGCGATTTCAGCGTGTTCCGCATCTATGCCTCACCGGCCAATGAACCTGCCGACTACCAGGCCGGGAACGTGCCCTTCGTGCCGCAGCACAGCCTGCCCATCGCGGTGAACGGCCCGCAGGCGGGCGACTTTGCCATGATCTTCGGGTTCCCCGGGCGCACCCAACGCTACCTGCCCAGCATGGGCGTGGCCCAGGTCATGGACGTGATCGATCCGCTGCGCATCGAGATGCGCACCGCCAGCCTGAAGGTGATCGATGCGGCCATGCTGGGCAGCGAGCAGGCCAAGCTGCAGTATGCCAGCAAGCAGAGCCGCATCAGCAATGGCTGGAAGAAGTGGATCGGCGAGGTGCGCGGCCTGCAGGAATTGGACGCCATCGGGGCCAAACGCGCACAGGAAGCGGAATTCACCAAGCGCTGCGCCGGCAATGCGGAGTACGCACCGGTGCTTGGCGAGCTGGACCGGCTTTACCGCGAGATCGCGCCCTATGCCACCTCCCGCGAGCTCTTCTCGGAGTTCGTGTACAGCGGCCCCGAGTTCCTGCGCTTCGCCCAAGGCTTCACCAAGTTGATCGAACAGCATGCCGCGCTCAAGCAGGCCGGTAAGCTCAACGCGGAGATCGAGCAGCTGCGCAGCGCGGCCCAAGGCTATTTCAAGGATTACATCCCCGAGGTGGACCGCAAGATCCTCCAGGCGCAGCTGCCCATCTGCCACAAGTACGCGCAACCGGGCCTGGACCCGGCCGCGCTCACCCTGCTCGACAAGCGCCACGCCAACTGGCAGGCCTACGCCGATGCGGTCTTCAACAACAGCATTTTCACCGATCAGGCCCGCCTCTTCAAGGCGTTGGACCGGTTCTCCCCCAAGGTGGCCAAGGGCATGGCCAAGGACCCGGCCTATGTGCTGGTGCAAGCTTGCATCAACAGCTACTCCACAGCGGTGCGGCCGCGCTACAACACGCTTGCCGACAGCCTGGAGCGGGCCATGCGTCTGTACACCAAGGGCCTCATGGAGCTCTTTCCGGAGAAGACCTGGTGGCCCGATGCCAATAGCACCCTGCGCCTGAGCTACGGCCAGGTGGAAGGTACCGACCCGCGCGACGGCCTCACCTACAAACCATTCACCACCCTGGACGGCGTGATCGAGAAGAACGATCCCAGCAACCCGGAGTTCCACGTGCCCCAGCGCCTGATCGACCTGTACAACACCAAGGATTACGGCCCCTACGCAGCGGACGGCACCCTGCCGGTGTGCTTCCTCTCCTCGCTCCACACCACCGGCGGCAACAGCGGCAGCCCGGTGCTCAACGGCAAGGGCGAGCTCATCGGCATCAACTTCGACCGCACCTGGGAGAGCACCATGAGCGACATCCTCTTCGACCCCGTCAAGTGCCGCAACATCTCCATGGACGTGCGCTACGTGCTGTTCATCCTGGACAAGTACTTCGGTGCACAGCGGTTGCTGGATGAAATGCAGCTCGTATCGCACAAGGATGTGCCCCGCATGATCGACCTGCCCGTGCACCGGTAGCGCACCACCGGCCCATCCGAAAGAGGGAAGTGCAGCTGATGCGCCGACCACCGCGGGGCGGCGGGCGCGGTTTGGTACGCACGGCACAAACCGCGAACTTCACCGTGCAACGCACCGATGCACCATGTGGCAAGAAACCGGCAACGCGCTTCAGCGCACGTTCAAATTCAAGGATTTCAGCGAGGCCTTCGCCTTTATGGCGCGCGTGGCCCTGCTGGCTGAGCGCCAACAGCACCACCCCGATTGGCGCAATGTGTACAACACCGTTCAGATCAGCCTCAGCACGCACGATGCCGGAGATGTGGTCACCGATAAGGACCGCGTGCTGGCCCGTGCGATCGACGCACTGGTGTAGCGGTTTGCGCGGCGTGGTCAGGGTGCCTGGCAACGGATAGGGGCAACGGACCGCACCCCTCGGAAACAGCCAGCGGCCGCCCTGGTCAGGAGCGGCCGCTGGCTGTTCGGAAGCGCAAAGCCTTACATGGACTTCTGTACGTTGGCCGTGATGTTCAGCACGGTCTGGGCCGGCTCGGTGTTGGCGGTGATGGTCACCGTCTTGTTCTGCATGCCTTCCTGTTTGCCGGGCTTGTATTCGATCTTGATCTCGCCGCTCTCGCCCGGTTTGATCGGGTGCTTGGGGTAGTCCGGCACCGTGCAGCCGCAGGAGCCCACCGCATTGGTGATCACCAAGGGTTCGTTGCCGGTGTTGGTGAACTTGAAGGCATAGCGGTTCTCGCTGTCCTGCATGATCTTGCCGAAGTCATGCGTGGCAGTGGCAAAGGCCACCTTGGTACTGGGGCCTGCAGGCGCGGGTGCGGCGGCCGGCGGCGTCAACGGGTCGAAGGTGCTCTTGGGTGCCACCTGCGCGGAGGCTGGCGCGGAGGCTGCGGGCAGGGGAGCGAACGTGGCCGGTGCAGTGGCCTGGTTGCGTTGGCCCACGGCCATAAAAAGGGTGGCGGCGGCGATCACGGCCAACAAGGCGATCTGGATGTTTTCCTTCATGGTAGGGTGCTGTGGAACGGGGGCGAAAATAGAACGCCTGCGCCACTGCGGCATTCCTGTAGGGGCAGCCTTCACAGATCTTTGATCAGCGCTCGGCCAGTTTGGAGCGTTGCAGCTCGGGGTTGGTGATCACCTCCATGGCCTTGCGGAAGCTGTGGTCCACGGGATTGTCCGCATTGATCACCTGCCAATACGCGGAGGTGTTCCACAGGTCGCGGGCCACCAGCGCTTTCAGCCGCAGGTCCACCAGCTGCTTGGAGCGGGCCATGTCCGCACTGTCCGGTGCGATCTTGGCCTCGTCGGCCTGTTTCATCAGCTCGGCATCCAGCTCGGGCCCCACGGTGAAGTGCGCCAGGAATTGATCCACGTCCTTGTACTGGCGCAACAGGGCGCTGCGGTTGCGGTCCACGTAGTTGAGCGCCGCGGTGTTGGTGACGCCCTTGCGCACAAGTTGGCCGAACCAGTTGGAGCTGAAGGTGGTGTCGATGGGCACGAAGATGTCCGGCATGATGCCGCCGCCGCCGTACACCACCCGCTTGTTATTGGTGAAGTATTGCACTGTGTCGCGGTAGTGGATGCTGTCGGCATTGGTGAGCTCCCCGTCGCGCAGCCGGTCCAAGCGCTCATGGCGGTAGGCTTCCAGGCCGTCGGCATACGATTTCTGGATGCAGCGGCCGCTGGGCGTGTAGTAGCGCGAAACGGTGAGGCGCACGGCCGAGCCGTCGGGCAACATTACCGGGCGCTGCACCAGGCCCTTGCCGAAGGAGCGGCGGCCCACCACCACGCCCCGGTCCCAGTCCTGCATGGCGCCGCTCACGATCTCGCTGGCCGAGGCGCTGCCCTCATCGATCATCACCACCAGCCTTCCTTTTTCGAACTGGCCGCCCCGGGTGGCATAGGTATCCTCGCGCGGGGTGGTGCGCCCGTTAGTGTACACGATCAGCTTGCGTTCGCCCAGGAACTGGTCCGCCATTTCAATGGCCGAGCGCAGGTAGCCGCCGCCGTTGCCCTGCAGGTCCAGCACCAGGTCCTTCATGCCTTGTTTCTTCAGCTCCTCCAGCTTGTCGCTGAATTCCTTGCTGGTGGTGGCCCCGAAACGGCTCACCTTGATGTAGCCCACACCGGGCGCCGCCAGGTAGGCGGCCTCCACGCTGTTGATGGGGATCTTGTCCCGCGTGATGGTGAAATCCAGCGGTGCGGCATCGCCTTGGCGCACCACTCCCACACGCACCTGCGTGCCTTTGGGGCCCCGCAGCAACTTGATCACGTCCGCGTTCTTCAGGCCCGTGCCCGCCACCACGCTGTCGTTCACGCTGATGATCCGGTCGCCCGCACGGATGCCCACGCGCTCGCTGGGCCCGCTGGCAATGGCGTCCACCACGTAGATCGTGTCCCGTACAATGTTGAACTGGATGCCCACCCCCTCGAAGTTGCCCTTGAGCGGCTCGTTCACCTCTTCCAGGTCTTCCTTGGGAATGTACACGCTGTGCGGGTCCAGCTCCGCCAGCATGGCCACAATGGCTTGCTCCGCCAGCTTGTCGTCATCCACGCTGTCCACGTACAGGTGGTCGATCTGGTACAACAGGGCCTGCAGCTTGGCCGCGGCCGCACTGGGCTGGGCGAGGGCAGGAGCGGCCGCAAGCACGGCCAAGGCGAACAGGAGCTTTTTCATGGGGCGGTAGGAGGCGGGCGAAGGGCTTGCAGCGCGCAATTCCCGAAAGGCCCGCCGCGCAAAGCACGAATGTAACGGATACCGCGGGCCAAGGTTGTGAGCAGGGCGGTTAAGGGGTGTTAAGGGCGCTCCTGCCATCCTTGGTCGAAAGGATCCAGGCGAAAAACTCCGGTCCTCACAACCCGAACAAGAACGTCCCGCCCTGCTTCAGCTGGCCTTTGTGCCACTTTTCGCTGCGCACCAGTTTGCCGTCCTGGTGGTACTTCCACTTGCCGTGCTTTTGGCCGTCTTTGTAGTGGCCCACGATGCCTTGGTCGCGGAAGGCCCAAGTGCCCTCGCGCTTGCCTTGGCGGTACTGGCCTTTCACGGTGACGCGGCCCGTGGGGTCGTACTCCGCCCAGTCGCCGTGCAGGCTGCCCCAGCCGTACACCGCGAAGAGCAGCTGCTTGCCGTCGGGGTAGAAGGCGCGGTACACGCCGCTGGGCTTGCCGCGCTTGTAGTTCATGGTCACGGCCGTGCGGGTGGTGTCGAAGGCGTATTTGCCCACGCGGATGAACGGGGCCATGCCCTCGGGCAGCGGCGGGTACACCACGGCGTATGTGGTGGTGGCGCCGTTTTCGGTGATGTAGAGCGAATCCGGCTGGGCGGCGGCAGGGAAGGCGAAGAGGCAGGCGAGGAGCGGAAGCAGCTTAGGGAGCATGGGCGGTGGCTGTGGAAGCGCCGGTGACTACGGTGAAATGGCGGTGCAGGGCGTGGCCTTGGCCATCGGTCAAAGTTAGCCGGTGGGGCCCGGGCGGCGGTGAAAGTGCCATGCGGTGACTGCCCGTGGTGGTGCCGATGAAGGTGCCGTCGAGGTCCCAGAACAGCGTGGCGCGCGGATCGCGGTGTGCCATTTCCACCACCATGTTGCCCTTGGTGCCGTCCAGTTGCACGGGGATCAGCAGCGTGGCGCCCGCTTCCGGATAGAGGATCTCCATGGGTTCGTCAGTACCGCCCATGCCGGGAAGCCACGGTGGCAGCGGCCTGTAGTTGGGATGTCGCAGTGCGTAGTAGTGCTCCATGGCGGGCGGCAGGGAGAACCACACGGTGCTGATGCCTTGCCCACCGCTGGTCCGGTGGGTGCCTAAGGGATCCAGGAGCACACGGACATGATAAGGACAAACGGGGGTGCGCAGGGCTTCCGGCGGGATCCATGCCGTGTCCTGTTCGGGGCAATCGCGTCCGGCGCGGAAGCCACTGGCGCGGCACACGGGTGTGCGCACCATGCCATCGTACGGCGGCTCCGGGCTTGAGCTGGGGGGCAGCAGGCCGAAGAGGTCGAAGAGGAGGGGGGCGGCGGCCAGGGTGCCGGTGAGCCCGGGCCGTCCTTCGCCGCTGGCGTTGCCGGTCCACACGGCCACGCAGTAGCGGCCGCTGAGGCCGATGGCCCATGCATCGCGGTGGCCATAGCTGGTGCCGGTTTTCCAAGCGATGCGTTTTTGCCCGGCAAACTGGCTCCAGCCCTCTTCATCGGCAGGGCGCACCACCTCACGCAGGGCGTTGAGGGTGAAGTACACCGCCGGAGCGGAAAGCACGGGCGGGCCTTGCAGCGGTTCCGGCTTTGCCGTGGAGCTGCTTTCCTGCAACACATGCGGGGGGCGCACGTCGTCCGCGCGGTAGTGCATGCCCAGGCGGCCGTAGTGCCCCAGGATGCGCCCCATGTTGGCGTAGGCCCCGGCGAGTTCCCACAGGGTGGATTCGGCGCCGCCCACGATCAGGGAAAGGCCGTAATCCTCCGCGCTGCGATCGATGCTTTGCAGGCCCATGGCGCGCAGCAAGCGCAGGGTGCGTTCGATGCCGTGGGTGCGCAAGGCGCGCACCATGGGCACGTTCAGCGAGCGGGAAAGCGCCTCGGAGGCGGGCACGGCACCGCTGTACTGTTCGTCATAATTGCGGGGCGCGAAGTCGTTGTAGCGCGTGGGCACGTCGGCCAGCATCATGTCCGGCATCAGCTCCCCGCTTTGCAGCATGTCCGCGTACAGAAAGGGCTTCAGCACGCTGCCGGTGCTGCGGCGCGCACGGATGATGTCCACCGCGCCCGCGTGGGCGCCGCCCGCGTTGCCCAGGTTGCCCACGTAGGCGAGCACCTCGCCCGTGGGCACGTCCATGATCAGCGCGGCGGCGTTGTGTACCTCGTTCGCGTTCAGGCGCAGGGCGTAACGCTCGGCGGCGGCGGTGGATCGGTCTTGCAAGGTGCTTTGCAGGGTGGAGCGAAGCAACGTTCCGCCGTGGCCCTGCGCGATCAAGGTGGAAAGCAGGTGCGGCGCGCGTTGCGGCAGGTCCTGCGCCCGATCGGGCAACGGCTCTTCCTTGGCCAGCGACCATTCGGTGCTGTCGATGGCCTGCACCTGTAGCAGGCGGTCGAGCAGCCTGTCGCGCTTGGCGCGCAAAGCCGTGTGGCCCTTGCCGGGATAGATGGCGGAAGGCGCATTGGGCAGCACGGCCAAGGTGGCGCTCTCGCTCCAGCTCAGCCGGTCCGCAGGGCGCCGGTAGTAGCGCCATGCGGCGGCGTCCAGGCCCACCACATTTCCGCCGAAGGGCGCATGGGCGGCAAACAGTTCCAGTATTTCAGCCTTGTTCATGCGCAGTTCGATCCGCAGTGCCAGCAGCGCCTCGATCAGCTTCTCCCCGTAGGTGCGCGGCCTGTTGCCGCGGGCCATGCGCGCCACCTGCATGGTGATGGTGCTTCCGCCGCTCACCACGCGCCCGGCCTTGTGGTTCTGCCGCCAGGCGCGAACCAAGGACTGCGGGCGGATGCCGAAGTGGCCGTGGAAGTGCCGGTCCTCGAACTGGATGATGCATGTTGCAAAGCGCGCAGGAACGCTGTTGTTGGCAGGGAAGCGCCATTGGCCGTCATTGGCAACCGTGGCGCCGAGCAGCGCTCCGTCGGCATCAAGCAGCACGGTGGAGCAGGGGGCCTTGAACAGAGGTGCCATGGGCCACCACCGCGCCCAGGCAAGCAGCAGGAGCAAGGTGACGACGGCAGCGCCCAGCCAGCGCCGCCAGCCTCGAAGCCACGACCTCCATCGGCTGCTCATGCGGCGGGGCGGATCAGGCGTGGCATTGCAAGGGCAAAGATGAACCGCTGGTGCATGAACCATGTTGCCGACGTCTCCTGTAACTTGTGCCTCCCTTCGCAAGAGCCCCGTTCGGGCAGCAGGCAGAACCTCCAAATCGAACCAGCATGATCGCTCGTTACATCCACACGTTGGCCATGGCCGCGTTGTCAATTGCTGCAATGGCCCAGATCGCCACCGACGGAATGCCCTACAGCCTTCGGGCCGGGCTGGATGACCGAGAAGTGGCCAATGTGGAGGCGGCGCCCTTCGATGCCGTCGCCGCCGCTGCCGATGATGCGCAACGCCAGTTGGACGGCATGCTGCCGGCCTATGCCCGTGTGCTGCCCCTGGAAGCAGGCCTTTTTGATGCCGGTACCTGGAGTGATCTCCCCAATGGCGACCGGCTGTGGCGCTTGCGCGTGGAGAGCAAGGGCGCCCTGGCCACCGAGCTCTACTTCTCCGAGTTCCATTTGCCCGCCAACGCCACGCTCCACGTGTACAGCCCCGACGGGAAACAGGTGATGGGCGGCTTCACCGCGTACAACAACCGCGATGACGGCACCTTCGCCACGGGCCTGTTGGCCGGGGAGGCCAGCATGGTGGAATACTACGAACCTGCGGCCGTGGCCGGCCTGGGCCGGGTGCACATCAGCGGTGTGGGCCATGCCTACCGCGATGTGGATGAAGTGACGGCCTCGGGCAGCTGTGAGGTGGATGTGAACTGCAGCGAAGGCGGCGGTTGGGAAGGCCAACGGGATGCCGTGGTGCGCATCAGCATCCTGGACCAAGGCCTCAGTTACTGGTGCAGCGGCTCGTTGGTGAACAACGTGGCGCAGGACTGCAAGCCGTACTTCCTTACGGCCATGCACTGCGGAGAAACCACCTCCTCATCGGACTTCAACCAGTGGAAGTTCTACTTCAACTACGAGCGCACGGGCTGCGGCACCGGCGCCTCCTTTGCCAACCACTTTGTGGTGGGCTGCACCAAGCGGGGCAGCAGCAACGATGGCGGCGGCAACCAAGGCTCGGACTTCCTGCTCCTGGAAGCCAACACGGATTCCATCCCGGATTCTTTCAATCCTTATTGGGCCGGGTGGGACGCCTCCGGCACGGGCGGCACCGGCGGCAAATGCATCCACCATCCCGATGGCGACCGCAAGAAGATCAGCACCTATAATGGTTCCCTGGTCTCCTCCACATGGGGCGGTGTGCCCGGCACGCACTGGCGCGTCGTTTGGTCCGCCACGGCCAATGGCCACGGGGTCACCGAGGGCGGTTCATCCGGTTCGCCGATCTTCAACGGGGCCAAGCGCATCGTGGGCACGCTCACCGGCGGGCTCTCTTGCTGCACCACCAACGGTTGCGGGCCTGGGACCTCCATTTCCGCAGCGGACTACTACGGAAAAATGAGCTACCACTGGGCGAGCAACCCGGGTTCGGCATCCATGCGGCTCAAGAACTTCCTCGATCCGCAGTCCACCGGCACCTTGGTGCTGGAAGGGAGCTATGATCCATGCGGCATGTATGTGGGCGTAAGCGGGCCGGCCGCCCGGCAAATGCACGTGGAGGTGCGCCCGAACCCCGCCGACGGTGAGGTCTTCCTGCGCCTGCCCACGCCCATGGCCGATGCGGTGATCGAGGTGCATGACATGGGAGGCCGGGCGGTGGCCTTCAGTGCGGTGCCCGACCAGGGCGGCTACCGGCTGAACACGGGTGCGTTCGACAACGGTGCATATGCACTGCGCCTGCTGGTGGGCGGTTCCGTGGTGGCCACTACGCCGCTTATCGTGGTGCACCCGTAACCGGTGGCGCAGCAGCCGGAACATCCGGGGTGCGCGGCAGGCCGGCAGCGTCGATCGCATGGACCGGCAACTTTCTCGCACCGTACTTGCGCATCAGCGTGGTGCGGCTCTCCATGCCTTCCTCCGTGGTGGCAAAGCGCTGCACATCGATGTCCGTGGTGTCCGTGAATTCCTTGGGCCACTGTTCCCGCACCCACGCGATCAGCTGGGGCGTGGTGAACATCTCCGTGGTCCGGAACAACGGTGTAATTTCCACCGTGGGCCCGTTGCGCCAATTGCCGATGGCGTAGCCGTAAATGGTGTTCTGCGCTTGGGCCGCCATGGCCAGGCCGGCGGCGCCAGCGAGTACAAGCAGGTGCAGGGTGCGCATGGCGGGAGTGATCAACTGCAAAGATCGAGGATCACCGTGGCCTTTCCGTTTTTCGTACGGAAGGAGGCCTGCTCGATCGCCTTCCGGTCAACGCCAGCCACAGCATCACCGGGAAAGCGATCGCCAAGCCGAATAATTCGCGCGAGTCCTCGATCACCGGGGTGGAGGCTTTCATGGCCCCGGCGATGTTGGGAAACCCTTGTTCCACCCAATGGACCACGCCCGGGGAAGCAACGATCATCCACGCGCCGAGCATGGCGGTGATGCCCCGCAGCCACCATTTTGGGTACTTTCCGAATGCGGCCATCCCGCAGGAGATCGCCACTGCCATGTAGCCCAAGGTCCAGTGGACCGGGTCGGGGTCGTTCAGCTGGAGGTAGGCGAAGACCAGGAACGTGGCAGTGAGCAGCAGGAGGATGATCTTTTTCACGTGGATCAGAATTCGATGCGGTAGCTGAGGTTGGGGATCAAGCCGAGCTGGTATTTGGTGACCGCTTCGTTCTTGCGGACATCGAAGTAACGGAATGCCGCGTTCCGTGCGCCGGTCACGTTCTGCAGGTCCACCACCCACAGGCCGGTGCGTCCTTTGCGATCCTTCCGCAGGTACACGCGCAGATCGATGCGGTAGTATGCCGACAATTTCACCCAGTCCCGGTCTCCGGCGTAGAGTACCGTCCCGTTCTGATCGGTGTAGATGGGCAATGGCGGGTTCCAAGGGCCGCCCATAAAATTGGCGCGCCCGCCCACGCCCCAAGTGCGCACACGGACCTCCTTCACCTGCTTGAATTCTTTTCCGCCGAACAGGTTGAGGAGGTACTGCCCGTCCCAGCGCGTGCCGTGCTCCTGGCCTGAAGCTTCGGTGTAGCGGCTACTGTACAGGGAAGCATTCACTTGCCAGAAATAGTTGTTGGTGAATTGCCGCTCCAGGCCCAGTTCAAGGCCCATGTTGTTGGCCGTTCCGGTTGATCGCAGGGGCACGCTGGCCGCTTCATCCCACACGTTCACCATGCTGAAGGCCGTTTGTGACGGGAACAACAGGCCCGAAGCTTCGACGGGCACGTCCATGAGTTGCTGATAGTACACTTCGGCGTGGAGGTTCAGGAATTCCGTGATGGAGCGGTCGTAGCCGAGCACCACATCCTGCGAGCGGGTAAGGCCGGTCCGGTCCTGCAGGAAGAGCGGCCAGCCGTTCACGCTGAACGACTGCCACTGAGGAAGCTGCGAACGCATCCCTGCGGCCAGGGCGATCTTCTGCCGGTGTGCCAGGCGCCATTCCACGGAAACACGCGGTTCAGGGGCGGTTTCGCCGCTGTAGGTGAAATGCGCAAGGCCCACGCCAGCCGTTGCTTGCCAGTGTTCGCCCAAGATCCAGCGGCCGCTGAGCCAAGGGCGCAGCAGCCATCCGTTCACGTCGCTGTTCAACCAGGAGGTGAGCCGCCGCTCGGTGGCGCTGCCTCCCGCCGACCAATGCAAACGCGCGCCCAGCGCGCCTTCCACCTGCATCGTGGCGGAGATCTTCCGCTCGCTCAGGTCCGCACTGAAGCGGCTTCCCACGGAGTAGTCGGCGGTGAGCCGTTCTTCACTGCGCTGCTGGTCGATCTCTGAAACGGCCACGGTGGAGGAGAGCGTGGTGCGCTCGCCTACGGGTGCGCGTAGGCTGGCGCCCACAGCGCCCATGCTGGAGGCATAGTCGATGTTGCGGCTGTCCTTGTCCACCTTCCATTGGCTGGTGTCGTGTGTTGCCTCAAACACATTGCTGCTGGTGCCGCCCACGCCGAAGAGCTTGAATTCCCCGCGCTTGCCGGCCGGCAAGGCCACATGGAAGGCGAGGTCCTGGAAGGTGATGGCCTCATCGCCGAGGTCCACGCCCATGGCGCCCAGCAGGCCCACGGTGGAGTAGCGGTAGTTGGCCAGGTAGGAGGCACGGCCGCCCTTGCCGATGGGGCCTTCGGTGGAAACATCGATGCCCAGCAGCCCCGCTTGCAAGGTCCATTCCTGCTCCTTCATGTTGCCGTTGCGCAGGTGCATGTCCAAGATCCCGCCCAAGGCATTGCTACGGTTGATCGGCAGCACGCCGGTGAGCAGTTGCGAGGGTCCGAGCATCTGCGCGCTGAGGATGTTCACGCCGCCGCCGCTGAGGGTGGGCAGGTCGGTGGCGGTGCCTGCATTGCCGGTGTGGCTGGGGTTCACGATCTCCGCGCCCTCCAGTGTCCACGCATTGGCGTTGGGCGAGTTGCCGCGGATGGAGAGGTGGTTGGCCTGGTCGTTCACGCCGGCCACGCCGGGCAGTGCCGTTACCAAGCGGGCGGGATCAAAGAAGGTGGCGGGCCAGCGCAGGCTTTGTTCCACGGTAAAGGTGCGCACGCCCAACGGCTGCAATTGCCCGCGGGCCATGGCGCTGATAGTGACCGATCCCAGCGCCTTGGAAGCGGGGGAGAGCACCAGCCGCTGTTCTTCCTGCTTGCCCGCGCGCAGCCACAGCTCAGGTACTTCCAGGGTGTCGTGCCCGGCGGCGGATGCCACCAAGGTGTAGTGGCCCACGGGTATGGCCGCGATGCGGAATTGCCCAAGGCTGTCGCTGACCGCCGTGAGCGACGCGTTGCCCGGCAGCAACTGCAACGCAGCACCGGGAACGGGTTGCAAGGACCCGGCTTCAACCACGTGACCGTTGAGCACGGCCATAGGGGGCTGTGCGACCAAGGGCAGGTTGGTGATAAGGAGGAGGGGCAGCAGATGTACCCGGCGGGAAACGACGCACGACATGATGCGATATTACGCCGTGCGCACTGGTGCCGCAGTGCTAACGGTGGCCTTGGGGCTTGTGGAACCGGCCGAACAGGTGGCGCAGCTGTTGCCCGTCGGCGGCATTGGGCCACAGGTCGCGGAAGGAGGTGCCGGTGATGCGCATGAAGGCGGTGGTTTGGTACACGGCATTGATGCCGTAGGCGCAAGAGGCGGAGAGGGCGGCACCGGCCAGGCCCAAGCGCGGGATGAGCGTGAGGCCCGCAGTGATGGTGGCGACCAACCCCAGGCCGGAGCCGATGACGTTGTGCACGTTGCGTGCCGTGCCGCTGAAGAAATGGCTGTAGGCTTGCGAGGCCGCCATGCCCATGATGCCCGGTGCCAACAGGGCCAACAGGGGGGTGATGCCGGTGACCTCCGGGCCGAACACCCATTGGAACACCACCGCAGGGAGGGCCAGCAGCACCAGCACGAAGCCGGTGGCGAAGGCCATGGACAGTTTCAGGAAGGTGAGGGTGAGCAGGCGCTGTTCCTCGGGCAGGCGGGAGTTGCTGATCTTGCTGTAGAGCACCAAGGCCAGGCTCTTGGGCACCAGCCAGGCGCCTTCGGCAAGCTGATTGGCCACCGTGTAAATGCCCAGCATGGCCGTGCTGCGGAAGCGCTCGATCAGCCAGTAGGCCAGGCGGTAGTTCATCAGTTGCATGCCATTGGCCAGTTGCACGTACAGGCCTTGGCGCAGCAAGGTGCGCACCACGTTCAGCGGTCCATGGCCCGATGGGGGCGGAGGTTTGGCGATGGCCTTGCTGCTCAGGATCAGTGCGGCTGCAGCGGACAGATAGGCGGCGCGGACATAGGCCATGGCATCGGCCGCGTCGTGCCGGGTGAAGTGGACGAAGGAGGCAATGAGCACCGCGGCTTGTACCACGGTGATGAGGTTGTTTGCACGGATGCGCTGTTGGCCCACCAGCACGCTGAGGTGGATGGCGCCGATGCTCTGAAGAAGTGCGATGGCGGCCACATGCGTGGCGTAGCCCTCCGGTACCAGGTGCAGCAGCTTCACCACGCCCCAGCCCAGCGCAGTGGCCACCAGCGCCCAAGCATAGCAGGGCGGGAGCAGGCGCCGCAAGGCTACGCGCGGTACCAGGTAAATGAGCGCGCCGCCCCCCATCAGGTCCATGCCCAGGCGCACCAAGGTGATGCCCAGCACCACCAGCCCGATGATACCGAGGCCTTGCGCCCCAAGGCGGTGCCCGGCGATCACCGCCACCAGCAGGCCCATCACCGTGGTGGCCAGGCGGGCGAGGATGGTGCCGGAGATGGCCCTGAGCATCAGTGTTCGTTGGCTGTTGTTTGGCGGTACACGGCGTCGAACCCTTGTGCCACGGCCTGCCTGCTGAAGCGCCGCCCCACGCTGGCCCGTATGGTGGCCGGTGCATATCGGCCGTGGTGCTGCACCATGTGCAGCATGGCATCGCACAGGGCCTGGTCGTCGGCCACGGGGATCAACAGGCCGTTGTCCGCACTGATGAATGCCTCCGGCCCCCCGCAGCGGGTGGCGATCACGGGCTTGCCGCTGGCCAGCGCCTCGCCGGTGACCACGCTGAACGTCTCGTAGTTGCTGTTGATGATCACCGTGCCGGTACGGGCCATTACCGGCAGTACGGCGGACTGCGGCAGCCGCCCATGCCAGGTGATGCGGGGGGCCAGGCCGAGTTGTTCAGCAAGGCCTTGGAGGCTGGCCCGGTCTATGCCGTCGCCCACGATCTCCAACCGCAGGTCATGTCCATGCTGCCGGGCGGCGGCCATGGCCCGCAATACGCCGCCCACGTTCTTGGTGGCGTCCACCAGATCGGCCACCACCAAAAAATGAGTGGCGGGCCCCGCTGGTGGCAAGGGAACTTCCATGCCCGGCACCACGTTGGGCACCACGGCATGGTGCCGGCCCAAGCCCGCTTGGGCCATGGCCCGGGCCAGGTGCGGGCTTACCGCCGTGGTGCACACCGCCTGCCGCAGCAGCCAGCGGTCCATCCAGCGGGCCGTCCAGGCTTGTCGTCGCCATGCGCCGTTGAGGTGTGCGCTGCTTTGCTCGCTGGCCACGAAGGGCACGTGCCAAGCGCGCGACAGAAGCCATGCCATGTATACCGGCCGGGTGAGGATATGGGCATGGACCAGGTCGGGGCGGCCGCGCTCGCGCAGCAGTCGACCGATGCCGCTGTTCATGGCCCGGCGGTACCGCAACCAGTTCTTCAACCGCCGCAAGGGCGCCACGGGGGAAGTGCTCGGCCGGTAATGGCAGCACAGCTCCCAAGCACCGCTGGCCGTGTCCAGTACTTCCTGAAAGGGCTGGTCCAAGTTGGCCACGGGGCAGGCATAAACCACGCTCACCCGGTGCAAGGTGGCCACGGCCAACATCTGCTTGCGGATGAAATCACCAAGTTGTGGGTCGGGCAGCGCAGGATACCATTTTGGCAGAACCAGGACGTGCATGCCGCGCAATGTAACGCGGTGCGGTGGTCCCGATTATATTTGCGGCCCGTTTGGGCCCCGGCCTGGCGGAAATGGTGGATGTAGCTCAGTTGGTTAGAGCGTCGGATTGTGATTCCGAAGGTCGCCGGTTCGAGCCCGGTCTTCCACCCAAGGAAAGCCCCGCGAGGGGCTTTTTTCTTGGGTGGAAGACAAGCCGCGCAGCGGCTGCCGGCCGCGCAGCGGGCGGTGGATCGAAGTTTATTCCGAGCGCAGCCGA
>JADZAC010000074.1 GCA_020852835.1 Flavobacteriales bacterium
CCTGAAACGGGCCATCCTGAACGCCGCGCGCGAGCTCTTCCTGGAACGGGGCTATGACCGCACCAGCATGCGCATGATCGCGCAGCGCATCGCGTACAGCCCCACCACCATCTACATCTACTTCAAGGACAAGAACGCGATCTTCCACGCCCTGCATGTGGAGGCTTTTCAGCAGCTCGGGGCCAGGCTGGCACCGCTCGCGCACGTGGAAAACCCCATGGAACGGCTCACGGCCATGGGCAAGGTGTATCTCGAGTTCGCCGAGCAGAATCCCGGCCTGTACGACCTCATGTTCATCATGAAGGCACCGGTGCATGCCGTCGATGAGATGCACCACCTTTGGGAGGAGGGCGACCGCGTGTTCGCCGTGCTCAAGGCTACCGTGGAGGAGGCCATGAACAAGAAGCTGCTCCGCCAAAGCGACGTGGAGGTCACCAGCCTGCTGGTGTGGAGCACCGTGCATGGCATGGCCGCCCTGCTGGTGCGCGACCGCTGTTACCAGGTGATCGACCCCTGCAAGCACCCCAACCTGGTCAAGGACAGCCTGGATGTCTTTGCCCAGTGGCTGCAATCCCTCAAACCGTGATGTGCCACACCGCGTGCCGTTCGCTTTTTTGGGACCCTGTGGTTAACGTTGTAAATACATTGAACGATGTTCAGTAGATGCCTGATGAAGGGCGAAAGGGTGCGAAGGTGCGAGGGTATTCCTGCACGCTCCCTCGCACTCTTGCACCCTCTCACCCTCGCGCTCTCCCTGTCCGCCCAGCCCCCCTTGGATAATTACATCGCCCAAGGACTGGCCAACAACGTGGTGCTGCAGCAGAAGCACATCGCCTTGGACCGGGCCATGCAGGACCTCAAGGAGGCGAAGTCGCTCTTCCTGCCCTCGGTGAACTTGAACGCCAGCTACCTCAGCGGCGAAGGCGGCCGCTACTTCGACTTTCCCGTGGGCGACCTGGTGAACCCCGTGTACACCACCCTCAACCAGTTCATCGGGCAGGAGCGCTTCCCCCAGGTGGACAATGTGCAGGCCTACCTGAACCCCAACAACTACTACGATGCCCATGTGCGCGCCAGCATGCCGCTGCTGAACACGGACATCATCCATAACCGGCGCATCCAACAGCACGCGGTGCAGTTGCAGGAGTACGAGGTGGACATCTACCGCCGCGAGCTGGTGAAGGACATCAAGGTGGCCTACTACAACGTATTGATGGCCGCACAGGCGGTGCGCAGCTACACCAGTGCCCTGCAACTGCTGGAGCGCAACGTGGAGGTGACCCGTTCGTTGCATCGCCACGGCTCCGGTGTGCCCGCTCAGGTGCTGCGTGCACAGGCCGAACAGGAGCAGATCACCGCGCAACTGGCGCAAGCCACGAACCAGTACGCGAATGCCGAACGCTTCTTCAACTTCCTGTTGAACACGGACCTCGATGCCCCGGTGGATGAAAGCCTCGATGTGAACGCCGCGCTGGGCGATACCGCGCGGACGATGGCCGCGGACATCAGCAGGCGCGAGGAACTGCAAGCCCTGCGCACCGCCGTGGGCCTGCGCGACAGCCAGACCAAATTGACCAGCAACTACTGGGTGCCCAAGTTGAGCACCTTCGTGGACCTGGGCTACCAGGGCCTCGACTGGAGCACCGACCGGTACGCCGATTACTACCTCTTCGGGGTGCAATTGGACGTGCCCCTCTTCAATGGCGGGCGTAACCGCTTCAAGCAGCACCGCGCCCGGTCCGATCGCGACTTCGCCGAGCTCACCGAGCGTAACTCCACCCAACAACTGCTGCTCGGGGCCATGCAGGCCCGCACCGAACTGGCCACCGCCCAGGCCGTGCTGCGCAGCGCCAATGCACGTGCCGCCGCTGCGGCCAGTTACTTCAACCTGATCGAAAAGGGATTCAACGAGGGCGTGAACACCCAGATCGAATACCTCGATGCCCGCAACCAACTGACCGGTGCCGAGGTGCAACTGGCCGTGGCCCGCACCACCGTGCTGCAAAAGCTGGCCGAGATGGAAAGACAGCATGCTACATACCCCTTGAGCAAATGAGCACAACGAAATTCTTTGGTGAGAGTGGTGAGAGTAGTGAGGGTGGAGAGAAAGTGATAAGGTGGGGCGGCATTCACTTTCTTACCCTTTTCTCCATTCTCACCCTGCTCACCCTCCTTAGCGCATGCGGCTCCGCCGATGCGACCAACGGGACCACGGAAAATGGCGCCACACCAGTGACCATTATGCACGTGCGTCCATCGCGGACAGCGGCCACGGTCAGTGTGCCCGGCCTCTTCACCACCGACGATGAAACAGCCTTGAGCTTCCTCAGCGGAGGCATCGTGCGCAGCGTGCTGGTGAAGGAAGGCGAGCCGGTGAAGGCCGGCCAACTGCTGGCCACGTTGGAGCCCACGAACATCGATGCGCAAGTGCAACAGGCGCAACTCGGGTCCGAGAAGGCCGAACGCGACCGGCAACGTGCCGAGGCCTTGTACAAGGACAGCGTGATCAGCCTGGAGATGCTCCAGAACGCGCGGACAGGAGCAGCTGTGGCCAAGGAGCAGTTGACCAGCGCGCAGTACGGCCGCCGGCATGCGGAGATCCGTGCAAGCAGCGACGGCTTCGTGCTGCGGAAGTTCGTGAACGAGGGGCAACTGGTCGGAGCGGGCAGCCCCGTGCTGATGGTGAACGGCGCGGGCAAAGGCAAGTGGTTGCTGAAGGCCGGGCTGAGCGACAAGGATTGGGCCCAGGTGAACACGGGCGACAGCGCGGCGGTGGTGGCGGACGCCTATCCGGGCCGAACGATGCAGGCAGTGGTGAACAGCAAGAGCGCCGGTGCCGATCCGCGATCGGGCCTGTTCCAGGTGGAGTTGCGGATCGTGGACCCCTTGGGCCAACTGGCCAGCGGCCTGTACGGCAAGGCCGTGATCCGCACGCAAGGCCGCAGTGATGCCGTCGCGATCCCTTACGAGGCGCTGCTGGACGGCAACGGGGACCAAGGCGTTGTCTTCATCGTGGAGAACGGGAAAGCGCATAAAATGCCGGTTGTCGTGCGCGGCATCACGGGTACGCACGTATTGGTGAACGGCCTGGACAGTACGAAGGCCTTGATCGTGAAGGGCGGGCCGTATTTGACGGAAGGCACCGCGGTGGTGGTTCGATAATTCACCACAGAGACACAGAGGACACGGAGGAATGCGCATACCGGCGGACAGTACCTGTAGGGGCGAACCATGGTTCGCCCGGGAACATGGTGGCAACGCCCGGAGGTCGGCATGCCCCACGGGCAAGCCGTCCCTGGTTGCCCAGCCGGAGGTTGTCGGGTGGACGATGTTGCGGATCGCAGGAACGATCGCACCGCGTGAGCGGGCGCAGCGGCAGCTTGCCGAAGCAGCGGCCCAGCAGCGCACTCGGCGAGGAGGCTGCGACGAAGGAGCAGACCCCGGAGCCGGATGCGATGCGGGCCGGAGCGAGGCAACTACAGCGGAGCACGCGGCCCGTGCGTGGGCATTGTGTGCGGGAAAGGGACACGCCCCAATACCGAATACGGTGAATGGCGAACGGGAGTTGGTGAATGGTACGCCACGCTTGTCCCATTCGCTATTCACCATCCACCATTCGCCGATCACCCATTCCCATTCACCGCATTAGCGCATTCGACCCATGTGGATCACCCGATACGCCGTTAAGAACAGTCCGTTCACGCTGGTCATCTTCTTGATGATCGTGGTGGTGGGCATCAGCACGCTGCTGGGCATGCCGCGCGCGGAGGACCCGGAGATGAACGCGCCGATCTATCCGATCGTGGCGGTTTACCCGGGCACCAGCCCCGAGGACATGGAGAAGCTGGTGGTGGACCCGATCGAGAAGCGCGTGGCCGAGCTGGACGACATCAAGCGGGTGTATGCCACCATCAAGGACGGCGTGGCGGTGATCCGCGTGGATGCGCTTTACGGTGTGGACGTGGACCGCAAGCACCAGGAGCTGGTGCAGGAGATCAACGCGCTGCGCGCCGAGCTGCCCGCCGACATCCACAGCATGGAGGTGCAGAAGGCCACGCCCAGCAGCGTGAACGTGCTGCAGGTGGCGCTGGTGAGCGAGAACGCCCCGCGCCGTGCCCTGAAGGAACAGGCTGAGCACCTGCAGGAGGCGCTGGAAGCCCTGCCGATGCTGAAGAAGGTGGAGGTGAACGGACTGCCCGGCGCAACGGTACGGATCGACCTGCAGTTGGAGAAGCTGGCGCGGTTGCGGATCCCGCTGGCCCAAGTGGTCGGCGCGGTGCAGAGCGAGATGGCCAACATACCCGGCGGCAGCGTGGATGCAGGCACGAAGGCGCTGAACGTGAAGACCAGCGGCAGCGTGGTGGATGCGGCCGATCTGGCACGCATCGTGGTGGCCACGGCCGACGGCCGCAACACCCTGCTGCGCGATGTGGCGCAGGTGACCGACGCGTACCACGAGGACAGGCACATCACGCGGCTGAACGGCCACCGCAGCGTGGTGGTGAATGCGGCGCTGAAGAGCGGCATGAACATCAGCACGGCGCAGCAGGCATACCTGCCGGTGCTGGAGAAGTTCCGCGCCCAGTTGCCGGAGAACATCGCACTGGAGCAGCACTTCGACCAGGCCGAGGCGGTGAACTACAGGCTGGGCCATTTGGGGCGCGACTTCGCGATCGCGATCTTCCTGGTGCTCTTGACCTTGCTGCCGCTGGGCAACCGCGCCTCGCTGGTGGTGATGATCTCCATCCCGCTCTCGCTGGCCATGGGCGTGATCATGCTGAACGCGCTGGGCTTCTCGCTGAACCAACTGAGCATCGTGGGCCTGGTGGTGGCGCTGGGGTTGCTGGTGGACGACAGCATCGTGGTGGTGGAGAACATCGAGCGCTGGTTGCGCGAAGGCAAGAAACCGGTGGACGCCGTGCTGGGCGCGGTGAAGGAGATCGGCGTGGCGGTGATCGGCTGCACCGTGACGTTGTGCATCGCCTTCATGCCGCTGGCGCTGATGCCCGAGTCGAGCGGCGACTTCATCCGCAGCCTGCCGCTGGCCGTGATCTTCGCGGTGGTCTCCAGCATGTTCGTGTCGCTCACGATCGTGCCCTTCATCTCGCTGCACCTGCTGAAGCCGCACGCGCATGCCGAGGGCAACGCCGTGCTGCGCGCCCTGAAGCGCGGGATCCACGCCACCTACGCGCCGCTGTTGGAGCGCTCCTTGCGCAACCCGCGCACCACGCTGCTGGTGGCGCTGGCCATCTTCATCGCATCCGTGGGGCTGATGCGGGCGATCGGCTTCAGCCTGTTCCCGGCGAGCGAAAAACCGCAGTTCATGGTGAACGTGGTGGCGCCCTTGCAGAGCAACATCGCGCAGACCGACAGCCTGGCGCGGCTGGTGGAGCGCCAACTGGCGCAGTTCCCGCAGGTGCAGTACTACACCACCAACGTGGGCAAAGGCAATCCGCAGGTGTACTACAACGTGCAGCCCGAGCATGAGCGCACGGACTACGCCCAGGTCTTCGTGCAGCTGCAGCAGCACACGGGCACCAAGGACAAGCTGCGCCTGATCGACCAGCTGCGCAGCACCTTCGCGCAGGTGCCCGGCGCACAGATCGAGGTGAAGGACTTCGAGCAAGGCCCCCCGCAACTGGCGCCCGTGGAGGTGCGCATCTTCGGCGAGGACCTGGACACCCTGCGGCGCATCAGCGCCGAAGTGGCCGCGATGCTGAAGGCCATGCCCGGCAGCCTTTATGTGGACGACCCCATGGCCAACCTGAAGAGCGACCTGCGCGTGCGGATCGATCGCGACAAGGCCAGCATGCTCGGCATTGCCACGGTTGACATTGATCGCACCGTGCGCCTGGCGGTGGCCGGCCTGGGCCTGGGCACCTTCAACGATCCGCAAGGCACCGAACGCGAGGTGGTGATCACCGTGCCCAAGGGCCAGCGCGCCGACCTGCATGTGTTCGACGACCTGTACGTCACCAGCCGCAGCGGCGAGAGCATCCCCTTGCGCCATGTGGCAGACCTGCAACTGGAGACCTCGCCGCAGACCATCAAGCACCTGGGCAAGCGCCGGTACGTGGCCGTGAGCAGCTTCGTGCAGCAAGGCTTCCTCGTTGATGATGCCCTGAATGCCACGATCAAGGCCATGGACAACATGAATCTGCCCAACGGATACAGCTACACCATGGGCGGGGAGATCGAAACGCGGCAGGACAGCTTCGGCGGTTTCGGCACGGTCATCCTTGCGACGATCTTCCTCTTCATCGCCGTGCTGGTGCTGGAGTTCGGCACCTTCAAGAGCACCTTGATCGTGCTGAGCGTGATCCCGCTGGGCATCGTGGGGGCGGTGCTGGCGCTCTGGGCCACGGGCAACAGCCTGAGCTTCGTGGCCATCGTGGGCTTGATCGCGCTGGCCGGCATCGAGGTGAAGAACACCATCCTGCTGGTGGACTTCACCAACCAGTTGCGCGCGGAAGGACGCACGCTGGAGCAGGCCATCCGCGAGGCGGGCGAGATGCGCTTCTTGCCGATCGTGCTCACCAGCCTTACGGCCATCGGCGGCCTGCTGCCCATTGCCTACAGCACCAATCCGCTGATCTC
>JADZAC010000075.1 GCA_020852835.1 Flavobacteriales bacterium
AGCTGTTGGGGTCCGGTCGGGTGCGATTCACCGTGGCTTCACCGATGCACACAATGGGGCCGCCATCACCCGCCTGGGCCACCCCGTAGAAGGTTCCCGGGATGAAGGGGTCGCCGCACCAGATCATTTGCCCATTGAGGTTAAACAAGCTCACCATGGCAAAGGAAACGCCCCTTCGGTGCTGCCAAGTATCCAGGTACTCCGGGCAATGTTCATCATCGGGAATTGCACGCAGCCGAAGTCACCGCTCCAGTTGGGCGGGTTGGCGTAACCCGCTGCCGCATAACCGATCAGGTTGTGTGCGGCATCGTACACGTTGGTGTGGGCGTACCACCAGTCTTCGGAACTTTCATCCTGTCCGGTGGGACTGCCGGTGCAGGGAGTTTGCGTGTAGTGCACCGCAGTGATGTCATTCCCGGCTTGGGTCACTCCTGTATAGGTATGGGTGGTGCCGTAGGGTGGTTTACTGTCCAGCCAGGCCACCGAGCGCCACTCCACGGCAGGCGCGGGGGGGGGTAGATTGCGCCTGGCCCGCCAGGGGCAGCAAGCCAACAACTGAAAGGAGGAACGCATAGTGCCAGGTGGATTTCATGGGGCAAGCAGCTAGGGATGGGATGGAACGAAGCTAAAAGGATTTCTTCAGCCAAGGGACAAGCACACAAAAAGCAACAGGCTGGTGACAGGAAGCGGATTCAGATCAGCTCGCCCCGTTCGGAAGGGGCTGACCCTTCCATCACGCTGTGGCCACACAGCAAGAGCCAACGGCGTGCTAGTTCAAAGCTCATCTGCGGGGCAGTGGCCTTCGCGAGGGTGATGCGCTATCCTTGCGCCGTGAAACGGGAAAAACCAAACGGACAAAGCACTTTTTGGCGCCGTGCGCAGGCCCGGGCTGGCCACTTGTTCAGGCGGCTCCGGGGCTCCTCGGTCGGTAGCCGGATCAGGGACCTGTGGATGCTGGCGCTGCCCTACCAGGTGGCGGCCGTGGCCACGGCCTTGGTGGCCGTGGGCTTCACCAAGCTTTTCGTATGGCTGGGCGAACGCAACCGGGAGTTGATCACCGCGCATCCCACGTGGATCTTCATCACCGCGCCGGTCACCTTTCTCCTGGCCTGGTGGCTGGTGCGCCGCTTCGCCCCCTTGGCCGGCGACAGCGGGGTGCCACAGGTGATCGCCGCCTCGGAGGTGGCGGACGACCAGGAAAAGCACGACGGCAGTTGGCGCTTCCTGAACGTGCGGATCATCATCGTCCGCATCGGGGCCACCATGGCCTTGGCCGCCGGGGGCGCCTCCATTGGCCGCGAAGGGCCCATCCTGCAGATCGCCGGCAGCATTTACCGGGTGGTGCACCGGTTGCTGCCGCCGTTCTGGCCCAAGGTGAGCCGCCGCATCATGCTGGTCACCGGTGGAGCCGCGGGCCTGAGCGCCGCCTTCAACACCCCGTTGGGCGGCATTGTCTTCGCCATGGAGGAGCTCACCCGCACGCACATCGGAAAATTCCGCACCGCCGTGCTCAGTTCGGTGATCATCAGCGGTATGACCGCCCAGTGGTTGCTGGGGCCGTACTTGCTGTTGGGCTATCCCAAGCTGGAGCGCGTGGGCCCTTCGTTCATGTACACCTTGCTGGCCATCAGCGCCGTGGCGGCGGCGGCCGGGGTGTTGAGCGGCAAGGCCGTGCTGGTGTTGGACAAGATCCGCCGGGCCCTGCGCAGCCCGCTGGCCCAAGGAGGCTTCGTGCTGCTGTGCGCGCTGGTATTCGCCCAGGCCGTGCACACCTTCGGGTTGATGGCCTTGGGCAGTGGTGAAAACCTGCTGGACCACTATCTCTTCAGCCAAGATCCCGTGCCATCACTGCGCGACGTGGCCGGAAGGCTCATCGGCTCCATCGTCTCGGCCGGCAGCAGCGCCGGCGGCATCCTCTTCGGGCCGGCGCTCTCCTCCGGCGCCGCCATCGGCGGCCTTTTCGGCCACTGGTTCGGCGTGGACCGCGGCCAGCTCAACATCCTGGTGCTCGGCGGTATGTGCGCCTTTCTCACCGGCATCACCCGCTCGCCCTTCACCAGCGCCATCATCATCCTGGAAATGACCGACCGCCACAGCGCCATCTTGCAACTGATGTATGCGGCCATGATCGCTTCGCTGATCGCCAGCGCGCTGGATGCAAAACCCTTTTACGAGCGCATGAGGGACCGGCTGATCGCCTCGGTACCGGGCGGACGCCGATCCACCGGCGCAGTCGATCGCTCATAACTCATCCGCCCGCCCACCCCCGCAACTGGTAACTTCGCCTCGCCATGGAACAATACCACGACCTGCTCCGCTACATCCTGAAAACCGGGGTACGCAAAGGCGACCGCACCGGTACCGGCACCTTGAGCTGCTTCGGCTATCAAATGCGCTTCAACCTGGCCGATGGCTTCCCCTTGCTCACCACCAAGAAACTGCACGTAAAGAGCATCATCCACGAACTGCTCTGGTTCCTGCAAGGCGATACCAACATCAAGTACTTGCAGGACAACGGCGTGAAGATCTGGGACGAATGGGCCGATGAACAAGGCAACCTCGGCCCTGTGTACGGCTATCAATGGCGCAACTGGCCCACGCCGGACGGGGGCCACATCGACCAGATCGCCAAGCTGGTGGAGATGATCAAGACCACCCCCAACAGCCGCCGGTTGATCGTGACCGCATGGAACCCGGCCGACGTGGACCGCATGGCGCTCCCTCCCTGCCACTGCCTGTTCCAATTTTTCGTGGCCGACGGCAAGCTCTCCTGCCAACTATACCAGCGCAGTGCCGACACCTTTTTGGGCGTGCCCTTCAACATCGCCAGCTATGCGCTGCTCACCTTGATGGTGGCCCAGGTCTGCGGCCTGCAGCCGGGGGAGTTCGTACACAGCTTCGGCGACGTGCATCTCTACCTGAACCACATGGAACAAGCTGAACTGCAACTCACCCGTGAACCGCGCCCGCTGCCCACCCTGCGCATCGATCCGGACGTGAGGGACATCTTTGCGTTCCGTTACGAGCACTTCCACCTGCTCAATTACGACCCCCACCCCCACATTAAAGCCGCAGTATCGGTATGATCATCAGTGCCATCGCAGCCGTCGCCGAGAACGGCGTCATCGGCAAGGACGGTCAGCTCCCTTGGAGCTTGCCGGACGACATGAAATTTTTCCAACGCACCACCCTGAACCACCACGTGATCAGCGGGCGCAAGAACTACGAAGGTATCCCCGACAGGTTCCGGCCGCTGCGCGACCGGGTGAACCTGGTGGTAACCCGCGACCAGGACTACAAGGCACCCGGTGCCACGGTATGCCACTCGTTGGATGCTGCGTTGGAGGTCGCCCGCAACGCCCAAGTGAAGGAAGTCTTCATCATTGGCGGCGGGCAACTGTACAAGGAAGCCATTGACCGCAACCTCATCAACCGGCTCTACCTCACCACGGTGCATGGCAAGCCCGCCGGCGATGTGTTCTTCCCTGAAATTGGCAAAGGCTGGAAGGAGGTGTGGAGCGAAAAGCACAAGGCGGATGAAAGGCATAAGTACGCCTTCACGTTCGCCGTGCTCCAGAAATAAGCGGTTCCTGCCGCGCCCCCGGCGTTCCAGGCCAAGGCGACCGGGGCACTTGCCCGTGCACTTGACGGGGCGATGGCCAAGGGCTGTTCGGCCGACCTTCGGCACAGCAGATCAACGGGGCATGCACGGCATACCGTTGGCATTGTATATTGCGCCGTACTTGGGCCACCCGGAATGACCAAGGGCACCTCTCCGTCTTCACCGGAAAGGTGCCAGCTTGGTGCTCCACTGGTGTCTTGAGCTATTCAGCAGCCACTCTTGCCCCACTCTCCACAGTGCGCATGATGACCACCTTGCCTCAACCAGCGTCATCCGCCCTTCATGGCCCAACCAAGTCCGGCTCTCCATGCCCTGCGGGCCACTCTCAAAGCCTTGCAGGACATCCGGCCCTGGTATGCATTCGGGACGAACGGACTTCCATCTTGCAACGGAAATCGGGTGCAACCTACACGCGGCAATTGTGGGCAGCTGTAGAATTTTGGCCACAATTACTACTTTAAGCCTCGATAGCATCCGCCATGAACCATAGTTTTCTACTTGCAGACGACCACGTGATCGTGCGGCGCGGATTGCGCGATCTGCTGCATGACCAGTTCCACGCATCCAACGTGGATGAAGTAGCCACCTGCCATGAGCTGCTGCACGCGATCACGCAGAAAGAACCCGCCATGCTCGTGCTGGACCTGCAACTTACCGACGGCAGCAGTTTGGACCATTTGGAGCGGATCTGCCAGGAACATCCGGCCATGCGCGTGCTGGTTTATACCATGCGGTCCGAAAAGGTCTACGCCCAACGCGTGATGGCATTGGGGGCATCGGGATTCCTCAGCAAGGAATCCTCCGAGGAGGAGGTGGTCCGTGCGATCCGCCATGTGCTGCAAGGCCGTCCCTACATCAGCGAGCCGGTTGTCGCGCGCATGGAAGAGAAGCTCAAGGATGAAGAAGCCAAGGCCAACCCGTTCAACTTGCTTTCCGATCGGGAGGTGAGCGTGATGGACGATATGCTTGCCGGCTTGGGCGTGAAGGAGATCGCGTTGCGCATGGGCCTGCAGCCCTCCACCGTGGCCACGTACAAAGCGCGGCTTTTCGACAAATTGGGCGTGACCAACCTGCTTGACCTCCAGCGATTGGCCGCGGCGCACCGCCACCACGTGGAATGAAGCAAGCCAACCGGCGCAACGGACTTCACCGCATACCAGCAGTGCTGGTCTGCGGCGTGACCATGCTGCATGCCGGGGAGCTGGGGGCCCAGAACACATGGTCCTTTGAGCAATACACCTCCGAAAACGGGCTGCTGCAGAACCGTGTCCACGCCATGGAACACGACCCATGGGGGGCGCTGTTGATCGGCACGGAGGGCGGACTGGTGCGCTTCGACGGTGAAAACTTCAAGCAGATCGGGATCTCGGCACCGGAGGGCATGCGCCCGGGCCGGGTATTGGAAATTGTGCCGGTGCCGGGGAAAGCTTACGTGATCCGCGATGCCGGCAGTCGCCAGTACCTGTACAAGAACGATGCCTTGTTCCCCATCACGGACGATGCTCCCGCGCGCAAGCCCCTGTCGCGCTTCGCAGGCATGGGGGTATCCGCGCAGGCCGTGGTACGGGCCATGGACCCGGACTCCACCTTGACGGGCAAGCCGGATTGGCCGTACAGCGTGCGGATGATCCCCTTGGATGCCACCAAATGGTGCCTGCGCACCGATGGTGAATTGCTCGTGTACAATGACACGGCCTTGGTGGACCGCTTTGCCATACCGCGCGGCAAATGGTCGCACCTGTTCACCTTGGATGGACATCTCTATATGCTGGACACGGCAGGGCGGGGCTATGTGGTGGACCTGGACCTGCGCAAGGCCATCCCGGTGCCCATCACCGGGCTGCCAGTTCCGGAACTGCGTGATGGCCAACCCACCTGGCGCATGAACTGGGACCAGGACAGCCGCTTGGTAAGCCTCATCGCCGGCGATGCCCTCTACCTGCTGCACACCACGCAACTGGGCAGCGCACTGGTGGCCGAGCGCATCCCCCTGCAACTGCCCACCGACTGCCGCGTGGGTGCCTTGGTATGGCTGGACAACGGGCAAGCCCTGGCGGTGGGCACTGATACCAAAGGCCTGTTCCTCTATCGGCGGAACACCATGAACAGCTTGCTGTGCGAGGCGATCGGCGAGGGAGTGAACAATGCCTATTTCGCCCAGGCGCCATACGGGCGCGACGGGGTGATCAGCAGCACACGGGGCCGTGCCCGGATCTTCAACGCACGGGGTTGTGCAGACACTCCTCCACCGGTCCCGGGTTTTGATGAAACCGCCATCCTCTTGGACCACGACCAACGCTACTGGTATGGCCGGGGCGATACGCTGTTCCAATATGATGCCGCATTGGCGGAGGAGCGCATGGTGCAAAGCGGCTTGCGGCCGCTCTGCTTCCTCGAAGCCGGCTCCGCCATGTACATCGGTACCGCCAAAGGCATCTTCAAGGCGCAGGACGGTGCCTTGGAGCTCGCCAACCCGATGAACGAGAGCGACCTGTCCATGCGGCCCACCGCCCTTTGCATGGACAGCAGCGGAGTGCTGTGGGTGGCCACCTGCTCGGGGGTGTACAAGGCCAACACCAATGGCGGCTGGTCGCCCGTACCGGGATTGGAGCGTGTGTGCGCAAGGGCGCTGGCGGTATTGGATGACGGGATCTTCATCGGCACCTATGGCAGCGGCGCCTTTGTGTTCAGGTCCGGCCAACTGTACCACCTCCCTATGGACAACGACGGGTTCCTGAGCCATGTGCACGCCTTCATGGCGGACGGGCATGGTTTCCTGTGGATGAGCACCAACCAAGGGTTGTTCCGGGTGCGCCGCAAGGACCTGCAAGCCTGGACTCAGGATTCCACCCAGCAGGTCTACTTCGCCTACTATGGGAAAAAATCGGGCATCCGCAATTCGGAATTCAACGGTGGTTGCAGCCCCGCATTTGTGCGCACGGCGGACGGCTGGGCCTCCTTCCCCACCATGGACGGCCTGGTGTGGTTCCGGCCCGAGGACATTCCCGATGCCTACCCTTCCGAAAAGATCCAGCTGGAAAGCGTGGTGATCGACGGCAAATGGCTTGCACCGGGCCCGAATTACACCTTGGACTGGGATCACCGGGAACTGGTGGTGGGCCTTTCCCTGGCCTACTGGGGCAGTTTGGAAAATGCCCGCTTGGAATACGCCCTGGCCAACGGCTCGGGCCAAGTGCGTTGGACCCCGCTGCGGCCCGGGCAGCATGAATTGCGGCTCACCACCTTGCGGCCCGGTGAAACCACCTTGCGCGTGCGCAAGCTCGGTGCCGCTTTTCGCGGCGACGCGGACATGGTGGAACTGCGGTTCATCATTCCCACGCCCTTCTACAGGTCCTTCTGGTTCATCGGCCTTTGCCTGATCGCCCTGTTGCTCCTGTTCTGGGCCGTGGTGCGCCTCAATGCAGCGCGTTTGCGCCGCAAGAACCTCCAGCTGGAGCGGATCGTTCGCCAACGCACTGGCGAATTGACCGATGCCAACAACGTGTTGCGCCGCTCCCTGGAGATGAAGGAAATGCTGGTTTCCATCATCTCGCATGACATCGTCACCCCGCTGCGGTTCATTGCCCGGGTCTCCAACCGCATGGCCATGGGCGGCGGCGTTCAGGAGCCCGATCGCTTGCGGGACACGTTGGAGGACATCGCACGCTCGTCGGACAAGCTGCATGCCAACGCCCAGGGATTGCTGCAGTGGATCAAACGGCAGGACGGGAGGATCGAACTGCGCTTGCGCAATGTGGCCGCCCACCCCTTCGTGGACGAGGTGCTCGCCATGGAGCGCGAGCGGGCATCGGAGAAGGGGCTGAAGCTGCTCAATGAGGTACCCTTTGATGACGTGCTGCACACCGACCGCAACGTGCTCTCCATCGTACTGCACAACCTGGTGGCCAATGCGGTAACCCATACCAGGCAAGGGCAGATCACGGTTTCCGGCGGTGCCGTGGACGGAAAATACCGCCTGGAAGTGCGCGACACGGGCAGCGGAATGGGCGAAGCGGCATTGAAGCATGTCCGGCGCGTACAGGGCAAGGGGGCATTGGGCGCCATGAACGAGGAAGGAGAACGCGATGTGCAGGGCTTAGGCCTGCTGATCGTGGCCGACCTGCTGGAACTGCTCGGCGGCAGCTTCCATGTGGAAAGCACGAAAGACAGGGGAACCGCCATTTTGCTGCACCTCCCTCAGGCCGCAACCAATGCCATTGACCCGGCAAAGGCAACCATTGGCGGCCAGAAATCGTCCACTGCCCGGATGTAGCAATAATTCTACATTTCATTTCATCACATCAACTATTCCACCTAACTTGCCCCCCAAGCAACCGCTTTTTCCCCACGCTCCAACAACGCACCTCTCCACCCGGCTGCCTAAGACCAACCACTCTCCGATCCCTGTGCAACCACTCATGAAAGCCCTGCCGGCCTTCCTCCTGGCCCTCGCTTTTCCTTCAGCCTTGTTCGCCCAAACGGAGATCTGCAACAACGGCGTTGATGACAACGGCGACGGCCTGGTGGACTTGAACGACCCGGATTGCCCCTGCTCCACCTTGGTGATCGGCGCCGGCGCGGAGAGCTACATCCGCAACCATTCCTTCGAGGAGCGCGGGTGCTGCCCGTACGGGTTCGTTTCCATGTTCTCCCCTCCCTGGCTGGATTGTGCCACGGGATGGCACCAGGCCACCAACGCCACATCGGACTATTTCAATGAATGCGGGTATTCCCCCATCGGCTTCAACCTGCCTCCTCCGGATGGCGACGGGGCCGTGGGCTTCTATGCCGGGCCGGGCTACTTTGAGTACGTCGGCACCTGCCTCACCTATCCCTTGCCTGCCAATCCGCTCTTGGCCGGGGTGACCTACACCATCTCGATGTGGATCTCCACCTCCATCACCAACGGCCAACACTCCCAAACCTTGGCACAAGGCTCTTACATCGCGCCGTTCAGCGAGCAGCTTCCGCTGGCCATCTTCGGATACGCCAATGCCTGTGTGCCATTCCCGATATCAACCATCGACTGCATCGGGTATGAACCGGGCTGGACCGAGCTGGGCCGCGTGGAGGTGCAGCCGGCATGGGAATGGACGCGCGTCTCCATCACGTTCACGCCCGCACAAGACATCCATTCGATCATGATCGGCGGAGCCTGCGACACGCCTGCCTCCCTTGGCGGCGGCACGGTGTTCAACCCCAACACCGGGGAGACCTACGACGGCATGCCCTACTTCCTGGTGGATGAGCTGATGCTCACCATCGCCGGCGACCAAATGCTTCAACCCACGGCCACCGCCGGTTCCCTTTGCGCCGAGGATGCCACGGCCACTGCCGTGCCACCGGCCGGTGCCAACGATCTCCAATGGTATCTGGACGGGGTGGCCTTGGCCGGCCAAACAGCGGCCTTCCTGAACATCTCCGCACAAGGGCTGGGCGGCGGCACCTATACCATGACCAGCCAAGTGGATGGGGAATGCTTGATGGGCAGTGCCTACCTGCCGCCTGCGGTGGCTCCCGTTCCCTATCCCGTGGTGGCCCCTGCTGCGGGCTGCCCCCCGCTTGAGGTGCAATTCACCGACACCTCGGGCGCCGGCACGCAAACCGTGCTTTGGACCCTGGGCGATGGCACCACCAGCACGGACAGCAGCTTTGCGCACCTCTATCAAACCCCGGGCGTGTATGACGTGGTGCTGACCGTGAGCAATGCCGCAGGCTGTACGGCGGACACCCTGCTTGCCGGCGCGGTCACCGTGCACCCGGGCGTAATGGGAACCATCACCGCCACACCCAACCCGGTGAACGCGGAAGATCCCGTGGTGCAGCTGGGCGGCGGCGGCTCCGGCAACATCCTGGGCTGGTGGTGGGACCTGGGGGCCGCTGATCCGGCCACTTCGGGCAGCCAAGGCCTGAGCGCATCCTTTCCGCCGGTGCCGGGCGACTATCCCGTGCTGTTGGTGGTCACCTCCCCCGACGGTTGCGTGGACACGGTGCAATCCATAGTGACGGTGATCGAACCGGGAACGATCCAAATGCCCAATGTGTTCAGCCCCAACAACGACGGCCACAACGACCGGTTCATCCCCATCGAATACAAGGGTGCGCCGGGGCTGCTTGAAATTTACAACCGCTGGGGCCAGGTGATCTTCAGCAGCCGCTCGCTCGCCCAAGGCTGGGACGGCCATGATGCCCCGGACGGCACCTACTTCTATGTGGTAACCCCGGATGGTCCGGGTGTACTGGCACTAACCGGCCACGTGACACTTTTGCGATGATGAGACGGCGGTGTGCACATATCAGCCTGACAACCGCCCTGCTCACCGCCTTGGGCTGGAACGCTCCTGCACACGCCCAACTGGTCATCAACCAAACACAGGCGCCCACCACCTTGGTGCAAACCGTGCTCATGGGCAGCGGCGTGTTTGCAAGCAACATCACCTTCAACGGCGATCCGGGCAATGTGGTCGCCCCATTGTTCACCACGCTGGGCCAGATCGGGCGCTTCAACGGCTCCAACACCAACTTGGGGCTGAACAGCGGAGTGTTCCTGTGCACCAACAATGCAGCCACGCACCTGCCCGGGCCGAACAACCAACTGATGGAACTGGGCGGCGGCTTGGGCGGTGGCGGCTTTTGGACCAGTCCCGACCTGGACCTGAGCCAACTGACCGGCTGGCCCAACTGGCAAGTTTCCGGCGGCGGCAACATCGGCAACAAATCGGTGCTGGAGTTCGACTTTGTCCCCAGCAATGACCTGTTGAGCGTGCGTTATGTGTTCAGCTCCGAGGAATACGAGCGGTGGGCCTGCAGCGAATACAACGACGCCTTCGGCTTCTTCATCAGCGGGCCGGGCATCCCCACCAACATCAACGGACCGTTCACCAACAATGCCATGAACCTGGCTTTCGTGCCGGGCAGCCTGTCACGCGTTTCCATCAACACCGTCAACAGTGGCACGATGGACGCCAACAATGCGAACGGCCCATGGACTGACCCTTTCGCCCCGTGCTTCGCCGCCGACCCCAACTGGCAGTCCAATTCCATCTACTACCGCTACAACGGCGGGCAATGGCCTTTCCCCCAGCCACCGGGCGGAGTTGCACAGCTCGAGGCACCCTACAACACCGACCCCTACTACATCCAGCACAATGGCATGACCGTGGTGCTCACCGCGAGTGCGGCGGTGCAATGCGGGCAGACCTACCACATCAAACTGGCCGTGGGCAACACCAGCGACAACTGGTTCCCATCGGCCGTGTGGCTCGAGCAGGGGTCGTTCACCAGCACGGACCGTTTCGACCTCACCGTGGACCCCGGCCCCAACGTGGAATACAATGCAACGGACACCACCTTCATCGAAAGCGATTGCGATAGCGTGTACCTGCGGTTCCACCGCCTCGGTGGCTTCTATCTGGACGAGTGGCTGCAGATCTCAGTGGGGGGCACGGCCACCAATGGCGTGGATGTGTTGCCCATGCTCATTGACAGCGTACACTTCAACCAGCTGGACTCCTTCGCCATCGTGCCCATTGCGGTGCCTGTGGATGCGGACGGCTTGGAAGACCTGGTGATCAACCTGATCACGTGCAACGGCACGCGGATCAGGACCTATACCTTCCCGATCGACCAAGGCCCGCCATTGACCGTGGACCTGGCGGACACCGTGCTGAGCTGTCCGGCCCAGGTCACCTTGGCACCCACCGTGACCGGTGGCGGCGGCAACCCTGCGGAATACACCTATCTGTGGAACACCGGCGAAACCACGCCATCCATCTCGCCCATGGTGCTGCAAACCACGCAGTACTGGGTAACGGTGAAGGATTGCTGGTCGCTCGGGGCAACGGACAGCGCCTGGGTGACCATACCGGCGTATGTGCCGATGGTGCTTACACTGCCCCCGGACACGGCCATTCCATGTTTGGGCAATGCGGACCTGGAAGCGCAGGTCGCCAACGGTACCGGCGGCTACAGTTACGAGTGGGCCCTGGGCGGCCAGGTGGTGGGCACGGACAGCGTGCTGAACGTACCTGCGGCCCAGCCTCCCGTGTACTATGTGATCACGGTGACCGATCTGTGCGGGGCCGAGGTCACCGATTCGGTGCTGGTATCCCAGGCACCGCCGACGCCGCTGGTACTGACCATGCCCCAGGATACCGCGATCCCGTGCTTGGGGCAAGCCGAGTTGATCCCCGTGGTGAGCGGCGGAGGCGGCACCTTGCAATACACCTGGATGAACGGCGGTTCCACCGTGGGCACCGGCCCCACCTTGATCGTGCCTGCCGCAGTGCACGAGATCTACACCTTGGCCGTGTCCGACCAATGCGGGCAAACCGTGCAGGGCCAGGTGGTGGTGAGCACCGGCCCCACACCGCCGCTGCAGCTCGTGGCCGAGGGCGACACAGTGATGTGCGCAGGCCAACCCATGGTCTTGAGCGTGATCTCCGTGGCTGGCGGTGGCGGCGCATACAGCTATTCGTGGAGCCCCGGCGGCTCGGGCAACAGCAACGAGGCCGACCTCCACGTATCGGTGAACGACGACAGCTGGTTCACCATTACGGTGACCGACCAGTGCGGCAACACTACCGACACCACCGTGCTGGCCATGGTGGAAGACTTCGCCCCGTTGAGCATCGCGGTGCCCAATGACACCGTGGTGTGCCCGGGTGAAGTGGTGCCGCTGTGGGTAACGATCCAAGGAGGAGCCGGAGGATACCAAGTGAACTGGCCCGGGTTGGGCACCGGCCCCCAGATCAACTGGACCGCGGACCACCAAGGGCGGAACATTCTGGTGGAGGTGACCGATGCGTGCGGCAACTTGGCCACGGCGGCAGTGATGGCCTCCACCTTTCCGGCGGGCGTGTCCATTGATGCCGAGGAGATCGTTGAGGGCACCTGGCAGTTCCACGGCACCACGGTACCCGCCACGGGGAACAGCGTGGAATGGGACTTTGGCGACGGGGCCACAGCCTCGGGGAACCTCCATGTGACCCACAGCTACCAAGACTATGATCCCCACTGGGTAGTGCTGCAGATCATCACCCCGGACGGGTGCACCGCCAGTGACAGCGTCCAAACCCGTCCGCCTGCGGCCACCATCTATTTCCCCAACAGCTTTACGCCCGATGGTGACGGGCACAACGACACCTTTGGAGGCGAAGGCCGGTTGGTTGAACGGTATGAGCTGCTGGTGTTCGATCGTTGGGGCACGGTGATCTTCGAGAGCCATGACATGAACCATCGCTGGGACGGCCGGGCCGGCGGTGAAGAACCCGTTACCGGCATCTATCCGTTCCGTTACCGTGTGGAAGGGCTGCAAATGCCGCTTCACCAAGGGTTCGGGCATATCACCTTGCTGAAATGAGCCCTGTGAAAGAGTCGCGCAACACCGTGCGCCAAGCCCTGCTCTTGTTCGCCTTGCTCGCCGGTGCCCTGAAGGCCTGTGCGCAGATCGGATATGTGCACGCCCCGGCCTTTGATGCCGCCAGCACTGCGGCGGATGATGCCTTGCGCGAAGCGGCCGGTGAAATTCCCTTGTACGGGCGCACCCTGCCCGTGCGGGTGAACAGCAGCTCTGGCGGCACTTGGACACGGGAAGGCGGCGAACTGGTTTGGCGGTTGGGTATCACCTCGCCGGGCGCATTGGCCTTGGAATTCTTTTTGGAGGGCGTTGAAGTGCCGCCGCAAGCATCCCTCCGGATCCTTTCTCCTGCGGGCAAGGTTCTGGCCGGACCCGATCCCATGCTCCTGGCTCCAGGCACCGCAACATACAGCACAGCGCTGGTGGCCGGCGACTCGTGCATACTGGAATACCGCGAACCTGCCGGTGCCGCCCGCCGCGGCGTGTTCACCTTGGCGCAGGTGGGGCATGCCTACCGCGATGTACAGCCGTGGACGGCGCGTGAGGGCAGCTGCCACGTGAATGTGGCGTGCGCACCCGAATCCGACGGATGGGAAGGCCCCATCAAGGCCACGGTGCGGATCAGCGTGGTGGTGCCGGAGGGCACCGGATGGTGCTCGGGCACCTTGGTGAACAACGTGCGCCAGGATTGCACACCGTACATCCTCACCGCCTATCATTGCGGCCGCACCTCCACCACCGCCCAGTTCAACCAATACAAGTTCTACTTCAACTTCCAGTATGCCAACTGCAACGGCGGGAGCTACAGCACGGCGCAATACCTCACCGGGGCACAGCTCAAGGCCTACAGCAACGACTATGATCCGCAACTCCAAGGGGTAGGCGGCTCAGACTTCATGCTGTTGCGGGCCAACGCCAGCATACCGGAAGGTTTCGACCCGTACTGGGCCGGATGGGATGCCACCAACATCGCCTCCCTATCGGCGGACGGAGTGTGCATCCACCACCCTACCGGTGCGCCCAAACGCATCAGCTCATACACCCAGACCCTCACCACCGGGCATCCCATGGGTTCCTCCGGCCTGATGAGCCACTACAAAGCCAAGTGGGCCCCCACGCAGAACGGGTTCGGTGTTACCGAGGTGGGCTCAAGCGGCAGCGGCCTGTTCAAGCCCGGTGCCGCAACAGGGCCGCTGCTTATCGGCACCCTTACCGGAAGCAGCTCGGGCATGACCTGCACCAACAACGGCGGCACGAGCTACTTCGGCAAGATGAGCTATCACTGGACCAACAACCCGAATGCGGCCAATGTGAAGCTCAAGCCTTGGCTGGACCCGGACAACACCGGCGTGCTGGTGCTGGCCGGCAGTGATGATCCTTGTGCGCTGCAGAACGGCGTCCGGGAACACGGCCCAAGGCAGTCGATTGGGATCGTGCCGAATCCGGCGCATGACCGGTTCACTATCCATACCCCTGCCGAGCTGGAGCTTCCGGCCCGCGCCATGTTGGTGGATGCCTTGGGGCGGACGGTGCGGGAATGGTCGATCCGAGCACCGGAGGAGATCATCACCGCCGCTGGCCTGCCGGCCGGGCTCTACCACCTGCTTCTTCACACACCAGGAGCACAGCCCATCGCGGGCCGTATCCAGCTCCAGTAAAATCCGCTCCCAGATGCTACAACCTGCCATGAAGACCTCCCTGTTCCGTGAACTTCGGCACATCATCCTACCGGCCGCACTGCTTGCCCAGCCATTGCTGGTGTCGGCCCAAGTAAGCCTCTACGAATTCAGCCAGTCGGTGGGCACCTATACGGAGATCACCGCAGCAGACGGAGGGGTGAGCTTGGGCACCCCCACCTACTGGCCGCAGCAGTACAACAGCCGGGCCTGGGTGAACAATCCTTTCAACGATCCGGGCGGGCAGGTCACCGGGAGCGGCTACCTGAGCCCGGCCGAAGGTCCCGGCTATCCCATCGGGTTCGACTTCACCTTCAATGGGGAGGTATTTGATGTGATCGGCATCTCCAACGGCGGTTGGATCAGTTTCGGCAAATCCTCCGATGGCCTGCAGGCCGTGTGGGTGTACAACATGAGCGGCTCGCCCAACGGCGACCCTTTCATTCAGTGGTACAACGGCCCAACTCCCAGTTACAAGCGCAACCGCGTGGCCGGCTTCGGCAACAGCGCGCTGCAACAGGCCAACTGGTCATCACTGAACCCGCCGGGCCCGGTGGGCAACATCCGTGTGGCCACCATCGGCACGGCCCCGAACCGGACCTGCGTGGTGCAATGGAAGGAATACGGCATGAGCGGCGACGCCAGTGCGTTCTACAACAACATCAACTTCCAGATCCGCCTCAACGAAACAGACAACTCGGTAGAGGTGGTCTTCGGCCCCCAAAGCTGGGTGACCTCCTTGGGGTACAAGCGCACGCAGTGCGGGCTGAGCGGCACCACGAACACGGACTTCAACGGGCGCATGACCGTTTACGAAGAACCCGCCTTCCTGTACGACTGGAACAATACCGTGGCAGCGGATACCAACGATGCCTACTGCCAGTTCCAGAAGCCTGAATTCGGGCAGCCCAACGGTTCGGGCATCCCGCCGGTGGAAGGCCTCACATGGCGTTGGGACCCACCGGTGTGCGCACCGCCCTCTTGGCCGTTGACCATCGACAACATCTCGTTCGATGCCGCCTCAGCCTCGTGGGTGCCTAACAGCGCGGGTGAATATGCCTACTTCGTATCCACGGAGAACAGCACCAGCGGCCCAGAGGTGACCTCCGGCACCACCACCGACCCCGGAGCCACTTTCTTCGGCCTGGAGCCCGCCACCACCTACTACGTCTTTGTGCGCAGCATTTGTGCCGGTGAGCCCGGCACCTGGTCCAATGCCACCTCCTTCGAAACGCTGGATGGCGGCGTGGTGATGTGCGATGGCGGCGTGGTAATGGAAAACTACTGCTCCCAACAGTACGATACCAAGGAGTGGGTATACGTATCGGCCGATGGCTCCCCGCTGCGGATCGAATTCCTGGCCGGCTTCATCGGCACGGCAGGCACCGAAGCTTTTGAGGTGTACGAGGGCACCGGCCCGGGTGGAACAGCAACAGAATACGTGGGCGACCTCACCGGCCACGTGTTCGATGCCCTCAGCGGTGCGATCTACATCCGCCTGATCACCGATGCCGGCGCCTGCGAGGCACAACCTTGGTACCTGCCCTTGGAATGGCGCGTGGGCTGCAAGAACTGCACCGACCCCCTGGTGAACTTCGCCATCGGCACCATGGATTGCGGCAACCAGCAGTACTTCATTGATGCCAATGTGTTCTCCTTGGGCAGCGCCACTTCCCTCTCGCTGGAGAACTCCTTGGGGCTGCCTCCCACCGTGGTGTCCACCACCGGGGTGCATGCCGTGGGGCCTTTCCCCGCAGGGCAAAGCGTGGTGATCACCGCCCAGAACCCGGACAACGTGCTCTGCTATGCGGCCAGTGCACCGATCCTCAACGAGCCCTGTGCGATCGTGGATTGCGGGCCCACCACCTACAACTACTGCTACAGCGACAATGAGTACCGCCAATGGGCCTTCCAAGGCGAAGGCGGCCAGGAGATCGGCATCC
>JADZAC010000076.1 GCA_020852835.1 Flavobacteriales bacterium
CTGGACAAGGGCCACGTGGTGGAAAGCGGCACGCACGACGAATTGATCGCCCTCGCCAACGGGCTCTACAGCTCCTTGAGCCGCTTGCAGGTCGTTCCCGCTTGATCTTGCGGGCGGGCGCGCATGTTGAACGGCCTGTGTTCGCAAGTCGGCGCCCGCCGTTGGACAAGATCACCCGGGCATGCTTATTTTACCGGCTCATGCGCCCACCCATGAAACCCCTCGTTGCCGCAATTGCCATGGTTTGTGCTGCCGCCACTGCGGCATACGGCCAGAGCGACATCCTGATCCACCAGGATACCAGCCTCTACGTGTACGGTACCATCAATGCCTTCGAGACCGGGGATTCCCTGCCGGGTGCGGGCATCGTTATCCGGAGGCTTCCCGGTGACAATGTGCTCCGATCGATCCATGCCAATGAGCGGGGGGAGTATGCATTCTACCTGGGCAAGAACGACCGTTTCCGGGTCACCTACACCTACATGGACCGGGTGGCCAAACATGTGGAGATCGATGCGGCCAGCGTGCCGGACAGCAGTTGGCACGGCGGCATGGCCATGGAGGTCACCATTGCGCTGCTCCAGCCTTTCAAAGGCTCGGATGACCCGCTTTTCGACAAGGCCATCGGCCGCAGCCGGTACGACCCCAAGGCCAACCTGCTGGAGTGGGACCTGGAGTACACCGAGCGCATGCGCGAAAAGGTGCAGGCCTTCCTGGAAAAGCAGCAATAGCCGTTGCCGGGCACGGCGTGCAGCCGGACCGCGCGGCAACTACAGCTCCACCTCCACCACCTTCTTGGTGGCGAAGAACTCCTGGGGGAAAAATTGCGCCAGCGCGTGTACGCGCAAGCGCTGGCGCACTGGCCGGAGTTCATCGATGAGATCGCCGCCCTTGAGGTAAAACAGCTTTCCCGCCCCTTTCGGCACCAGGTGCTTGGCCATGCGCAGAAAATCGGGCAGCGTGGTGACGGCCCTGCTCACGATGAAGTCGTAGCGCAGTTTGTGGTCCTCGCTGCGCACCTGCTCCGCCGTGCAGTTCTTCAACCCCAGGCCCTGCACCACGCCCTGCACGGCCATGATCTTCTTGCCGATGCCGTCGATGCCGTGGAAGCTGCATTCGGGGAACAGGATGGCCAAGGGCACCAAGGGAAAGCCGCCGCCGGTGCCCACGTCCACAATGCGCGAACCCGGCGGGAACGAGACCACCTTGGCGATGCCGAGCGCGTGCAGCACGTGCCGTTCGTAGAGGTGCCCGAAGTCTTTGCGCGAGATCAGGTTCACGCGTTCGTTCCACTCGGCGTAGAGCGACCCCAGCGCGGTGAACATGGCGCGTTGTTGCTGCAGGAGCCCGGGAAAATGCCGGAAAATCAGTTCTGCTTCCGTCATGGTGTGATCATTGCCACGGAGGGCATCAGTTCGGAGGCGGGCCCGCTGGCGGTGGGCACCAGGTGCCGTGCCTCCCCGCGCACCCGGCGGGGCGTCAGATGTGGTCCTTCCGGGTATCGAGCAGGTTCTCGAGGAATTCGCGCGCGCGGAAGAGCTGTGCCTTCACGGTGCCCAAGGGCAGGTCCAGCTCTTCGGCGATCTCCTCGTAGCTGTATTCCTTGTAGTAGCGCAATTCCACCAAGGTGCGGTAGCGCGGCTTGAGCTTTTCCACCACCTCGCGCATCACTTCGCTCTTTTGTTCCTTGATCACGCTCTCCACGGGATCCAACCCGTGGCCCTTGAGCTCGATGTGCATTTCATCGCCGTCCTGCGTACCGATGGGGTTGTCGATGCTGAGCATCTTCTTCTTCTTCTGCTTGCGGATCCAATCGATGCAGTTGTTGGACGCGATCTTGAAGAGCCAGGTGCTGAAGGCGTAGTTGGGCGTGTATTGGTGCAGGCGGTGGAAGGCCTTGCCGAAGGCTTCGATGGTGAGGTCGTCCGCATCGTCCTTGTTGTTGATCATCTTCAGGAGCATGAAGTAGATCGAGTCGCGGTAGCGGGACATCAGCTCGGCGTAGGCCTTCTGGTCCTTTTTGTCCACCGCGCGGCGGACCAGTTCCAGGTCATAGACGGCCTTGTCGGACAGGTTCAGGTTCACTTCCATCGTTGGGGCTTGATGATGAGCGTGCTGAGGTAGATGCAGGGATCTAAAAGTAGGAAGAGCCATTCCAGCGGCAAGGAAAGCCAGATGATGCGGCCGGCCCCCAGCCTGCGCATGGCCAGCATGCCGATGGGCAGGAAGACAAGCAGCTCCACGGACAGGCCGATGAGCGCCGCCTGCAGGTTGCCGCTGAAGACCAGGTAAAGGATGGTGGCCCACAACAGCAGGCGTGCCGCGGGCAACAGGGTGAGCAGCAACTGGTGGCCCAGGCGGTAAAAGCGCGCCGTGGTGTAATGCCTGCGCTTGCGGCGGAACCAGGTGGCCAGGTCCGGGGTGGCGCGGGTGGACATATGGGCCCGCAGGTCGGCAACAGCGGCGGTGTTGTTGGCGCGGGCCACCTCGTTGATGAAGAGGTCATCATCGCCGCTCATCAGCTGGCGGTGGCGGTGCTGGCCCTTGGCCGCGAAGAACAGGTCGCTGGTGAAGGCCATGTTGCGGCCCACGCCCATGTAGGGCAGCCCGGCTTGCGCAAAGCTGATGTACTGCACGGCCTTGGTAAACCCGTCATACCGTTCCAGCAGGTTCGTGAGGCCGGGTTGATGCGCGTAGGGGCTGTGCCCGATCACGATCTGCCTGCCCCCCTTGAACCCGGAGGCCATCAGGCTGATCCAATCACGGCCCGATGGCAGGCAATCGGCATCGGTGACCAGCACATGGGGGTGCTTGGCGCTGCGCACCCCCACCCCCAGGGCCAATTTCTTTCCGTAGCTGAATTTCTCATCAGCCTGGATGTTCACCGGCTTGAGCCGGGGCCAGGATGGCTTCATCCACTGTAGCACTTCCCAGGTATCGTCCTGGCTGCGGTCGTTCACCACCACCACTTCAAATTCACGGTGGTCCTGCTCCATCAGCAGAGGGATCAACCGCTGCAGGGAGGTGCTCTCATTGCGCCCGCACACCACCACGCTCACGGGCAGGTCGCGATCGGGCACGGCCTGCGGCTTGCGGAAGGCCAGGCGGCTGAACACGGCCAAATGGAAAAAGGCCAGCACAACAATGGCCGAGCCCATGAGGTAGAACACGAAGGTGGCGGTCAAAACGGGTGGGCGCCAAGGCGCGTCAATGGTACGGGGCGAAGCTATCCGAAGCATCCTTCCGGGGGGCATCGGAGCTGTTGCAGTTATGAACAAGGGCGGCGTGGATGCCCGGAGCCGGGCCGCACCCCCATCTTCGCGCCTCCAATGGAATTCAAACTTTTGGCCAACGACCCCGGCAGCAAGGCCCGCGCCGGTGAGCTGCACACCGCGCACGGCGTGGTGCCCACCCCGATCTTCATGCCCGTGGGCACGCTGGGCGGCGTGAAGGCCGTGCACATGCGGGAGTTGCGCGAGGATGTGAAGGCCTCCATCATCCTGGGCAACACCTACCACCTCTACCTGCGGCCCGGCACAGAGGTGATCGAACACGCGGGCGGGCTGCACAAGTTCAACGGCTGGAGCGGGCCCATCCTCACCGACAGCGGCGGCTTCCAGGTGCATTCGCTGAACGAGATCCGCAAGATCACCGAGGAGGGCGTGAAGTTCCAAAGCCACATCGACGGCAGCCGCCACCTCTTCACTCCGGAGAACGTAGTGGACATCCAGCGCAGCATCGGCGCGGACATCATCATGGCCTTTGATGAATGTACCCCTTGGCCCTGCGAGCTGAAGTACGCCACCGACAGCATGCACCGCACCCACCGCTGGCTGGACCGTTGCCTGCACCGCTTCAATGCAACGGACCCCAAGTACGGCCATGAGCAGGCGCTCTTCCCCATCGTACAGGGCAGCACCTTTCCGGAGCTGCGGAAAGCCAGCGCAGAATACGTGGCCGCCAAGCACACGCACGGCAATGCCATCGGCGGACTTAGCGTAGGCGAGCCGGAGGAAGAGATGTACGCCATGGCCGGGCTCTGCTGCGACATCCTGCCCAAGGACCGGCCCCGTTACCTGATGGGCGTGGGCACCCCTTGGAACCTGCTGGAGAACATGGCCGTCGGCATCGACATGTTCGATTGCGTGATGCCCACCCGCAACGGCCGCAACGGCATGCTGTTCACGCGGGAAGGCGTGGTGCAGATCAAGAACAAGGTGTGGGCGGACGACCATTCACCATTGGACCCCAACGGCACCAGCTTTGTGGACAGCGCGTACAGCAAGGCCTTCGTGCGCCATCTCTTCGTTACCAACGAGATCCTCGGCCTGCAAATCGCCAGTTTGCACAACCTCGCTTTCTATGTTTCGCTGATGACGGAAGCGCGCCAGCACATCCTGGAGGGAACTTTCAGCTCTTGGAAGGCGCGGATGTTGCCCAAGCTGAAGAACAGGATCACAGGGTAGGGAGCAGGTGCATGATCAGTAGCGCATGGTTCGTAGTGCACAGCTCGCAGAACGGGGATGGAGGATAGCGTAGTGAACGGGGCCGACGACCTGCCGGCCACGCCCTACGGCCTACGGCCAACCATGCGATGGCCCTGGTGATGGTGCGAGCATGGACCGGTCGCAGGAAAGCCTCCCAACCCCGACCTTTGCACCGCGATGTTCAACACCCTCGACCGTTACATCATCAGGCAGTTCCTGGGCACCTTCTTCCTGATCCTGGTGCTGATCATGAGCATTGCCGTGGTGTTCGACATCAGTGAGAAGACGGAGGATTTCGCCAAGACCTCGGCCAGCGTGCAGGAGATCGTGGTGGACTACTACGTGAACTTCGTGATCTACTACAGCAACCTGTTCAGCGGGCTGCTGATCTTCATTGCCGTGCTGTTGTTCACCAGCCGTTTGGCGGGCCGCACCGAGGTGATCGCCATGCTGAGCAGCGGGGTGAGCTACCCGCGCTTTGTGCAACCTTACCTGCTCACGGCGACCATACTCACCGTGCTGTCGCTGTATGTGAACATCTTCGTGCTGCCCGCCGCCAACCGCACGCGCCTGGCCTTTGAGAAAGCACACATCTGGACCACATACAAGCTGGAGGAGAAGAATGTGCTGCGCGAGATCGCCCCCGGCGAGATCGTGTACTTCGAGGCCGTGGACATGCCCAAGCTCACCGGATACCGTTTCAGCCTGGAACGGTGGGAGAACGGGCAGCTGCGCTCCAAGCTGCTCAGCGACCGCGCCGTGTACGATACGGCCAGCGGGCGCTGGGCCGTTTACGATTATGTGATCCGTGAGCTCCCCCCGGACCCGGGCATGGCGCCTGCGGGCCCCGGCCCCGCGCTACCGGCGCTGGCGGGCGATGCCGTGATGCCGCGCGAGCGGATCACGCGCGGGGCGCGGCTGGACACGGCCATCGCGCTGAAGCCTTCCGACCTGGGGCAGCGCCTGGCCATTGCCGCCGCCCTTGACCGCCAGGAGATCGCCGACTTCATCGAGGCCGAAAAGGCGCGCGGGGGCAGCACCGTGGCCTACTACGAGGTGGAACAGCAACAGCGCACCTCCTATCCGTTCGCCACATACGTGTTCACGCTCATGGGCGTGGGCATTGCCAGCCGCAAGGTGCGCGGCGGCACCGGGGTGCACATGGTGCTGGGCGTGCTGCTGTGCCTGCTGTACGTCTTCGCCATGAAGATGACCACGGTGGCCGCCACCAACTCCGCCTTCAACCCCACCTTGGCGGTATGGTTGCCCAACATGCTTTTCGGCATCATCGCCGTGTGGATCTATTGGAAGGCGCCGAAGTAGGGACCTACCAGGCAAATCTCTCGGCCAGCGCCCTGAAATCGGACGTGAGGTCGCCGGTGCGCACCGGTTGGAAGCCGGCCAAGCGGGCATCGCGCGCCACCTGCATGCCCTGCAATTCCAGGTGCTGGTCCACGAAGAGCAGCTCCGTATCCGGGTACACGGACCGCAAGGCTTCCACAAGCTCCACCACGGACCGGTCCTGCTCCACCAGGTCGAAGGTGCCCGCCAGCGGGTTGGGGCCGAGCAAAGCCGCCAAAGTGCCTACGGCGGCATCCACGTGGATGAAGGGGCGGCGCTGGTGGCCCGTGCCCCGCACGGTGACGCGGCCTTGGAAGTGGGCTTGGAAGAGGAAGCGGTTGATCACCGCATCGAACCGCATGCTGCGGCCGTAGCCGTGCACATTGCCCGAGCGCAGGATCACTACCTGGCGGTGATCGCCCAGGCGTTCCATGTGGCGTTCGCCCCGCCATTTGCTGTGGCCGTAGGCCGTGCGGGGCGAGGGGTCGTGGCCGCTCTGCGCCGACCCCTGCCCGGAGCCATAGACCGAGGCGCTGCTGAGGTAGATCACGCGCGCCTTCGGGGCCACCTCCTCGATGGCGTAGACCACTTCCGCCGTGCCCCAATGGTTCACCTGTTCAAACTGGCTGTGGCTGGCATCGGAGAAGGGGGTGGTGACCTTGGCGGCGAGGTGGTACACCACATCGCAACCGGCCAGTTCCTGCAGCAGGCGGCGTGAATCGAGCACATCACCCTGCACGAAACGCACCTTGGCGCGGCCCAGCTTGGGGCCCATGAAGATGCCGAAATGGCCGCGGTCCAGCAGGTCGTACACCACCAGTTCGCCCACACGTTCATCCCGGGCCAGCGCAGCGCACAGTTCTGCTCCGAGGTATCCGGCACCGCCAGTCACCAACACTTTCATGGTTGTTTGATCTTGTCCGCCCCCAGGTCGGTGTTCAGCCCGCATTCCGTTTTCTTCAGCCCGTACCAGCGGCTGGTGCGTTCATCGTAGCCCTCGATGGCCTTGCGGGTGTAGGGCATGTCACCGATGCTCAGGTAACCTTGGGCCTCCAAGGGGTGCGGGGGCAGGTGGTGTTCCTGGATGTAAGCGTGCACCATCCGCGCGTTCCAGTCCAGCATGGGGTGGTAGCGCAGGCAGCCGTATGCCGCCGGTTGTTCCACGGCCATGGCCTTGCGCACCGCGCTCTGGTCGGCGCGCACGCCGTTGATCCATACGTCATACTCGGCCAACACCCGCTCCATGGGCTGCACCTTGTTGAGGTAGGAGCAGCGGTCCGGGTCCCAGCTGTACATCAGCGCGCCTTCGGCGTTGAGCTGCTGGCTCTTGGACACCAGGGGCCGCAGCTGGATGAACTGCAGGCCCAGCAGTTCCTTCAGCGTGTCGCGGTAGCGCAAGGTCTCCGGGAAGAGGTAGCCCGTGTTCACGTAGTACACCGGAATGGCGGGGTCGATGCGCATGAGCATGTGCAGCATCGGTATGCTGTGGCCTTGGAAGCTGGTGGAGGCGAAGATCTTCTTCCCCTCTTGGCGGAAGGCCTGCACCCGATCGCGGAACTGCTCGTAGGTGGGCATGGCGCAAAGTAGGCACAGGTCATTCACACCCCGGCTGACGATCGGCAGTTTTGGCCCCGCTCCCCCGGCCCCGCCGCTACGCGCCACCTTTGCGGCATGTTGGCCGAACGTTTGTTGAAGGAGGTCTTCGCGTTCAACCTCAAGCATGCCAAGCTGCCGCGGCACATTGGCGTGCTGGACCCCTTCCATGGGGAGCACGCGGCGCAGGTCAGGGGCATGGTGACGGAATTCCACCGCCGCTACTATGGCGATGAGCGGCCGCGCATGCTCATGCTGGGCATCAACCCCGGAAGGCTGGGAGCAGGCAGCACCGGCATATGCTTCACCGACACCAAGCGGTGCGAGGCGGACCTGGGGATCCCGGTGACCGGCATGCGCACGCACGAGCCCAGCAGCGACTTTTTCTACCGCGTGGTGCGGGCCGCAGGCGGGGCCGCGGCCTTCTACGGAAAGGTTTACGTGCAGGCACTTTGCCCGCTTGGTTTCACCCGCACCGGGCCCAAGGGCACCCCCGTGAACCTGAACTACTACGATGATGCCGCTTTGCAGCGCGCTGTTGCGCCCTTGGTGGTGAACTGGGTGCACGGCCTGATCGCCGCCGGCTTGCGCACCGATGTGATGTGCTGCATCGGCACCGGCAAAAACCTCGCGTTCCTCAACAAGCTGAATGCCGAACACCGCTTCTTCGAGCGCATTCTTCCGCTGGAGCACCCCCGCTTTGTGATGCAGTACCGCTTCAACCAGGTGGATACCTTTATTGACCGGTATTTGGCCGCTTTGGCGCAGGCCGGTTGAAACGGCCGGTAACCTTTTTCCGGCCAGTGCGACTATCCGCTGCATGTCCGCCGATCCACGCACCGAATTCATGCAGGCCTACGGCCCCTGCCACGAGCCGTTCACGCGCTACTGCACGGCGCTGGCCTACGGCCGCATGGACGTGCAGGACCTGATGCAGGAAGTACTGCTCAGCGCCTTCCAGCAATTCGACCGGATCCGCCGCAAGGACCAACTGCTGCACTACCTGGTGCGCGCCGCCCGCAACCGCGCCGTGAACCACTGGCGGCGCAACCGCCGCCAAGCCGATCTGTGCGAAGGCCACCTTGCCCGCCTGAAGGACCGCGGCGCCCCGGCCGATCTGCTGGCCGACGTGGGCATTCTCTACGGCGCCTTGGACAAACTGCCCGCCCCGCTCCGCGAGGCGCTGGTGCTCTTCGAAGTTTCGGGCTTGCCCTTGGCCGAGGTGGCCGCCATACAAGGCATTACGCCCAATGCCGCCAAAACCCGGGTGAGCCGCGCCCGCGCCGGTTTGCGCGAGCTGCTCGCCGACCGGCCTGTGCCGGTGCGCAACGCCCTGTTGAACTCCCTGGCCAGCCTGTTGCTATGAACACCCCGGACGAAAAGGACGAACTGCTCGCACCCTTGCGTGAACTGCCCGTGGAGGTGAGCCTCCAGGAGGTAGGCCGCATGGTGGCCGCATTCCCCTTGGCCATGGGCCTCACGGCATGGCTCGCCCACCTCGCCAAAACCAACCTCAACACCTTGATCATGACCAGCGCAGGCACCCTCCTTCTCGGCACCGGCATCTTCCTGCTCAGCGGCAATGGCCCGCAACAACCGCCCGCGCCAGCTCCCATGGCCCATACCGTTGCGGCTCCGGCCCGCTCCACAAGCACGTCCCCGATCGAAGCCCCGAAGACCGCAGTGCCCCGGCCCGGACCAGCGCATGCACCTCCCACGCCAGCGGCAGCAATGCCCGTGGACACTACCGCCCCGCCCCGACCGGCCGCCCCTGCAGCCCCAGCGCCCCTGCCGGTGGCTGCGGCTGCACCACTGCCCGCCGCGCAAATTCCACCGGCAGCACCCAAATCCCAGACCAATGAGCGCGTGTTCAACCTCTCCGGCTTCACCGGCATCGCCTTGTCCTCCAGCGTTGATGTGCGCTTGGAAGAAGGCGCATTCTCCGTGGTGGCCACCGGAACCCAGGAACTGCTGGACCGGCTGGACATCAAAACGGCGAGCAACCTGTTGGCCGTGGGCATGAACAGCGGCAACCGGGGCATGCGCAAGGACCAGCACCTCATGCTCACGGTGCGTATGCCGCGCGTTGAACAGCTCATCGTGCAAGGCTCGGGCTCCATCCATGCCACGCCCCTCACCAACTCCCCAAACCTGGAGCTCAGCGTGATGGGATCGGGGGATATCAACCTGGTCGGAACCGGCAAAGTCGGCACGCTCACCATCAACGTGACCGGTTCGGGGGATGTGGCCTGTGTGCAGGTGGATGCTTCCAAAGCCACCGTGGTCAACGTGACCGGCAGCGGCGACGTGAACCTCAGCGGCCGATCGGACCGGCTGCAGGTCAATGTGGTAGGCAGCGGAGACGTGAAGGCCGAAGGGCTGACGGCGATGCATGGCGAGGTGAACTTGTCGGGCTCGGGCGATGTGTTCATGGGCCCCGCCAACAGCCTGCAAGTGGTTAAGATGGGATCGGGCGATGTGCACACCACCGGGGCTACCGACGTGCAAACTTCCCCGGAAGATGACGGAGGGGAAGAATGAACGGGCCCGCAGGTGGGCCCGCAGTTGGGCCCCTAGGCGCCCGTAGTGCCCGAGATCTTGCACCGGCAAACAGCGCAGGGCCGCCCCGAACAGGGGCGGCCTTGGCGTGCCCGGCTGGTCCCGGCCGCGTTACAACCCGCAGGGGAGCAGGCGCCTAAACCGGCTTGCGGAACAGGTAGCGTGTGAGGAAGATGCCCGTATTATCGGTGCTCTGCACGCCGGCCGTCACTTCGTACAGCTCCCAGCCCTCTGCGGTGTAGCGGTTGATGGCATCCACGATCACCCGGTCGTTGTTGGCCACGTTCTTGAAGTTGATGCCCGCCAGGCTGTAAAAGTTCAGCAGGTCCTTGCCCACCTCCTGGTCGCCTTCATCGCTGACGATCACCCGTGAACGCCCCAATCCGCCCGGGATCACGCTCTCGATGGTGCTGAACTGGCGGTAAGTGTACGGGGTGGCCTGGGGCGCCGGGCGGAAGCTGTATCCGGCGAACAGGGCGGCGGCAAAGCCGGCACCGAGGAGGATGGAACGGAAGTTTGTGGTCATGACTGGGTGTTATTTTGTACGTTGGGCCAGCGAATTTGCGCGATCCCATCGAATGACCATGACGCAGCGCTGCATCATTTTGTTACTGGCCATGTCCATGGGCCTGTGGGCCCGTGCGCAATCCAAGATCACCATCTCCCAGGTACAGGCCGTGGACGGGCAAACCACGCTGCAAGGCACCGATGCCACCATCCAACTGGGGCGTGCCGAGGGGAGGGGCAGTGCCACGGTCCTTTCCTCGGGCGGGGTGGAGGCCAAGGTGCAGGCCAAGGTGAGCAGCCACCACGTGCGGCGCAGCAGCGTGAAGGATTCGGCCGTGAACGTGATCTTGGAGATCAGCATGCGGGCCGGCAAGGACAAGGACACCCAGCGCGTGGAGAAGATCTTCTACCTGGAACAGTCGCGTACTTCGGTCGTATCGAAAACATTCAACTTCAAAAAGGGCATCACCATGCGGCCCATCGCGCTCACCTTCAATATTGCCTTGGAATGAACCCGCCCCCTTCCCGCCTGTTCGACCTGCTGGACCTGCAGCTGGCATCCTTCCCGCAGGCCACCTGCATCGCCACCAAGGAACAAGGTACCTGGCGCAGCTACAGCACGGCCGAGGTGATCGATACGGCCGAGCGCCTGGCCATGGGCCTGATGGCCTTGGGCATCCGGCCCGGCGACAAGGTGGCCTTGGCCAGCGGCAACCGCAGCGAGTGGTGCATCGTGGACCAGGCCCTGTTGCGCTTGGGCGCCGTTAGCGTGCCCATCTACCCCACCAGCACCGTGGAAGATTATGCGTACATCCTCAACCACGCCGAGGTGCAAGTATTCTTCGCCAGCAACCAGGAGCTTTACGCCAAGGCCCGGGCCGCTGCTGCCGGCGCACCTTCCCTCAAGCACATTTACACCTTTGAGCAACTGCCCGATGCCCCGCATTGGAGCACGCTCTTTACCCGGGATGCCGAACGGCAGGCCGCGTTGGAACAGCACAAGGCCGCCATCCGCGCGGGCGACCTGGCCACCATCATCTACACCAGCGGCACCACGGGCAAGCCCAAGGGGGTGATGCTCACCCACGCCAACATCCTCACCAACGTGCAAGCCAGCGTGGAGCGGCTGCCCGTGGGCAGGGGCTGCCGCTGCATCAGCTTCCTCCCCTTGTGCCACATCTACGAGCGCATGCTCATGTACCTGTACGTCCGCGCAGGCATGAACATCCACTTCCAGGAATCGCTGGAGGAACTCGGCGCCCGCATCAAGGAGGTGCGGCCCCATGTGTTCACCGCGGTGCCCCGGCTGCTGGAGAAGATCTACGACTCGATCATGGCCAAGGGCGAAGCGCTCACCGGCGTGAAGCGCAGGCTCTTCTTCTGGGCCCTCGGCCTGGGCGAGCGCTATGACGTGCACGGGCGCAGCCCCTGGTACAACCTGCAACTGGGCCTGGCCCGCAAGCTCATCTTCACCAAGTGGAAGGAAGCCCTGGGCAACGAAGTGCTGTGCGTGGCCAGTGGCAGCGCCGCCCTCAACCCGCGGCTCGCCCGCATCTTCAATGCCGCAGGCCTGCCCGTGATGGAAGGCTACGGCCTGACGGAAACCTCGCCCGTGATCAGCGTGAACTGTGCCCGCAACGACGGGCTGCGCTTCGGCAGCGTGGGCAAACCCCTGGCCAACGTGCAGGTGAAGATCGCCGCCGACGGCGAGATCCTGCTAAAAGGCCCCAACATCATGCAGGGCTATTACAAGGAACCCGCCATGACCGCCGAGGTGCTCGACCCCGACGGCTGGCTCCATTCCGGCGATATCGGCATGCTGGACAAGGACAACTTCCTGTTCATCACCGACCGCAAGAAGGAGATGTTCAAGACCAGCGGGGGCAAATACGTGGCCCCGCAGGTGATCGAGAACAAGTTGCGCGCTTCCCGCTTCATCGAACAGGCCATGGTGATCGGCGAAAACCGCAAGTTCCCCGCAGCGCTCATCCTGCCCAGCTTCGCCTTCCTGAAGGACTACTGCGCCCAGAAAGGAATTGCCTGCTCGGACAACCGCCAAATGGCGGGCGAGCCGGCCATCATCGCCCGCCTGCAAAAGGAAGTGGACCAGGTGAACGCAAGCCTGGGCCACTGGGAGCAGATCAAAAAATTCGCGCTCCTGCACACCGAGTGGAGCATCGACGGCGGGGAGTTCACTCCTTCGCTCAAGCTGCGCCGCAAACCCATCCTGGCGAAATACGCCCGGGAGGTGGAAACCATTTACAGCAACGAATCCTGACCCAGAACACCGCCATGACCTTCTCCAGATCTCCCTTGCGTGCCGCCACCTTGTTGCTGCTATCGCTCCTTCTTGCCACCGGATGCAAAAAGGAAGAAGGCGAAGGCGGCAAAGCCGTGATCAAAGGCATTGTGCTGCGCCAGGACGTGAACGCCGTGGGCAACCCGCTGGGCGACCCCTATCCCTTCCACGACACCCGCGTGTACATCATTTACGGCGACAACGAGTTCCAGGATGATGACGTGCGCACCGGCCCGGAAGGCAACTACGAGTTCCGCTGGCTGCGCCCAGGCGACTACACCATCTACACGTTCGGTGAGTGCGATTGCCCCGGCAAGAGCGTAACCGTGAGCCACCGCGTGACCATTGACGGCAAGAAGGACGTGGTGACCGTGCCCACCATAACCGTGGACAACTTTTGAGCGCCTTGCGACATACCCTGGCCGCACTGTTGGCCACGGCCCTGAGCGGCCATGCCGCGGCACAAGGCGATAGCGGCCTGCATCCCGTCAACGATGCACAGCTCTGGTTCAGCGCGGGAACGGAGATCAAGCCCTTCCGCAAGCCCGAAGGCCAGCTTACCCAGGCCCGCTTCTTCAACAAGCTGCGCGCCACCGGCGAGCTGGACTGGCGGCTCTCGGAAAACGCCTCCCGCCTCAAGCAGTTCAACACCACCGCAGGCCTCTTCTACCCCATCACCAAGTACCTGCGCGTGGGCAGCGAATACCGCTACAGCTTCCGCGACCGCTACACCACCAACAAGAGCCGCGCCGACCTGCAAGTGCGCCTCAAATGGAAGACCGGCCGCCTCGACGGCAATTTCCGCAGCGTGTACCAGCACAGCTTCGAGGAGGTCACCGAACTGCGCACCGAACTGCGCAACCGCATCGGCCTGGAATACGACATCCGCCAATGGAAGCTGGACCCCGTGGTGAACGTGGAAACCTTCACTGCGCTGCACTACACCGGCAACCGCCTGATCGGCATGCGCTACGACCTGGGCACCAAGCTCAACTTGGACAAGGCCAAACAGAACACCCTCGAGATCACCTTCCGCCTGGACCAGGAGCTGGACCGCAAGCGCCCCGATCACGATTGGATCCTCGCCCTGGCCTACGAATATTCCTTCAAGAAAAAGTGAAAAACGCACCCTTTCTCCGCGCTGCCATCTTCTTCGCGCTCTTTGCCGTGGCGGTCGTCATCGGTTACTTCATCCTGCGCCCCTCCGGCGAGCTGCCCATCTACCACCCCTCACAACTGGATCCGCGACTGGTGGACGGCAGCATGCGGAGCGACACGGGCGAACACCGGATCAAGGCCTTCCGGCTCATTGACCAGAACGGCGACAGCGTCTTTCTGAAGGATGTGGCCGGCAAGGTGGTGCTCGCAGACTTCTTCTTCACCACCTGCGGCACCATCTGCCCCAAGATGAGCACCCAGATGGCCCGCGTGCAGGCGGCCTTTGCCGAAGACCCGCGGGTGATGCTCCTCTCCCACTCGGTCACCCCCGAAGCCGATTCGGTGCCCGCCCTGCACGCCTATGCCCGGGAATACGGCGTGGACCACCGCCGCTGGCGCCTGCTCACCGGCGACCGCAAACAGATCTACGCCCTTGCACGAACCAGCTACTTCGCCGTGCTGGACCACGGCGACGGCGGACCCGATGACTTTGTGCACACCGAGAACTTCGTGCTGGTGGACCCCCAGGGCCGCCTGCGCGGCTTCTATGACGGCACCAAGGCGGCCGAAGCGGACCGGGCCATCAAGGACATGAGATGGCTGCTGAAAGCCATGCCGCAGTGAGCCCGGGGCGGTGCCTGCAACCCGCGCCTGCGCACCGGCTGCAGGCCCGGACCCGATGACCTTCGCCGTGCCCCCACCCCCTACCTTCGCGCCCCCGCAACCGGCGGCACGCCTCATGAATTGTCTCTCCGTTGAGCGCATCAGCAAGCGCTATGGTCCGCGCCTGTTGTTCGAGGACATCTCCTTCGGCCTGGAAAAAGGCCAGAAAACGGCCATTGTGGCGCGTAACGGCACCGGTAAAAGCACCTTGTTGAAGTGCATTGCGGGCATTGAATCCCCCGACCAGGGCACCATCACCTTCAACAAGGGCCTGCGCGTGGGCTACCTGGACCAGAACGTGCACATGGCCGGCAGCCGCTCACTGGTGGATGAAATGCTGGACCGCAACGACCCGGTGAGCAATGCCATCCGCGCGTACGAGCACCTGGCCGCCAAACACACCGAAGGCGATGCGCTCAACGCCGCCATCGTGCGCATGACCGAGCTGGACGCCTGGGACCACGAAGCCCGCATCAAGCGCCTCCTCTTCCAGTTCGGCCTGCGCGACCTGGAACAACCCGTGAACACCCTTAGCGGCGGCCAGCAGAAACGCCTGGCCATGGCCAAGGTGCTCATCGACATGCCCGATGTGCTCATCCTGGACGAGCCCACCAACCACTTGGACCTGGCCATGATCGAGCAGCTGGAGGCGGAGCTCTCCGCGCCCAACGTCACCCTGCTGCTGGTCACCCACGACCGCTGGTTCCTGGACAACGTATGCGATGAGATCATCGAACTGGAGTTCGGCGTGTTCACCCGTTTCAAGGGCAACTACAGCTGGTACGTGGAAAAGAAGGCCGAGCTGGAGGAGGTGCGCAACGCCACCCAGCAGCACCTGCGCGGCCTGATGCGCAGCGAACTGGAATGGGTGCGCAAGATGCCCCGCGCCCGCGGCACCAAGAGCAAAAGCCGCCTGCAGGCCTTCGATACGTTGAAAGAGCTCGCCGGCCGGGACTTCGACCATGGCCAGGTAAGCATCGACATCAAGAGCACCCGCTTGGGCGGCAAGGTGATCGAAGCGCGCAACCTCACCAAAAGCTTCGGCGACCGGAAGATCGTGGCGCACTTCAACTACTCGCTCAAGGCCGGCGACCGCATCGGCATCGTGGGCCCCAACGGCATCGGCAAGAGCACCTTCGTGCAACTGCTCACCAAGCAGCTCGAGCCCGACGCCGGCAAGGTGACCATCGGCGATACCGTGGTGCTCGGCTACTTCGGCCAGCAGGGCCTGCAGCTCAAGGAGGACCTGCGCGTGATCGAGGTGGTGCGCGCCATCGCCGAGGAGATCCCCATGAGCAAGGGCCGCACCCTCTCCGCCTCGCAGCTCCTGGAACGCTTCCTGTTCGACAAGGAACAGCAGTACCAGTACGCCAGCACCCTCAGCGGCGGCGAGCGCCGGCGCCTGCACCTGTGCACCGTGCTCATGGCCAACCCCAACGTGCTCGTGCTGGACGAACCCACCAACGACCTGGACATCCCCACGCTCAACGCCTTGGAGGATTTCCTCGCCGACCTGGGCATCTGCCTGCTGATCGTGAGCCACGACCGTTTCTTCATGGACAAGCTCTGCACCAAGCTGCTGGTGTTCGAGGGCGACGGCGTGGTGAAGGAATGGGTGCATACCTACACCGAGCTGCGCGAAATGCAGAAAGCACGCGAGCAGAACGAGGTGAAGGAAGTGAAGGCCGTGAAGGAGGTCCGCAAGGAACAAGCCGCCACCAACAAGCTCACCTATGGTGAGCGCCTGGAGCTGAAAAAGATCGACAAGGAGCTGCCCGCACTGGAAAAGAAGAAGGAGGAACTGCTCGCCGAAATGGCCGCAAAGGCAGCCGATCACCACGCGGTGATGGAGCTTTCCATCAAGCTGGAGAAAGTGACCAGCGAGCTGGAGCGCATGGGCGATCGCTGGTTGCTGCTGTCGGAGAAGGAGGAGGCTGGGTAGTGGTGTGGTGGGTAGGAGACAGTTGTCAGTTGTCGGTTGTCTGTTGTTAGTTGTTAGGTCACCCCACTGACAACCGACAACTGACAACTGCCATCTGAAGATCACCCGCTCACGGCTCCTCGCCCTGTACCTCCTCGGCCTCGTCCAGCGGGCGGGCGTTGGTGTAGGTACGCCAGCGGGCCAGCACCGCCTGCATGTCGGCGGGCAGCGGGCTTTCGAACCGCATGCGTTTGCCGCTCAGCGGATGGACGATCTCCAGCAGGGCCGCGTGCAGCGCTTGGCGCGGCAGCAACTTGAAGCAGTTCTCCACGAACTGCTTGTACTTGGTGAAGACGGTGCCCTTGAGCACGCGGTCGCCACCGTAGGCCGCATCGTTGAACAGCGGGTGGCCGATGTGCTTCATGTGCGCCCGGATCTGGTGGGTGCGGCCGGTTTCCAGCTTGCACTCCACCAAGGTGACGTAGGTGAAGCGCTCCAACACCTTCCAATGCGTAATGGCGGTTTTGCCTTGTTCGGGATCCAAGGGCACGGTCATCACCGTGCGGTCCTTGGGGGACCGGTCCAGGTTGCCTTCAATGGTGCCTTCTTCCTCGGTGAAGTCGCCCCAGACCAATGCCTGATAGCGGCGGTCGTTGGTGCGTTCGAAGAATTGGCGTGCCAGGTGCGCCATGGCATCCTCGGTCTTGCCGATCACCATCACCCCGCTGGTGTCCTTGTCCAGGCGGTGCACCAGCCCCGGGCGCGGCACAGGCTGGTTGGGCGAAGAAGGCAGCTGGCCGAAGTGGTAGAGCAGCGCGTTCACCAGGGTGCCCGTCCAGTTGCCGTGGCCCGGGTGCACCACCAGGCCCGCCTGCTTGTTGAGGATGAGGAGCTGTTCGTCCTCGAACATCACCTCCAGCGGTATGTTCTCCGGCACCAGTTCCACCTCGCGCACGGGGTGTGGCAGTACCAAGGTGACCACATCCTTGGGCTTCACTTTGTAGCTGGGCTTCTCGGCCTTGCCGTTCACCAGCACGTTGCCGTTGCGCGCGGCCGCCGCGATGCGCGTGCGCGATGCGCCCGCCAGGTGATCGAACAAGAACTTGTCCAAGCGCATCAATCCCTGCCCGGGATCGGCCACCACGCGGTGATGCTCAAAGAGCTCCTGGTCTTCCCCCCCGTCAACGGCCTCCTCCGGGGGTGCTTGTTTGCCTGTGGCCATCAGTGCTGCACGATCAACCGTTCTTGCCCGATGGTTTCCCCTGCGGCACCGATGAGCCGCACCACGTAGAGCCCGGTGGCGACATCCTGCACGGACAGGTCCGTTGCAGTGCCGGCATAGCGGCGCACCGTGCGGCCCATGGGGTCCAACAAGGCCACTTCCGCCACTTGCCCGGCGTGGCCCTCCATGTTGAGCCGGAAGGCATCACCTGCGGGATTGGGGTACAGGGTGAACGCGGCCGGAGCCTGTTCCCCGCCCACGCCGGCAAAGGGGTCCGCGGCAGCCACCATCACCGGCCGCATCATCCAGGAAGCCTGCTGCCCCGAGGTGGCCCAGCCTTGGCCCACCTTGTAAAACATCTTGTTCTGGTTGTTGCGGTTCTTGTCCATGCCCAGGTTCATGCGCGTGTCGTTGGTCTGCACCCAGCCCACGTAGAATGTGCCGTCCACGGCGATGGTGCTGTCCAACGGATACTCCATGAAATTGTCCGGCCCCCACAACCGGTATTGCGGGCTGCTGAAGGAGAGGTTTTGGAAGAGCACCACTTCGGGGTCCAAGCTTTTCCACACGGTGATGATGAACGAACCGTTCACCGGATCGTTCACGGGCGGCGGGTCGTAGGTGAAGATGGGCGCGAAGTAGAGGCGCAGGGCCCGCAGGGAATCCTCGCCCTGGGTATCGAAACGATAGGCCTGCATGGCGCCGGCGGCGTTCAGGCTGTAGCCCGCTTCTGCCGTGCCATCGTCGTAAGCGTAGTAGTTGCTGATCTCCTGGCGGTAACGCATGGTGTCGTTGTAGGCGCAGGCGTCGGGCGTGGCGTTGGTCCAAAACTTGGTGGTGACGAAAGCCGCATCCGCACAGCCGGAGAGGTCGTACACCAGGGGATCGGCGCCGCTGTTCACCGGGTGCACACTGTTGAAATTGCTGCCGGCGTTGTTGCTGATGTTGTTGCCGTACCCGCTGCGCGAAGCAGCCCATCCGCAGCCCGAGTTCACCTCATAGCCCCAGGTGATGAACTTGTCCTGGGTATCGTTGTTGCGCTGCTCCAAGTTTACTTGTTGCGCCATGTAGCTGGCCGGCGCGGTGATGAACTTGGCGTAGGGCACGGAGGTGAACGACTGGAGCAGTCCGGCTTCCTGGTACACGAAGGCCACGTCCTGCAGCACGGTGTCGGCCGCAGTGCGGTTGCGGTCAAGCCGCACATAGTCGATGTGCCATTGATCGACCATGCCGCCCAAGGTGGCATCGTTGCGGAAGCGCATGCGGAAGCCGTCCTTGAGGAACTTCACCTCGGTGATGGGCACCATCACTTGGCGGAACTGGTCGGGGGGGGCCGTGCCTGGCGCGCTCCAAACGGGATACCAAGCGTTCTCGTCCGGTGCATAGAGCTCCAGGTAAAGGCTGTCCTCGGCATGGGCCAGGTCGTCGCCGCTGCGGCCGATGGGCTCGCAGAAGAAGCTGAGGTACACGCTGTCGCTGGCGGGGTAGGCCAGGTCGATGGGCACCGAGGTGAGCTTGTCCGCCGACCCGTTCAGGTTGGGGTTGAGCGGTTCGTACGGATAGCCCGTGCGGTCCATGCCGTCCAGGGTGGCCACGCCGATGGTGGGCGGCGCCACCGGGAAGGTGTTGTTGACGTAGGCGTCATCATCTTCCCAAAGGATCCAGGGGCGCAGGCTGTTGTCCGGGTTGGTATAGGTGCGCGGGTCGGGGTCCACGGTGTACACCAGCATGGAATCCTGCAGCATGTCCGGCTCCAGGGCCAGGGTATCGGGCGTGGTGGTGCCCACGGTATCGATGACGGTATACGGCGGCCACAGGAACATGCTCTGCTCGCTGGGAGGATAGGCCGTGAGGTCGCGCACTATGGCCACCACCGCCGGGTTGGCCACGGTAGTAATGAGCACGGCCGTGTCCTGCACTTCCACCGTGTAGTGGAAGCTGGTGTCGGTGAGGTAGGCCATGCCCGGGGTGCTGATGCCGCCGACCTCAATGCGGTAGATGGTTTCCGAATAGTGCACATCGGCATCGCCCTGCTGGGCATTGCGGTGGCGGGTGCGGTCCACGGAGAAGTCGTCGATCACGGGCAAGGTTTGGCCGTTGTTGGTGTACAGGAACACCTCGTTGAGGCCGCCGCTTTTCTCCAGCCGTGCGGGGTTGTCCGGCCGGGGCATGAAGCCCAGGGGCGCAATGACCTCCTGTGCAGACAGCCCGTTGGCCGATAACAGGCCGGCCAACACGAGTATCCGCGGGCCAAGGGATGCAATCATGTGAAGGGATTGTTTCAAGGGGTGGCCGAGGTGGTGTCCATGGAGAGCCAGACGTCCACCATGCCGCCCGGACTGATCATTTCTTCCGTATCCGGTGACGGGAATTGGCGTACTACCGTTGCCAACGCGGTATCGCACCCGCTATTGCCGCAGCCCTGCACTTCCACCACCAGGCCCAGGTTCAACGAGGCCATGGCCAGCACTGCTTTCATTTCCGCATAGGCCATGCCGCGCAGGTCGGGCACGGGCACCTGTTCCCCGCCATGCTGGCCCTGCCCCAGCACCAGGGTGATGGCTTCCCCTTTGCGGATGCGGCTGTCCGGCGCGATGGCCTGGCCTTTGTACAATTGGGCCACCACACAATCCATGCAGGGATCGGGCCGGTATTCCACTGCGGCCACCTTCAACCCCAGGATCTCCATCACGCTCAAGGCCTGCCGCTTGCTCAGGTTCACCAGGTCGGGCATGTTGAGCATCTTCGGCTGGGTGGCGTTCATGACCAAGTACACCGTGCGGTCCGGCTTCACGAATTTCCCGCTGTCGGGATCCTGGTCCACCACGCTGGCCTTGGGCGCTTCCTCCGCATACACCGAGTCGATCACTTCCGCACGCAAGTCCAGTGCTTCCAATGCTTGCACCGCTTCCTCAAAGGTCATGGACTGGAGGTCGGGCACCTTTACCTGCACATTGTGCCGCGTATAGCCCGCCATCCACCACCAGGACGCCAGCACAACCAAGGCCGCCAGCGCCACGGGGGCCAGTAACAGGAACAAGCTTCTTCGCCCGGGCATGCGCAGGGCCGCAGGGCCGGATGGCCTTTTTGCGGCAAGGCGCGAATATACTCCCCGCGCTTGGGGCGGCATCAACAGGCCACCGTTCGCTTTTGTCCTCCGCCGCCTGCGGCCACCGGTTGCCCGTCCGCCACCTTTGGGCCAACCAGCCTGCCTCCATGCCCCTGCCCTTCATCGCCGTAGTACGCGGCGGATATACCGGCGAATCGGTCATCAGCCACAAAAGCGCCCAAACCATGATGGACGCCATCGACCCCTCCCGGTTCGATCCCGTGTTCATCACCGTGGAACGCAGCGGATGGAGCTGCGTGCGCCGCGATGGCCACACCCTGCCCTTCAACCGCGGTGCCTTCACCGCCGATCGCGGACAGGGCCCTGAGCCGCTGGCCGCCGCCCTCATCGCCGTGCACGGCACCCCGGGCGAGGACGGCAAGCTGCAAGGCTACCTGGACATGCTGGGCGTGCCCTACCAGACCGGCGGGGTGCTGAACATGGCGCTGACCATGAGTAAGTACAGCACCACGGGCCTGTTGCGGCAACTGGGCTTTCCCGTAGCCACCTCCGTGCGTGTGCACCGCAACCAGCCCGGCATGGAGGCCCGCATCCTCACCGAGGTGGGCCTGCCCTGCTTTGTGAAGCCCGATACCAGCGGCAGCAGCTTGGGCATCACCAAGGTGAAGTCCGCCGGTGAGCTGCCCGCCGCGTTGGCCACGGCTTTCGCCGAAGACGAACTGGTGATGTGCGAGGCCGCCGTAACCGGCCGCGAGCTTACCTGCGGGGTGCTCCGCCACCAAGGCCGGGTGCAAGCGCTGCCCGTGTGCGAGGTCCGCACCAGCCACGAGTTCTTCGACTACCAGGCCAAGTACCACGCCGCCGATACGCAAGAGCTGGTGCCGGCGCCCATCCCCGATGCAGTTGCGGCCCTGCTACGGCAGCGCTCCGAAGCCATTTACCAAGCGCTGAACTGCCGCGGCCTGGTGCGCATCGACCACTTCTGGCTGGAGGGCCAAGGCGACGGGCGCGAGGTGGTGACCATTGAGGTGAACACCGTGCCGGGCTTTACGCCGGTGAGCATCTACCCGCGCATGCTCCAGGCCGCCGGCATCCCCGTGGCGGAAGCCGTGAACGGGTTGCTGGCGGAGATGCTTCAGCGTTGACGCTCCGAGAGGAACTGCACCAGCTTCCATACGGCATGCCCGCGGTGGCTGATGGCATTCTTCAGTTTGGCATCCAGCTCGGCAAAGGTGAGGTCGCTCATCTCCGGCAGAAACACCGGATCGTAGCCGAACCCGTTAGTGCCGCGCCGCGCGCTGGTGATCGATCCGCGCACCTCCCCCTCGAAGAGGTGCTCCCCGCGGTCGTCCACCAGTGCGATCACCGTGCGGAAGCGGGCGCTGCGGTCCGTGGCGCCTTCCAGCTCCTTGAGCAGCTTGGCCATGTTGGCATGGTCGTCCTTGGCCGCCCCGGCATAGCGCGCAGAGAACACGCCCGGCGCTCCGCCCAGCGCATTCACCTCCAGGCCGGAATCGTCGGCGATGCAGGGCAGGCCCGTGCGCGCACGGGCAAAGCGCGCCTTCTGCAGCGCGTTGGCGGCGAAGCTGTCGCCGGTTTCCGGCAGGTCCGCAGGCAGGCCGGCATCCTTCAGTGACAGAAGTTCGATCCCGGGCAACATGGCGTGCAGCTCGTCGATCTTGCCGGGGTTGCCGGTGCAGAGCAGGTATTTCATGCAGCGAAGGTGGTAAAAGGGATCCGGGCGGCCTGCATGCGCCGGCGGCACGGCGCACGGCCCCCAAGTGCGGCACATGCCGCGGCTATCTTTGTCGGCATTCCAGTGGTCGTTGGACCGGGGTGTTGCAACGATCTCCACTTTCCACGCACAGATGAGCTCCCACGTACGGTCGTTCTATGATGCCTTTGCTGAAAAACAAGTGCGCACGGGCATCAACCTGCGCCACCGGCGCATCATGGACTGGCTGCGCACTTACGGCCTCAAGGATGGCATGAACGTGCTGGAGATCGGTTGCGGAGTGGGCACCCAAACCGCCCTGCTGGCTGATGCAGTGCCCAACGGCAAGCTGCTGGCCAACGACATCAGCCCGGTGAGCGTGGATCACGCCCGGGAGCGGCTCCAAGGCCGCAACCACGTGAAGTTCCTGGTAGGCGACATCGTGCAGCTCCCCGTGGAAGGAACCTTCGACATGATCGTGCTGCCCGACGTGCTGGAGCATATCCCCCTTGGCGATCATGGCGCGTTGATCGGCAAACTGGCAGCCTTGCTCAAGGAGGATGGAAGGGTAGTGATCCACATCCCGGCACCGCAATTCCTGGACTTCGAGACCAAACACCGGCCCGAGGCCCTGCAAGTGATCGATCAGCCGATCCATCTCCACGTGTTGTTGCCCCATGTGGCGGCTGCCGGCCTCTACCTCCATGCGGCCGAACATTACAGCCTATGGACCGATGGCCCCGATGCTGCCGTGTTCGTGCTCAAACATTACCGGAACGACCTTGCCTTCAAGTCCCTGCCGCCGCCGGTGGGCAAGGTGGGGCAGCTGCGGCGCCGCTTGGCACGTTTACGGCGCGGGGACCGTGCGGGCCAATGACCGCGGCGGCCCAACGCCGGGAGGCCGTGCTCTTTCTGGCGGGCTGGTGGCCCAGCCCGGGCAACCCGCACGACGGCATCTTTATCCGCGAACATGCCATGGCCCTGCAATCCTTGCAACAGGTCGCCGTGGTGCACTTGCGCGTGGCCAAGCACCCGCGGCGCTTCCCTGGGATCACCTGGCAGGAGGAGCACGACCACGGCCTGGTGGTGTTGCGGGGCGAGATCACCACGCCGCTGCGCCGCTTCGGCAGCTACGACCTGCTGGTCCGCAAGGCCTACCGGCAGGCCTTGCGCCAACTGGGCCGCCGATTTGAATTCCGCGTGGCGCATGTGCATGTGCGCACCCCTGTAACGATGAACGCCCCTGCCGTGGCCGCCGGTCTTGGGCTGCCCGTGGTGGTAACCGAGCACAGCTCCTACTACCATACTGGCATCAACCAATTGCTGCCAGGCGAACGGGATGCCGCAGCGCAAGCGGTCAGGCGATGGTTTGCCCTGCCTGCCATCAAAAAGGTGCTCCCCGTATCGCGGGACCTGGGCAACATCCTGCAACAACACTTTGGCGTGGCCCGGGAGAAGGTCCAAACAGTGCCCAACGTGGCGGCGGATTGTTTTCATCCCAGGCCCATTGTTGACAATGGCCGCTTCCGCATGGTGCTGGCCGCACGCTGGGCAAGCCCCAAGGACCCCGACCTGTTCATTGAGGTATTGCGGCGCATGCCTCAAGAGGTGCTCGCCCGGCTACAGGTGGATTGGGTGGGCGACGGTGAGCTCTACCCTCCGGCCCGTGATGCGTGCAAGGCCTGGGTGGAACGCGGCATGGTCCGCTTTCCGGGCCGCCTGGACAAGCTGGAGCTGGCCGGGCTGCTGGCCCAAGCCCATTTGCTCGTGCACCCCACCAAGGCGGAAAATTTGCCTTGCATCATTGCTGAGAGCCTGTGCTCGGGCACCCCCGTGCTGAGCATGGCCGTGAACGGGATCCCGGAGCTGGTGGACAGCTCCAACGGCATGCTCTGCCCGCCCGGCGACCCCCAAGCCTTTCTGGAAGCCCTGCTGCTCCTGATGAACAACTACCGCTTCGACCGGCAGCAGATCGCCCAGGCGGCGCAACAGCGCTTTGCACCCGGGCCGGTGGCGAGGCAGCTCTTGGGAATTTACGCCACGTTGATATCTTGACCGCCCCTTTCCCCCGGCCCGCCGGCTTTCCCGCTCACAGCGATACCCGCACGCCACACCCCGATGAGCCTCCCCAGCGTGCTGATCGTTTGCACCTATTTCCCCCCGCTCAACCGTACCGGGGCGCGAAGGCCCTACTATTTGGCAAGGGCATTGCGTGATGCCGGGCATCGTGTTGGGGTGCTCACCTCGCTGGAAGATGCCGATGCGGAATGGCATGCCGACCTCTGCGGGATCGAAGTGATGCGCTGCTCGCGCACGCACCTCCAGCGCAGCATGCGCCCGTGGCAGTTGCAGTTGGCTTGGCTCCATCACCGCCTGCGCAACACACCCGTCCATGGCCCCATAAGACTGCTGGCCGATTGCCTGTTGACGGAAGAGCATGCAGGGCGATGGGATGTATTGCCCCATGAGGTGGCCGCCCGACTGGGCCGGTATGATGTGGTGCTCGCCACCGTGCCCGGTTGGGGACCGGCCCGCACCGCCCTTGAACTGGCCGCGGCATGGCGTTCCACATTCCTGCTCGATTACCGCGATCCCTGGTCCATTGCCGATCCCAGCGTGCATATGGATGTGGTGAGCGGTCACGGCACCGGCTTGTCCGGAGCCGTTCGCCGGGCCGTGTTCAAGGCCCGTGAACGAAAGCTTGGACAGGCTGCCTTTGCCATCACCGCGGTCAGCCAGGCCTTTCTGGAGAACGCCCGGTCGATCACGGGAAATCCCAGGGGAAAGGTGTTCCGCAGCGGATTCGACCCCGCGATAAAACCAGTGGTGCCCGTGGCCAACGACAAATTCACCTTGGTTTACACCGGACGGCTCTACCCCGAACAGGACTGGGGGTTGGTCTTTGATGCGTTGGGGCGGCTGGCATCGGCCCTGCCCGACCTGGGCAAGCTGTTCAGGCTGCGCATCGTTGGCGCGGTGAGCACGGACAAGGCCCTGATGGAACAGCTCGGGCTCGCTGCGGAACGGTGGGATTTCGTGGAGCTGGCCCGGCGTGTGCCCCGCGAAGAAGCCGTGCACCTGCAGCACAGCGCCGATGCCTTGCTGCACTTGACCTACCGCGGCCGCAAGGGCTACCTGCCGGTGAAATTCCTGGAATACATCGGCTCGGGCAAACCCATACTGCTGGTTACCGCTGAACAAGACGCCATGGAAAGCATACTGGCCGAAACCAACACCGGCAGCATGGTCCATGATGCTGCAACCATGGCCCGCTTGCTGCACCATCGCATCTTGGAACACGGCCAAGGGGCCACCTGGCGTATTCGACCCGACCCCGCCGCCTTGGCACGTTACCAATATCCCGATTGCCTGCGCCCGTGGACGGAACAGATCACCGCGTGGCACCGGGAAAGGATACTGGCGCAAAGCGGCAATGCGCACCAAGTGCCCAAAGACTGTCCCGTGCCCCATGCCCCGTAGCATACCGGCACACACCTCAACGCATCCCCGAAACCCCACCGTACTTTCCCTCCGCCAGCCCAGCTCCCGAACACCCAATGTCCGTACGCAAGAAGATCCTGTTCATCGCCGGTTGGCGGACCGACTTCGGCGACTTCGTCGCGGAGCACGCCAGGGCCGCAGGCCTCCACCACGACGTGTTCTATTTGCACGTTGAGTTCGTGAAGGAATTCCGCCTGTTCCCCCTGTACCGCATCCGGGAAACCTTGGTGGACAATGATCCACGCCAGGTGCGGCTCACCATATCCTGCTTCTTGCGGCGGTTCGGCATGTTCAAACATTTGGTGAACAAGGCCATGGGCCGCGCGCTCGGCCAATGGGGTACCGCCTTTGACCTGGTACATGTGAACGTGCGCACGCCGGAAACAGAGGTGCTCGTGTTCAACAAGCGGCTGGCCAAGGTGCCCAAGGTGCTCACCGAGCACAGCACCTTCTACCACACCAAGATCAACACCCAATTCCCGGACCCGGCCGCCCGTCGTCGCGAAAAGGAACGCGTGACGCGCTGGCTGGAAGCAGCCGATTTCACCCAGGTCATGCCCGTATCCCGGGACCTTGGCCAGGTGCTTGTGGGCGAATACGGCATCGGTGCGGAACGTATCCGGGTGGTGCCCAATGTGGCTGCACCGGCCTTTCTGGAGGCCCGCGGCCAGCACCACCCACATCCCGGCACTGCGCGCCTGTTGCTGGTGGCCTTCTGGAGCGGCACCAAGAACCTGCAGCTTTTTGCCGATGCACTGGCGAAGTTGGCCCCTGAAACGATCGACCGCTTGGCGATCGACCTCGTTGGCGAAGGTGAACTCGTGCCGGGGTTCTTGGCCTTTATCAAGCAACGGATCCCTTCACTGAAGATCACCGCGCACGGATTCGTCGGCGATGCGAACAAGCTGGCCAACATGTACCGGGCAGCGGACTTTCTGGTGCACCCCACCGATGCCGAGAACCTGCCCTGCGTGATCATTGAAAGCCTCTGCTGCGGCACGCCCGTGCTCAGCAACCAGGTGAACGGCATCGGCGAACTTGTGCAACCCGGCGTGAACGGCCTGCTTGCCCCCAAGGGTGATGCGGATGCCTTCGCCCACCATCTCAGGCAGATCGCTTCGGGAGCCGTGCAATTCAACCGCGAGGCCGTTCGGCAAACCGCTGTGCACCGCTTCAGCCAGGCCACTATCGGCGCGCAGCTCTCCGGCATCTACCAGGAAGCCCTGGCTGCCAACGGCACGCTGGCCGCCGAGCGGCCGTTTCAGCAGTGCAGCCGCTGCCTGTTGGACACCCGGGATGACCGGCACATCCAGTTCGACGAGGACGGCGTGTGCACCTACTGCCACCGCTACGCCCGCTTGGAGCCAGTGCGCCTCTTCCGCGACAAGGACCGGCGCAAGGAGCTCGAAGCCGTGGTGGCCCGCATCAAGAGTTCCCGCAAGCATGCGAAGTACGATTGCGTGGCCGGGGTAAGCGGCGGGGTGGACAGCTCGTATGTGGCATTGAAGCTGAAGCAGCTTGGGCTGAACCCATTGCTCGTGCACTTGGACAATGGCTGGAACACGCAGATCTCGGAACGGAACATCCAGGGCATCGTACAGCACCTGGGCTTCGACCTGCACAAGGTGGCCCCGGACGGAGCCGAATTCAAGGACATCCAGCTCGCCTTTCTGCGCGCCTCGGTGGTGGACATTGAGCTGCCTACCGACCATGCCGTGGTGGCCTATATCTACAACCTTGCCGCAAGGCTCGGCATCGAGTACATCATCTCCGGCGACAACTTCACCACCGAGGGGGTGAACCCGAAAGGCTGGTCGCATGATAAAAAAGACCTGCGCAACATCCGCTCCATCGTGCGCCGCTACAGCGGCCGCCGCCTGCGCTCGCTGCCACGCCTGGGCTACTTCCGCCGGCAGTACCTGGTGTTGTTCAAGGGCATCAAAGTGGTGCCCCTGCTCAATTACTTGGACTATGACAAGGCCATGGCCAAGCAGGAGATCACGGCAGCGATCGGATGGACGGACTACGGCTTCAAGCATGGCGAATCCATCTTCACGCGCTTCTACCAGGAATACATCCTGCCCGTGAAGTTCCATGTCAGCAAGCGCAAGGCCCACCTCTCCACGCTCATTTGCTCGGGCCAAATGAGCCGGCAGGCAGCCCTGGAAGCCCTGAAGCAGGACCACTACCCGGAGGACCTGCGCAAAGCCGACTTCAACATGGTGCTCCAACGTTTGGGGCTTTCACATGCGGAGTTTGACGCCCTGATGAAGGCGGAAGTGCGGCCGCATAGCGACTTCCCCACCTACGCCGCCAGGGAATACCTGTGGGAGAAGGCCCTGCGCGACCGGCTGCGGCCCATCACCCGTTGGATCCGTGAACGGACCGGTGTTCGGCACGAAAGCAACTATGTATGAACAGGGCGGAGGAACGCCACCGATGGCCGCCATGCACATGACCAACCACACCACCTCCGCCACGCCCGTCCACAAGGGCTCGCCGTACTGCTGCCCGGCCACCTCTCCCGATGTGCCCGGCATCACGGATCTTCAGCCGGAGCGCCTGCACGCCTGAACACATTCGCGGAATGCGCATCCTCTTGCTCACCACCGCATTTCCACCTTCCAACCTCACGGGTGCGCGCCGGCCGTACCACATGGCGCGCATGTTGCAAAGGGAGGGCCATGAGGTGACCGTGGTCCACGGCATGCACACCGGAACGAATTCCTGGCCTGCCGGTCTCGAGGGCATCCGCACGCTTCCACTGGCCCTCACCAACATGCCCCCGGGCATGCCCCTGCACCAACGCCTGCTGGCCCGCCTATACCACCGCCTTACCGGCACCGCATTGCAAGGGCCGCTGCGCGTACTGGCCGACCTGATGCTCCCCTTGGACCACGGACAGCGCTGGGACATCACCCCGGATGCACTGGTGCGGCAGGCCGGGCCGCAAGACCTGGTGATCGCTACGGGCCCATCTTGGTCCACGTTCGACTTCGGGCACCATTTCGCCCACCGGACCAACAAGCCCTTGGTGTTGGACTATCGCGACCCGTGGTCCATTGCACGCCCTGAGGTAGGCCTGCACATGATCACCCACATGGGGCGCGGGCTGAGCGGAATACTGCGCCGCAGGCGCATGTGGCGGGCCGAACGCAAATTCGCCGGCAAGGCCGTGGCCATCACCGCTGCAACACCCCTGGTGCTGCAAAATGCGCTGGAGGTGATCGGCCCTAAACCCGCCTGGGTGGTGTACAACGGGTTCACATCCGGAATACCGGCAAAGCATCAAGCGCCGAACAAATTGTTCACCGCTGTGTACCTGGGGTCGGCCTACCGCGAACAGGAATGGGACATTGTACAGGCAGGCCTGTCTTTGTTTGCCAAGCAGCAACCCCGGCTGGCCGAACACTTCAACCTGATCATTGCCGGCGCCCGGACCGAGATGGACACCCGGCTGAACGGCCTGCAAGCCTGGATGGAAAGCAACTCCCTGGTGACCCCCATGAACCGCCTCGGACAGGCCGATGCCGTTGCCTTGCAGGCCCAAGCCGACCTGTTCCTGCATGTGGGCTTCAAAGGCAAGCGGGGCATCTTCCCCATCAAGTTCATCGAATACCTCGGCACAGGCATTCCCATCCTTCAGGCCAGTACCGGAACTGACCTGGTGGAAGAAGCACTGAACCGCACCGGGGCAGGCTTGGTGGCCGGTACGCCGGCTGCTTTTGCCGCCTGCTTGGCCGAACAGGTGCATGCGTGGCTCGTGGGCGGGGCAACGCCTCGCCCGGTACAGGCTGAAGTGCTCACCACCTACAGTTGGGAACACCAGGCCCGTGCGTGGCATGCGTTCCTGATGGACCGTTGCAACACCGCCGGAGCGGCTCCCGCCACTGCGCCATTGAGCACCTGAAGCCCGTGCGGTTTCCTGGGGCTGCCGCTCTACCGCAACTTGCCGCGCAACAACCGCCCCACATCCGCGGGCATCAGCACGAAGTAGTTGCCCCAAGGCACCCCCAGGCGGCGGAACACCACGTACATCACTACGCACATCACCGTGAAGTAGGCCATGGTGGAGGCGATGGCCGCACCTGCAGCCCCGTAGCCCGGGATCAGCCAAAGGTCCAACACCACCGTGATCAGCAAACCCGCACCGGATGCCAGCGCATTGTATTTCACCTGGCCCGTGCGCACCACCAGCAGCACCAGCATCTTGGATATGCAGGCGAACACGATCCCCGGCATCAACAGCCGGAAAGGCACCGCCGAGGCCAGGAACACTTCACCGTACACCAACGGAAAGATCAACTCCGCCCCGGCAACGAACACCGCGCCGCCGAGCATCACGAGCGTGATGCACAAGCGCGCCCAGAACCGGAACTGGGCCAACAGCCCGGCCTGGTCGTCACTGACCAGATGGGGCTGCAGCACCCGCGTGATCGGCTCGGGCACCATGAAGAAAAACTGGGCCACGCCCACAGCCACTGCGTAGGTGCCCAGCTCCGCCATGCCCCGCAGGTCGCCCAGGATCCAAATGTCAAGCCGGTAGTTCAGCTGGTTCAACACGTCCGCCAGATAGCCCATGGCCGAGAACGCCAGTGCCGGGCCCAGCAGGCCGCTCCGCCCGAAGAGCACCGGCTTTACCCGCACGTAGGCCCGGTAATGCCAGGCCCACACGGCCGTCAGCACAGCCTGCACCGCAAGGCCGACCGTCAGCACGGCATGCACATGGTCGCCCGCCTGGCCTGTGGCCGCCCAGTAAAGCCCGCCGTAGGCCAGAAGATTGGCGGCGGCCGTGAGCACATACATGCGGTTGCCCGTGCGGAACTCGCGCTCCCCGAGGAAGATCGCCGCAAGGAAGGACTGCGCCAAGGTCAGCAGCAAGGAGGCGCCAACGAAGAACACGAAGAAGAACGGCGCCGGTGGCGGAAGCAGGCGGCCGGCATCCAGCCAGCCCGTGCCCGCCAGAAGCATCGCCGCGGCCACCAGCAGCCCAAGTACGGTGAAGATCGTCGCCGCCAGCCCGATCACCCGCTCTTTGGGATGCGCGCCTTTGGCCAGGAAATACACCAGGAAGGCGGGCACACCGCAGGACAGGAAGAGGGCAAGCATGGCCACATCCGCTTGCAGCGTGGTGAACACACCACGGCCTTCCTGCTGCAACAACCGGGTGATGCACACCCCGGAGGCGAAACTGAACACCACCGCAGGCACCTGCGACACGAAGGAAAAAACCACGCTGCGTTTGATCGACATCGAGCCCTCCCTCCGCCACCTATGGCGCGTGCAAAATACGGGTCCTTGCGCACAACGCAGACCTGATGCGCCGCATGGCCGCATCGTGCTGCGGCTCAGTGGCGGATTGCGGCGGTGTGCGCGGGGCGCCCTTGCGGCTTCGTCGGCGCGGACCGGGGTTCTCCGTGCTCGTAGGCCTCAAAATGAAATGGCCTCCCCCCCCGGATGGCCGCCAACCTGCGGTCCAAGATCAGCTTGGCAATGAACAGGGCGGAAACGAACATGGGCAGCAGCGGGATCTTGAAGCGCACCATCGCCCCGAAATTCGGCGTGGTGATGGCGATCATGAAGGCATAGCTGATGGAGAACAGCAGGAACATCTGCAGCAGCGGGTTCTTCAGCAGCAACGTGAAGAGGAAAAGGATGCGCGACCGTATCAGGATGTACAACGACAGCACCAGCAGAAAGGTGTTCTCCAAGGCGGTGAGCACCATCACCGCATTGTTCGCATCGGCCAGCGTGGGCCGGTACAGCCCGGCGAACACGGCCTGGGGAAACTTCGAGAACACGCTGCCCCAGGTATGGTCCACTTCGCCCAGGTCGAAGTAGTTGTGGCCATACTGCTCACTGCGCTTCATGTCCGCCTGGGTGAGCATGATCGTGTCCAACGCCTTGCCCAGCGAGTACTTCCCAAGGGAGCCTTCCAATTTGGTGAGGATGAAAAACGCCAGCCCCACCACCACCAGCACCCCCACCGGCAACAGAAAGAGCCGGAGGAACACATTGCGCATGCGCTTTACCCGGTAGTAGAGCACCCACAACAGACCCGCCGGTACGATCATCATGAACACGTAGGGTTTCATGGCGATCATCACGTAGGATGCCAAGAGCAGCAGCAGCCATGAACTCGCCACATTGCGCTTGAGGAAAAAGATGCGGTCCATGGCGGTGATGAACCAGCACAAGCCGGTGAAGGTGAACGTATCCTTCATGATGCCGCCTCCCCAGAACACCACCGACGGGAAGAACAGCACCGCAAACGCCAGTTGCCCCCGCAAACTGGGGTAGTACCTGGCCAGGGTGCGGTAGAAACCCCAGATGCCGCCATAGGCCAGCGTGCTCACCATGGCCACGGTGAGCAATATGCTGTTGAACCCGAACAAGGCCAACAGGCTGGTGAACTTCACCAGGGCATAGGCATGATCATCCAGGTACACGTACTCCATGGGATAGCCGGTGCGATTATCGAACAACCGGTAATAGTTCTCCATGGTGTTGTCCGAGAACAGCGCGTGCAACCAATTTCCGGTGTCGCTGAGCGCCATGCGGGAGAGGATCACGCTGGAGTTGAAGTAGCTCAACGTGTCACCGTTGCCATAGTAGTAGATGTAGGTGAGGGTGAAGGCCACCCCGCCGAGGATCTTGGCGTACAGGGCCCACACGTAATAGCGGAACTCCGGGTTCAGCCGTACCTCCAAGTTCTTCCGCCGGGAAAACACGAAACCGATGAAGACCACATAGAGCAGGAGCACCATGTACTCCCATGGCTCGATCTCCACGATACGCGTAGCGGACAGCATGTGCGGGTGCGCCCAAATGTAACCGCCTCCGCCACCGCCGGGCAGGCACGGCTAGCTTTGCCGCCGGGCATGCAGTGGTCTTCATGCCCGCCCGCCACGTGGACCGCATGCCGCAACAACCCCTGATCTCGGTGATCATGGCCGCGTACAACGCGGCGCCGTTCATCGCCGAAGCGGTAGGCTCGGTGCTCGCACAAACCTGGGAGCGCTTTGAACTCATCGTGGTGGACGATGGCAGCACGGACGGCACCGCTGCGGTGCTGGCCACGTTCACCGACTCCCGTATCCGCGTGGTGCGCCAAGCCAACGCGGGTGTAAGTGCCGCCCGCAACCACGGGCTCGACATGGCCAGGGGGGAATTCGCAGCCTTTTTCGATGCCGATGACCTGCTGCCGGCCAACAGCCTTGCCTGCAGGGCCCGGATCCTCATCGAGGAGCCGGATACCGCTTTTGCCGACGGGGCAGTACTGCGGATGGACCATGCCACGCGCGTCCTTCAGCCCGTCCATCAGCCCACCTTCCGGGGCCTTCCCTTCCCCCTGCTGATGGCACTGTGCCCGGAAGTGTTTTGCGGAAACACCTGGATGATGCGCCGATCGGTTGTCGGCGGGTGCCGTTTCCCGGTGCACATGAAATACGCCGAGGACCTGGCCTTCTACCTCCAACTGGCCCGCAGTGGCCGCTACGGCGCCGCCACCGAACCCGTGCTCTACATGCGCCGCGGCCATGTTTCGGCCATGACCGACCTGGACGGCCTGGACCAAGGCTACCTGCAGCTCTACCGCTTTGCCGGCCAATTGGCGCCCCCGCCCGGGCAGCAGCAGCTCGATGCCATGTGGCACCGGATCCGGCGCGTGATGGCACGCGGCTACCTCAAGGCAGGCAGGCCGCTGGCCGCGTTCAGGGCGTGGAGCCGCCAACGCCCCGGCCCGCTTCCCGCGCCAGGGCGCTGAACATCTCCTCGTAGACCCGCTCAGCGATCTCCACCGAACGGTGTTCCTGGGCCAAGGCCATGATCGCCGACCGGTCCACGCCTTGGCCCACAAGCTCCTTCATGTGTTCAACGGCCCGGTCCACGCTTCCCGGCACGGCCAGATCGAACAAGGCACCGGCGTACGGCCGCTCCTGGATGATCCGGTGGTCATCACCAACGCCGTTGCAAAGCAGTATCGGAAGGCCGTTGGCCCAATACTCCCCGTTCTTTACTGGCGATTGGTACAGCCCGTGGCGGGCATAGCGGATCGTGGAGAAAGCCAGGTCTGAAGCACTCAGCCACGCCGGGATACGGTCGTGCCGCTCATAGCGTACGATCACCTTCCCATGCTCCAGCCCGGCCGCCGCCAACCGCCGGTCTACCTGCTCTACCGGCATGCTGGTCAGTAGCACCAACCGGAAATCCCGCCCGAACACCTCACTGGCCCGCTTGAAAATGGCGAAGGCTTCCTCATCGTAGTACAAACCGCCGAACTTCCCCACGTACACCCCCACGACCGCATGTTCCCACCCCAGTGCCGACCGCATCTTGGAACGGGCTGCGGCATTGTAGCGGAACTGCTCCAGCTCCGTGATGGAGGGGATGATGCGCACCCGGTCCTGCGGTACGCCCAAGCCCATTAGATAGGCCGCATAGTTCCGTGTAACGGTGACCAAGTACCTGGCCGAACGCCGTTGCATCCGTTCCAGCCAGGTGGCCATGCGGTAATACAAGCCCTGGCGCGACCAGGTGCCCGTGTCCGCCATGTAGCCCGAATGCGGTTCAAAGGATTCCACGACGTAGGGCACGGCCGTGAGCTTATGCACCAGGTGCGCCAAACCGCCGGCCAAGGCCCCTTTGGCATCCACCACATGGATGCCATGCACCTTTACCAGCCTGCGTAGTACGAGCACCAACCGCACGAACAGTTCCGCTTTGGCCCACAAGCCCCGGCCCTTGTTGCGCATAGGCACCCCGATGTGCTCCACGTGCGGCAGTTCTTCCAGGCCCGGCACCCGTGGATCGCCGCCCCGCTCCACGGTGACCAGCCACACGCGTTCCACCAGGTTGCTCCGCGACATCAGGCGCAGGTACGGCACAATGGTGCTGCGCACGAGCGGTTCCTCCGCGCTCCAATAGCTGATGAACAGCAACCTGATCCCCTTGGCCATGGCACCGGCGGCGAATGTAACCGGAGCGCTCCCCGCTTGCCTTGCACAGGCAACCTTTACTTTGGCAGGCCATGTATCCTTCGCGCACCTGCCCATCGTGTGCATCCACGGAGCGCACCCCCCTCCGCGGATACGAGCGCCACCACCTGGCCCGTTGCACGGCTTGCAGCATGATCTACGCCTTCCGGCAACCAACGGCCGAAGAGCTCGCCTCCACCTATGGCGACTACCCTGTCATCCCCGCGCTCAGCCCCCTCACACGGCAGCGGTACCTGGAGCTATTGCGCGCTTTTGAACCGTTCAAGAGCACGGGCCGGTTGCTGGATGCCGGTTCGGGCAGCGGCTACTTCCTGGATACCGCCATGGCCTGCGGCTGGCAAGCGTATGGCAGCGAATACGACCCGCAGGTGGTGGAAGCCTGCCGAAGGCGGGGCATCCATATGCAGCAAGGCCTGCTCAACCCCGCCAACTATGAAGCCGGATCGTTTGATGTGATCACCAGCTTCGAGGTGCTGGAACACCTGGTGGACCCCGCTCGGGAGCTGGCCCATTTCACCACGCTGTTGCGGCCGGGAGGCGTGCTTTACCTCACTACGCCCAACTTCAACGCATTGGCCCGGCACATCGGCCGCGACCGTTGGAACATGCTCAACTACCCCGAGCACCTCAACTATTACACGGGCCGTTCCCTTTCCCGCGCCATCAGCCGGGCGGGCCTGATCCCCGGCCGCTGCCGTTCCACCGGCATCAGCATCATGCGCATCCGCAATGCCATGGTGCCAGTGGAGAAGGCCCAGAAAAACCATGATCCCGGCAACATGGACCAAGTGCTGCGAACACGGCTGGAGGGCAACCCGGTGCTCCGTTGGTTGAAATCCGCAGTGAACGGGGTGTTGTCCGCAACCGGCCAGGGCGATTCCCTGAAGATCTTCTGCCGCAAACCGGGCTAGCGCAGCGCCCTTCGCCCGCTAACCGTGGTGGTACCCCGTTCCCTTCAAAATGCTCAGTGCCCGGTACAGTTGTTCGGCGAACAATACGCGCACCAACTGGTGCGGAAAAACCATCGGCGACAAGGACAGCACCAGATCGGCACGCTCCCGCACCGCCTCCGTCATGCCATAAGCGCCGCCGATCACAAAGGCCAGTTCACGCGCACCTTGGTCGCGCCAGGTGCCCAACCGCTGTGCAAAGCCCGGGCTGGTGAGCTGTTTGCCCCGCTCATCCAGCACCACCACCTTCTCGCCGGGCTTCAACGCAGCGAGGATGCGCTCGCTCTCCGTGCGCTGCTGCCAGGCCGGTTCGCCCCGGCCGGCATCGGCCAGCACCACCTCTTCCAGCGGCGCCATGCGCCGGATGCGGTCCAGGTAATGACCGAGCCCATCGGCCACAAAGCCGCGCTCCGTGCGGCCCACCATGATCAAACGCATGCGCATACCGGGCGGATTGTTCGTAACTCCTTGCCTTGCACCGGCCCAAATGTGGCCCGTTCTTTGCAAACTTGCTCCACATGCGCTCCCCGATCATCAAAAGAGCATCCCTGCTGTTGCTGCTGCTGCTCCCCTTCGCGGGCTTGCGTGCCCAAGGCACCGTGAAGGACCAAGTGGTGGCCGCCATCGGCACGGGCAATTCCGCCGCCTTGGCCCGGCACTTGGTGGCCAATGTGGACATGTCCCTGCCCAATGCCAGCGACTACTACAGCAAAGCACAGGCCGAGCAGATCCTGCGCAAGTTCTTCGAGGAGCATCCGCCCAGGGGGCTCACCATCGTGCACGAAGGCGCCAACCGCGGCGGCGACAGCTACTACATCGGCAACCTGGCCACCGCCAAAGGCGATTTCCGGGTAACCTTCTTCCTGAAAAAAAACGGTGATGTGTTCCAAGTGAAGCAATTGCGCTTGGAGGCCGGACGAAAGGACCCCTGATGCTGCCCGAAGGAACCGAGGAATTGATCCAACGGGCCTTTGCCGAGGATACGGGCGATGGCGACCACACCTCCTTGGCCACCATCCCTGCGGATGCGAAGGGGGCGGCGCACTTGTTGGTGAAAGACCACGGGATCCTCGCCGGGCTGGAATTGGCGCAGGCCGTTTGCGCCCGCATGGACCAAGCCCTGCACCTGCGCCCCCTGCTGCTGGACGGAGCGCGCGTCGTCCCCGGCGACATCGCCTTCACCCTGCAAGGCCCCACGCGCAGCATCCTCCTCGTGGAGCGCGTGCTGCTCAATTTCATGCAGCGCATGAGCGGCATTGCCACCCTTACGCGCCGCTTCGTGGATGCCCTGGAAGGCACCGGGTGCCGCGTGCTCGATACCCGCAAGACCACACCGGGCCTGCGGGCAATCGAAAAATGGGCCGTACGCACCGGCGGCGGCACCAACCACCGCATGGGCCTCTATGACATGATGATGATCAAGGACAACCACGCCGATTTCGCCGGCGGGATCCCCCAGGCCATCCAGCGGGCCATCGCCTACCAGCGCGAACGCAACATTGCCATACCCATCGAAGTGGAAACGCGCAACCTCAAGGAGGTGGAGCTGGTACTGGCCACCGGCGGCGTGCAGCGCATCATGCTGGACAATTTCAACCTGCCCGACCTGCAACAGGCGGTGAAGCTCATCAACGGCCGCTGCGAGACCGAAGCCAGCGGCGGCATCACCTTGGAAACGGCACGCTCCTTCGCCGAGTGCGGGGTGGACTTCATCTCCGTCGGCGCGCTCACCCACTCGGTGCGCAGCTTGGACCTCAGCCTGAAAGCCATGGGCTGATGGCCGCGAAGCTGGTGCGCAAACTCCTCTTCAAGCGCCCGGTGCGCCGGGCCATCGGCCTGTTGCAGCGCATCGTGCCGCCCGGCTTCGGAGGCTTCAGCGTGTACCACATCTCCCGCTTCTTCTTCCATGCCCTCTTCAAGGGCAACCTGGTGGACCGCGCCGCCGCCATCGCCTTCCGCCTGTTCATCGCCCTCTTTCCCACACTGATCGTGCTGCTCACCCTGATCCCGTTCATTCCTGTACCGGACTTCCAAGCGAAACTGCTGGGTGCCTTCCACGCCATGCTCCCCGAGGAAGTGTACGCCTTCATCGAGGGCCTGTTGCACGACCTGGTGATCCGCAAGCACAGCACCTTGCTCAGCATCAGCTTCCTCTTCGGAACCTACCTCGCCAGCAACAGCATGCACGCCATCCTGCAGGGCTTCCGGCAAAGCACCAATGTCACCGAATGGTACCGCCCCTGGAAACAGCGCCTGGTAAGCCTGCTGCTCATGGTGCTCTTCACCCTGCTGTGCGTGGCCGCCACTGCGGTGCTCACCGCCAGTTCCTGGGGCCGCTCCTTGCTGCATGACCATGGCGACCACTTCCACTTCCTGGAGAGCGCCGGCTTTACCATGGTGCGCTGGGCCACCTCGGTGATGCTGGTGCTCGCCGCCATTTCCCTGCTTTACCACGCCGGAAGCCCGGGAAAACGGCGCTTCCACCTCGTTACCCCCGGGGCCGTGCTGGCCATCGTGCTCATCTTCCTGCTCTCGCGCGCTTTGGCCTATGTGTTCGAGAACATCACCGACTACAACGCCCTGTACGGCTCCATCGGCGTGATCCTCGCCGTGCAGCTATGGCTGCATTTCAACATGATCGTGCTGCTCATCGGCTATGAGCTCAACACCAGCATCGCCAAGGCCCGCCGCGAGCACCGCAGCGAACTGGATCCCGCCCGGCCACCGCTTGCCCCCACCGCAAGGCCCCATTAGTCGCGCAACCTGAACCGACGGGAATAACACACGCACCGGTCAGGCATGCGCTTGTTTCCCGCCGCCAACGGGTAATTTGCACCCGTTCAGCCCACGTTCCCCATGCGGAAATCCTCCCTCCTGCTCGCCTGCCTCGCCGCCAGTGCCGCCCTCGCCCAAGCCTACGACCCGCTGCATCCGCCCAACACCTTCCGGCAGGCGGACAACCCCTACTATTGGAAGAACAACCCGCCCTACCCCGGCTACTGGCAGCAGGATGTGCACTACAACATGGAGGTACGGCTGGACGAGGTGAACGACCTGGCCCAAGGCACCGTGGAACTCACCTACTGGAACAATTCACCCGACACGCTCCACGAGGCCTTCTTCCACCTCTACGCCAATGCGGCCAAGCCCAACAGCTACCTCGCCCAGCTCAGCGGCCGCGGCAACAGGCCGCTCAACAAGGAGCGCGGTACTTCGGTGAACGCCATGGCCGTGGACGGCACGCCGGCCGCAACCGAAGCGGACAACACCATCCTGCGCGTGACCCTTCCCCGGCCGTTGCCGCCTGGCGAACACGCCGAGTTTTCCTACTCCTTCACCACCTACTGGGGCGGCATGGGCCGTATGAAACTATACAAACAGTGGGGCTTCAAACACTTCGATGGCACCCAGTGGTATCCGCGCATCAGCGTGTACGACCGCAAATTCGGCTGGGACACCCAGCAGCACCTCGGCCACGAGTTCTACGGCGACTTCGGCACCTTCGACGTGGCCCTGGACATGCCCAACGACATGGTGGTGGAAGCCACCGGCTGGCTGCAGAACCCCGAAGAAGTGATGCCCGCCGACCTGCGCCGCAAGCTGGACATCACCAACTTCAAGGACAAGCCTTGGAACGAAGCTCCCGGCGTGATCACGCCCTACGAGCCCGGCGTGCGCAAGGTGTGGCGCTACCATGCCGAAAACGTGCACGATTTCGCCTTCACCGCCGACCCCACCTACCGCATCGGCCAAGCGGAATGGAACGGCATCCAATGCATCGCCGTGGCCAGCGAGCCCCACGCCTCCCGCTGGCAGAACGCCGCGGAATACGCCGCCAAATGCATCCGCGCGCACAGCGAATACGTGGGCATGTACGCCTACCCCAAAATGGTGGTGGCCGATGCACGCGACGGCATGGAATACCCCATGCTCACCCTGGACAGCGACGAGGACCCGGGCTACCGCACCCTGTTCATGCACGAAATCGCCCACAACTGGTTCTTCGGCATGGTGGGCAACAACGAAACCTACCGGGCCATGCTCGATGAAGGCTTCACCCAGTTCATTGAAACCGTGGGCATGGGCCATGTGGGCGAAGACACCCTGGTGGCCGCGCCCGCCGCCTCCGCTTACGAACGGCGCTACACCGAACCGCAACTGGCCCGCGACCGGCTAGCCTACAACAGCTTCATGCATGCCGCCGTGCGCAACGAGATGCCCCCGATCAATGTGCACAGCGACGAATTCTCCGGGCTGCATACCGGCTACCGCATGGTGTACTACAAAACCGCCGCCATGCTCTTCAACCTGCAATACGTGCTCGGCGATTCCCTCTTCAACGGCGCGCTGCGCCACTACTTCAACCAGTGGAAGTTCAAGCACCCCTATATGGAGGACATGCGGCAGAGCTTCACTGACTACACCAAGACCGACCTCAACTGGTTCTTCGACCAGTGGATCGAGACCGGCAAGCTGCTGGACTACGCGGTGAAGCGCGTGAAGCACCGCAACGCCGACGCCGGCCAGCAGATCCACCTGCGCCGCGTGGGCGACATGCAGATGCCGATCGATCTCACCGTTGCCGCCAACGACGGAAAACAGTACCACTTCCACATCCCGAACAATTGGTTCGTGAAGCCCACCACCGCCACCGTGCTGCCCCGCTGGATCAGCTTCGATGAACTGCAACGTGACTACTACGCCGAGGTCAACATCCCTTCGGGCATCGCCGACGTGCGCATCGACACCAGCTACCGGCTGGGCGACGCCAACATGCTCAACAACAGCCTGCGCTTCCCCTTCACCAGCACCTTCGACAGCCATATCGGCAATTGGCCCGATCGGCGCAACTACCAAGGCTTCGCCCGGCCCGACCTCTGGTACAACGGCTACGACGGCCTCAAGGTGGGCGCCCATTTCCACGGCAGCTACCTGCGCTACAAGCACCAGGTGTGGTTCAGTGCCTGGCTGAACACCGGCCTGGGCCAGAGCCTTCCTGGCGGCGGGGTGAACACCGCCTACGACCCCATCAACTTCAACTTCCGCTATGAGAACGGCACCGGCCGATTGCTCAACGGCTCCAGCATGTACGTGGCGGCACGGCTGCTCGACGGACTGGAACAGTATGAGGGCGGTTTCAAGTGGGACATCCCCTTCACCGAAACCTCCCTCTACACCAACGCCAAGTTCATGCTGCGGCGGGATAGCGCCGACCTCACCTACCTGCTCTACCCGGGCCTGTGGCAGCTGAACGCGTTGAACAGCACCTGGAACACCGGCGTGGAGCACCGCTACGACTGGAGCAAGGGCAACGGATCCGTGGCGCTGGATGTGCGCACCGCCAGCGTGGGCGCCGCATTCCCCTTTGCACAAGCCGCCGCCACCGCGATCAACAGCACCCGTTTGGGCCGCTTGAATTTGCGCACCCGGGCGATGGCGCAGTACGGCAGCGGCAACACCCCGCGCGAAAGCCAGCTCTACCTCGCGGGCGCCTCACCCGAGGACCTGATGGACAACAAGTACGTGCGCAGCATCAGCTTCGTGCCCTTCGATTGGATGGGCTACGGCGCGGGCCTCAACCACTTCCACCAAAGCGGCGGCCTCGGCCTGCGCGGCTATGCGGGCTATCTGGCCCCCGAGGACATCGGTGGCGGCAACACCATCCTCACCTACGCGGGCAACACCGGCGCGGCCATCAACGCCGAGCTGGACCTGGACGGGCTGGTGCGCTTCCATCCGGGTAAGCTCGCCGATTACCTGCACTTGGACGTGTATCTCTTCGGCGACGTGGGCACCATGGGCTACCGCACCATCACCGACCTGGGCACGCCGCAGGTGAAGCTGGCCCTGCCCCGTGCCGATGCCGGCGCGGGTGCTGCGCTCACCATCAAAAAATTCGGCCCCTTGGACCACATCAAGCCGCTCACCATCCGCTTCGACATGCCCTTGGTACTCTCCGCCATCCCCGCCGGTGAAACAGACCATGTGGCCTTCCGGTATGTGGTGGGGATCGGGAGGAGTTTTTGAGTTTGGAACCGAATCCTCCTACATTGCGTCATCCTTATCAACCATCGGAACATGAAACCCTTGGTCCTGCTCGCCAGTTCCCTTCTGTATGTGAACTGCACAGCCCAGTACTGGAGCCAAGACCCGAACCTTGCAGGCACGGCCCGCTGGGGGGCGGTGGGCTTCGCCACGGCCACCCATGGCTACATCTGCACCGGCGTAAGCAATGGCGGCAGCAACCTCGGTGACCTGTGGCAGTGGAACCCCGTCACCAACGCATGGGCGCAGAAAGCGGATTTCCCCGGCGGCCCACGCAGGGAGGGTGCAGCGTTCTCCATCAACGGCATCGGCTACGTCGGCTTTGGGCGCTTGGGCCCTTCCGGTCCTTTCTTCAACGACCTGTGGGCCTACGATCCCGCCACGAACGCATGGGACCAGAAAGCTTCCCTGCCCACTGCGGGCAGAGCCGCCCCCGGTGTTTTCGTGCTGAACGGCAAGGCCTACCTCGTGAGTGGCTGCACCGGGCCGGCTCCCTACCCGAACGATTTTTGGGAATATGACCCGGCAACCAATGCCTGGACCCAGCGGGCAAACCTGCCGTTCACGGGCCGCTCCGGGCCCATTGCCTTCGCCGTGTGGGGAAAAGGCTACATCGGTGGAGGGAATGACAACAGCAGCGACCTGAACTCCACGGATTTCTGGGCATACAACCCGGCCACGGACAGCTGGGCCCAACGCGCGGACGTGCCCGGGCCTGCCCGCAGAACAGGAAATGCCTTTGTGGTGAACAACATTCCGTACGCGGGTGGTGGATGGAACGGATCCTCCTACCTGGTGGACATGTACGCCTATAACCCATGGGCAAACAGTTGGACGGCCATCAGCAACTTCGGCGGTGCAGGCGCCCACACTCCGGTGGCGTTTTCCATCGGCGGCACTGGCTACATGGGCACGGGCAACACCAGCAGTGGTGCCACTGCCCAGTTCTGGGAGTACAAAGGCGGGCCCGTGGGCATCGATGAGACCCTTGCTGCGTCCACCATTCATCCGGCGTTCCAGCAAGACCGGATCACCTTGAACGGCTGGGCCCCAGGCCTGGCCGATGCTTACAGCATCCTGGATGCCAGTGGCCGCATCATCAGCACGGGGCACGTGGGCAACTTGCTGATCGAGATGCCGAGGGACTGCGGCGACGGCGTGTACGCCTTGCTGCTTTCCAAGGGGAATGCACCGCTCGGCACTTGGCGCTTTGCCGTAGTGCATTGACCTAACCCGGAATGGAGGGAACGGCCCGGTGCGGCGTGGTACGCCCGTGCTACTTGGCCATCCCTTCCACCAGTGCAAGAAACTTCCGCCTTTCGGACGGAGGGAACTTGTCCATGATGCGTTGCCGCGCCCGTTTGCCCATGGCCTCCAGATCGGCAGCCAAGGCCAGTTCGATCAACTGCTGCAAGCGTTCCGGGTCCTTGCGCTCCAATAGGAAGCCCGTATCACCCACTATTTCCGGCAAGGCGGCCACGGTGCTGGCAATGGGCACGCATTCGCACAGCATGGCCTCGCAAGGCGCACTGGGGAATCCTTCCCAAATGCTGAGCTGCAAGTAGAACCGGTGCCGTGCATAGAACCCCGGAAGTTCCTCATAGGGGATGAAGTTGTGCAGCGCCACGTTCGGAGGCACCCGTTCATACTTCATGGTCGGCGTATTGCCCAGAATGGTGAACGTACACTGCGGAAACCGGTCGGCCATGGCGAAGATCAGGTCGATGCCCTTGCGATGGAAATTCGGCGGGTTCATCTGGGCCGCCGTAATGAAGCTCATCGGCTGCTTCTCCACATCGCAACGGAACCGTGCAGGATCGTACCCGTAGGCGATCACCGTGCAGGGCGTACGGATCTCCGGGAACAGCCCACGATAGCCCTGTACCTGGGGATCGCGCGGATCGGAGGTGTAGGCCTGTCGGCTTTCCACCAAGGCCTCATCCACCGGTGCCAGGTGGTGCGCCAATTGCAAGGACCATTTGGTGATGGCCCCGAGCGGCCAACGGGTATAGTTGCCGTAGCGTATCGAAGGAAACTTCACGCAGTCCGTGCCGCCGAGCACCAGCAGCACAGTCTTCCCCATCAGGCGGCCCAGCACGGCCGGCAGCAAGGAGTGGTAGCCGGCAAACTGGCACACGGCGATCCGGCTTGATGGCAGGTGGCGTGCCAGGAAGAGCAACTGGCGCAAGAGGGTGAGCGGGGTATGCCACTTGCGCCGGGGTTTGAACTGAAAAACCTTCACATCAAACCTTTCGCCCAACAGGTTGATGTCATTGGCGGCAAAGGACACCAGCACGGGCGTGCAATAAACCAGCTTGGGCCGGGCACCGGCAGGCTTCACCATGCGGCGAAACTACGGGCGGCGGTTCATGCGCAACCCCTTTCTTTGCGCCCCATGCTCCTCGGCTCCGGCTTGATCGCACGCGCTTTCGAACACTTCCGGGATGATGCCCGCGTGCTCATCTTCGCCTCGGGCGTGTCCAATTCCACCACGGCAACGGAAGCGGAATATGCCCGCGAACGGAACCTGCTGCTGCACCAGGAAGGCACTTCCGCCCGCCTCGTGTATTTCAGCACCTGCAGTTTGTTCGACCCTGCCCTGGGTGGATCGGGGTACATCCGCCACAAACTGGCCATGGAGGAGCTGGTCCGCAGCCGGTTCCCGGACCACTTGATCTTGCGCTTGCCCAACGTGGTGGGCCATACGCACAACCCGCACACCTTGACCAACCACATCCGCAACTGCCTGCTCTCCGGAGAGCCGCTCACCATACAGACCAAAGCCTGCCGGTATTTGATGGGTGCGGACATGGCGGCGATGGCATGCACACCACTGATCCTTTGCCCGACCTTGGACGAACGCACCGTGAACGTGTGCTTGGACAAGCCCGTGCCGGTACCGGACCTGGTGGGGGCCATGGAAGCATTGGTTGAACGCAGGGCCAAGGCACAGCCCGTGGACAAGGGTTCCTGCTATGAGGTGGACAATACCCTCTTCAAGCGCCATTGGCTGGCAACCATGAAGCTCCCCTGGCCTGATGACGACCATTGGCGAACGATGTTGGCCAGCAACTACGGGAATGCGGCACAGTGAGGATCGGGCTGGCCTGGTTCAGGCCTTTATGCCAATTCGCCCCGTGTAATCGATCCGGTTGAGCAGCATGTGGATCTTCTGCTCGCCGAAGTACTCCAGCACCGCTTTGCGCGCTCCCTCCCAATGGCCGAAATCATCGATGATGAGCACGCCGCGCTGCACCAGTTTGGGGTAGAGGTGCACCAGTTCATGCCGTGTGGAGGCATACCAATCCGTGTCCAGCCGCAGTAACGCGATGCCACTTGCCGGTACGGAGGATGGCAAGGTGTCCTCCACCTTTCCCTTGACAAAATGGACCCGCTCCGCCGGGTAGCCGGTGCGGTGCAAGTTCTGCATTACCTCCTCCAAGGGAGAGCGGCACCAGTCAGATGCATCGTCGGCAGTGGCGGTTTCCTCAAATGTTCCCGATGCTCCTTCCCCCCTGAACGTGCGGTCAACCTCCTCCGGCTTGCTCATCCCCTCGAACGTATCGAACAGGTAGATGTCCCGGTCGGTGATGCCGCGCTGCTTCAGGCAGAGGGCCATCATCATGGCACTCCCGCCCTTCCAAACGCCGCATTCCACGAAAGCCCCTTGCAGCCCGGCGTCCACCACGTACATGCACGCGTTGTACAACGCATGCAACCGCTCCCTGGAGGTCATGGTGAACGGGCTGCAACGGGCGTACAGGTCCGTGAACACGGGGTCGTCCATCAATGCGGGGTCGCGTACTTCCGTGCCGCTCTGTTTCAACAGCCACTGGCCGGAATTCCTCAACACTTTCGCTGCGATGCTGTTTCCCATGGGAAGTGGATGGCCCTGTTGGTGCCAGGTGGTGATTCCTGCCACCATGGCGTTGTTGGGGGGGCGAAAATTAACTTGCGCCGCCCCAAACCGCCCGGATGTCCTGGATCGAACTCCTTCCCAGAAGCGTGGCCAAGCCCGCTTTCCGCACCTTGAACCGCCTGATGGGCAAGGTGCGCAAAGCGCAAAGCGGGCGCATACCCCGGGTGGAACTGGAAGCCCGCCACCTCCGCAACCTTCGGGTGGTGTTGGACAGGAGCGCCTTTCTGGAAGCCCTCCCCAAAGGGGGCGAGGTGGCCGAAATGGGAGTGGCCCATGGTGACTTTTCCGCCATGATCCTGGACATCTGCAAGCCAAGCAAGCTCCATCTCGTCGATTTCTGGGGCAGCGAGCGCTATGCTTCGGGAAGGGTGCGCGTGGAAACACGGTTCCAGCAGCAGATCCAGGAGGGGCGCGTGGTGATCGACCTGGGCCTCTCAACGGACGTGCTGCCGAGGTTCCGCAACGGGCAGTTTGATTGGGTGTACATCGATACGGACCACGGCTATGAGGTGACCGCCGCTGAGCTGGAACTGGCCCGCACCAAGGTGAAACCGGGGGGCATCATCGCCGGGCACGATTACATCACGGGCAACTGGGATGGCGGTGTGCGCTACGGGGTGGTGGAGGCCGTCCACGAGTTCTGCGTGAAGTACAACTGGGAGCTGATCCTGCTGACGCATGAAACGGACCGGCACTTGAGCTTCGCGATCCGCGCGCTGCCTGCACCCCAAGCCTAACGGCTGGGGTCCATCCGGCGAAGGCTCAGGGCTTCCTCACCATCCCAGCCAGACCGCCCGTCAATTTGCGCACCTGCGCACCCAGCTCGGGTGCAATGCCCAGCAAGTGCACCAACGGCCAGTATAGGGCCGCCAGCAGGAGCGTGCGCCAGATGATGTCCACCACCACCGGACCATGGTGGGGCAACCACGAAATGGCGGCAAGCACCACCAGTATCACGCCCATGGCGCGAAGTGTCTGCCCGTCAAAAGGCCACAACTTGAACTTCCGGTAGAGGAAAACAATGCGCCAGCCCACCACGGCAACAATGGAAAAGAGCGAGCTCCAGGCAGCACCGGGCATGCCCCAGAGCAGGATCAGCACATAGTCCAATACAATGGTCAGCACCAGCAGCACGGCACCGCTCACCGCATCGAACCAATAGCTGCGCGAAGTGCTGATGACCCCGGCACCAAGGCCGCCAGCCAGGCTCAGTACGTTTGTGGCGCCCAGGATCAGCAGCACGGGCTTGCCCACGGCATACGCGGGGTCCAGGAAGCTGAACAAGGCATCCACATTGGCCCACAGGCAGAGGAAGATGAAGGCCGCCACCACGATCTGAATGATCGCCGTGCGGTGGTACAGCATCTGGATCTTCGCCAGATCGCGTTGCTTCCACGCCTCGGCCAGCAGCGGGATCACCGGCTGCATCAACGCGCGGGCGGGCAGCATGATCACGCTCGCCAGGAACATGGCCACCGCGTAGTACGCCACCTGTGAGAGGCCATTGGTGAGCATGGCGCCGATCATCACCTGGTCGATGTTGCCCACCGCGATCGCTGCCAAGCCGCTGCCGAAAGTGAACAGGCTGTACCGCACCATGCTCCTGCGCATGCGCTTGCCCACCCGCATGCGGCCAAGGCCCAGCCTGAATTCACCGGCACGCCACAGATCGAACAGCAGCACGACGGTGGTGAGCACGAAGGTGGCCACGTACAGCCACAGGAACAGGGTGAAGCCCATATCTAACAACGCATAAGCCGCGATCAGCGCCGTTTGCAGCACGCGCAACAGGAACTCGCGGGCAAAGACGGGGGCGATGCTGCGGTGTACCGATCGGCTGAACCCGCGCAGCACCAGCAACCACACTTCGGCCATCACCAAGGGCAGCACCAGCATACCGAAGCGCTGGTAGAGGCCGCTGCCATCGTTGAACCAGATCGTGAAGCGATGGTGGAACACGGCCAGCACCAGCATGGCAATGAGACCGCCCACGGTGGCCACGCCGAGGATAAGACCGAAGAGGCCCCGGTGGCCGTTGGCCTTGTCGCGGAAGTACGGGAAGTAGCGGATCGCGGTGTTCTCGCCGCCGAGGTGCGCCACCTGTGCCGCCACCACGGCAATGCTCACCAGCAGGCGCGTCAGGCCGAACTCATCGGGAGAGAGCAGGCGCGGGAAGAGCAGCGCCATGTTGATGAAGCCCAAGCCCATGCCCACTACGGTGAGCAGGGTGTTCCAAGTGGCTTGGCGTGCTACGATGCCCATTCCGTCCGCAAGATGCGCAATGACCGCGTCACAGGGTGTTGAGCTCCTCCACCACCTGCCCGCATGTGGCTTTCCGCGACCACCTCGGGTCGGGTTCACTGGTCCCAGCCGTGAACATGTCCTTGATGTGCCCGCGCTGCTCCATCAAGCCCGGCCTGTTGATCACGGCATGCGGTGCCCGGTCCAGCACGCGCGACACATCGCCTTCCACCGGGCCAACGGCCAGGATGGGCCTGCCCGTGCTCACGTATTCGAAGAGCTTGCCCGGCAGGATGCCCATGAGGTTGGGCGTGTCGTTCACCAGCAACAGCAGGGCCCGTGCACGCTGTATATGGCGCATGGCTTCTTCATGCGAAACGCGCCCGGTGCGCTCCAAGTGCCCGCCCAGCCCGGCCTGCGCAACGCTTTCCGCAATGGTGTGGTCCACCGGGCCCACGAAGCGCAGCTTGAAGCGGGCGGCAAAAGCCGGGTCTTCATCGCAGAGCTGCTTCAAGGCACTCCACAGTTCCGGGGCATTGCGTGAAGGCGAAAGCGAGCCGATGTGTACCAGGCTGTAGGCTTCATCCACCGGCTCCGACGGTGATGGCAGGTCATCGGGGTCGTAGCCGTTGGTGATCACCTCCACGCGTTTCGCGCCGAGTTTTTCAAGGTCTTGCGCCCAATGCCAGCTCACGCAGGTCACCCGGTCCGCTTCGCGCAGCACCTCCCCTTCCAACCGCTTGTGCTTCGCATCGGCCCAGCTGGTCAGTTTCAGTTGCACATAAAAGTCGATGTCCGTCCACGGGTCGCGGAAGTCGGCGATCCACTTCACGCCCAGCGCACGCTTGAGGCCCAGGCCGATCAAATGCATGCTGTGCGGCGGGCCGGTGGAGATGATGGCGTCCACCGGGTGCTCTTTCAAATAGGCCTTCAGGAACTTCACGGAGGGCCTCACCCACCACACCCGCGCATCGGGAATGAAAAAATTGCTGCGCACCCACAGCGCGAAGTCCTCTTTCCAACCGCCTTGCTTCTTCTCGTTCAAGAACCCCACTTGCACTTTCTCCTTGGTGCTGCGGCCGGTGAAGCGCTTGTACAAATTGAACGGTTCGGTGATGGGCCGTTTGATCACTTCGAGGTCACTGCGGACATCCTTCTCCAAGCCGGGATCATCGGCCACCACTTCGGGGTTTGCCGGCGTGTAGATCACCGGTTGCCAACCGTGCTCCGGCAACAGCTTGCTGAGCTTCAGCCAGCGGTACACGCCCGCGCCACCATTTGGCGGCCAGTAGTAGGTGATGATGAGGACGCGTTTCATGGTGCTTTACTCCCTGTTCTCGTAGGGTGAAGTTCGTAGGGCGTAGGGCGTAGGGCACGGTACTCCATCGATGTCCACTCCTTTGTACACCCTGCACGCTGCCCGTTGCCCTACGCCCTACGCCCTACGAACTATTCACAGCCCTCCACACAACGAACTATTCACTGCGTCCTTCTGCACCCCGTGACCGTTTCCACTCCACTCCCAGCGCCAACAGCACCAAGGCCAACAACACGAAGGAACCGATCGACGCCACGGTGCCGCCCACCTGGTAAGGCTTGCTTTCAATGTAGAACCGCACGGTGTGCTCCCCTGCGGGCACCTGCATGGCGCGCAGCACGTAGTCGGCGCGCACGTACGGCGCGGGCTTGCCGTCGATCTCCGCCTTCCAGTCCGGTCCGTACCAGATCTCGCTGAACACCACCACGCCGCCGTTGGCGCTGTTCACCTTGTAGGTGAGCGCATTGGTGCGGTACTCAAACAGGCTGGCCTTGGCGGCGGGGTCGGGCTTGGCAGCGCCGGCCACTTCCCCGAAGTAGCGGGCATCCACCAAGGCAGTGCGCTTGGGATCGATGGTGCCCAGCGCGGTGATCTCCTCATCGGCGTTCTTCACCTGGCGCACCTCGTCCACGAACCAGGCGGAGCCCAGTGCATGGGTGTTGGTGATGGGCGCGCGGTCTTCTGCGTAAATGATGTACTTGGTGTTGAGCATGTTCAGCACGGGCTGGTGCGCCAGCACGCTGTCGATGCGCTGCATGGTGGCGCCTTCGCCGAAGGCGCCGATCACGTTGTTCATCTCGGGCGAGATCCGGAATTCGATGAGCTCCTGGTAGCGCTTGAGCTTGGCACCGTGGTAGCCGCCAATGCTGCGGTGGAAGTAGCTCTCCCGCGTGCTTTGGAAGGTGCCGCGCAAGGACAGCACGCGGAAATCCGTGGTGCGGCGCAGGCTGGCAAAGCGCGTGTACACTTCGTCCTCCTTGCTCACCAGGCGCTGCGTGCCGCTGAGCTTGCTCTTGGCCTGCTTCAACCGCGCAATGGCCTGCTCGTAGTCGGCATCGGTGGCCGCGTTGCTTTCCGCCTGCAGGATGGCCATATCCGCCGGTTGCGGCTTGTAGGGGCGGTCGCTGCTGCTCTGGTCTTCCCAGGCGATGTATTGCCCCTTGGCATCCTTGTCGTTGTTCACCCAGCGGCGGTCCACGCTCCAGAGGTCGCCCAGCACCAGCGCGCCGATGCCCGCGAACAGCACGGCCGGGCCAATGCGCCTGCGGCCGAAGAGGAACAACAGGCCGCTGCCCAGGAGCACCAGCAGCAGGCTGCGCCAGGCATCGGCGCTGGCCACGCCCGTGCGCAGCGCTTTCAGGTTGTCGATGTATTGCTGTGTGCCCGGGTTGTTGGCGGCCTGGGCGCTGAGCTGCGCCACTTCCTTATCGCTGAAGAACTCCAGGAAGCTGGCCGGGACCACGGCCAACAGCAGCAGCACCAAGGACAAGGCCCCTGCCGTGATGAGGAAGGCCTTTTCCGCAGGTTTGTCCCATTTGTCCCCTTTTACCAAGCGCTGCAGGTAAAGCACGCCCAGCACGGGGGCGGCCAGTTCCACGATGACCAGGATGATGGTGACCGCGCGGAACTTGTTGTAGCCGGGCACGTGGTCCAGGAAGAAGTCCGTGAGCGGCATGAAGTTATCGCCCCAGCTGAGCAGCAGCGTGAGCAGGAACGCGGCAAAGAGCGCGTACGCCAAGGTGTCCTTCCACAGAAACAAGCCCGCCAGCAGGTATGCGATCAGCAGCAGGCCCACCAGCACCGGGCTGCCTAATTGGCCCATGAGCACCACCATGGGGATGGCCGCCAGCATCCACCAGCGCGCACGGGCCTCGGCCCCTACCAGCAGCAACAGCATCAGCAACACCACCACGGCCCCGATGTACACCGGCCCGCTGGTGAATTCCTGGTCGCCCCAGTAGTTGTTCACGTATCCGCCGCCCTGATAGATGTCCAGCACGGCCTTGCGGAAACCGGGGTCCTGGATGGCGGCAAGGTCTTCCTGGCTTTGGATCATCGATCCGCTGGCGCCGCCCTTGATGTTGGGCACCAGCAAGGAGAGGCTCTCCTGCTTGCCGTAGCTCCAGTGCGTTACGTAGTCGCGGTCCAGGCCGCTGGTCTTGTTGGCCACGTCGGGTGCACCATCGGGGCCGATGGTGAGCTCGCTTTTGCCACGCGTGGTGTACTGCCCGTACTCCCACGTGCTCCAAAGCAGGCCCGTGTTGCACAACAGGGCGAAGGCCAAGGCCACCACGCCCAGCGCGGCCCTGCCCGCAAAGCCGGGCAGCTGCTTCTCCCGCACGGCGCGCACCAGCTCGGCCAGGCCGAACAAGGCCAACAACAGGGCCAGGTAGTAGGTGACCTGCAGGTGGTTGGCGTGGACCTGCATGGCGAGGAACAGGGCGAACAACGCGGCGCCCAGCAGCTTGCGCCCGCGCAGCAGCACATACAGCCCGCCCAGCACCATGGGCATGTAGCCCACCGCCGTGGCTTTGCTATTGTGCCCCGCATGGATGATGATGAGGAAGTAGGAGGATAAAGCGAAGGCGATGGCCCCGATGAGCGCCAGCCATGGATCCACCCGCAGGCAGGAGAGCAGGATGAACATGCCCACCAGATAGAGGAAGATGAACGAGGCCGGGCGCGGCAGGAAGCCGTGCATCACCGCATCCAGCCAGTTGAGCGCATTGGAAGGCCATACCACCCCGATCTGGTAGGCGGGCATGCCGCTGAACATGCTGCCGGTCCACAAGGGTTCATCACCAGCGTATGCCTCGCGGTGCTCCACCATTTCCTGGGCCATGCCCCGGTATTGCATGATGTCCTGCTGCTTCAACCGCTTGCCTTCCAGCACCGGACTGAAGTAGCCTACGGCCAACACGAAAAATGCAGCAATGGCCACCGCGTACGGCAGCCATTTCTTCCAAGGGGCGTTGCTCATCAATGCTCGGGTTTGTCCTTGATCACTTCGAAGTCGGCATCCTCCACATCTCTTGGCGGGGGGCGCCGCTCCGTCCCTTCCACCCGCTCGATGCGCACTTCCCCCTTGGGCCGCTGGGGATCGGCCGTCCAGCGCGTGCCGCTTCCGGGCCGTTTGCCCTGCTGCACCTTCATCCACAGCCGCAATAGCTGCCAAATGATGAGCAGGATGAGGATGGTGCGCAGGGTGCCGTTGGCCGAGAGCAGGTACATCGGCGCGAATGTAGGGGCACGGGTGTGCACCGCATTTCCCGGCCCCGGACCTGGGCCATGGCATTCACTCCACCCCATTCATTCCCAAAAGCTTACCTTTGCGCCCCCTTTGCCGCGATCGGCACTGGATTTCCCCCCTTCCACTTCCCATGGCCTCCTTTGAAACGCTCGGTATTCGGGCCGAGATCCTGCGTGCCCTCACTGACCTCGGCTTCAAGGAGCCTACGCCCGTGCAGGCCAGAACGATCCCGATGCTCCTGCAAGGACATGGTGATGTGGTGGCCTTGGCGCAGACCGGCACCGGGAAAACCGCCGCCTTCGGCATTCCCTTGCTGGAGGCGATCGATGTGGAGGACCGGCACGTGCAGGCCCTGGTGCTGGCGCCCACCCGGGAGCTGTGCGTGCAGATCGCCAAGGACCTGGAACACTTCGCCAAGCACCTGCCCGGCATCCGCGTGGTGCCCGTGTACGGCGGCGCCAATATCCGCGAACAGATACGCGGCATCCAGCGCGGCGCCAACGTGGTGGTGGCCACGCCCGGCCGCCTGATCGACCTCCTGGAGCGCGAAGCCGTGGCACTGGACCAGGTACGCGTGGCCGTGCTGGACGAGGCCGACGAGATGCTCAACATGGGCTTCCAGGAGGACATCACCACCATCCTGGAGCGCACCCCCGCTGAGAAACGCACCTGGCTCTTCAGCGCCACCATGGGCCAGGAAGTGCGGCGCATCGCAGGCAACTACATGCGCGAGGCCGAAGAGGTGAGCGTGGGCGGCGGCAACAAGGCCAACGAGGCCATCACCCACCAGTACACCGTGGTGATGGCCCGCGACCGCTACCTCGCACTGCGGCGCTTCGTGGACGCCGATCCCGAGATGTTCGCCATCGTCTTCTGCCGCACCAAGCAGGATACGCAGGAACTGGCCGAGCACCTCACGCGCGATGGCTACAACGCCGATGCCATCCACGGCGACCTTAGCCAGCAGCAGCGCGACCGTGTAATGGCACGCTACCGCGCGAAGAACCTGCAACTGCTGATCGCCACCGACGTGGCCGCGCGCGGCATCGACGTGAGCAACGTGAGCCACGTGGTCCACTTCGACCTGCCCGGCGAGCTGGAGAGCTACACCCACCGCAGCGGCCGTACCGGGCGCGCGGGCAAGACCGGCATCTCCTTGAGCATCATCGGCAGCCGCGACATCGCAAAGATCCGCGGACTGGAACGCCAGCTCAAGGTCCGTTTCGGTTATGTGCGCGTGCCGGACGGGGCCGAGATCTGCGAGCGGCAACTGCTCGCCATGGTGCGCCGCATCAAGGAAGTGAAGGTGGACCAGGAAGGCATCGGGCGGTTCCTGGATGCCGTACAGCTGGACCTGGCCGACCTCAGCCGCGAGGAGCTGATCCAGCGTATCGTCTCGCTCGAGTTCGAGCGCGTCCTCAAGAACTACGTGGGCGCCCGCGACCTCAATGTGGACCTCGCCCGCAAGGACCACAATCCGCGCGAACGCAAGGAGAAGTCCGAGTTCGGCCGTGCCCACGCCGGTCCCATGCGCTCCATGTTCATCAACCTGGGCACCAAGGACGGTTTCGACAAAGGCCGCATGCTCGGCTACCTCTGCGGCATCACCGGCCTCACCGGACAGCACTTCGGGCGCATCCTGCTCAAGGACATGTACAGCTTCATCGACATCGACGCCAACCATTTCGACGAGGCCATGGGCCACTTCAAGGCCGCCAACTACAAGGGCCGCAAGGTGCGCGTAGACGAAGGCAGCGGTGGCGGGGCCACCGGGGCCCGCGACTTCAAGGCCGACAAGAAGCGCTTCAACAAGGCACGCTACGCGGACCAGGCATAGCCCACGGGAAGAGGCGGCCCCTGCGGACCGCCTCTGCTCTTTCGCTGCGCACTGATCACTTCAGGTCGAAGCGGTCCAGCTCCATCACCTTCGCCCAAGCCTTCGCGAAGTCCTTCACGAACTTCTCCTTGGCGTCGTTCTGGGCGTACACCTCGCTGATGGCGCGCAGTTGCGAGTTGCTGCCGAAGATCAGGTCCACCCATGTGCCGGTCCACTTCAACGCATTGGTCTTGCGGTCCCGGCCTTCATAGGTGCCGGTGTGGCCATTGCTGAGCGCGGTCCACGTGGTGCCCATGTCCAGCAGGTTCACGAAATAGTCGTTGGTGAGCTGGCCGGGGCGATCAGTGAGCACACCGTGCTTGCTGCCGCCGGTATTGGCGCCCAACACACGCAGGCCGCCCACGAGCACGGTCATCTCCGGTGCGCTAAGGGTGAGCAGCTGCGCCCGGTCGATCAGCAGTTCTTCGGCGGGCACGCTGTAGGCCTGCTTCTGCCAATTGCGGAAGCCATCGGCCTGCGGCTCCATCACGGCGAAGCTCTCCGCATCGGTCTGCTCCGCTGAAGCGTCCATGCGGCCGGGGGTGAAGGGCACGGTGATCTTGTGCCCGGCGTCCGTAGCGGCTTTCTCCACAGCGGCGGAACCGGCCAGCACGATCAGGTCGGCGAGGGACACCTTCTTACCATCCTTTGCCGCGCCATTGAACTCCTGCTGCACCTTCTCCAACGCGCTTAGCACCTTGTTCAATTGCGCCGGGTCGTTCACCGCCCAGGTCCGCTGCGGGGCCAGGCGTACACGCGCCCCGTTGGCACCACCGCGCTTGTCGCTGCCGCGGAACGTGGAGGCACTGGCCCATGCAGTGGCCACGAGCTCGCTTACGCTGCAACCCGTGCCAAGCACCTTCGCCTTCAACGCCTCGATGTCCTTGGCATCGATCAACTTGTGGTCCACGGCGGGGATCGGGTCCTGCCAGATCAGGTCTTCCTTGGGCACTTCGGGACCGAGGTAGAGGCTCTTGGGCCCCATGTCGCGGTGGGTGAGCTTGAACCAGGCGCGGGCGAAGGCATCGGCAAAGGCCTGGTGGTCCTTGCGGAAGCGGCGCGAGATCGGTGCGTAGATGGGATCCATGCGCAGGGCGAGGTCGGCCGTGGTCATCACGGGCTTCACCTTCTTTTTGGGGTCGTGCGCGGAGGGCATGTAGTCCTCTTCAGCGAGGCCCACCGGCTCCCACTGGTTGGCGCCCGCAGGGCTCTTCACCAGGTCCCAGTCGTAATCCAACAGCATGCGGAAGTAGCCATCGTCCCAGGTGGTGGGGTTCGGTTTCCAGGCGCCTTCCAGCCCGCTGGTGGTGGTATCATTTCCCTTGCCACTGCCGAATTTGTTGATCCAGCCCAGGCCCATCTCCTCCAAAGGCGCGGCTTCGGGCGCAGGCCCTACCAGCTTGGCGTCACCCGCGCCGTGCATCTTGCCGAAGGTGTGGCCACCGGCGATCAAGGCCACGGTCTCCTCGTCGTTCATGGCCATGCGCTTGAAGGTCTCGCGGATGTCGCGGCCCGAGGCCACTGCGCTGGGCACGCCGTCCGGTCCTTCGGGGTTCACGTAGATCAGGCCCATCTGCACGGCCGCCAGAGGGTTCTCCAGGTCGCGATCGCCGGAGTAGCGGCTGTTGGGCTTGTCGCTGGTGGCGAGCCATTCGGCCTCGGCGCCCCAGTACACGTCCTCCTCGGGTGCGTAGATGTCCTCTCGCCCTCCGCCGAAGCCGAAGGTCTTGAAGCCCATGCTCTCCAAGGCCACGTTGCCGGCCAGGATGTACAGGTCGGCCCAACTGAGGCTGTTGCCGTACTTCTGCTTGATGGGCCACAACAGGCGCCGCGCCTTGTCCAGGTTGCCATTGTCCGGCCAGCTGTTGATCGGTGCGAAACGCTGGTTGCCCGTGCCCGCGCCGCCGCGCCCATCGGCCGTGCGGTAGGTGCCGGCGATGTGCCAGGCCATGCGGATCATCAGGCCGCCGTAGTGGCCCCAGTCGGCCGGCCACCATTCCTGCGAGCCGGTCATCAGCTTGGTGAGGTCGGCCTTCACGGCCTTCAGGTCCAGCTTCAGGAAGGCCTCGCGGTAGTTGAAGTCCGGGTCCATGGGGCTGCTCACCGGCTGGTGCTGGTGCAGGATGGAGAGGTTCAGTTGCTCGGGCCACCAGTCGCGGTTGCGCATGCCGCGGCCGGCCACAGGTTGTTGGTGCGCACCGTGCACCACCGGGCATTTTGCTGGAGCGGCTTGCCCCGTTCCTCCATTTGCACCTTGCATGTTCTCTGTCGCCATGATCCTTGATGTTTAGTGTTCGCGTAACTCTTGTATCCGGCCCGGATCCCGCCCTTCATGCCGAACCATCCAGCCGATAGGGAAACGGTTACCGAACAGGACACGGCTAAAGTTAATGGCCCCGTTTCAATCCAGGCGCACATGGCCCGCATCCTGAAGTAGGGACCCCCATCCGGTCAACGGGCACCTATCGACAAGCCCCGCACACCGATCCGGCCCGAACTGCGTTTGCACATGGTACCTTTGCACACCCCGCATGGAACGCTTGACGGCATTTGCCCTGCCGGTGGTCTTACTGGCAGCCTGTGGAAATACAATGAACGACACGAACCCGGCGCGTGCCGCCGCCCGCGAACAACAGCCGGTGGGCGCCCACCTCAGCGTGGCCCACTTCGCTGAAGGCTGCTTTTGGTGCGCCGAGGAGATCTTCCAGCATGTGCGCGGCGTGAAGTCCGTGATCAATGGCTATTCCGGCGGCACGGAACCCAACCCCACCTATGAGGAGGTGAGCGATGGCAAAACCGGCCACGCCGAAGCCGTGGAAGTGCATTATGACAGCAGCGTAGTGGATTACCCTACACTCTTGAAGGTCTTCTTTGCCAGCCAAGACCCCACTACCCCCAGCCGGCAAGGCCCCGACGCGGGCCCTCAGTACCGATCCGTGGCATTCTATGACACGCCCGAACAAAAGGCGTTCATTGAAGGCTATATCCGGGAACTGGATGCCTCCGGCCGGTACAACAGCCCCATCGTGACCGAAGTAGCACCTTTCGTGAAATTCTGGCCGGCCGAGGAATACCACCAGAACTACGCCGAACGGAACCCCGACCAGCCCTACATCCGGGGCGTTTCCAAACCACGCTTTGAACGGTTCAAGGCCATCATGCCGGACGTGCTCAAATAATGTCCGCTGGAACGGCCTGCTGCAAAGGCAACATCCTCCTTCCGTCACGCGTTTACCGGGCCGTTCCCGCTGCCATGCGCGCATTGGTCCACGTGCTGCTTTTCGCCTTGGCGTGGCCCTTGCATGCGCAGGAGCCCTGCGATGTCTCCGTGGTGATCGACCCGCCCACCTGCCCGGATGATGCCGATGCGTCCATCACCGTGGTGCTCAACTCCCCGGGCCAGTACACCTTCAACTGGCAGCATGCGCCCGGGCTGAACGCCGCCACGGCGGGCGGCCTCACGGCCGGGCCCTATTCGGTCACGGTAACGGACACCTCCGGGTGCGTGAGCCAGATCGATACCGTCATCGTACCGCCCGTGGTACAGGACTTGGGCACGCTCACCGTTACCGAAAACATCAGTTGCGCGGGCATGAGCGATGGCAGCATCACCCTTACGGTGAACCCCGGGCCATATACCTGGGAATGGACGGACGACCCCGCCATTACCACCATGACCCGCACCGGGCTGCCTGCCGGGGTTTATGTGGCCTTGATCAACGGCGGCCCATGCCCCAACTGGCTCTTCGTCACCTTGGGCGAGCCGGGCGTCACCATCGGCGGGGCCACCTCCTACTGCCCTTCGGAACCGCCTGTGCTCTCGGCCGATCCCCAATGGGGCTTTGAACCCAACCTCTGGGTATGGAGCACGGGCGACTCCACGGAGTCGTTCACCGTGCCCGTAGGCTTGGAAGGCCTGGTTAGCGTAACCGCCACGGACACCACCATCGGCTGCACCGCCACGGAAGATCTGTTCTTGACCCTGCTTCCCGCGCCTACGGTCTCATTTACCGCACCGGACAGCCTCTGCCTGAACTCCCCCGGCACGGCCATCTTGATCCAATCCAATGCGGATTCCCTGGCGTGGCACTGGGGCAGCGATGGCTTCAGCAAGGAGGCCTTCCCCACCATCACCTTCCACCAACCCGGGTGGCAGCCCATTTCGCTCAGCGGGTACGATACCTTGGGCTGCGGCAGCATCCCGGTAGTGGACAGCGTGTATGTGCGCCCCCGTTTCCCGGCCCTGTTCACCGCAGAACAGGTGCCGTGCACACCGGGCATCCGGGTGCAATTCTCCAGCGATGCCGATTCCTGCGCCTTCTTCGTTGGCAATCGCCTGGTGCTGAACCAATGCAGGGGCGCCTTCCAAGTGGACCTGGAGCACTACGCCGAATACGACTTCACCTTCTACAGCACCCGGCCCGACCATTGCGACGACACGGCCAGCGTGCACATTGACGTGCGCACCGCGCCCACCGCTTTTCTGCCCACCGCCTTTACGCCCAACAACGACGGCATCAACGATACCTGGCCCGGTGAACTGGACATTCCCGGCCTGAACTACCAAGTGGAGGTGTTCGACCGCTGGGGCAACGGCCTCTGGACCGCATCAGACCCGCTGCAAAAGTGGGACGGCGCCAGCCTGCCGACCGGGGTCTATGTGTACCGCATGACCATGCGCGACCCGTGTGATCCAGCTTCGGACCTGGAGCGCAACGGTTTCATCACCCTGCTGCGTTGAGCCGCATTCCGGTTGCTCCATCCGGGCAGGCCCCCGTTCACAGCACCAGCTCCCCGAACAACCGCTCGGTTACGGCCTCCAGGTCCGCACAGATGCCCGCATGCGGGCGCGATGTTTGAATGGCCGTGCTGCGCACGGCCGTAAGCCAGCGGAAGCGCTCTTCCACCGGCAGCCGGGCGATGGCCCCTGCCGCCTGATCGCCCCTCGCGATCTGTTCCAAGGCCAACAGGTTCGCCCGCACCTGCTCCAGGTCCAGGTCGCTGCGGAATGCCTTCAACCGCGCCTCGTTCAGTGCGGTCCGAACGCCGATGTAGCGCTGCCGCTTGCTGAAGAGCAGTATGCCCACGTTGATGAACTCCTCCCGGTCCAACACGGGCACCACGCGGATCACCGCATATTCATACAAGTGCCTGCCTTGCATGTTCTGCTTTGTGGATGAATACGTCCATGTGCTCCAACCGCATCGACAGGAATTTTTTGTACACCGCCCGCAGGTCGTCCGGCGTTCCTTCCTCGCCATGGCCTTGCAGCCATGCATCCGGCACCAGGTCCACAATACTGCCGAGCAGCGCGGGGGTGAGCCGCTGACGGAATGCCCGGTCCACTTCCCCGAGCCGCCGGGCCTGGGCCAGCAGCACATGGTCCTTGATCAGCGGGAAGCCGCCCTTGGCATGCTCTTCCCAGGTGGTCCAAGCGTGTTGGAAGTACAGGCAGGAGCCATGGTCGATCAACCACAGGTCCTTGTGCCACACCAGCATGTTCGGGTTCCTCACCGTCCGGTCGATATTGGTGAGAAAGCCATCCAACCATACGATCTGCGAGGCCAGCACCGGCCCGATCTCCGTGGCACCGGGATCGAAGGTGATGGCGCCCTGCAGAAAATGCAGCCCCAGGTTCATCCCCCGGCTGGCCTTCAGCAGGTCCTGTATCTCTTCGTCGCCCTCCGTGCGGCCAAAGGCTTCATCGAGTTCCGCAAACACCAGCTCCGGCACGCGCAATCCCAGGGCGCGTGCCACTTCTCCCCCGATCAATTCCGAGATCAAGGCCTTGGGGCCATGGCCCGTGCCGCGGAATTTCAGCACGTACTTGAACCCGTCGTCCGCCTCCGCCAAGGCCGGCAAGGAGCCCCCCTCGCGCAACGGCGTGATGTAGCGCGTGACGGCTACGGTGCGCAATTCGGGGAGGGTGGTCACCGGTGGCATGCGGGCACTTGGCCGCTGGGCCAAGCGGCGGCAAGGTACGCGCGTGCCGTTGGCCCGGCCGGTTGAAATAAAGCCCCTCACATGCCTGTGGGGCGTGCTTGCGGGCCCGTGGAGCAAGGATGCTTGGGAGCAAGCTCCGGGGCCTGGCACGAACTGACCGGCCCCCTCCTTCGCCTCGCCGGTGCAAGGTCAGTGCTTCACAATACGCCGGGTGCGCACAACGCCTTGTCCACGCAGCTCCAAGGTGTAAACACCTGCAGCCAGGCCGGAGAGGTCCAGTTGAACGCTGCCCGGCACGGCCTGGTGCAGCACCACGGCACCGTCCACGCCGGCAAGGGTCAGTTCGGCCGCACCATCGTTCTCAAGGTTCAGCACATCAATCACGGGGTTGGGCCAAGCATTGATCGCCCCTTTGGCGTGATCCGGGAAAAGCCCGGTGGTGGTGCCAAGTTCCAGGCGGAAGGCGAACATGTCGAATGAGCTGCCCATGCCGGTGCCGGTGATGTAGTGCCCGTCGGGCGAAATGTCGCTGGCCGAATACAATTGCTGGCCGTTGAGGACAACGCCCAGCACCGTGGTGGCATACGTGTTCAGGTCCTGCAAGCCGTCCGCTTCGGTCCAAATGAATGCCTTGCGCGGCGAGCCGAAAAACTGGCCGTCGAACCAGCCCACCACGATCGATCCATCGGCGCTCATGCCCGAAACAAAGCCCCGGCCCATGTTGGGCAATGCACCCAGGCTCAACATGCCCGTGGCCTCGCTCCAGATCCAGGGTTCGTTGTTGTTCGCGTAGTCGCCGTATCCGCCGATCCATGTGCCATCCTCCGATACGGCGCTGCATTCCCCGGCCTGGTTGAAATCACTGTTCGGGTCGCCTTCGGGATCGATCAGAATGAATTCGTTCGGGAAGTAGCCGCCCAGCGGGTTCTTCCGCCACACCGCGGATTTCCACGGACCATTGAAATCCTGCCAGCCCACCACTACGCTGCCATCGCCGTTCACCGCGTTGGCGCGGGTACTGGCACCGGGGTACACACTGCCGAGGTCCAACATGCCCTCCGTTGAGTTCCAGGCAATGCCGTGGGCGGAAAAACTCGCCAGCCACCCCAGGCCCACCACCGTTGCGCCATCACCTGAGATATCCCAGGCACTGCTCACATTGCCGTCCATTTCACCGCCGATGCCCCCATGTACGGCCCAAGTGCCCGCAGTGCGGTCGTAAGTGGCCATTTCAGAGCCTTGCCCGCCCGCATCGGTTCCGCACACCAACTGCCCGTCCGTGGAGAACTTCGGCTGTCCGGCCCCGCCGCCATCGGGAGACATGCCGCCGATGTCCTCGGTGGTGCCCAGGTCCGGGTTCCACAACTGGTAGGTGGGCCCGCCGGCCATGTAGCCGGCAACCAGGCCGTCATTGTTCACACCGCTAGCCCAGAACGGGCTCGACAATACTTCATACTGCGCGCTGGCCGCACCGGCGAGAAGCAAGGCGGCGCAAATGGTCAGGGAGGAGAAATGCTTCATTGGGTTGGATCTGTTGAACTCACCGATCCCGTCAAAGGTCGCTCAACACGATCCTGCTTCGCCCCAATAACCCAACAGAACCGGGAAGATGTTGGATGTCCAACCGCGGCGAATAGTCCAGCAAAGCAGACAACCAATGCAATATCCGGTCCGAGTGCCCTCGCGCTGGCCCCCGTTGCCGATCTAGTACCCTGATACGACACGATACGCCGATCATAGCCTGGCATTCAGAAACCCGTTGTTGATCTTCATGGCCGCTGGTCTGTGGCAAAAGCAATGTACCCGAACTGCTACCATTGGTCCCTGGGCTGCAGCTTGCCGTTCAACACGCGGAAAACAGACCCACCAGGGAGAAGCGCAACGCGCAGGCATGAACACTAGCACCGATGGAGGTATTCACCGGGCCCTGGGAATTACCGATGACGCACCCCGCTGGCGCTATCTGCTCGATCGCGCAACCTTGCACAACCGCAATTTGGTGCGGCCATGTTCCATGACCTAACTTTCGGTTGCGTTCATCCTTGTGGGCCATTCGTGGGTGAAAAGTGAGGGCGCGTACACAGGCGATCGGACGTGGAAGATCACCGATCCACCTCTACCCTCCATGCCATGATCAAACAAATCCTCCTCAGCCTTTTGCCCACTGCCCTGTTCGTCTGGGACCTGAATGCCCAGAACAAGCGTGAGATCATCCCAAGAGATAGCATCACGGACAAATACTGCTACCAGGCCGTGAGCGATAGTCTCCCTTTCATGAAGGAGGAATTGCGTATTAAACTGGAGAAGTGGATCAAGCAGAACTACAACGCCCTGGAAAACAAGTACGTGAAGCTGGGCGTTGACGGCGACACCTACACCATGCACGACCGCGAGGCCTTGCCGGGCCGTGCGCGCAAGTTCGTGGAGTATGACCTCACCGTGGATCTCAAGGAGAACCGCTACCGGTACAAACTCACCAACCTACAGTACGCGGCAGTGGGCATGTATCCCCTGGAAGACAAGATGGCCACCGACAAGCGCAGCGACTTCGAGGAGATGGACGTGATCCTGCGCGGCATCATCGCCAGCATGGAGGCTGCGCTGAAGAGCACGTGGTGAAGCCACTTGCGATTCCGCCGCTCGGCTGCGCGGAGTGGCCCTGCGTTCAAGGCCGCTTGCCCATGACCATTTGAAACACCGAATGCCAGAGGTGGAATGAGTTTGGCACTCGCGACACGCGAGCGCCGGTTGGGGGAGGTCATTCAGCAAGTTCCCGCTCGATCTCCTTCACGCTCGGCAGTGTACCGCGCAACTTCTTGGGCAATGTGGACACGAGCCTCGTGCGCCATTCGGCCACACCGATGGGTTTGGCCACGTCGCGCAGCGCGTACTCCACCACCAACTTGTCGTTGTCCTTGCAGAGCAGCAGCCCAATGGAGGGTTTATCGTCCGGGTGCCGCATCCGCTCATCCACGGCCGTGAGGTAGAAGTTCATCTTTCCCGCGTGTTCCGGCTCGAAAGCTTCCATCTTCAGGTCCACCACCACATAGCAGCGCAGTTTCAGGTGGTAGAACAACAGATCGACGAAGTAGTCCTTGCGCCCCACCTTCAGGGGCACCTGCCTGCCTACGAAGGCGAAGCCCGCGCCGAGCTCGAGCAGCACCTTCCGGATGTGTGCCACAAGCGCCTGCTCCAGGTCGCGTTCGCGCATGCCTTCCGCGATCCCCAGGAATTCGAACGTATACGGATCCTTGAGCGCCTGCTGCGCCAGGTCCGAACGCCCGGCGGGCAGCGTCCGCTTGAAGTTGGTGATGGCCTTCCCTTGCCTGCGGTGCGCGTGCGTGGCGATCTGCGCGTCGAGCACCGCGCGGCTCCAGCCATTGGCGATGGTGGCCTGGGCGTACCAGAGGCGATGTTCGGGCCTTTTCACCTTGGCCATTAGCAACACGTTATGGCCCCATGGAATTTGTCCAACAAGCTGTTGGACAATTGAGGCTTTCGGGTAGGCCTCGGCGAAAGCCCGCATGTAGAGCAGGTTCGAGCGCGAGAAACCACCCATGCCCGGGAACTCCCGGTGCAGGTCCCGGGCGATGCGCTCAACCACTTTGGCTCCCCAGCCTTGCTTGCCCTGCCGTTCCATGATCTCCTTGCCGATGTGCCAGTAGAGCGTGACCAACTCGTGGTTCACCGCGATCACGGCACGCAACTGTGCGGCACGGATCCGTTCCTTCAGCGCCGCGAGCAGTTCCGCGTAGCCCTTGGGCAGTACCAACGCGCTCCGGCGTGTTGCGGGCGGCCGCTTGACCGCCGCCTTGCTTTTCGTCCTCTTCCTCGGCATGCTCCCAAAGTACGCGATGGCCGCGAACCGACGGGGCTGAATGGTGGCCGAACAGCCCGCTTCCTTTCACCAGCAAGGGTTTCAGAAGGATGCGGGGGCAATTGTGCAACAGCTTGTTGCACAATTGAAGCGGCCCGCGTCCATGTCAATTGTCCGTAAGCCTCCGGCCAACTGCATCTTGTGAGGTTTAGTTCGCATGCCGTGGTTTGCGGCCATGACACGCACTGAACGGAGGACGGAGATGTTGGCCCATGTTTCCGCATGGAAGGCCAGCGGGCAA
>JADZAC010000077.1 GCA_020852835.1 Flavobacteriales bacterium
GCGGCCGCGGCGGGTGCGCAACAGCTTGATATTGGGGCCGAAGTGGGGATTGGTTGCCATGCTTCACGGATGTTGGTGAAGCAAAGGTAATGACATTTTCCACGACTTGGTGTTGACGGATTATCCGGCGTCCATCCACGCTACCTATCGTGGACCGCGCAGCGGCCCTTGCACCAACCCGGTCGTGTGCGCCCGGTGCTGCCGCGCACGGAAGGCCTCCGCTGTGCAGGTCTTGGCGCAGTACGGAGCAGAGATCACGGGCCAACCCAACCAATTCCTTCTTTCCAACGTGTACCTTGGTGCAGGCACCGTGCAACAAGCACGATCCCTGCCTACCATGTCATTCCCGTACCCCCTGTTCCGCAGCATCCTTGTCACCCTCATGGTCCTGTCCGCCTTCGGGTCCAAGGCCCAAGTGTTCATTCCCGACACGATCGAGCGCATGGTGCTGAATCAATTGATCCCCGGCATCGTGGATGATGACGGCATCATGGATACCCTGCATCCGGCCATTGATGAACTGCAATACGCGGTAATGTATGTGGATACCATCGAACCGCAGCTGGATACGTGTTCATTCATCAGCGTGCGCTACCTGGATTCCTTGGAAACGCTGATCTTTTCCTGCTGGTATCCGGAACACACCTATTTCAGTATTGACGGATTCCCTGAGGCGTTGCGGACACTTTTAATAAACGCAGAGAACACGGACAACGCAATCGACCTGCACGACCTGCCCAGCGGCCTTGAGAGCCTGGAGATCACCGCCGTGGAGGCCGATGTACGGATAAACGCCATGCCCGACAGCCTGTTTGAGCTTTCGGCCCATGTAAATGCCTTGCAATGGCCGGGCCAAGCGAAGGTCGGCTACTTCACGTTGGCGGCAGAAGGGGCGTCCAGCGATGATGTCACGGTTCCGGCCGTGATAACCAACAAATTGGACCTGGTCCTGGGCCACGATCATCCAACGGTGGACATGACCGGATCAACGGTCGATTCCGTGGAGATCATCACCAACCATGTGAACGGCACCGGCTTCGATGTGGCCGCATGGCCCGAAGGCCTTTCCAAGCTGCGGATCAACCTCTACGACCTCAACGGGAGCTTCTGCCTGGCCCCATTTCCGGAGAGCCTTACCAGCGCGGACCTGTCCAACTTGGCCCAGGTGGATGGTTTCTGCTTCCCCAACTGGCCCGCCTCGTTCAACTCCATTCCCTACACGACCAACCTGTTGAACGCCGGTCTTGTGAGCTATTGCTCCGTGTTGAACAGCACGTGCCCAGGCGCCTATGCCGGCATTTCGGGCCGGGTGTTCATCGACTTGGACGGGGATGGCCAGTACGGTATCGGGGAACCGCCCGCGCAACACTGGACCGTGGAGGTCCAGCCGGACAATTATTTGGCGGGTGCCACGGCCGATGGAACATGGGAGGTGGGCGTGCAGCCCGGCAGCTACACCGTTGCACTTTCATCGGGCTACCCCTACTACCAAGCCATCGCGCCTGCCGTCCACACGGCCGACCTGCCCGCTATCGGCATGGCGGATTCCCTGAACAACTTCGCCGTGACCCTGATACCGGGCATCGAGGATCTGCAGGCCCAACTCTACGCCGACCCGGCAAGGCCCGGTTTCAACAACCGCCTCTTCCTTTCATGCCACAACTACGGCACCGTGCCCATGGATGCCCAGCTAGTGCTCAACTTTGATAGTGATCAAAGCTGGGTGGAGAGCTCCATCCCGCCTGGCACCCTGGCCGGGCACACCGCCACCTGGGACTTTCCCGAGCTGGCCATGGGCGCCACCGTCAACCTCACCGTGGACCTGGCCACGGCGGAAAGTGTGCCCCTTGGCACGCCCATCAACCACTTGCTGAGCGCGCTGCCAGCCAACAGCGATGCCACGCCCTTGGATAACCTCAGCGCCGTGGCCGACAGCGTGGTGGGCAGCTACGATCCCAACGACAAGCTGCTTTCACCTGCGACGATGACCCCTGCGGAACTGCAGCTTGGCGGAACGCCCATCACCTACACCGTGCGCTTCCAGAACACCGGCACCTACCTGGCGGAGCGCGTGGTAGTGGCAGATACGTTGCCTGAAGGCCTGCAAGTGCCCAGCATCCGGCTGCTCGCCGCCAGCCATGCCTACCAGTGGTATGTGGACCACGGCGTGCTCCTGGTGATCTTTGATGGTATCAACCTGCCCGACAGCACCAGCGACGAACCCAATAGTCACGGCTTCGTGCGCTTCAGCAACCTGCCGGAGACCGACCTGCCCAATGGTACGGATGTGGTGAACATCGCCCACATCGTCTTCGACTACAATACGCCCATCATCACGCCGCCCGCCGTGTTCCTGGTGGACGACCTCTCCTCCGTGGTGGAACATCCGTTCAACGGCCTGCGTGTCTTCCCCAATCCGGCCCAAGACAAACTCTGGCTGGTTGATCCGCATCAACGGGGGCTTGTTGACCGGTTCCAATTGAAGGACCCTTCCGGAAGGATCATCCGCTCCGGTGTGCTCGGCCCTGATGGTGCCGTGAATGTGGGCGGCCTTACTGCCGGGACTTACATGATCACCACCTTCGGCCCATTGGGCAAAGCCACGGCGCGGTTCGTGAAGTGGTAATACCATCTCGCAGTAAGGGATGGTATAGCACGTTCGCGGAGTGCGGGAAGACACCCTTTACCGGCCCGTTACGCCTGTTCGGCATGGCGCGGCAGTACGCTGCTATTTCGGCTCAGCCGCATCCAGCAGCGCATACCCTTCACTCTTGGCCACGAACGTCGCTGCCGTGATGTCGCCCACCACGTTCACCGCCGTGCGGCACATGTCCAGGATGCGGTCCACGCCCAGGATGATGGCGATGAGCGCGGGATCCACGCCCAAGGAGGCGAGCACGACGATCACATAAGGGATGGAGCCACCGGGCACGCCCGCCGTGCCGATGCCGCCGAGGATGGCCAAGTAGGCCACGGTGAGCTGCGTGGCCAGCGCGAGGTCCACCCCGGCGAGCTGCGCGAGGAAGATGATGGTGACGCCCTCGTAGAGCGCGGTGCCGTTCTGGTTGGCGGTGGCACCGATGGTGAGCACGAAGGAGTTGATCTCCTTGGGCACGCCGAGCTTCTCGCGCGATTCGCGCAGCGCCGTGGGCAGCGTGGCATTGGAAGAGGAGGTGCTGAAGGCGGTGATGGCGGTGGTCTTCACGCGGCTGAAGAATTCCAGCGGCGGGATGCCGGAGAGGAACTTCACGGAGGCCCCGTACACCAGCACACCGTGGATGAGCAGGCCGCCCAGCACCACCGCGATGTACCAGAGCAGGGCGGTGAGCAGGTCCATGCCGAATGAGGCGATGCTGCTGAACACCAGCAGGGCCACGGCCACGGGGGCCAGGCGCATGATCCAGTGGATGATGCGCACGGAGATCTCGTACAGCGCGGTGAAGAAGCCCAGGAAGGGCGCGGCGGTCTCCGCGGGCACCATGGCTGCGGCGATGCCCAGCACCAGCGCGAAGAACATGATGTGCAGCAGGTTGGGCGTGCCCACCATGGCCGACACGGGATTTTCCGGCACCAACTGCGACACCACTTCGGTGATCAGCGCCACGGGCTTCTCCTTGCGTTGCTCCAATGCGGCGGTAGTGGCTCCCACGCGTTCATCGGCGCTGCGCCCGTACTCCGCTTCCAATGCCGCAGCCGTTTCCGGTGAGATACGTTCGCCTGGCTTCACCAAGTTCACCAGCGCCAGGCCGATGACCACGGAGATCGCTGAAATACACACCGTGTAGGCGAGCGTCTTCACGCCCACGCGGCCCAGTTTGCGCACGTCGCCCATGCCGGCCACGCCCGTTACGAGCGCCGAGAACACCAGGGGCATCACCACCATCAGCAGCAGGCGCAGCCAGATGTTGCCCAAGGGCGAGGTGATGTTGGCCACGGTCCATTCCAAGCGATCGTTCTCAGGGCCAAGCAGCACGTTCACCGCGATGCCGGCGAGCACACCCGCAGCCAAGCCCAGGAGGATCTTGGTGTGCAGGGGGCGTTTCTTGCGGGTCTCGGAGGCCATGTCGGTAGTAACGCGCTGCAAGAAAAGGCGAAGAGGCCGGGCGGCCAAACAGGAGTTGGGCAAAATGGTTGATCGCCCTTCGGCTCCGCTCAGGGCAGCTGTGGATTTAATGAAAGTTCAAACGATACCCTGCCCTGAGCGGAGCCGAAGGGCATTTTCAAAAAATCCAATGACGACCTTCACGGAAACACCTCCGCCGCCCTCACCACGCAGCGCTCCAATTGCCCAAGGTCCAGACCGGTGCGAATGCCTTGTGCTTCCAAGTGATGCACGAAGTGCTCCATGGCCAGGTTGCCCACAAGGTCGTCCTCGGCCATGGGGCAACCGCCGTAGCCCTTCAAAGCCCCATCAAAGCGGCGGCAGCCCGCGTTCCAAGCGGCATCCGTCTTGGGCTTCCAGTTGTCCGGTCGGGCGTGCAGGTGCGCACCGAACTCCACTTGGGGCATGGCGGGAATGAGCGCGCTGAACATGGCGCTGATGTCCTCCGGATGTGCCACGCCCACGGTATCGCTGAGGGCGATGATGCGCACGCCCAGCTCTTTCACCAGGCGGTCCGTCCAGTGCAGGGCGACCTCTTCATTCCACGGATCGCCGTAGGGATTGCCGAAGGCCATGCTGATGTACACCACCAGCTCCTTGCCCGCCTTGCGCGCGGTTTCGGCGATGTGTGCCGTGCGCGCCCAACTCCCTTCAATGCTGGTGTTGGTGTTGCGCTGCTGGAAGGTTTCGCTGATGCTGAAGGGATAACCCAAGTAAGTCACGCATTCTTGCTTCACCGCTTCCTCCGCGCCCCGTTCGTTGGCCACGATCACCAGCAGCTTGCTCTTCGTGGCCGACAGGTCGATGCGCGCGAGCACATCGGCCGTGTCCGCCAACTGCGGAATGGCCTTGGGGCTGACGAAACTGCCGATGTCGACGGTGTCGAAGCCCACGCGCAGCAGGTTGTTCAAGTAATCCACCTTCACCTCCGTGGGGATGAACGGGTGGATGCCCTGCATGGCGTCGCGCGGGCATTCTATGAGCTTTACTTGGGACATTGTGCTTCTGTTCGTACCACGGGTGAACATTTCCATTTGGCTTCGCCTACCACAAAGGACGCGAAGGACACAAAGGAATTCCCGACGCGTTCCCTTTGAGTACTTCGTGTCCTTTGCGGTATAAAGTCCAGCAGGAGATGATGCCTCGAGTTCATTTGTGGTTCCACGCTAACGTCTTCTTCCGGGGTAGGCCGCATTGATCTTCTTCAACAGCGCCGGTCCTTCATAGATCAGCCCGGTGAAGACCTGCACGAGGTCCGCGCCCGCATCCAGCTTTTCCATCGCGGCTTCAGCGCTGTCGATGCCGCCCACGCCGATGATGACCACAGGCTTGGGCAGTCGCTGCCGCAGGAATCGCACCACCTCCGTGCTGCGCTTGCGCACCTGCGGGCCGCTGAGGCCGCCTGCGCCGATGGCGTCCACTTCCGCCTTGGGCATCTTCAGCCCTTCGCGCGATAGCGTGGTGTTGGTGGCGATCACCCCGGCGATGCCGCTCTCCTTCACCACGGCAACGATGTCCTCCAACTGCTCGTCGGTCAGGTCGGGCGCGATCTTCAGCAGGATGGGGCGGTGCACGGTCTTTGCTTCATCGCGGCGCTTCAGCTCGGCGAGGATCTCCAGCAAGGGTCCCTTCTCCTGCAAGGCGCGCAGGCCGGGCGTGTTGGGGCTGCTCACGTTCACCGTGAAGTAGTCCACCACGGGATGCAGTGCCTCGAAGCACTTCACGTAGTCGTCGATTGCACGTTCGTTGGGCGTCACCTTGTTCTTGCCGATGTTGCCGCCCACCACCATGCCGGGCGCGCGCTTGCGCAAGCGTTCCACCGCAGCCTGCACCCCGCCGTTGTTGAAGCCCATGCGGTTGATCAGCGCATGATCTTCCTTGAGGCGGAAGAGCCGCGGGCGTTCGTTGCCGGGCTGTGCCACGGGCGTGAGGGTACCGACCTCCACAAAACCGAAGCCGATGCGGGCCAAGGCGTCCACGTGCTTGGCGTCCTTGTCCATGCCGGCGGCGAGGCCCACGGGGCCGGGGAAGCGCAGGCCCATCACTTCCAGCGCGGCGTTTGCCGGTGGCTTCACGCCGCCAACCAGGGCCGTTGTACCGGGGATGTGCTTGGCCAATTCCAGCATGGAAAAGGTGAGGTGATGGGCCATTTCCGGCGGGAAAAGGAAGAGCAATGGGCGTAGCAAAGGGTACATCGGCGGCAAAAGTAACCGGCCCGCATGGCGGGCATGGCGAATGGATCGGAGCGTTGGTTGCCGCCAACAGCCAACTTCCACTAGCTTCGGCTGCCGCCACCCAGTGCCATGCTGTTCAACTCAGCTGCATTCCTTGTCTTTCTGCCCGCCGTGCTGCTGTTGTACACGGCGGTTCCCAAGCGCTTGCGGCACTGGCTGCTGCTGGCCGCCAGCTACTTTTTCTACATGTGGTGGCGGCCGGAGTACATCCTGGTCATCATCGCCATGACGGTGGTGGACTTTGCCGCGGGCATCCTCATGGAGCAGGCGCGCGGCCCGCGCGAAAAGCTGGCATGGCTGGCGTTGAGCCTGACGATCGACCTGGGCATGCTCTTCTACTTCAAGTACGCCATGTTCTCGGCAGAAGTGGCCAACGACCTGCTTGCCTTGTTCGATGCTTCCTGGCGCTTCAGCCCAGGGGCCATCCTGCTGCCCATCGGCATATCGTTCCACACGTTCCAAAGCCTGAGCTACGTGTTCGACGTGTACTTCGGGCGCGTGAAGGCCGAGCGCGACCTGGGCTTCTTCGCGCTGTACATCGCGTATTTCCCGCAGTTGATGGCCGGTCCGATCGAGCGCAAATCAGACCTGTTGCCCCAGCTCCGTGAGCAGGGGACCGCGGATGCCGAGGACATCCGATACGGGATCAACAAGATCCTGCTGGGCTTTCTCAAGAAGGTCGTGGTGGCCGATTCCTTGGCCCCGTACGTGGACAAGTTCTATGAAACGCCCGGCGCCTGGGACGGCACGGCCCACCTCTTTGCCATCTTCCTTTTCGGCATGCAGATCTTCTGCGACTTCAGCGGCTACAGCGACATTGCCCTCGGCGCGGCCAGGCTCATGGGCGTGCGGCTCACGGAAAACTTCAACCGCCCGTTCCTGGCCAAGAGCATCAACGAATACTGGCAACGCTGGCACATCACCTTGGGCACCTGGGTGCGGGACTACATGTTCCTGCCCCTGATGTACGCCCATCCGGGCAGGTTCGCGATCAACGTGCTCATCGTGTTCCTGGCCATAGGCCTCTGGCATGGTGCCAGCTGGAACTTTGTGCTCTATGGCTTGGTGCATGGCGTGGCCACCCTGCTGCAGCACTGGTATGGCCGCATGGGCTGGCTGCCCCGGCTACAGAGCCTGCCGGGGCGTGCGGTGCGCTGGTGTACCACCATGGCCATCCTGCTGGCATCGGGCGTGTTCTTCCGCGCCACCTCCACGGAAGACGCCCTGACGATCTTGGGGAAAATGGCGGCGATCCGCTCCGTGGATGCGGGATCGATCTTGGCCGTGATGACCAAGCCCCAGTTGGCCGAAGTAGGCCTGGTGCTGCTGTTGTTGGCCGGCACGGCCCTGTTCCGGCCCGCCTTGCGCTTCAAGTACAACCGGCTCTATGTGGTGGGCATGCTGGTGGTGATCATGGTGCTGGGCAAGAGCAGCGCCAACCACTTCATCTATTTCCAGTTCTGAGCCGCCGATCAGCGGCGCGGGTGCGCAGCCCCGATGCGAATGGCGGAGTTGCCCGGCGGATGGAGGTTGTCCGCCATGCATTGCACCGCTAGCGGCACCTCCTCGAAGGTGTAGGTATGGCTGAGCAATGGCGACAGCGTGCCGTTGGCCACCAGTTCGGTGTATTCCCGGCAATGATCAAGCTCCGCATAGTGGGAGCCTTGAAGGCGCTTGCGGCGCAACCAGAGGTAGCGCAGGTCCAGGCTGGCGAGGTAGCCGCTGGTTCCGGCACAGGTGATCACCATGCCATCACCGGCACATACCCGGATGGATGTGGGCATGGTGTCCTGCCCGGGATGCTCCAGCACGATGGCGGGCATTTTGCCGCCGGTGAGCTCCTTCAAGGCCTTCTCGAAAGGCCGTATGGCCTTCATCCAAGCATCTTGGGTGCCGGGCAGTACGGCTTCATCCGCAATGGCCCCCCAATGGGAAAAATCGCTGCGGTTAAGGGTGAGCGCGCCCAGGCTTTGGCAATACGCCGCGCGCTCGGGGGTGCTCACCACCGCCACGGGGATGCCGCCGCCCATGCGCACCAATTGGATGGCCGCCGCACCCAATCCGCCGCTTCCGCCCCAGATCAATACCACGTCACCGGGCTTTACGGTGTTGGGCGGGTACTTGTACAGCATGCAATAGCTGGTGACCCCGCTGAGCATGAAGACCGCCGCCTCCTCCCAGGTGAGCCGGGCCGGTTTAGGCAGGCACTGGCGCCCCTTGACCTTGCAGAACTGGGCGAAGGAGCCGTGATTGGTCTCGAAACCCCAAGCCCTGCCGCTGGGCGCCAAGGCCGTATCCGGCTGCCCGCGCATCACCCAAGGGTCGTCCTCCTCCAGCCAGCCCGCCTGCACTACCACCTCATCCCCCACTTTCACGTTTCTCACGGCACTGCCTACGGCATATACGATGCCTGAGCAGTCCGATCCGATCACGTGGTAGTCCAAGGTGGACCCGTCGCGCTGCTGCATCAGGCCGATCAGGTCCACCGGATAGCCGCGTGCAGCCCACACCGCATTGTAGTTGAGGCCGGCGGCCATCACCCCAACCAGCACTTCATCCTTGGCCAGGGCGGGAACGGGCACCTGCTCCATCGCGAAGGCTTGCCGTGGATCGCCGTAACGCTCCCGCCGGATGGTCTGCGCCCACATCATTTCGGGCACCACCCCCAACGGCGGCAGGATGCAAGGGTCTTCGTTCGTGCTCATGTTCATCCGCGTACGCCTTTGGTTTCATCCTTCCAGAAGGGCGCCCGTACGGCACGCCGCAGCACTTTGCCCGTCAACGTGCGGGGCAGGGTGTCGGAGAATTCCAGGCGGGTGGGCAGCTTGCCGTCCGCCACTTTCCCTTCGCACCATTTTCGCACCGCCAGCAGATCAGGTCTTTCGCCGGTGCACACCAGTACGGCACAGACCTCCTCGCCGAAGTCCTCGTGCGGTGCGCTCACCACGGCACACTCCTTCACGCCAGGATGTTTCTCCAGCACGGCTTCGATCTCCGTGGGGAAGATGTTCACGCCCTTGGATACGATCATGTCATTGCGGCGGTCCACCAACGTAAGGAAGCCTGCCTCATCCACCACACCGATATCGCCGGTAAGGAACCAGCCGTCGTTGAGGAACCGGTCGTTGTGGGCGCCTTCGCCCCAATAGCCCAAGGCCACCACATCGCCCCGCATGCGCACCTCTCCCGGTTCGCCTGCGGGCACTTCGTTGCCTCGGTCGTCGCACACCTTCAATTCCACGCCCAGGCCGGCCTTGCCTGCCGACCCGATCGGCGGAAGTTCTTGCGTGCCGCCGCCCGCCAATATGGCGCGATGGTCGTCGTAGCGCAGGGCGCAGCCCACCCCGGTGGTTTCGGTGAGGCCATACACCTGGGTGAGATCGCAGCGGAACAAGGCCGCTACCTGGCGCAGCAACGGCTCCGGAATGGGCGACCCGCCGTATTGGATGTGCTGCAAGCTGCCCGAGTTGAAGCCTTGCGCCTCGGGCACGGCTGCCATGGCCCGCATCATGATCGGTGCAAAGAGCGCATGGGTGATCTGTTGTCGCTGGATCACGTCCAGCGCCGCGGCCGGATCGAACATGGGCATGAGCACGGCGGTGCAACCGGCATACAACGCACAGAAAAAGGCCCCGAAGCCGAAGATGGAATAGAGCGGGCCGCAGACCAAGATCCGCGAATCGGGCCCCAATCCCGGCGTTTCCATGGCTGAAAGCGATGCACAAGCATACAGGTTGGCGTGGCTGAGCATCACCCCTTTGGGCCGGCCCGTGGTGCCCGAGGTGTAGATGATCGCGGCCAGGTCCGATGGGTTGAAGGCCGCCGGGTCCATGCGGTCCGCCGGGGCCAGGGCATGCCAGCTCGCTGGATCCATCGGGTGCACCGCCACTTCCCTGGCAAGGCCGGCCAGGCCCGGGGCAAATACCGCTGAGACGAACACGTGCCGCGCACCCGCATCCGCAATGATCCCGGCCCATTCCTGCGGCGTGGCCTTCCAGGGCAGGGATACGGGCACCACACCAACGGTGATGGCGCCGAAGATGAGCTCCATGGGGTCCGTTCCGTTCAGCGCCAAGATGGCCACGCGGTCCCCTTTCTTCAACCCCAGGTTGTTCAACAGCCGCGCCGCTTGGCACACGCGGTCGCGGAAAGCGGCGTAGGTGATCACCGCATCGCCCGCGATGCAGGCCGTGCGCTGCGGATGGATGCGGGCACGCTGGTGGATCACTTCGGACAAGATCGGTTCCATGTGGTCGTTATTTGAAGTTCCAGGCCAGGGATGCGCCGCCGTCCACGGCAAGCACCTGACCGGTAATGTACGCTGATCCGGGGGATGACAGGAAGAGCACCGCGTCAGCCACCTGCGCTGCCGTGCCCCCCCGTCCCAGGGCGTTTGCTGCCGCCAATTTGGTCCGTACCGCTTCCGGCACCCGGGCCACGACCGAAGGTGTTTCCATGTACCCTAGTGCCACGCAATTGGCCGTAACGCCATGGTGGCCTTCCTCCACGGCCAAGGTGGTAAGCAAGGCCTCCATCGCCGCTTTTTGCGCGTTGTAGCGGCCCTGCCCCGGCATCCCGGCACGGGCGGCCATGGACGAAATGCCGATCCAGCGGCCGTAGCCTTGTGCGTGCTGTGCGGCCAACACGGGCTCAAGAATAAAGAACAAGTGGTCGATATTGGCAGTGAACCCGCTGCTGAACGCCTCGGCGGAAAGGTTGCGCAGCCTGGTCTTGGGCGAGGGCACGTGGAGGTTGTTCACCACGATCACCGGCACTTCGCCCTCCCTGAGCCGTTCGGCAAGCAGCGCACAACCGGCGTCTGTTTCCAGGTCGATGGACCAACAGCGGTGGGCCCCGCTGGGCATGGCGCCGGCCAGGCGCTCCAGGTTCTCCCGGTTGCGCGCGACGGCTGTAACGGTGGCACCCGCTTGTGCCAAGGCCAGGCAGATGGCATGGCCGATGCCCGGCCCCGCACCGGTGACCAGCGCACTTTTTCCCTTCAAGCGATCATCCATGCTCCGGGGGTACTTTGTACAACACGGCACCGCCGGAATAGCCCGCACCCGCAGCCACCAGCAGCACCAGTGCGCCCGGCTTGAGGCGCCCTTGCGTGAAGGCCTGTTCCAAGGCTATGGGAATGGTGCCTGCGATGCAGTTGCCCACCCGGTGGATCACGGTTTCCATGCGTTCCGCGGGAATGCCCAAGGCCTCTGCGATGCGTTTCATGATGTAATAATTGGCCTGGTGCGGGATCAACACGTCCACCTCACCGGGCTGAAGACCGTTGCGCTCCAGCAGCGTGCGCCCCAGTTCGGCCATTTTTTGCGCGGCGCCCAGCGCCAGGTCTTTGCCCGGCATGGTGGCCATGGTACCGTGCAGGTTGGCCTCCAAGGTTTGGTGCGTGGCCGGCATCATGCTGCCTCCGGCAGGCACGTACAATGTTTCAAATCCGCTGCCATCGGACCAGAGCAGCATGTCCAACACGCCGACACCCGCACGTTCGGAGGCGGAAAGCACCACGGCACCGCCACCATCGCTGAAGATGGGCCCGAATACCGGATCGTTGGCGCGGATGAAGCGCGACTTGGTATCGGCGCCGATGACCAATACATGCCGGGCACCGCACCGCACCTGGCATACGGCTTGTTCCAAGGCGTAGATGAACCCCGCACAGGCCGCAGTGATGTCCGATGCAGGGCAACTCGCGCCGATGAGCTGTTGCACCCGGCAGGCTGCGGCGAGGTTGGAATAATCCGGACTGGAAGTGCCCAGGATGATGCGGTCCAGTTGGCTTGCCGCCACCCCCGCGCGTTGCAGCGCCTGCTCGGCGGCCCCGGCTGCAATGTGGCTGGTGGCTTGGCCCGGAGCGGCCCAGTGGCGTGTGCGGATCCCCGTGGCCGCCTCGTGCTTGTCCAGGTCGAACTGCATGCCATGGCGCTCCTGCAGCTCGCGGTTGCTGATGGGTTCACCCGGCACGAAGGCCCCGAATCCCGTGATCACCGCGCTTGTGCTGTTCATGGTTCAATGTTGCAGGATGATGCCGCCCCAGGACAAACCGCCACCCGCCGCAGCCAGCATATACCGGTCGCCGGGCTTGATCCGACCTTCGGCTAAGGCCCGCTCCAATGCCAGGAACAAGGTGGCCGGGCCGCAATTGGCATACTCCGCCAGCACGTTCACCGTCCGTTCCGTGGGTATGCCGGCCACTTTTGCGGCCAGGTCCAGCTGGCGCTTGGCGGCCTGGTGGGGAACATAGCAACCAATATCCCCGGCCTGGATACCGGAACGCTGGTAAAGCGTTTCGGGCACCAGTGCCCATGCTTGGTCCAACACGGCCTCCTTGCCATCATCGCGCCACTGCATGGTGTAGCGCTGCTGCTCCACCTCCGCGCGCGTGGGGGGCAACAGGCCGGGCACACCGGTGTGGCCCGCCCAGGAACCATCGGTATCGAGGTAATGGGCCAGCATGCCGGCACCGGCTTCGGCACGCGAGAGAACGACCGCGGCACCGGCATCACCGCCGGCATACACGGTGTTGTTGCCCGGGTCGAGGATCTTGCTGTTGGTGTCGCCTGCGGCGATGAGCACGTGCCGTGCCCCGCCTTGGACCAGTTGGGCCGCCACCACCATGGCAAAGATGCCCGATGCGCAGCCCGAGCGCATGTCGAAAGCCGGTGCCTGCACCCCCAACCGGTGGGCCAAGTGCGCCGATACGGCCGTGGTGTAATAGGGCGAAGTGATGGTGACGGCGATCACGGCATCCAGTTCACCGGGGGCCACCCCGGCCCGCTCCATGGCAGGTACCGCGGCGGCCTCCATCAGGTCCAGCGCGGTGAGCGAGCCGGCCGTGTTGGGTTGTCCGGGCGTATGCGCCCAGTAGCGGCGGCGCACGCCGAGCTTGGCCTCATAGTAGGCGGGGTCTGCGCCTTGGCGGGCCATTTCCGAGGGCCAGTCCCGTCCGAAGCGCAAAGCATGCACCTCGTCATTTTCCAGCCAACGGCCTGCGGCCGGAAATCCAACGGCGCAGCCGGACACCCGCACGGGCAAGCGGTGGCAGGCGGCTCCGGGACCTGTTCGCGTGTTCCGCTCAACCATGGGGCATTTTTTCCTTCAGCGCCGCCAACAGATCGCCCACGGAGCGGATGCCTACGGCCCGTTCCACGCCGATGCGCACATTGAACCGGGTCTCCAGCTTGCGCAAGATCATCATGCTGCGCAGCGAATCCCATTTGGCAATGTCGGCCGGGGTGTGCGACGGTGATAGTACCAGCTCCGGCAGCTTCAGCTCCGCGCGGAAGACCTGCTGCACGGCTTCCAACAGTGCTTGGTCGTGTTCCTCACTTTCCATAGCACGAACATAGGCAATTCGTCGATCGCCACAAGCTGTTTATCGGGCCGTTCCATGGGTCGGCCGCTCCAGCCACACCTGCCGCCCTGAATAAATTCGCGCCGCCTTCGGGGTGCATCCGCACCGCACGCACCACCCACCACCACGCCCATGCCTGAAACCGTACCCACCGCCCCCGGAACCGGGCGGCACGGGGATGTGTTGCTGGCGGCGGGCATCCTGCTGATCGCCTTCAACCTGCGGCCGGCCATCGCCACCGTGGGGCCGTTGGGACCGGACATGCGCAGTGCCTTGGGCTTGTCCAACAGCATGCTGGGCTTGCTTACCACCCTGCCCTTGCTGGCTTTTGGCACCGTCTCGATCTTCACGCCGGTCTTTACACGGCGTTTCGGCATGGCCCGCACCATGGCCGGCGCGCTGCTGCTCCTGTCCGTGGGCACGGCCATGCGTGCGCTGCCCACGGTGGGCTCCTTGTTCACGGGCACCTTCCTGTTCGGTACGGGCATCGCTTTCGGCAATGTGCTGTTGCCTGCCGTGGTGAAACAAGGCTTCTCCCGCAAGTACGGGTTGATGACCAGCTTGTACTCCGGCATGATGGGCGTGGGAGCAGCCTTGGCCGCCGGCCTGGCGGTGCCCTTGGCCTCGGCCCTGCCCGGTGGCTGGCGCGGTGCCTTGGCGGTGTGGGCCTTGCCCGCATTGCTCGCATTGGCAACGTGGGCCCCGCAATTGCGGCATGCCCGCAAGCCTACCCCCGGAACGGTACCTGCCATTGGACTGAAAACGCTGTTCCGTTCGCGCCTGGCCTGGAACGTGGCCCTGTTCATGGGGCTGCAGTCCTTCGCGTTCTATGTGGTGCTGGCCTGGTTACCGGACATGATGCAGAGCAGGGGCATGGCCCCCATTGCGGCCGGCTGGGTGCTTTCCCTCTCGCAGGCCAGCGGAATTGCCGGCTCGCTCCTGGTGCCGCTTTGGGCAGGCAGAAAGCCGGGGCAACGACACATCCTCGGGTGGCTGATCGGGCTCGAGGCCGTGGCCTTGCTCGGGCTTGCCTTACCGCAACTGGGGCCTGCAGAGCTGTGGGCAGCGCTGCTGGGGCTGGTACTGGGCGGTTCGTTCAGCTTGGCATTGTTCCTGATCGTGGTGCGAACCTCCAGCACTACCGATGCCACCCGGCTATCGGGGATGGTACAATCCATAGGGTACCTGCTGGCAGCCACCGGCCCCTTCCTTGCTGGCGCGTTGTTCGACCTTTCAGGCAATTGGCAACACGTGCTCCTGCTGTTGTTCGCGGTGGCCGCGTTCAAGCTGTATACCGGGCTGGGGGCGGCCCGCCCGGGGGTGGTGCGCCCAGTGTGATCCAATTCAGAAGTAGCTGGCCACGCCAAAGGTGAAGGTGGCCGTGCGCGAAGGGGGATTGCCCAACAGGTCGCGCTGCCACACGTAACCGTAATTGGCACGGATCACGGTGCCTGCCACCGGACGGAAGCCCACACCGGCGGTGATGCCGTGCAGCTCGTCCGCGATGCGCCCGCCCGTTTCGCGGAAGGTGCCCGCATTGTAGTCCGCATATTCCAGCCGGGCAGCCACGTTCACCCGGGCCTTCGCCCAGCCGAAGACGGTACGTTGCCATAGGGGTTGCACCACGTCCACGAAACCACCGCGTTGCCGCGTGCCATACTGTTGGGTGTAGGTTTCCGGAACATCCACCAACGCCCACACGTGCTCGGCCGTGAGCCTAGGTCCGTGCGCACCCAGTGTGGCGTTGTAGTCCAGCGCCACCACGTCCACGCGCCGCTTCTTGTCCAAAGGCAGGCCATCCTCGCGGAACCTGTTGTACACGCCGCCCATCCAGGAGAGACCCAGTTCACCGTAGGTGTGGTGGTCCAGCGTGCCTTTCATGGTGAAGAGCGGCATCCCGTTGGCGCTTTCCTCAAAGCGCTCCGGGTTCTCCTTGGCGGCGGGCAACCAGGTGCGCCCTTGCGCATTGTCGATGATGGAGCCATCGAACCCGTTGGTGATGTAGGCTTCGTACCCCCAGGCCCAGGGCCCTTGCGCGTATTTGCCATAGAAGCCGAAGCCCACGTTGCTCCACGTGGCGGGGATGATGGTGGTGGCGACGATCGGCCTGTCGGTGAACTCCCACTTGGGCCCGTCGTGGTCCTGGTTGAAGGCCCCGATGGGATTCATCAGGATGCCGCCCCGCAAGTTCAACAAGTGATGGAGGCCGAGGTCGATGGAAGCGAATTCGATGTTGATCTCGCGCCCGCCTTCCTCGAGCTCGACCTCCGTGAGGAACTTGATCCGCGAGGCCACGGCGGCCGTTACGAAGAGGGTGAGCCGGGGCAGTTGGAAGGACAGCCCTTCCGAAATGCCGTCGGTGCCGGCATACCGGGAGTTGGCTTCCACATAGCCGCCCAAGGCCACTGGCCCTTGGCCCAGTTGCTGGAACGGCCTGCCGTACACGGCATCCATGGTGAGCATTGCGGTGCTGTCGGCCTGCGTGCCCGCACGGTCCGTTTGAGCCAGCGCCGCAGCGGACAGGCAGAGCAGGGGGAGCAGCACGCACCTCATGCGATGCGGATCACGAATCCGGTATCCGTGCGTTCCACCGGGTACCGTTGCAAGGGCCGGTCGGCGGGGCCTTCGATCACCGCCCCCTGTGCGGTGAAGGTGCTTCCGTGCGCGGGGCAGTCCAGCCGGTCGCCCGCCAGGTGCAGCTCCGCACCGCGGTGCGTGCAGCGCATGAGCAAGGCGATGGGGCCGGCATCGCCGTTGTGGAACACCACGATGGGCGCGGGCAGGCCTTCCACTTCCACCACAATGCTGCGCGCCGGTGCCTTGGGGTCCGGACCGAATGCGGACCACGGCAACTGTACCATGCCGTCCACCGCGGCAGCCTGCAGGCGGGCCGCGCCATGGCACCCGGCGGTAAACACGCCGGTAAGCGCTGCACCAGTGGCCATGCCGCACAGGCGGATAAAGTCGCATCGCTCCATGGGATCAAAGGCTTTCAAGAAAACGGAGCAGGTCTTCACGCTGCGTGGCGGGCAGTTGGTTGAAGGCATCCCGGCTGGCCTGGGCTTCGCCACCGTGCAGGTCGATCGCCTGTTCGATGCTGGTAGCCCGGCCATCGTGCAGCAGGAAACAGCCGCCCCCCTGCGAAGCGGGCGAAAGGCCCAGGCCCCACAAGGGCGGTGTACGCCACTCGTTGGTGAGGGCGCTGCCCTCGGTGTAGCCATCGTCCAGCGCGGTGCCCATGTCGTGAAGCAACAGATCGGTGAAGGGACGCACGGTGGTATTGGCCAACGGCCCGATGGGTGAAGGGCCGGTGTGCAGCTCCGGTACATGGCACTTGGCGCAGCCCACCGCGTGGAACACCTGTTCCCCGGCGATCACCGCAGGTTGGTCCCGGTCGCGCTGTACCGGAGCCTTCAACGTACGCAGGTAGAAGACCACATCACCCACGGTGCCGTCCGTCACCTCGGGATCCGTGGGCCCGCCGGTCCAGGTGTCCACCGGTTCGAAGGTGCTGGCGATGCCCATGTCCTGGTTGTAGGCCGTGGCCGTTTGCTGCAGCAGGTCATACACGGCGCCTTTGCGGCCGAAGCGGCCGATGTACCTGCCGTCCTGGGCGAGGGCACCCTGGCGGGGCTGCACGTACGCGGGCAGCGCGATCCAGTTGGGCACGCCGGAAATGCCGTCGCCGTTGGCATCGAGAGGATCGGCCAGTGCCAACAGGGCCGCATCGGGCACTGCCTCCAGGAAACCGAGGCCGGTATTGGGCGGCGGCAAGAGCCGGGCGTGGGGCGCTCCTGCCGGCAACTGCTCCGGGGCGTGGCCGGGCAAAGCGCGGTGCTGCAGCTGCGGGCCGCCCTGCGCCAGGTAGTGGTTGCCCGTGGCATCCCATTGTCCGAAGCGCGTGAGCGTGGTGAAGGGATGGCCCCGGCCATCGCCCGCGTGGCAACTGCCGCAGGAGGTGGAGACGAACAACGGGCCCAGGCCGGTGGCGGCGGTGAACACCTCGTCGTTGAAGGCCACATCACCGGCGATGAAGCGTGCGTGCTGTTCACCGGTGAGCCCCGCTACCGGTCCGTCCAGCAGTTCATCGTCCGCTGGCGCCTCCGGCATCAGCCGGGCGCAGCCTGCGGCAATCGGCACGCACAGCAGCAGGAGGGTCCTTCTTTCCATGGCCCGTTGTCCGGGACGAATGTAACCTATTTTTAGTTGCATCTAATTTAATTGTTAGTTTTGTGGCCATGCTCACCCGCAGCGAGGAGGACCACCTCAAGGCCGTGCATGCCCTGCTGGGCGATGGCGGCCGCGCCTCTACCAACAACGTGGCCGAACGCCTGGGCACCAAGGCCAGCAGCGTAACAGTGATGCTGAAGAAGCTGGCCGAGAAGGGCCTGCTGAGCCATGCGCCTTACTATGGCGTGAAGCTCACCGCCAAAGGGAAGGCCGCCGCGCTGAAACTGGTGCGCAAGCACCGCCTGTGGGAGACCTTCTTGGTGGAGCGGCTGGGCTTCGCCTGGGATGAAGTGCATGAAGTGGCCGAACAACTGGAGCACGTGCGCAGCGAAAAGCTCACCGACAGCCTGGCGGAATACCTCGGTGACCCGGCCTTCGATCCGCACGGCGACCCCATCCCCGACCGGAACGGACGGCTCGCCTTGCGCGACCTGCACCCGCTGGTGGCCGCCACCGAAGGCCAGCGCGTGCGCATCGCGGCGGTGAAGGACGGCAGCGATGCCCTGCTGCATCTGCTGGGCCGCAAGGGCATCGGCATCGGCAAGCTGCTGGTGGTGAAGGCCCACCAGGAATTTGACCGCAGCATGGAACTGGAAGACACGGCAGGCAACCGGATCTCGCTCTCGGCCCAAGTGGCCGGGCACCTGTGGGTGGAATCCGCCCCTGCGACCAAGCAACGCAAAGGATGAGGGAGGCTGGCAAGTCCTTGGGCGAGGTCCATTCCACCGTGGCGGTACCGGCGGCCAAGGGCTGGCGCCGCGCGCTCGCCTTCCTCGGCCCGGCCTACTTAGTGAGCGTGGGCTACATGGACCCCGGCAACTGGGCCACGGACATCGCCGGCGGCAGCGCCTTCGGCTACCAACTGATCTGGGTGCTGCTGATGAGCAACCTGATGGCGCTGCTGCTGCAGAGCCTCAGCGCCCGCCTGGGCATCGTGCGCGGGCTGGACCTCGCCCAGGCCAGCCGCCACACCTATCCACCCCTGGTGAACATCCCGCTCTACATCCTGGCCGAGATCGCCATTGCCGCGTGCGACCTCGCCGAGGTGATCGGCATGGCCATCGGCCTGCACCTGCTCTTCGACCTGCCCGTGCTCTGGGGCGTGCTCATCTCCGGCCTGGACACCGTGCTGATCCTGCTGCTGCTCAACAAGGGCATGCGCATCATGGAGGTCTTCATCATCTCCCTGGTCTCCCTGATCGGCTGCTCCTTCCTGGTGGAGATGTTCATCGTGCAGCCCGTGGCCACCGACGTGCTCCGGGGCTTCATCCCCACCAAGCTCAACGGCGAAGCACTCTACATCGCCATCGGCATCATCGGCGCCACCGTGATGCCCCACAACCTCTACCTGCACAGCTCCCTGGTACAGACCCGCCGTTTCAACCGCGACCCCAAGGGCATGCACGAGGCCATCCGCTTCAACTTCTTCGATACCACCGTCGCCCTCAACATCGCCTTCCTGGTGAACGCCGCCATCCTGATCCTGGCCGCGGCAGCCTTCCACACGGCGGGCCATTACAACGTGGCCGAGATCGACCAGGCGCACCAGCTGCTGGGCGAGCTCTTCGGATCCCTCGCCCCCGCCCTCTTCGCCATCGCGCTGATCGGCGCGGGGCAGAGCAGCACCATCACCGGCACCCTCGCCGGGCAGATCGTGATGGAGGGCTACCTCAACCTCCGCATCCGCCCCTGGCTCCGCCGACTGATCACCCGCCTGCTGGCCATCCTGCCCGCCGTGGGCTGCATCCTGTGGTTCGGCGAGGATTCCCTGGGCCAGCTGCTGGTGTTCAGCCAGGTGGTGCTCAGCCTGCAACTGGGCTTCGCCGTGGTGCCGCTGATCCACTTCACCTCCGACCGCCAGCGCATGGGCGAATTCACCATCAAGCCCTGGGTGCGCGTGCTGGCCTGGGCCGGGGCCTTCATCATCATCGGCCTCAATGCGCGACTGGTGGGGCAGGAGATCGGCGGCTGGCTGGCCGAGCCCGGCGCGCATGTGCCGTGGGTGCAATACCTCGTGCTGCCCCTGGTGGTACTCGCGGCCGCGTTGTTGGCGTACATCACCGTGCGCCCCTTCTTCCAACGCGTGCGCGCCGCCAAGCGCCACATCGATGCGGCCCTCCCGGACCTGCGCATCGCGGCACGGCCCCTGCCCGCGCACATCGCCGTTACCGTGGAGTTCAAGCCCTTGGATGAGCGGGTCCTGAACGCCGCCATCGCACAAGGCGGAAAAGACGCCAACTATTCCTTGATCCACATCACCGAAAGCGCCGCCGCGCGCTACCTCGGCAAGCTGACCGGCGATCGCGAAACGCTGGACGATGAGGAGAACCTGGAGCGCTATGCACGCAAGCTCCGCGCGGCGGGCTATTCCGTGCAGACCGCCATCGGCCATGGCCACCCCGTAACGGCCATCGCCGACCTGGTGAACAGCAGCCGTGCTGACCTGCTGGTGATGGGCTCCCACGGCCACCGCGGCCTCAAGGACCTGCTCTTCGGCGCCACCGTGGATGCCGTGCGCCACCGCGTGAAGGTGCCCGTGCTGGTGGTGAAGTGAGACAACCACCGAGGGCAGTAACCGCCGGTATCCTCCACGGATCTCCACTGGCAGGGCAAACGCATCTGAACTTCGGGCCGGCCATAATTCAAACCTGGTTCAATTATACCTCGGCCCTTAGAGCCTGTTCAGGATCTCTTCAAACTCGTCCTCCGGTCTCTTTTCCGCCCATGCTTCACCGGAAAATGATCCCGTAGACACCGCTACGCGATGATTTTCCGGCTTCGCCTGAACGAAAA
>JADZAC010000078.1 GCA_020852835.1 Flavobacteriales bacterium
GCCTGGGCACGCCCGGCGGAAATGCATTGCCGGGCACGGCCTGCAACGACGGCAATGCGAGCACCATCAACGACACGTGGAACAGCAACTGCCAATGCGCGGGCACGCCGGTGTTGGTGGATTGCAATGGCGTGGCCAACGGCCCCGCGCTGCCCGGCACGGCCTGCAACGACGGCAATGCGAACACCGGCAATGATGCGTGGAACAGCAACTGCCAGTGCGTAGGCCAGGTGATCGATTGCCTGGGCACGCCCGGCGGAAATGCATTGCCGGGCATGGCCTGCAACGACGGCAACGCGAACACCGGCAATGATGCGTGGAACAGCAACTGCCAATGCGTGGGCCAGGTGATCGATTGCAGTGGAACGCCCGGTGGAACGGCGGTGTTGGATGATTGCGGCATTTGTTCCGGAGGAAATACAGGTGTCGTTCCCAATGCAGACAGTGATAACGACAACGTACTCGATTGCATGGACAATTGCCCGGGGGTATCTGACGCCGATCAAGCGGATTTTGATGGGGATGGCATCGGGGACGTTTGCGACAATTGTACGTGGATGTTCAACCCGGATCAAGCGGATGGCGACCAGGATGGCATCGGCGATGCTTGCCAAATGGGGCTGTTGATGGGCGTGATGGATCATGCCGAGGAGGGCAGTGGGATGCGCCTCTGGCCCAACCCGGCTACGGATCAGGTGGCGGTCCATTTCGGCCCGAGAGCATTTGCACAGGTCAAGGTCTTCGACCTGACAGGCAGGGTCGTCCTGGAGGTTGACGGTAGGCCTTCCTTGGACCTGTCCGCGCTGACCGCAGGTACATACATGGTTGGTGTATTTGACCGCCAGGGCAGACCAATGGCATCAGCCAAGCTGGTCAAGCTCTAAGCGCGTGGTCCCATGGGCGTAATAGGGCGCTGCCGCGTGCGTGCCCCGGCGAGCAGAATACGTGCATGGCTGCCGTGTGAGGCGAAGGTGCGGAGGCCTCGGTCTCCATGGCCGTTCCCTTGCGGGTGATGCCCTCCTGGATCAGATGGACAGGATGTTCAGGATCCGCAGAAGTTCGGTTTCACCCACGGACGCCTTGGGCGGCGCAACGTTGAACGCCGTATAGGTGATCTGGCCATTGATCACCCCCACCAGTTCGTTCGTCCGTCCTTGAAGCAGGCCTTCAACTGCCGCCACGCCGGAACGGCTGGCCAGCACCCGGTCGCTGACCGTGGGATTGCCTCCGCGCTGTACATGGCCCAGCACGCTCACGCGGGTATCGTAGTGCGCGAAGCGCTGCTTCACCTTGCGGGCCACTTCATACGCTCCGCCTTCCTCATCGCCCTCGGCCACGATGACGATCACGGAGGATTTGCTCTTGGCCGATCGTTCCAGTACGGTGACGAGCTGGGCGATGTCCTGTTTCTGCTCGGGCACCATGACAAACTCCGCCCCTGCGGCAATGCCGCATTGCACTGCGATGGCACCGGCCGTGCGGCCCATCACCTCCACAAAGAAGAGCCGGTCGTGGGCCGAGGCGGTGTCCCGGATCCGGTCGATCATTTCCACTGCGGTGTTGGTCGCGGTGTCAAAGCCGATGGTCACATCCGTTCCCGCCACATCATTGTCTATGGTGCCCGGGATGCCGATCACGGGCAACGCATGTTCCCGGTTGAATGCGGCCGCCCCTCGGAACGTACCGTCACCGCCGATCACCACCAAGGCATCGATGCCGTGCCGGGCCATGTTGGCACGGGCCACCTCACGCCCTTCCACCGTGAGGAAGGCCTCGCTTCGGGCCGAACGCAGGATGGTGCCGCCCCGCTGGATGATGTTGCTCACGTCGCGGACCGCCATGGGCTTGATGACATCCCGCACCAGGCCATCAAATCCTTCCAGTATGCCGCTCACCCGCAATCCGTAGTAATGGCTGGCGCGCACCACCGCTCGGATCGCTGCGTTCATGCCCGGGGCGTCGCCCCCGGAGGTGAGCACGCCCACATGGCCGATCGGCGGCGCGGAGGAGGCCATGGCCATCAGATGCTTGGCGATGCGCGCTTTTCGGAAGAGAACCGCGGGAGCAGCCGTTCCCGGATCAACGGGTAATCGGGGCAGCTGCGGTCCAACGCACCGCCCAGCAACAACCCCAGCAGATAGAGCTGCCGGTCTTGGGAAGGATAGCGGCGCATGAGCTCGATCACCTCTCCGGAGTGCGTCATCATCGCAGTGCTCAGGCAATGGCGCACCGCAAGGTCGAAACTGCGGTCATCGCTTTGTGGATCGATGGAACCCATGCAGGAACAGAGGGCATCCGCCAAATGGGCCGGTGGAACCGCCTGCTGGGCGCGGGAGGCCGCACTGAACCCTAGGAGCAGGACCGTGGTGAGGAACAAGCGGCACATGGGATTTGCGGTAAAAATAATCCCAGCGCAATTGTTCCGGACGATCTCCACTTGGCCTCAGGGCGGCTTTGCAGCATGAAACGGGCCGTCCACCGCCTATCACCGGCGTCCGTGTTGCTGGCCCTGTTGTTGTTTTCTTTCTTGCCCAGAACATGGTTCCACCACTGCACGGAGGGATCAGCGGCGTGGACGGCCATGACGCATGCCGCGCAGTTTCATGCAGATGGGCATTGCCGGATCTGCGAGGCACCTTGTCCGGCAATGGCGGGCGGAGCGACATTGTGCATTGGCCGGGCGATATTGCCGTTGAGCGACCGTATGGTCTTCGCGGCGCCCCAAGTGCCGGTAGGCGATCACCGTATAGTACGCCTTCGCGGCCCAGGACCGGTTCTTTGCGGAGGATGGCACCGGGACGCGCACCCCCGGCTACACCCTGAACGATGCGGGGATCGGCGGGGACCTGGTGAACAAGCAAGGGGGCACGCTCTTTTCCATGACCATGTTGGGCAGCAACCTTGCGGACATCGGCTTCCAGAGCCACATGGACCGGCTGAAGTACATGGACAACCACCCGGTGAAGGCCACCGGCCGCAACGGCATCCACGGCATGGGCCGCAACCTCAGCATCAAGGTGTCGGTGCCGTTCTGCTTGAAGGGCAAGCGACCGGCGGCGGAGTGATCACGGCGTGAACATCCGCAGGCACCCGGTGGGCGGCACTAGTTGTCGAAGCCGTTGGGGAACTGCTGGCGCATGGCCCCGATGCCGTCCATCACCTTGGCTTCCTGGGCCTGTTTGAAGGCAATGAGCTTGTCTGCCAGCTTCTTGTCGGAGGTGGCGAGGATCTGCACGGCCAGCAACCCTGCATTGCGCGCGCCGTTCACGGCCACCGTGGCCACGGGCACCCCGGCGGGCATTTGCACGATGCTCAGCAGCGAGTCCCAGCCGTCGATGCTGTTGCGGCTCTTCACGGGCACGCCGATCACGGGCAGCGTGGTGAGCGCGGCCACCATGCCGGGCAGGTGTGCGGCGCCGCCAGCTCCGGCAATGATCGTTTTCAGGCCGCGCCCGGCCGCGCTCTTGGCGTATTGCACCATACGCTCCGGCGTGCGGTGAGCGCTCACCACCGTCACCTCAAAGGGCACATCAAACTCCTTCATCGTGTCCACGGCCTCGCGCATCACTTCCAGGTCGCTGCGGCTGCCCATGATGATCCCGATCATTTCGCTGTCTGTTTTTCAGGTTTCGCTGCAGGTACCACCTTGGCATGTGTTTTCACCACCGCCACGGCGCGGTCCACTTCTTCCGGTGCGGGTGCCACCACGGTCACATGCCCCATCTTACGGCCGTTCCTTGTTTCATGCTTGCCGTAGAGGTGGATGAAGGTGCCGGCACGGCCAAGCGTTTCCCGCACGCCGGCCAGCAGAGGTTCACCCGTTCCGCCGTCTCCCACCAGGTTCACCATGGCGGCTGCGCCATGCATGCGCACATCACCCACGGGCCAGCCCATGTACGCACGAAGCAATTGGTCGTACTGCGAGCTGGCACAGGCCTCGATGGTGAAATGGCCGCTGTTGTGCGCGCGGGGCGCGGTTTCATTCACCAGGAGTTCACCTTGCCTGTCAAGGAACATTTCCACGGCATAGATGCCCGGTGCGCCGAACGCTTCGGCCACGCGCATGGCCAACTTTCTGGCAGCGGCGGCCACCTTCTCGCTGCAGCGCGCCGGGGCAAGCAGGGTGTCCACCAGGTTCAGCGCGGGGTCGAAGACCATCTCCACCGGCTCGTAGGCTACCGTTGTACCGTCTGCACCGCGCACGGCGATCACCGCCAATTCCTTGTCCACGGCGATCTTTTTCTCCAGCACGAACGGCCCCGTGAAGCCGCCAGGTACGCGGCTGTCCGCATCCACCGGCATCACGCCTTTGCCGTCGTAGCCGCCGGTGCGTGTTTTCAGGAAGGCAGGCAGCAGCCCCGGATGGCCGGCCATGTCCGGAGCGTCGTTGATCAAGGCAAACGGTGCGGTAGGAATGCCATGCCGCACATAAAACTCCTTTTGCAGGCCCTTGTCCTGTATGGTGCGCAGCACTACGGGGGAGGGGATCACCGTTTTGCCTTGCTGCTCCAGTTCTTCCAGCGCGTCCGTGCTCACATGCTCGATCTCGATGCCCACCACGTCGGCTTCCGCCGCAAAGCGCAGCACCGTATCGCGGTCATTGAATTTGCCTTGTGTGAAGCGGGTGGCGAGCTGTGCGCAAGGGCACAGCGGGTCGGGGTCGAGCACGTCCACGGGCACGTTGTAGCGCAGGGCATTCTCGATGAACATGCGGCCGAGCTGGCCGCCGCCGAGCAGGGCAATTCGCCGGGGATGATCCATGGCGCGAAGATACCGGCCATCGAGGTTGGCGACGGCCGATTTCACCGCCGTCTCAGGCGCCGGTACTTGAACTCCATGAACCGCTTGCCAACGGTTAGCCGCAGATGCCGCGATACGGGGTAGAGGCGGTCATCATCCAGCAGGGTGTTGCTCAATCCTTGGGTGTAGCGCAAGGCGAAGTCCAATCCCTCGTAGGTGGCGACCCCCACCCCTACGGAGGCGCCCAGGTCCACCGGGTTGAGCAAGGGGCGAATGTCGATGCCGTCGCTCTGGGCCCACACCAGGTAGCCGCCTTGCACACCGAGCTGCAGGTTGAAGCCGGCCCCGGGGAAGTACTTCAAGGTCATCGGCAGGGCTGCATGCACCGTGCGCATAACGGATCGTTCGCGGTCGGACGGATCTTGTGAGGCGCCACCAAGGGAGAGCAATAGTTCCGGCTGAAGTTCCCAATGGCCTCCGATCCTCAGCGGGGTATAAGCGCCGACAACAGCTCCCGCCACCGGGAGATAGTTTACTGCTTCCGATCGCCATGCAGCGGCTTGGGGCCCGCCGAGGAGGCCCATGCCCGACCGCATTTGGTACTGGGCTGGGCACAGCGCCGGTTCCATCAGGAAAAGCAGGAAGGCAATGACGTATCGGGAAGGCATGGCCGAAGGTTGCGCGTGTGCGCAAGCGTGTACGCAGCCCAGCCCACAAAGGTTGCCAACGCTGCCAAGCAAGCCGGGCCGGGGGCTACTGCCCGAACACCACGAACCGCGCCGCCTCCCGCTGTTGGTCCTGCACCAGGATCAATTGGTACAGCCCTGCCGCCAAACCTTCCGTGTTGATCGCCCATCGGTTGCCGGTCACCGCGTCATGGCGGATGCGGCGTCCGGCGCCGTCCACGAGCACAAGTTGTTGGTCGCCGGCCGCAACGGGCCATGAAACCTGCACCTGGCCCGGCAATTGAAGCAATACCAAGCCCTGCTGTTGCCGGCCGTCGATGCCCGTGGGGCCCGTGATGTTGATCCCATAGTCCTCGGTTTCACCCCAAGTGAAGCTGAAGCAGGGATCGGCAGTTTCCGGCTCGCCGTTGGCATCGTCCGGATACATCACCCGCACCCTCATCACCGTGGCGCCCAACACGGCGTTCTGGGGCACGGTAAAGGTGAACGGTATGGTCTGGAACGGGCTGCTGGACAGGTCCTCACCGAGCTTTTCACTGGCGGAGAGCTGGTCGTTGCCGTTGAAGTCGATCCATGCGGCCACCAGGTCCTGACTGTATTCCCCGGTGGTGACCTGCAGGGTATAACTGGCACCGCGTGACAAGGAGGTGGAGAAGTTGGCGGTATAGTCGTGGTAAGTGGGTGCTTCGGTGGAGCCGGAGCCGGTGTTCTGGATCGCGCCCAGGCTGACCCCGTCGATGAAATCACCGTCGGCCGTACCGATAATGGCCGTGGGGATGCACAGGGAACTGCCTCCGCCGGTGATGTTGATGCCGTAATCCTCCGTTTCGCCGAAGGCATAGTTGAAGCAAGGGTCGGTGCCCGGGGTGGGCTCACCCGTGTTGTGGTACACGCCCCTTACGCGCAGGCGGGTACTTCCCGGCGTGGCGCCGGCCGGCACGGAGAAGTTGATGGTTTGGGACTGGCCGGGGGCTGAACTGGTGAATTCCCCCAGTTTTTCGGCGCTGCTGAAGGTGTTGTCCGCGTTGTAATCAATCCAGGCGGCGTAGTGGTCCGGGGAATAAGTGCCGCCGGTGATGATGAGATTGTAGGAAGCGCCCTCGGCCAAGGTGGCCGACATGGACATGAAGTTGTTGTAGGCCGGTCCGGCCCCGGAGCCGGTATTGTTGATGGAGCCGAGCTGCACGCCGTCGATGAAATCGCCTTCACCGGTGCCCACTGCGGCCGTGGGCGTGCAGGGGCCGCTGCTGCTGCCCGCGCAACCGTTGGAGGCCAACAGGGAGGAGCGCACGCCGCCCAGCGTGTTGTTCATCACCGTGGCTTGCCCGTTGGTGAACATCACCGGGCAGTTGCTGTAGTCCATGTAGTTCTCGTACTGCGTCAAAGTGCCGCACTTCATCAAGCTGGTGTTGCTGCAGCTGAAGGTGGGACTGTCCGTGGCGGGTGTATCGCTGATGCCATCGCCGGGATTGCAGTTGCCGTTGCCGCCGCCCCATGGATGGGAGAGGCCGAAGTAGTGGCCCACCTCATGCGAGGCGGTGCGGTCCATGGTGCCGTATGAATAGTCCAGCACAAGCCCGTCGATATTGGTGCCTACTATGCCGCCCACCGGCAGATAGGCGTAGCCGGCCGTGACCAGGCCGCCGGAGGCACCGCTGCTGATGTCGCAGATCCAGATGTTGAGGTAGTCGGAAGTGTTCCAGGCGGGCTTGCCGTAAGTGGCGAACTTCATGTCATCGGTCTCCGTGTCGGGATCGAACCAGGTTTGGGTGGTTTGTGTGCGTGTGATTCCTTCGGTGGGGTCCCCTCCGGGGTCGGTGGTGGCCAGGCAGAACTGGATCATCGGGTTGCCGCGGGAAGACAGGAACTGGGTGCGGACGTCGTCGTAATCGGCGTTTTGGGCCTGGTAGTCCTCGTTGAGGCGGGTGATGATGTTTTGGATCACCGTGTTGGAAACGTTTTCAGCCGTGGTGTTCCACACCACGTGCACCACCACGGGCACGGTGCTCAAGCCGCCCCTGGCCATGCCTTGCTGTTCCAGCACGGTTGCATCATGCGCAAGGTCCGCGGCAATGCCGTGTTGGTGCAACCACCGATCGGTGATGGTGTGGGCGGCGCAATGCTCTTGGGCGTTGGCGGCGCATGGTGCCAGCACCGCAGCGAAGAGCAGGGTAATGAACTTGTTCATAGCGCTAAATTACTGGGCGGCGGCCAACCTTCGTCGTGGTCGGTCCGCCGGATTTTCGCCGCGTGCAATGGCACGGGCCGGGGCCGCGCTGCTCAAGCGCTCATGCTGCGGATGGCCGCAGCCGGGTCCGGCGCACCGAACACGCTGTTGCCGGCCACCAGGGCATCCGCGCCGTGATCGGCGATCTCTGCGTAATTCTCCAGGGATACGCCGCCGTCCACCTCGATCTGCAAGGTGGCCCCGTGCACTTGGCGCATTTCGGCCAGTGCGTTCAGCTTGCGGTAGGTGCCCGGTATGAAGCGTTGGCCGCCGAACCCGGGGTTCACGCTCATCACGATCACCTGGTCGAGGTCGGTGAGCACCTCGGTGAGCAGGTGCACCGGGGTGTGGGGATTGATCGCCACGCCGGCCTTCATGCCGGCGGCCTTGATGGCTTGGATGGTGCGGTGCAGGTGGGTGCAGGCTTCCAGGTGCACCGAGAGCCGGTCGGCACCGGCATCGCGGAAGGCGCCGATGTACCGGTCGGGGTCCATGATCATCAGGTGCACGTCGAACACTTTGTTTGTCAACGGCCGGATGGCTTTGATCACCGGCGGGCCGAAGCTGATGTTAGGCACGAACAGGCCGTCCATCACGTCCAAGTGCAACCAAGGCGCCGGACTGTGGTGCACCAGTTCAACGGCTTGTGCCAAGCGGGCGAAATCTGCGGAAAGCAGGGAAGGAGCGATCAGATGGGCCATCGGCTGCAAAAGTAGACCAACGCGATCAGGCCGCCCGGTGGGGCGGCCTGATCATGTTGGGGCCGGCGGCCCTTCAGTCGGTGAGGTAGCTCCGCAGGGCGCGGCCGTGGCCGGCCTGTTTGAGGCGGCGGATGCCTTTTTCCTTGATCTGGCGCACCCGTTCGCGGGTGAGGTCGAATTTGCGCCCGATCTCTTCCAAGGTATGCGGCTGGTTGCCCGCCAAGCCGAAGTACAGGCGGATCACATCGCTTTCGCGGCCGGTAAGCATGCCCAGCGATCGTTCGATCTCCGAGCGCAGGCTCTCACCCAGCAAGGCTTCCATGGGGTCGGGCTGATCCTCGTTGCGCATCAGGTCGTGCATGGTTCCGCTGTCGCCGTCGTCGCGCAAGGGAGCATCCATGCTCAGGTGCCGCCCGGTGTTGCTCATGCTGGTCTTCACCTCGTCCAAGGTCATTTCCAGGCTTTCGGCGAGCTCAATGGCGGTAGGGGCCCGCTCATGTTCCTGTTCGAGCCGCGCAAAGGCTTTGTTGATCTTGTTGATGGAGCCGATCTTGTTGAGCGGCAGGCGCACGATGCGTGCTTGCTCGGCCAGGCTCTGAAGGATCTGCTGGCGGATCCACCACACGGCGTAGCTGATGAACTTGAAGCCGCGGGTCTCATCAAACCGGCCGGCGGCCTTGATCAGGCCCAGGTTGCCTTCGCTGATCAGGTCGGGCAGGGTGAGCCCTTGCCCTTGGTACTGCTTGGCCACGGACACCACGAAACGCAGGTTGGCCTTGCAGAGGGCCTCGAGCGCTTCGGTATCGCCTTGCCTGATCCGGCGGGCCAGTTCCACTTCTTCCTGGGCGGTGATGAGCTTCACCTTGCCGATCTCGGTGAGGTATTTGTCCAGCGACGGGGTGTCGCGGTTGGTCACCTGCTTGGCGATCTTCAATTGACGCATTCTGGCCATGTTGCCCGGGGATATATTTCTGTGGATCGATGCCGTTCAACGCCCGGGCAAGGGCCGTGGTTACGCCATGGGGAAAAGCAGCAGGGGCCGCCCCTTGCGGAGCGGCCCCTGGCCCAGGTTGCATCACGGCGGGGATCAATCCCTGCGCGGACCGCGCTCGCGGTGTTCGCGGCGGGGCCGGTCGCGGCGCTCGCGGCCTTCACCGGCCATGGCCGGTTCGCGCTCCACAAAGCCTTCGGGCTTGGGCAGCAGCACGCGGCGGCTCAGCTTGAGCTTGCCGGTGCGCGGGTCCTTGTCGATCACTTGGAATTCGACCAGCTCGCCTTCCTTGAGCACGTCTTCCACGCGCTCAATGCGCTTCCAATCCAGTTCGCTCACGTGCAGCAGGCCGTCGGTGCCGGGGAAGATCTCCACGAAGGCGCCGTAGGGCATGATGGTCTTTACCTTGCCCTTGTACGTAACGCCCATTTCGGCGGTGGGCGGGAAGGCGATGGCTTTCACGCGGGCGAGGGCCGCATCGATGCCTGCCTTGTTCTCGCTCATGATCTGTACATGGCCTTGGCCGTCGATCTCTTCCAGTACGATGGTGGTGTTGGTCTCCGCCTGGATCTCCTGGATCACGCGGCCGCCGGGCCCGATCACCGGGCCGATGCTCTCCTTGGGGATCTGGATGGCCACGATGCGCGGGGCGTGCTCCTTGTAGTCGCTGCGGGGCTTGTCCAGGGTCTTCATCATTTCACCCAGGATGTGCACGCGGCCGGCACGGGCTTGTTCCAACGCTTGGGCGAGCACCTCGTAGCTCAGGCCGTCCACCTTCAGGTCCATCTGGGTGGCGGTGATGCCCTTGGCGGTGCCGGTGACCTTGAAGTCCATGTCGCCCAAGTGGTCCTCATCGCCGAGGATGTCGCTCAGGATGGCGTACTTGCCATCGGGGTCGCTGATCATGCCCATGGCGATGCCGCTCACCGGGGCCTTGATCTGTACGCCGCCGTCCATCAGGGCGAGGGTGCCGGAGCATACCGTGGCCATGGAGCTGGAGCCGTTGCTCTCCAGGATGTCGCAGTTCAGGCGCATGGTGTACGGGTTGTCCGTTGCGTTGGGCAGCACGGGTTTCAGGGCGCGGAAGGCGAGGTTGCCGTGGCCGATCTCCCGGCGGCCAGGGCCGCGGATGGGGCGCACCTCACCGGTGCTGAATGCGGGGAAGTTGTAGTGCAGCATGAAGCGGTCGTTGCGCTTCACCACGGCGGTGTCCACGGTCTGCTCGTCCATCTTGGAGCCCAGGGTGAGCAGGTTGATGGCCTGGGTTTCACCGCGGGTGAAGATGGCGCTGCCGTGGGTGCCGGGCAGCACGTCCACTTCGCTCCAGATGGGGCGGATCTCATCGGTCCTGCGGCCGTCCAGGCGGATGCCTTTCTCCAGCACCACGCGGCGCACGGCGGCCTTTTGGGCCTTCTTGAAGTAGCGGTCCAGCATGGCTTTCTTGGCGCGCTGCTCGTCGGTGAGGGTGGCCAGGAAGTCTTCCTTCACCTTGCCGAAGGCGGCACCGCGCTCTTCCTTGCTGCTGGGGTGAACGGCGATGTCGTAGTACTTCTGGAAGGTGGCATCGTAAATGGCCTTCTGCAGGTCCGCGTCGTTTTCCTCGTGGTTGTAGGTGCGCTTGGTGAGGCTCTTGGGCACCAGGGCGGCGAGTTCGTTGATCACGCGGCACTGGTCCTTGATGCTGTCGTGGGCCAGCTTGATGGCCTCGATCATTTCGGCCTCGGTCACCTCGAGCATCTCGCCCTCCACCATCAGGATGTCTTTGTCGGTGCCGGCCACGATCAGGTCGATGTCGGCGCCCTCCATCTGGGCGTAGGTGGGGTTGATGGTCCAGCTGCCGGCATTGCGGATCACGCGTACTTCGCTCACCGGCCCGTTGAAGGGGATGTCGCTCACGGCGATGGCCGCGGAAGCGGCCAGGCAGGCCAGGGCGTCGGCGGGGTTCTGGCGGTCGGAGCTGAGCATGGACACTTGCACCTGCGTGTCGCCGTGGAAGTCTTCGTTGAAGAGCGGGCGCAGGGCGCGGTCCACCAGGCGGCTCACGAGGATCTCGCCGTCGTGGGGCCTGTTTTCGCGTTTGAAGAAGCCTCCGGGAAAGCGGCCGGCGGCGCTGAACTTCTCGCGGTATTCCACCTGCAGGGGCAGGAAGTCGATGCCTTCGCGGGCATCTTTGGAGGCTACCACGGTGGCCAGGATGATGGTGTCGCCGGTACGCACGGTCACGGCACCGTCGGCCTGTTTGGCCAGGATGCCCGTTTCCAGGGTGATGGTCCTGCCATCACGCAGGGTGATGGTCTTTTGTATGCCTGTTGGTTTCATCTTGCTTGCTGGCACGCCTTTCGTGCCTTTTGTGTTGATTGGTTTTCGGTGTATCGGGGGGCGCGGCGAAGAAGAGAAAGGGCGACCGTTCCTCACGATCGCCCTTATCGCCGGTCAATGGAAAGCGCGTGTTATGGCCATGGCGGCCTGCGCGGTGATCACTTGCGGAGGCCGAGCTTCGCGATGATCGCGCGGTAGCGCTCGATCTCGTGGGTTTTCAGGTAGCCCAGCAGTTGCTTGCGCTTGCCCACCAGGTCCAACAGGGCGGATTCCGTGCGGTGGTCCTTCTTGTTGGTTTTCAGGTGCTCGGTCAGATGCTCGATGCGCTGGGTGAACAGGGCGATCTGGCCCTCGGCGCTGCCGGTGTTGGTTTCCGAACCGCCGTGGAGCTTGAAGATCTCCTTCTTGGCCTCTTTCGTTGCGATCATGGTCGTGTTTTCTGCCTCAAATGGACCGCCCCTTTGGCGGTTGAGGGCGCGAATGTACGGTTTTTTCGTTGGCATGCCGCATGCCCGTGCCAAGGCCGGTGCTTTTTCGGGCATTTTATTAGGGGCACGCCGTTGGAGCACAGCTGGTTGTAGCTGGGCGGCCAAGGTGTTCCCGGCACAAAAGGGCAGTGCCCATGGCGCAGGCACATGGCCTAGGCCTATCTCAGCAAGGAGAAGTGCCCGGCGTACTCACGCCCGTCATCCAGGCGGAAGACGTAGTAGTAGGTCCCGTCCGGAAGTTCGGTGCCGCGCCATTGGTTGCGGTAATTCACGGCATCGAGCACCACCAGTCCCCAGCGGTTGTACACCCGAAGGCTGTTGTTGAAGTACTGGGCATTGGTGATGGTGAAAAAGTCGTTCTCCCCATCGCCGTTGGGGGTGAACACATTGGGGATCACCACGTCCTCGGGTATGATCGCGTAGGGCATGGAGACGCTCGCGGTGCACCCGTCCGCAGTCACATAGGTGAGGGTGAGGACATGTTCGCCGGGTGCGGCATTTCCCCATGTCCAGGTGCTGCCGCCTTGCTGCACCACGCTGCTGTCCAGCAGCCAGAACGTGGAAGCGACGGTGGTGCCATTGGCCGAGGAGATGTCGGTGGCCAGCACGGTGGCGCCCATGGGTTGCGGCGGGTCCGGGCTGAGGGTGAAGGCGGGGAGCGGCAGCGGGGAGGTGATCACCGTGGCGTTGAAGAAACCTGTGCAGCCATGGTCCTGTACGGCCAAAGAGACGGGATGCGGCCCGTTGGGCCCGAACACCACGGCCACTTGGGGGCCGTTGGCCTGGGTGGGGGTTGCATTGGGCCCGAGTTCCCAGTGGATGAAAGCGTCGGGCCCGAAATCGCCGAGGGCGGTGAGCACGGTGTCCAAGGCGCCGCATGCTGGCCCGGGCAGCAGGAAGGACGGCACGGGCGTGGGGTACAGTTCAAAGGTGGCCAGCGCGGTATCCGTGCAGGGGAAGCCGGGGTTGGCAACGAGGCTCACGGTATAGGTGCCCGGCGCGGGAAAGGTCCAGGAGGGATCTTCGGCCGAGGAGGTGTCGGCCAAGGTGCTCGGATCGCCGAAGTTCCATTGCCAAAGCTGGCCGCCGGCGCTGTTGTTGGTGAGGTTCACGGTGAGGTTGCCTGTGCAGAACTCGGTTTGCGGTGCGATGATGGCGTCCACCACGGCATTGCACGGCACCACGGAGAAGAGGAAGTCGCGGATGGTTTCCGAGAGCAGCAGTCCGTTGCGGTATTCCTTCACGCCAACGGCTATGGCGTAATTGCCGATGGAGGTGGGATGCACCGAAAGCGAGCCGGTGACCGCATCGATCGCCATGGGCGGCTGGGAGTCGATCTGGTCGTTTTCGCTGTAGCCTGAGCTCCAGGCTACGGGCGCGTAGGGAGGTGGCGCGGACTGGGTCGGGTAGGGCACCAGTTGGCTTGCGCCGTTGTAGGGAGAGGCCAAGGCATATACCAGGGAGTCGCCGTCCGGGTCGGTTGCCGAATGGTCGAACACCAAGGTTTGGTCCTGGCACAGGGCTACCGGCGGGAGGGAGTTGAACCGGGGGGAACTGTTGTTGTCCTCGGGCATCGGGGGGATCCGGGCAGTGCAGGTGATCCCCGCATCCACGGCGTTGAACAAGTTCAGGATGCTGGGCTGGCGGCAACAGCGTTGATAGCTCAGGTGGTAGCCGGTGGCGCTGGGGGGCAAGGTTACCGTGGTGATGTAGGAGGTGGTTTCGATGCACAGGTCGGGCGGGAAGTTCAGGCAGGGATCATCCAGCACCACGGGAATGAAGGTGGACCCCGAGTAGGGCACCTGCAGCACTTGCAGCAAGCTTCCGGAACCGGTGAATACGGTGATGTAGCCAATGGCATCGAAGGCCGCACCGGTACCGGCGCAATCGCGGTACAGCGTGAGGGTGATCTGGTACTGGGTTCCTTCCAAGCGGTCGTAATAGAGTTCGCCGCCGATGATGTGCGCGGCGAAAGCAGGTGGTGCAGCGGCTATCAGGGCCGTGGCCAAGGCGAGCCGGGAGGTGCTTGCGGTGAACATGTATGCAAAGTAGCATGTTCTTGTCCATTTTGCCTTCCACGGCGGGGCGCGGGCTTCTTTTTTTCGGGAGCCGGGGAGCCTCGGCGGCATGTGGCGGGGTGTAAAAAGGGTTGCAGAGCGGATGCAGCGCCGGGAACCGGACACGGTCATTCACTGCACGGCAGAAGCGTGCGGGCTGCGTTTGCACCCTTGTGGATGGCATACGCAGGTTTTGCGGAAGAACGGGGTCGGCAGCGGGCCTTGTTGGGCGCAGCAGGACCTGCCCGGGTCAGCTGCGGAACATGCGGATCAGCTGGGCCAGCTTCTCCTTGAGGTCCCTGCGCTCCACGATCAAGTCCAAAAAGCCGTGCTCCAGCACGAATTCACTGGTCTGGAATCCCGGGGGCAGGTCATGCCCGATGGTTTCGCGCACCACGCGCGGGCCTGCAAAGGCCACCAGGGCCTTGGGTTCGGCGATGTTGATGTCGCCCAGCATGGCGAAGCTGGCGGTAACCCCGCCGGTGGTGGGGTCGGTGAGCACGCTGATGAAGGGGAGCTTCTTCTGTGCCATCAGGCTGAGCTTGGCGCTGGTCTTGGCCATCTGCATCAGGCTGAAGCCGGCCTCCATCATGCGGGCACCTCCGCTCTTGCTGATGATGACCAGCGGGCATTTGCGGCGCATGGCCGCGTCGGCGGCCATGGCGATCTTTTCGCCCACCACGCTGCCCATGCTGCCGCCGATGAAGCGGAAGTCCATGCAGGCGATCACCACCGGCTGGTCCGCCAGTTTGCCTTCGGCGGCGCGCAGGGCGTCGTTCAGGCCGGTGCTCTTGCGGGTCTGGGCCAGGCGGTCGGTGTATTTCTTGGTGTCCTGGAAATGCAACGGGTCGCCGGCGATGAGCCGGGCCCCTATCTCCTTGAACTTGCCCTCGTCAAAGAGCAGGCTGAAGTATTCGGCGCTGCCCACCCGCTCATGGTATTGGCACTTGGCGCATACCCACAGGTTTTTGGCATGGTCGTCCGAGGTCATGATCTCCATGCACTCGGGGCATTTGTACCAGAGGCCTTCCGGGGTCTCCTTCTTATCCTCGGTGGAGGTGGTGATGCCTTGTTTGACGCGTGTGAACCAACCCATGGGACGATTGTCGGGGAAGCGAAGATAGTTAGGGGGGAAAATGAAAGCTGAAAGTTGAACCAGGAAACAAATCTGCTAACGATGCTCCTTTCAACTTTCAGCTTTCAGCTTTCAGCTTTCCTATTTATGCAATCGTCACTCCTTTGTCCAGGTAAACGTCCTGGATGGCGTTGAGCAGCTGAACGCCTTCCTTCATGGGGCGCTGGAAGGCTTTGCGCCCGCTGATGAGGCCTTGGCCGCCGGCGCGCTTGTTGATCACGGCCGTGCGCACGGCTTCCGCCAGGTCGCCGGCACCGCTGCTGGCCCCGCCGCTGTTGATCAGGCCGATGCGGCCCATGTAGCAGTTGGCCACTTGGTAGCGGCACAGGTCGATGGGGTGATCGGTGGTGAGGTCGCTGTACACCTTCTTGTGCGTTTTGCCGTAGCCCTTGACGGCGTTGTATCCGCCGTTGGTCTCGGGCAGCTTCTGCTTGATGATGTCCGCCTGGATGGTGACGCCCAAGTGGTTGGCCTGGCCGGTGAGGTCGGCGGCGGTATGGTAGTCATGGCCGTCCACCTTGAAGCCGGGGTTCCGCAGGTAGCACCACAGAATGGTGGCCATGCCCAGTTCATGGGCGTATTGGAAGGCCTCGGCCACCTCCGTGATCTGGCGGGCGCTTTCCTCGCTGCCGAAGTAGATGGTGGCGCCTACGGCCACGGCGCCCATGTCCCAGGCGCTTTCCACGGTGCCGAACATCACTTGGTCGAACTTGTTCGGCAGGGTCATCAGTTCGTTGTGGTTGATCTTTACGATGAAGGGGATCTTGTGGGCGTATTTCCGCGCCACGCTGCCCAGTACGCCGTAAGTGGAGGCCACGGCATTGCAGCCGCCTTCCATGGCCAGCTCCACGATCTTGTCACCGTCGAAATAGATGGGGTTCGGGGCGAAGCTGGCACCGCCGCTGTGCTCAATGCCCTGGTCCACCGGCAGGATGCTCATGTAGCCGGTGTTGGCCAGGCGGCCGTTGCCGTACAAAGCTTCGATGCTGCGCATTACTTGGGGCGAGCGGTTGCTCAGCCCGAAGCAGCGGTCGGTAAAGTCCGGGCCGGGCAGGTTCAATTGCTCCTTGGTGATGGTTTTGCAGCTGTGGTCCAGCAGGGTTGCGGCATCCGCCCCCAGCAGTTCCGCCCATTTACCGCTCTTCGATGTGCTCATGTCCAAGTCCGTGGAATTTGGCCGCGAAGGTAGATCGGGCGCTTGCAGTTGGGAAGGGGGGCGTTCGGGCGGCTTGCTCCACACACAAAACAAGGGCCATTCCTTGCATTGGGGAGCGGGCAACAGCGGCATCGTGATGCGGTCGCCTGGATGGACGGTACAAGCGGATGATCGGAAGGGCCGCACTGCTTGTGCCGCCCTTTCCGTGTTGCGGCGGGGCGGTTTCAGTTCCGGAATTTGTCCGGGAATTGGTTGGTGATCCCGTCCGATAGGATGTCGGCCAGGCCGAGCATGTGGTGGAGCGCATCCTCGAAGGATTGGATCGATCTGGAGAAATCGCCTTTCAGGATGTCCACCGCATAACCCGTGGTCTGTGTAATATGCATCTCCAGGGCGGGCCGCGTAGCGGATTGCGGCCAGTATTGGGGATTGGCGGCGGAGAGCAGGTCGGCCACCTCCTGTGCGTTGGCGTACCAAGCCTTTAAACCCTTGTCGAGGGCAGCCTGGTCATTGGCCTTGGCGGCAGTTAACACGGGAACGGCCAGTTGGATGTGCGCCGTGAGCAGCTTGCCCAATTGGTCACCGGCAGCTTGGCCGTAGTAAGGTACGATGGCCTGCCCGATCTGTACCTGGTTGTTCAGCAGCCTCTTGAGCTTGCCGTCCAATTGTTCGGGCTCGTTGTAGAAGGCGTCCACCGTGGAAAGGGTCCAGAACATGTGGTCCATCCACAGTTTGCGCATGTCTTGGTTCAGCGCCAGGTATGCTCCGCTCACCGTGGTCTTGGTATCAGTGGCAGGCGCGGCGTGCGGCATGCTGGCCATTTGTTGTGCACGGCAACTGGTAACGGTTGCCAGCAAGGCGAGGGCGAGAATTGCTTTTTTCATGGGGGGCGGGTTTTGGAAAATTGGATTCGGGCACACGCAGAAGGTTACAAGCCCGATCGTTCCAGCCCGGCGGGCAAACAGGGCAAACGCATCAAAATTGTAGGCCACCCATGCCCTGGGGAACTGTTACTGCGAGCGGCTTGTGAGTGATCGTCGTTGGGGCTACGGCTCCTCGGATGCGGTGCATCCTGCTGAGTGGAGCCGAAGCGGGAGTGCCGCTACGCTTATGCTCAGCCCAGTTTCTCTTTTCAATTGTCGTTAAAGCGCACACTGGGCTGCGCGGAGCCCCTTACAACAAGAACCTAGAGCAATTCCTTCTACAAGCTTCCGGTAAATACAGCGATTTAGATGCGTTTGGCCTGGCCCACCAAACGATCCGCGCGGTCCGTGCAAGCATGCGGGGCAACCGGCGGCAGGTGGTGCACCCATGCCAAGCGCGTTCGGTACCGGTCGCCACCGGCCACCGCCGGTAAGCCCGTCAGAACGGATACCCGATCCCGAGGTTAAGGTTGAACTTGCTGCCCAACGGCGTGGCGAGGCCGGGGGATTTGGGTTGGAAGAGCCAGCGCTGTCCCACAGGCAGTGAGGGGTCTTTGGTTTGCAGGCCCAGGTCGAAGCGTACCAGGAAGAAATCGAAGTTGAGCCGGGCGCCGATGCCGGTACCGAAGGCCAGTTCACCGGGCACTTTTTCGGCCTGGATGCCGCTGCCGGGTTTGGCGGGGTTCTCCTCGAGCTCCCAGATGTTGCCGATGTCCACGAACAAGGCGCCTTCCAGGTAGCCGATCAGTTTGAACCGGTATTCCGCATTGCCTTCCAGGCGCACTTCGCCCACGCGGTCGTATGCGTCGAGCGGGGCGCGGTAGGAGCCGGGCCCCACGGAACGGGCCCGCCAGGCACGCAGGCCGTTTGCGCCCCCGCTGAAGAAGCTGCTTTCGAAAGGGAGCACTTCCAGATTTCCGAATGGGACGCCGACTCCGGCATCCACGCGGAAGGCCAGGCTGCTCTTGGAGTGAATGCGGTGGTGGAAGCGGAAATCGCTTTCCAGTTTCACGAACTGGGCGAAGCGCACCCCGGCCATGGTAAAGAAGCTGTTGCCGGAGGTGTCGGTAAGCTGGTCCATGCCGAAGACCTGGTTGGCCAGCTGCAGCAGGTTGCCGGAGCTTTGGATGCTGGGGAGCCACAGGAAGATGTTGCGCTTGTTGGTGCCGGTTTCCTGGGTGTTGAGCGTGAGCACGGCCCGGCCCCCGGCGATCACGTGGTCGGTGTAGCTGTCGCGCAGCACGGCATCGCGCGATTCGCGGATGAACTCCTGGAAATCGGCGCTGATCACCGGGATCCGGATGATGTTGAAATCCACCGGGTAGGCGTTGATGGTGATCGTCCGGCCGCGCCTGAGCTCATAGCCGAAGCTCATCTTGGCCAAGGTGCGCGTGTAGTCGGGCCTGCGCTGGAAATTGTAGAGCAGGTTTACGGCGGTTTGCCTGGCCCAGGTCCTGGGCCAGGTTTCTTCCGCGCCCAGCCCGGGGAACAGCAGGCGCGGAAAGCGGATGGTGACTTCGGGGCCGAGCTCCACGGTGTTGAAGAGCACATCGCGTGCAACCTGGGTGCTGGCCTCGTCCACGTTGCCGATCTGCCCCAAGGCTTGCTGCGCCTCCAGGCCCAAGGCCATACGGGCATCAATGGAGCCCATGCTGCGGAAGAGGTTTTTGTGGCGGTAGCTCAAGCTGAAGGAAGTGCCCAGGAATCCGCCGCGGTTGGTGCCGTAGCCTTCCAGGGCAAAGCCCTGCCGCTTGCCGGGCAGCAGGGCAATGCGGCAATCAGCACGATTGGCGGCAGTGGCCCGCGCCGTGTCGTAGCTGATGTCCACCCGGTCGAAGACGCGCAGGTTGGTCAAGCGGCGGAAGGTGCGGTCATGGGTGGTTTCGCTGTACAACGATCCGCTCTTGAGCAGGATGCTGCTGTTGAGGGCCCTGGGCCGGAAGATCGGCTTGCGGCCGGTGAACAGGTAGGTGTTGCCCTTGTAGCGGGCGGTATCCGGGGTGGCAGGGCCTGTGGCGGCGGGTGCTTGGCCGGAGATGTCCATGGTGATATCCTCCAGGAAGTAGGCCGTGCCTTCCGGGGTGCCGGCCAATCCGCGCCTGCCCTTGGCCATGGGGCGCTCAAAGCGCAGCTGCAGGTCTACTTCATGGTTGCCTGCGGTGGTGTCGGCGGCGTACTGCAACAGTTCCCGGGTGAAGAAGAGGTAGCCGCGTTGGCGCAGCAGGTTGGTGATGCGCGTGCGTTCCTGGTCGAGCACATCGGCGTCAAAACGTGTGCCCGGCACCAGCAGTGAGGCGGACCAGGTTGCCGCCACCAGGCTGTCGATGGCCGGGTCGTCCACGAACCAGTTGGCCGTGCAGATGGTATAGGGCCTGCCCGCGCTGATGCGGTACTCCACTTCCGCCTTGGGCTGTTTGTAGGGTTTGCCCCGTTTTTCCTGGAACAGGAACGGGAGCAATGCGGGCAGCACCTTCAGGCGGTTGAAATACACCGTATCGGTGACCGTCGCGTTGAAGTAGCCTTCCTTGCTGAGGTAGAGCTGGAGCTGCTGGGAGCTGCGGCCGGTAAGCACGCTGTCCAGCACGGTGGGCGGTTCCCCTACATCCTCGCGCAGCCACACCCGGATGGTGCGCGGGCATTCCTTTTCCTTCACCTTTCTGGGCACCTTGCCGCGGGCTTCGCGCCGGGCATTCTTGGCGGCCAGCTTTTCGGCATCGGCGGCCCGACGAATGGCGCAGAGCGAATCCGAACGTTCCTTCAGCAGTTGCGTTTTTTCCGGATCGCTCAGGTTGTACAGGTGCAGGTACAGGCGCTGCCCCAATACCTTGTTGTTGGGCTTCTGCTTGAGGATGGTGGTGAGTTCCTCCGTGGTAAGGTCCTTGGCATCAGACTTCACGCTGTTGCGCACCAGCAACCGTTCGCCTTGGGGCACCCGTTTGGTAGGGTTGCAGGCGGCTGCGGCCAAGGCAAGTGCGGCGATCGCCGGGATATGTAGCTGGGAGAGTCGCACAGGAGGCCTCCGGAAGGCTATTTTGCGCGGCCATACTTGAAAGGACCGTGCCACGGCGGGCGAAGATATTGGGCAAATGAGCGGCGTAAATCCATTGAAGGAGGTGCGGGCCTTGCACCAGCGCAAGTTCCGGGAAGCGGAGGGGCTTTTCTTGGTGCAGGGCAGAAAAATGGTGGCCGAACTGCTCACCACGGCGTTCGAAGTGGAGAGGCTGTATGCCACGGAGGCGGCTGCACAAGAACTTGGCTTGGCACATGCCCGGGTGCTTCCGGCGCATGACCTGGAGCGCATGGGCACCTTTGAGCAGGGCAATGAGGTGGTGGCCGTGGTGCGTAAAGGCCCGCAGGCCCGGTTGGCATTGACCGGCCCAGGTGGTTTTGTATTGGCCGTGGATGGGGTGGCCGACCCGGGCAACCTGGGCACCTTGCTGCGCATTGCGGATTGGTTCGGCGCTGGCCAGCTCTGGTGCTCGGCGGATAGTGTGGAGGTGTGGAACCCCAAGTGCGTGCAGGCCAGCATGGGATCCATTTTCCGGGTGCCCGTGGTACAGGGCGATCTGGCGGAAGCGATGCAGCATGCCGCCGCCGCCGGCGCAAGCGTGTACAAGGCCGAAGCTTCGGGTGCCGATGTGTTCGGCGAAACGTTGAAGAGGCCGGCGGTGCTGGTAATGGGCAGTGAATCGCACGGCTTGTCCAAAGCGGTGCGCCAGGGGCCGGGCCGGTCCATTGCCATTCCTGCATTCGGCGGGGCCGAATCATTGAACGTGGCTGCCGCCGCAGCCGCGCTGTGCATGGAGTTTGCGCGCCAGGCGCGCGGAAAGCAGGTGTGACAAAGATCAGCGACGGAAGAGATCGGGGCCGGTACTTTCGTTGCCTTACTTCTTGCTTACTACCGGACCGGCATGCAGAAACCCGACATCAGTTCCTTGACCGTGGACCAGCTTCGCGCAAGCGCCATGGCCCGGCAAGCATTTGAGTACTGGTTCTCAGACCATGGCCATGTGCGGTCTCCCTTTCCGCAGCACATGCGCGACGAGTTGAAGGAGATCGCCTTGGTGGCATTCAGCCGGTGGATCGCACAACTTGATGCAAAGGCCGTGGAGGAGATGAATGAAGAAACCGCCTTCGGGAAGTTCGAGGAGACCCTGTTCCAAGAAGCCCTGCGCATGGTACGGAGCGACGATGAAGCCTTGACCTTGCGGTTCCCGTTCCTGCCACGCGTCGGCGACCGGATCGACGGTGGTACGATCGAAGACCGTGCGGGAAACAACATCATCCGTTCGCGGGCCTTGATACGCGAAGAAAAGGATGAGTTCCTCGCGGTGAAGGTGGAGAACGAAACCTCCGGGGCGCAGTGGGAAACCCGGTTCGAGCTGCCCTGATCCGGACCGGCGCTCAGGACAGGAACAGCTTCTTGATCGAATAGCGCACAAAGCCGTAGAACGTGGCGGCCCATGCAGCCAAGGCCACGTAGATGAAGAATTCGGGAATGGGCAGCAAGAACTGCAGGTCCATGGCCTGGGCCATTTCAAAAGTGGCCGCCGTGTACATGCCCAAAGGGAATACCGCGCCCCAGTACAGCGGATCGTAGGTGAGCGGAAAGCGTTTGTAGCCGTGGCGCCAAATGGCCAAGATGAAGAGCATGGGCACCCACCAGGTACCGGTGACCCAATAGAAAATGGTGAAGCCTTTAAGGAAGGGCAGCGTGGAAAGGAGGAACGGCGCGTGCGGGGTGTTGAGGATGAGCAGCGAGCCGGCCAAGGTGGAGATGGCCATGGCGCCCATGTTGATCCAGTAGGGCGGGGTAAGGTCACCGGGATTGAACTTGAAGAACGTGTAGCGGTAGAAGATCAAGGAGATCATCCAGATATAGAGCATGCCGCCCCAGAGCCACATGGCCAGGCTGAAGAAGTTGAGGATCAGCTTGTGGTCCACATAGTGTACGGAGAGCTTGGCGCTGAGCACGGCCAAGCTTTGCGTGGAGACCACCGACAGCAGCCAGGCACCGTTGATGCCCTCGGAGAAGGAAGGCTTTTCGCCCTTGATGGTGAGGTTGGTGAACACCGTGTAGGTGACCACCGTCCAGAGCAGGACAGCGACCGCCCACAAGCCCATGGCGATGCGGAAGTTCCCTTCCAGCAGGATGAATTGTGCGCCCAGCACGGCCGTGGCGGTGGGAGCAGTGAAGAAGCCCATGCCGCGCAAGTGGTCGAACAGGTCCGAAGCCATGCGGCGGGGAAATGCGAAAGCGCGGACCAGGGTAAGCACGCACAGCACGAGATAGAAGAAAATATTGGCAGCGAACAGGGGATAGGCAATGCTGTTCAAGCCCATGAAATGCGCGGCGCTGCTCACCACGCCGGTGGCCATCACCATGGCGAAGTAGGCCGGTGACAGATCGCGGACGGCGTAGGCCAGGCGTTGCCTCATCCGGTGCGGTTCTCGTAGTGGGGGCGGTACATGCCGGACGTGCTCATTGGGAGGCCCCTGTTTTCAATGCGCGGTCCATTCTGCTCACGGTGGTGCGCATCCAGATCAGCGCCACCGCGGCCACCACGAACAGCAGGGCCCAGCACGTGGTCCACACGCCGGTGGCATCCAACAGGTAGCCGAAGAGGATCGGGCCGAAGAAACCGCCCAATCCGCCCACCACGCCGACGATCCCTCCAACGGTGCCTACTTCGTCGGGGAAGTAGGTGGAAATGTGCTTGTACACCGCGGCACCGCCTATGCCCATCATGGCGCCGATGAGGAAGACCAGCACGGTGAAGATCCACCGGTTGGCTTGGAAATAGATGTGCGTGGTGCCCTTGGCCAGCAGTTCGCCCTTGGCCACACGATCACCCACGCGCACCTGCGGCTGTTGCTTCACCGAAGTGGTGGGCATGGGCATGAACCCCTCATCGTCATGATGGAGGCCGAAGCGGATGTCCATCTGCTCATTGGTCGTCAGCGCGTAGGAAATGCGGGCCTGTGGATCCGCCTCGTCGACCACCAGGATCTCGCGTTCGGTGATGGATTCCACCATGCCGGACCGGGAGGCGAGGATGCCCCTGCCGGGCGTTTGGAGCTCCACGCGCGGGGGCAACAGGAACAAGAGGCCCACCAAGCAGACCCCGAACATCCAGTAAAGCACGATGCGCGCGCCGAACCTGTCCGACAGGATGCCGCCCGCGATCCGCAGCAGCCCCGCCGGCAGGTTGAACACCGTGGTCATCATCCCCGCACTGACGATCGAGAGCGTGTACACGTTCACGTAGTACGGGATCAACCATTGGGAGAGGCCCACGAAGCTGCCGTAGGCGAAGAAGTAGTACAAGCCGAACCGCCACACCCTTGTTTCCTTCAACGGTTTGATGCGTTGGCCAAAGGTTTTCGTGGTTTCGGGCACCTTGTGCCGGGCGAACACCAGCAGGATGATCGCCACCACCACCAACACGCCGGCGTACAGTTGCGGCAGGGTGCGCCAGCCCTCCAGGTCCGTGTTGCCGTTGGTCAGTTGCACCAGCAGGCGTGGCGCGAAGAATGTGGTGAGGGCGGCGCCCACGTTGCCTGCCGCGAAGATGCCCATGGCAGTGCCCTGTTTCGCCTTGGGATACCACAGTACCACATAGGCCACGCCCGCCGAAAACGTGCTGCCCGCCAGGCCGAAGGCGAAGCTCAAGCCGAGGAACGCCCCGTAGCTGTTCGCCCAGGACAGCAGGTACAAGGGGATCGCGCTGAGCAGCAGCACGGCGATCATCACCCACTTGCCACCGAACCGATCGGTGAGCAGGCCCACCGGCAGGCGCATCACCGAGCCCACCAGCACAGGTACGCCCAGCAACCAGCCCGATTCAACCGGGGTCCAATTGAAGAGACCGTTGTTGGTGAGGTAAGTGACCAGCACGCCGTTGAGCAGCCATGCGGCGATGCATACCGTGAACGCCAAGGCGCTCAGCAACAGCATGCGGTGCGACGTTCCGGATACCTGTGCCATGGCCATCAACTGTTTGGGATCGGTCCAACTGAATGATTGCGTGCGGAGAGCCGACTATGCGAAAGGAACTGCACCAAAGGACGGAGAATCGCGGAAATCAAATATGACAAAGATCATACAACGGGGCAATGAAGGAAAAGTCTCTCTTGGGATGAGGCGGGCCGTTCCTGCATGGGGATGCACGGTTCGGCCGGATGATGCGCCGGCCACACAGCCTCCATGATGCTTCCGGGGCCCCGGGCAGCTTCAGCGTGCCACGGGAGCCGCAGGGCCCACGGGCCGGTCGTCCGTGTAGGTGGTGACCATGGCCGGAAGGCCGTCCGCACCATATTCCGTGTGCGGCCCGTTCAGCCTGTCGTTGAGGTAGAAGGATACGGTGAGCGTGTCGCCGTTGGGCGCAAAGGTGAGCCAGCGGCCGTTGCGTTTGCCGCCTTCGAAGTCGCCCTCCATCTTCTTGCTGCCGTTCGGGTAGTACCACGTCCAGCGCCCTTGGTTGCGCCCGTTCTCCACGCTGCCCGTGCGCTTGGGCTGGCCATTGTCATAGGTGGGCTGCTCGCGCTGGTTCAGGTAGAATCCTGCGGCAGCGGCCAAGGCCACTCCGGCCAGTGTGATGGCCTTGTGGCGGCTGTTGTAGCGGAAGATGGACATGCCTTGTGTGGTTCCGCCCGTGTGCTTGCCAAAGGTATGGAGCAGCTGGGAAGACCGGAGCCGGCCTGCCGCGGCAACAATGCCCCGGGAGCGCTTCATGCGGGCCGTGCGTGCAAGTGCCGTGCTGCCCTGCGCGGGTGTGCGCGGCGTATGGTGGATCGGGTTTTTCCAGTGGGGGATACCGGAGGCCGCACACAAGGCCATGTGGTTTTTGCCCTGCTATTTAGACTCGGTATAAAGATGATCAAAATCATATAAAGATCCAGACCGAATCATACTATTGCCTCCGGACCGGGAGCAAGGAACGCCACGCGGGCAGCACTGTTCCCATTGACATGTTAGGCGAAGTCAACCATCAATCACCAGCGGAATGAACAGATGGACAGCACGGGGTTGGGCCGGAGCAATAGCCCTGCTCGCAGCGGCCGGAACCATGGCACAGGACGGTGCGGCGATCTTCAAGCAGAACTGCACCGCGTGCCACATGATCGGCAAGCGGCTCGTGGGGCCCGACCTCACCGGGGTCACGGAGAAGCAGTCCGATGAGTGGTTGCGCAAGTTCATCCGCAGCTCCCAGAGCGTGATCAAGTCCGGCGATCCGGCGGCCGTGGCCTTGTTCGAGGAATTCAACAAGACCCCGATGCCCGACTTCCCCCTGACCGACGCGGAGCTGACGGCCGTGCTGGGCTACTTGGGCGGCTTCGGCAAACCAGCAGCCTCGGCAAGTGCAGCGCCACCGCCGCCGCCTCCTGCCCCCATGGTCTTTACCGAGGCCGACGTGGAACAAGGCCGCGCCTTGTTCCAGCACCGCACCTCCGGTGGCGGCCCCACCTGCGTGTCCTGCCATCACGTAACGGACAAGGGCGTTGTGGACGGCGGCCTGCTCGCCAAGGACCTTACGCATGTGGCGGGCCGCATCGGTGATCAGGGCATCGTGGGCATCCTGGGTGCACCGCCGTTCCCGGCGATGGCCGCCGCCTACAACGGCCCCACGGCACTCTCGGAGAAAGAGATCCATGCGCTCACCGCCTTCCTGGTGCATGCGGACAAGAACACGGCAACAGCGGAGGCGGGCGGCATGGACGCCATGTTGCTGTGGGGCTTCGTTGGCCTGCTGGTCATCCTGCTCGGGGTGGCGCTGGTATGGGCCCGCCGCCTGCGCAAGTCCGTGCGGCATGACATCGACGCGCGCCAACTGCGCACCATTTGAAACTGAAGGGAGACCAGGGAACACCTAACAAGCAAAGCCATGAGCTGGATCGAGGACATCATCTCACCCAAGACCCGGAAATGGGAGGAGTTCTACCGCAACCGCTGGCAGTACGACAAGGTGGTGCGCAGCACCCACGGCGTGAACTGCACGGGCGGCTGCTCGTGGAACATCCACGTGAAGGACGGCATCGTGGTGTGGGAAATGCAGGCGCTGGACTATCCGCTGCTGGAGGAGGGCTTGCCGCCGTATGAGCCGCGGGGTTGCCAGCGGGGCATCTCCTATTCCTGGTACCTGTACAGCCCCATCCGCGTGAAGTATCCGTTGATGCGCGGCGCCCTGCTGGACCTCTTCCGCGAAGAGAAGCAAAAGGCCGGAGGCGATCCGGTGAAGGCCTGGGAGAACCTGCAGAACAACCCCGAGAAGCGCAGCCGTTACCAGTGGGCGCGCGGCAAGGGCGGCTTCCGCCGCGTGCATTGGGATGAGGTGCTGGAGCTGATCTCCGCCGCCAACCTCTATACCGTGAAGAAATACGGCCCGGACCGCATCATCGGCTTCTCGCCGATCCCGGCCATGAGCATGCTGAGCTACGCATCGGGCGCGCGCTACCTGCAATTGATGGGCGGCGTCAACCTCAGCTTCTACGACTGGTACTGCGACCTGCCTTGCGCCTTCCCCGAAGTGTGGGGCGAGCAGACCGACGTGTGCGAAAGCGCCGACTGGTACAACTCGAAGTTCATCGTGAGCATGGGCGCGAACCTGGGCATGACCCGCACGCCCGACATCCACTTCTTCAGCGAGGCCCGGCACAACGGCTCGAAGACCGTGGTGATGTCGCCCGACTTCAGCATGGTGGCCAAGCACGCCGACCAGTGGATCCCCGCGCACGCCGGCTCCGACGGCGCCTTCTGGATGGCCGTCACCCATGTGATCCTCAAGGAATGGCACGCCGACAAGCAGACGCCCTACTTCATGGACTACGTGAAGCGGTACACCGATTCACCCTTCCTGGTGCGCCTGGACAAAAAGGGCGACCACTACGCGCCGGGCAAACTGATGCGCGCCAAGGAGGTCCACGACTACAAGGACGTCACCAACGGCGATTGGAAGTTCCTCATGTACGATTCCGCCACCGGCGGCCTGGTAACGCCCAAGGGCACCATGGGCTTCCGCTGGGATGAACAGCCCGGCAACTGGAACCTGAAGTACGAGAACGGCACCGACCACCGCGGCTACGATCCCGAGCTCACCTTGCTGCACAAGCGCGACGACGTGCTGCAGGTGGAATTCCTGGATTACGGCCACCAGCACATGGCCAAGCGCGGCGTGCCCGTGCGCTACATCACCACGGTGGACGGCGAACGCGTTCCGGTGGCCACCATCTACGACATCACCATGGGCCAGTACGGCGTGGGCCGCGGCCTGGAAGGCGATTATCCCGCCAACTACGACGACAAGAACGCCGCGTACACCCCGGCCTGGCAGGAGATCTTCACGGGCATCGGCCGCACCACGGCCATCAAGTTCGCACGCGAATGGGCCGGCACCGCCGAGGCCACCAAGGGCCGCTGCATGGTGATCGTGGGCGCGGCCATCAACCACTGGTTCCACGGCAACCTGATGTACCGCGCGGCCATCATGGCGCAAATGCTCACCGGCTGCAACGGCCGCAACGGCGGCGGCATGAACCACTACGTGGGCCAGGAGAAATTGGCACCGGTGGACAGCTGGGGCACCATCATGAGCGGCAAGGACCACGGCACCGTGCCGCGTCTGCAGCAGGCCCCCATCTGGCACTACATCAACAGCAGCCAGTGGCGCTACGACAACAACCAGGCCGACTACAACAGCGTGCCCAACGATGCCGTGCCACTGGCGCGCAAGCACTCCGCCGATTGGGTGCTCATGTCCGTGCGCAACGGCTGGATGCCCTTCTTCCCGCAGTACAACAAGAGCAACCTGGACATCGCCCGCGATGCCCGCAAGGAAGGCGCGCAGACCGAGGCCGAGATCCGCGACTACGTGGTGCGCCAGCTCAAGAACAAGGAGCTGGAATACTCCGTGGCCGATCCCGATGATCCCATCAACTTCCCGCGCAACTGGTTCATCTGGCGCGGCAACGCCCTGATGAGCTCCGCCAAGGGCCACGAGTACATGCTCAACCACTACCTCGGCACGCACCACAACGACATCGCCAACGAGGTGGCCGGCAACTACGTCACCGATATCAAGTACCGCGAGAAATCGCCCAGCGGCAAGATGGACCTGGTGGTGGACATCAACTTCCGCATGGACACCTCCGCGCTGTACTCCGACATCGTGCTGCCCACGGCCTCGTGGTACGAGAAGGCCGACCTCAACAGCACGGACATGCACTCGTTCATCCACCCGCTGAGCGAGGCCATTCCGCCGGTGTGGGAGGCCAAGACCGACTGGCAGATCTTCCAGGCCATCGCCAAGAAGGTGAGCGAACTGGCCCAGGTCCACTTCCCCACGCCCGTCACCGACATCGTGAACGTGGCCCTCTCGCACGACAGTCCCGACGAGATCACCCAGCCCAAGCTGCTGGATTGGAGCAAGGGCGAGTGCGAGCCCATCCCCGGCAAGACCATGCACAAGATCGTGGTGCTGGACCGCGACTACACGCAGATCTACAACAAGTACATCACTTTGGGTGAAGGCGTGGCCAAGCAGGGCCTGGGCGCCCACGGCGTGAAGTACGACTGCGCCGACGTGTACGACGAGATGCTCGAAATGAAGAGCCACGTGCAGGTGGTGAACGGCAAGGAATACCCCTCGCTGCGCGAGGACGTGGAAGCCTGCAACGCCGTACTGAAGCTCAGCACCCTCACCAACGGCAAGCTCAACATGCGCGGCTACCAGTTCCTGGAGAAGAAGACCGGGCTGGTGCTGGCCGACCTGGCCGAGGGCCTGCAGGCCGTGCACATCGACTACAAGGACCTGCAAACACGCCCGCACCGCTACAACACCTCCGCCGTATGGAGCGGCCTGATGAACGACGGCCGCGCCTACGCCGCATACACCTTCCAAGTGGACCGCCTGGTGCCGTGGCGCACGCTCACCGGCCGCCAGCACATCTACATGGACCACGACGGCTACATCATGTTCGGCGAGCACCTGCCCACCTACAAGCCCTCGCCGCTGCCGCAGGTCTACGGTGACATCCGCATGACGGTGAACGACGGCAAGGCCCGCATGCTCAACTGCCTCACGCCCCACGGCAAGTGGCACATCCACAGCACCTACGGCGACACCCTGCGCATGCTCACCCTGAGCCGCGGCATGGAACCCTGCTGGATGAGCGAGAAGGACGCCGC
>JADZAC010000079.1 GCA_020852835.1 Flavobacteriales bacterium
GACCAGCTACCTCACTGCGGCGATGGTGGAGGACATCGTGGCCAGTGGCATCGTACCGGAAGGTGCGTTGCAGCTGATCGTGGGCAGCGCGGGCGATCTGCTGGACCACGTCATCAGCCAGGACGTCGTCACCTTCACCGGCAGCGCCAGCACGGGCCGCATGCTGAAGGCGCACCCGCGCCTCATCGCCGAGAGCGTGCCCTTCAACATGGAGGCCGACAGCCACAACGCCATCGTGCTCGGCCCCGACGCCGTGCCCGGCACCGAGGAGAACGACCTCTTCATCAAGGAGGTCACGCGCGAGATCACGCTGAAGTGCGGCCAGCGCTGCACCGGCGCACGGCGCATCATGGTGCCGCAGAACATACTGGAGGACGTGCAGATCGCCCTGGGCAAGCGCCTGGGCAGCACCGTGATCGGCGACCCGCGTGCGGAAGGTGTGCGCATGGGCGCGCTCGCGGGCAAGACGCAGCGCGAAGAAGTGAAGCGCGCGCTCACCGAACTGCTGAAAGGCTCGCAAGTGGTTTTTGGCGATCCGGACTCTGTGACCGTGACAGGAGCGGACTCTGCGAAGGGCGCTTTCATGAGCCCCATCCTGCTGCTGAACAACGATCCCTGGAAGCACCAGGTGAGCCACAACGTGGAGGCTTTCGGTCCGGTGAGCACGCTGATGCCTTACCGTGACCTGGACGATGCCATCGCGCTGAGCAAGCTGGGCAAGGGTTCGCTGGTGGCCACCATCGCTACGCACAACCCGCAGTATGCCCAGCAGTTCGTGTGGGGCGCGGCCAGCCACCACGGCCGCATGCTGGTGCTGGACCGCGATATGGCCAAGGAGAACACCGGCCATGGCAGTCCGCTGGCCACGCTGGTACACGGCGGCCCCGGCCGCGCGGGCGGCGGCGAGGAGATGGGCGGCAAGCGCGGCGTGCTGCACTACCTGCAGCGCACGGCCGTACAGGGCCACCCGAGCATGATCACCGCGCTCACGCAGCAATACCAGCAGGGCGCCACCTACCACATCACCGAGCAGCATCCCTTCCGCCTGCACTTCGAGGAGCTGAACATCGGCGACACCCTCCACACCGAGAAGCACCTGGTGACGCTGCAGAACATCGAGGACTTCGCCGAGCTGAGCGGCGACAAGTTCTACGCGCACATGGATGCCAACAGCCTCGATGGCACCGTCTTCACCGGCCGCGTGGCGCACGGGTATTTTATTTTAAGCCGCGCAGCGGGGCTCTTCGTGGATCCGCCCAAAGGCCCGGTGTTGCTGAACTACGGAATTGAAGAGTGCCGCTTCCTGAAGCCCGTCTATCCCGGCTCGACGATCCAGGTGAAGTTCACCTGCCGCGAGAAGCTGGACCAGGAGAAGCGCCCGAAGACCGCCGATTCGCCGAAGGGTTCGGATGTGGCGCGGGGCATTGTGAAGTGGCTGGTGGATGTGGTGGATGAGACGGGGGAAACGGTGGCGCTGGCGACGATCTTGACGATGGTGAAGAAGTTGGATCAGCATTAGATGCCCAATCCAAGCAAGCACCGCGCCCTTGCATTCGAGGTGGACAAGCTCACGCGTTCCATCGAGAACGTGGTGACGGGCGATAGCTTCCAGACGGTGGTGTTGCCATTGACCAAGGAGGACCTAATGGCCGTCGCAAAGAAGCGCGGATGGCTGTTCGACTGGAAGTTGGAGTTCAAATCCGCTGAACGAAAGGTGTTCAAGCTGACCACAGTGGAGAACCCGAACGTGGTCCAAGGGCTGGTCTCTTTAGAAGTGAAGCCCGACCACGTGGCCATGCAACTTGTGGAAAGCGCACCGCACAACTTGGGCAAGAACAAGGTGTATGATGGCGTGATGGGCAATCTGGTCGCGTTCGTATGCAAGGTTTCCGTCGAGCATGGCTTCGAAGGAAACGTAGTCTTCCTGGCCAAGACCAAGCTCATCCATCACTACACCGAAAAACTGAAGGCTGTTCACGTCGGAGGCCATCTCATGGTCATCTATCCGCCCGCTGCGCGTTATCTTGTGGAGCAATACTTCCCGTAATGAGGAGCAAGAACATCGACCTTGACGACATCGGCTACATCGGCATCGGGCGCTCCATGACCGAGGAGGAAACACGTTTGGCTTCGGAGCATATCCAGGCATACAAGGCCAAGCACCCTTCGCCCAAGCATAAACCAGCGAAGCGCGATTCCACCGATAAGCGGATGCACGACGCGGTGAAGTCGCTCCCGAAGAAGGCCAAGGGCACGGACGCCAAACTCAAAACCCTGGATGACATCGGCCACATCGGTGGCAATCGTCCATATACGGACGAGGATGCGCGCATCGTGTCGGCTTTCATCCAGGCCCGGAAGGTTGCCAAGCGCAACCCGAAGCGCGCCGTTGCCAAGAAGGCTTCGGTTCGCTCCACAACCAAGCGCAGCCCGAAGGTCAAGGCGCGTTTGGATTGACTGAAGCATGGAATCCCGCTTCCTCAAACCCGTCTACCCCGGCTCCACCATCTGAGTGAAATTCATCCCGGCTCAAGACCGGGACAGGCAACGCCGCGAGAAGCTCGATCGCAATAGACCGCGCCGTATCTTTCAGGCATGGAACGAACGGTACGTATCACCACGCTGAAGGCCGGCGAGAACGACCGTGCTTACTGGGCGGATCGATCAGCCGAAGAGCGGCTGGCCGCGGTCGAGTTCCTCCGCCAACAATACATGGGTCCCACGCATGCTGAGCAAAGACTTCAAAGAATTGGTCGCATTGCTCGACTGAAGGAGGACCGACCATGAACTATCGGCTACCTTGATCTGGTGACGAACAAACGAGCTACTGGGCGCCATCGGGACCTGGACGACCTGGAGAACATGGAACCCGAATGATGGAACGGCCCAAGCTGAGCGGTATTCCGCGAAGTCCCGCCCATGCAGGAACGGCCGACTTACCCAAGGGTGCGGATCCTGATGATCACGAACTACCTCGAATTGATCTGCGAGACAATGGAGAACGGTGGTCTGGTGGAATTGGATCGCAACGGCATCACCGAGCGGTGTTCATCGCCATGGCCCAGTAGCACGGCTATGCTTTGGCAAGCTGTGCTGGGGGCGTACCGGAAGAGAGCCCTTCGATGTTCATGGGCATATCGTGCAAACCGACCGTCCTATTTCCTGAGCAACCGCAGCATAAGCCTCCACGCCTCGAGTTCTGAGACCTTCTCGGGATACACGTTCTTCGAGGTCTCCCGATCGTAGAACTTCCGCAGCGCTTCCAGGAAGTGCGCCTCGCTGGTATAGGTTATGTGATCCGGATAGTCGCCGTAGTCGTCACGCACGAAGCGATCCCCGTTCCATGTGATGTTCGTGCC
>JADZAC010000080.1 GCA_020852835.1 Flavobacteriales bacterium
AATGAGGTTCCCGGTGCATCGGGCCTTCAGCCCTCCGCTCGCCCGCATGTACGCAGCCCGTGGCACGCCACGGGCTGCTATGTGCCAGGCCTTCAGCCCGGCCCCGTTCCATGCTCCGCCCGATACGAGATCACTCGATAACCACCCGCATCAAACCGACGATGTGCGCCATTGAACCGGCACAGATGCGGCCACCGTGCATGCACATCCCCAAAGGGCCAAAGGCCCGCAGCATACCAACCCATGGCCCCGACATGGGTTGGTATGCCACACGCATCCGGGAGGGCTGAAGGCCCGGCACAAAAACCGTCAAAAACCATGAAAACCGTAGCACCCCGGACGGAACATCCCCGACCGATCTGCCATTCCTGAACCCGATCTGCTATTGCCATGATCGGGCGGAACCACGGCCGGGACACCTCGTTGGACCGCCCCAAATTCCAAGGAACGAATGAAACACAAATGGACCCTTGCCCTGTGTGCCGCCCTGCACGGCGTGCTGGGCTTCTCCCAAACCTTCGAATGGGCACGATCGGCAACGGCCGCAAACGCCAATGGCGTCTATGGCAAGTCCGTGTGTACCGATGGCGACGGTAACGTGATCACGGTGGGATCATTCCGGGGAACCGTGGACTTCGATCCCGGCCCCGGGGTACACAACCTCACCGGGCCCAACAACGTGCTCAACGCCTACATCCAAAAGCTGGATGCCAACGGCAACCTGGTCTTTGCCCACGGTTTCGGCAACATGGCCGACGATGGGGCCAACGATGTGGCCGTGGACCCGGACAACAACATCTATATCGCCGGGTATTTCTCCGGTCCCGTGGACTTCGACCCCGGCACGGGCATCTCCATGTTGACCTCCGTTTCCAACAGTACGGATGGCTTCGTCCTGCGCCTCGATCCGGCCGGCGCGTTCCTGTCCGCCTTCAGCTTCGGTGCCGCCTTCGAGGATGCGGCCACCGCCATCAGCGCCAACAATGATTCGTACGTCGTGGGCGGGAGCTTCAAAGGTGTCGTGGATTTCAATCCCGGCGCGGGGAATACGGGGACAGATTCCAACGGCCCAACCACGGCCTTCCTGGCCCGTTATACCTCAAGCGGATTTACAAACGTCAGTATTCCCGGCTACCCCACCAGGGTGAACAGCGTGAAGGTTGACGCAAACGGCGATGTGTACTTCGCTGGCACGAGCCGTGGGGGCGATTTCGATCCCGGCCCGCAGGTATACAACCTTGCTTCACCAAACGGCAGCTACATGTCCTACGTATGCAAATGGTCCGGAACGTGGGCCTTCCAGTGGGCAAAGATGCTGGCCGGCGGCTACGATAACGAAGCCTTTGACCTGGATATTTCCGGTTCAAGCTGCGTGGTGACAGGCCAGTACGAGATGGGAGTAAGCTTTGCGCCCGGGATCATCCTGAACAGTGGTGGGGGTATCGACGGCTATGCTTGGAAACTGGACAGCGATGGCAATCATGAGTGGGCGAAGAACATTGCCTTCGGCCCAGGGGAGGGGACAGGAACCAGTATCGCGGTCAACGTCCTCGATGGGAGCGTTACCGTAGGCGGCTATTTCCAAGGTGCTGCCGATTTCAACCCCGGCACCGGCACCCATAGCCTCACCTCCGCTGGCGATCAGGATGGGTTCACGGTGCTATTGGACGCCACGGGGGAGTTCCTCACTGCCAACCGCGTTGGGGCCGCAGCAGAGGATGAGATCCATTCCCTCTGCCTCGATGCTGCCGACAACCTCTTCTTCACCGGCTTCTACACCGGCACGGTGGATGTTGACCCGAATGCGTCCACCCATTACCTCGTATCCCCCGGTGCACCCGGCATGATGGTGGTGAAATGGAGCAACTGCATTCTGCCGGCACTGCCCCTGAACACCACGGCCAGCGATGCCCTCGCCATCTGTGGCAGTGGCAGCACGGTGCTCACCGCCACCGGCACGGGAACGCTCGGCTGGTACTCCGCACCCACGGGCGGCACCTACCTCGGTGGCGGGGCCAGCTTCAACACCGGCAACCTCATCGCCAGCACCCCTTTCTACCTGCAAGACAGCACCTGCGCTGCCGGTCCGCGCCTAACGATCATCGTTACAGTAAATCCTGGCGTTGCGGACCAGGCCGTTTCCGCGGCCGATGGCACCTTGTGCAGCGGCGGATCCACCTCGATCAACCTGGCGGGCAGCGAGGTCGGCACCTCCTACTACCTCCGCAACGATGCCGACAACGCCATCGTTGCCGGGCCGGTGGCCGGTACGGGCGCTGCCCTGAGCCTGCCCTCGGGACCCCTGTCATCCACCACCACCTTCAGCGTGCAAGGCGTGCGGGCAGGGGTGAACAAGGCGGTTGAATTTGCCCAGGCCATTTCGCACGCCCGGCTCGGAACGGACAACAGGGGCGTAGGCACCGAGGTCACGGTGCAGATGAAGGTGAAGCTCGCACCCCAACCGTACAACCAGTTCCTTCTGTACAAATACAACGGCAGTTCAGGGTACCTCTTGGTAGTGGATGCCAACGGAAAGGTGAAGTTCGACGGGCGCGACGGCTCCCCCTACCGCAGCTCAGGCCCTTCCACCACCACCGTGGCCGACAACACCTGGCACGTGGTGACCGGCGTGGTCCGGAACGGGGATTGGGAGATCTACGTGGACGGGGTGCTTGAGAATTCGTTCGACTCGAGCCCGGGTTCACTGGGGGTCGACAGTAACGGGGAACTCTACGTGGCCAGCTCCGGTGCGAACTACACGGCCATGAGCCTCGATGACCTCGCCATCTTCAATACCGCCCTGCCGGTAGCCACCATCCTGAGCTATGGCACCAACTGCCTCACCGGCTCCGAACCCGGCCTCACCGGCTACTTCAACTGCAATGAGGCCACCGGAGGGGTGCTGACCGACCTTTCGCCAACCGGCATTGATGGGCAGCTCTGGAGCACGGATGTGTCGTCCTGCTGGGTGGCCGGTGATGCCGCCTGTTTTGCGGCAAACGGCTGCACGCTGGAAATGGGCAGCACCGTCACCGTCACAGTGAATGCCGCACCCGTGGCCACCGCCACGCTGGATGGCGGCGTGCTCACCGCCTCCCCGGCCGCAGCGGTGTACCAATGGGTGGATTGCGATGATGCCTACGCGCCCATCGCCGGTGCCACCGGCCAGACCTTTACCCCTGCGGGCAATGGCAACTTCGCCGTGATCGTGAGTGAGAACGGTTGCGCCGATACCTCGGCCTGCGTGCAGATCCTCACCACGGGCCTGGAAGACAGCGGTGCCATGCAGGACATCACCGTGTACCCCAATCCTTCCCATGGATCCTTTACCGTGGAACTGGGCGGCAACTTCGGCCAAGCCTCGCTGCAACTGATGGATGTCACGGGCCGCACCGTGGCCGTGAAGCCCATAGCGAACACACAGCGCATCCACATGGACGTGGATGTGCCCCAGGGCGTGTACTTCGTGGTGATCCACGGGGATAGCGGCCAGCAGGCGATCCACAAGGTGGTGATGGAATAGGCTATGCACCTTCGTCCTACGGAACAGCCCCGGCGTGGATCGCCGGGGCTGTTTGCGTTCCGGTGCGCCTGGAACTGACAGACCTGGTAACCGTGCGGCCAACAACTGCTGGTGCGTGGAGGTAAAGGCAACAAGGACCGCATCACATTGCGATCACGCCAGTCTTCCGGCCCATCCATGAAGTGAGTTCCTGAAATCCCAGGCCGGGCCTGCCTTCCGGTAGGCAGGCGACTGGTGGGTATGCTTGCAACGCTCGTTCGCGGCACCGAACCTCTTGGCGGTC
>JADZAC010000081.1 GCA_020852835.1 Flavobacteriales bacterium
CCCTTGAAGTCGGTGAAGAGGATGGTGACCTGGTCGATGAGCTTGGCGTCGGCTTCGCCCTTGGCCTTCAACTCTTCGGCCACTTCCTCCGGCAGGATGTTCAGCAGCAGGGCATCGCTGCGCTTCTTCTCGGCGCGCAGTTCCTCGGTGCGCTGCATCACCTCCCGCTCCAGGTCCTTGTTGCGGGTGTGGATGTCGCCGTAGGTCATGTACTCGCCCTCGCGCAGCCGGTAGTCGGGGTCGCTGCCATGTACGTGCGTCACCAGCCAATTGCCGGCAACGCGCTTCAGGATGGTGGTCTGCCGCAAGAGGTCACGCGTGGCTTCGGGCCCACTGCCCATGGTCCAGTACGTATCGCCCTCCACCCAGGCGGTTTCGTGCCAAATACGCACTTCCTTCCAGATGTACTCGATGGTGAACGCATGCGGATACTGTTCCACGCCCTTCTCATTGAACGCCCGGTATTGCGCTTTGCCAACGGCGCGCTCGTGCAGCGCGGTACCGAAGAAGGTGATGTCATCCGCCGCCACAGCGAAGCGCCCATCGAGGTCGCGACGCGCATAGCACTGCCAGAACTGGTCATGCACGGCGAGCACTTCCGTCTCGGTCGCGGTCGGCTCCCGGATGGTGCCGTCTTTCTCCATGCGCAGGACCCCGGCTTGCATAAGGCAAGTTTCCGGCGTGGCGTGAAGTTAGCGTCCCCCACGAACTGGGGGGTGCGTCGTGACCAGCGCCCATCCGTACTTTGTATCCATAATGATCCGCGTACTGCTCTTCGAGGACAACACCGACCTGGCCGAAAGCCTGGCCGAACTGATGAAGGATTCGGATGACATCCGCCTGGTCGCGCACTACACCAACGCGCAGAAGGCCGAACGCCATGTGGCCTACCATCACCCGGATGTGGTGCTGATGGACATCGACATGCCGGTGGAGAATGGCTTGCAAGGCCTGCGGGCCATCCGTGCTTCAGGTAGCGGGGTGATGGTGATCATGTTCACCGTGATGGAGGACAACGAGAATGTGTTCCAAGCCATCTGCCACGGCGCCAGCGGCTACCTGCTGAAACAGACCGCGCCGGAAAAGATCCTCGAAGGCATCCGCGAGGCCGTTTCCGGCGGTGCGCCCATGACGCCGAGCATCGCCCGCAAGGTGCTCACGCTCTTCGCTCAGCCCTTCAAGAAGAGCGACGACCTGCAGAAGCTCACCGCGCGCGAACACGATGTGCTTTCGCTGCTGGTGCGCGGCCACAGCTACAAGATGGCGGCGGCACAACTGGAAATTGGCGTGGAGACCCTGCGCTTCCACATCAAGAACATCTATGCCAAGCTGCACGTGAACAGCAAGAGCGAGGCGGTGGCCAAGGCCTTGCAGAACCGGGTGGTGTGAAGCACTCTACCTTCGGGCAATGAGGCGATCGGGTCGGTTCCTTTTCCTCGCGGCAGCCTTCGTGCTTGCGCGATGTGCGGGACCCGATGCGCCCTCAGGCATGATCGATCCTTCGCGCTCGCCCGCCTTCGACTCGGCCTGGTATGCCAGGGTCTCCGCCCGTCTGCGCGATGCCTTCGTGCTGCACGACACCGCCTTTTGCGACAGCGTGCTGCCCTTTTTCGATGATACGGCACTCGCCCGCCTTCATCCCGATCGCGTTACGGACGGCTTCGCCAGCTATTTGATCGGCCACGACGCGCCGCAACCGGCCACGCTCCAACGGTTCAATGAGCTGGCCCTGTACTCCGGTGCACCAGTGATGCGCAATTGGTACGACTACGTGGTGGCGCGTTCGATCCAGAACGCCGGCACACCGCGCCTGGCGATCGCCGCGTTCGAACCGCTGCTGGCACGCTTCCAGGAAGAACACGATACCGTGGGCATGGCATCGGTACGCAAACGTATCGGCACCCTTTACCTCGACCTGGACGAACCGGCGCTGGCCGCCATGCACCTCGCCCAAGCCCGTGCCCTTGAACCGCGCGTGGACCTGCGCGGCTCCATCACCGCCACGCTCGGGCGTTGTTATGCCGCCATGGGCAATGCCGACTCGGTGCGTTGGTGCGCCCGTCAACTTCAACTGGGATCCACCGACCCGCTCACCCTGCAGCGCGGCGACGACCGGTCCGCGATCAATGCCCGGTGGCTGCTGCACCTCGCGGGGCTGTTGGACCCTGCCGAAGACAGCTTGCGCAACGCATGGGCACAAAGCGGCCGCGTGGATGCCATGATCCGAGCCCTCGACCCGGAGCATGATGCACTCGTGGCCGGTTTCCCCGAATCGCGCGTGGAGACCATGGTGCTGCGTGCCCGTGCCTACTTACGAATGAAGCAACCGCGCCAGGCGCTGGCTGCGCTGAAGCCCGTGGAGGATGAACTTGCACGTTGCCCCACCTGCCTTCCTCAGCGCTTGGCTTATCTGTCGGTCACAGCAGATGCACTTGCCGCGCTCGGAGATCTGAGCGGTGCCCTGCGTTTTCAACGGGAGCGCGCGGATGTACTTGCCCGGAACAAGACCGGTCGCGAAAGGCTCGCCGTGGAACAGGCGCGCGCCAAGGCCGATCGCGAGCAGCAGGAAGCACAAGCTGCTCGCGTACTGGCAGAAGAACGGGCCGTGGCCAGCGAGAAGGA
>JADZAC010000082.1 GCA_020852835.1 Flavobacteriales bacterium
GCGCCATGGAGGGCGGCGCCCTTACCGTGGCCACCAACCGGTTCGCATTCTACCACGATACGCTCTACATCGGCACCTCTCCACCGGTCACCTTCGGTCAAGGGCTGTTGCGCTACTTGGGCGCGTACGATGCGCTGTGCAGCACACTGGGCTTGGAAGACGAGGACCCGGTGGACCATACCCTGCAGCTGGCCTGGTCACCCACCGGTGAGCTCACTCTGTTGGGCCTCAGCGATGGGGCACACCAGCTGAAGGTGTACGATGCCCAAGGGCGCTTGGTGCTGGAGTGTTGGGCAAGCAGTGCGGCGGGCCGCAGCGAAGGCATACTCTTCACTGGCCAACCCTCCGCGCTGTACTTGGTAGTAGTGGACAACCAACGCACAGCGCGGGTGGTGCCCATGCGTTGAAGCATGCGCCCAGCGCACATGTGCTCCTGGATCACCCACCTGCTGCATGCCGACGCAGGGAGTGTGTGTGCTTGGGCCTGGGACAAGAACAAACGCATCTTTTTTGCAGAACAATCCTCCGTATCCGGCAACCGTTCGTGTGCGGTGGATGGTGTGCCACCGGACCGTGGCCCGTGCATGTGCCGCGCCTTCAGCCCTGTACCGTGCATCGGTATCACCACAGCGGGCTGAATGCCCGCCAGCATGCCAGCCCGGGGCATAGCTCCGGGCTGGCATGCGCCCTCTGCGCCGAGCGCTGAAGGCGCGGCACATGCTCCTCATGTTGCAGACTCCAGCAGGGCCTGCGTGAGGCTTTTTTTCATGCGTTTGCCCTGGCCCGGGTGCCCACACCCCGCCAAAGCGCAGTACCTTGCGTCGTTCGTAAGCCCCCAACCGTACCGCCCCATGGTCAAACTTTACGCGCTCGGCCTCGCGGCCGCCATTGCCTCCGGTGTTTCCGCGCAGCCCCTCTTCACCAACGCCACCGCAGCCTTGGCACACACCGCCAACAGCGGGGGGTGCATGGGCGTTACCGACATGGACGGTGACGGCTTGGACGACGTGATCCAGTTGGACGACAGCAAGCACGTGCACATCCTCTACCAGGAGCAGGACGGCAGCTTCACCCACATCGACTATGGCAGCGTATCCTTCAGCGATCAATGGGGCTGGGCCATCGGAGACCTGGCCAACGACGGCCACAAGGACATCGTGAGCGGCGGCAACGGCGACGGCACCCACTTCGTGAGCATCACCGCGCGCGGGGTGTACACCACCTCGGAGCTCAATGGCCCGAACATCTTCCAGCAGAACATGAGCATCGGTGACGTGGACAACGACGGTCGCGTGGACGTGTACGCCTGCAATGATGTGGGCGCCCCCAACCTCTGGCTCACCGACGCTGCCGGCGTACCCCAGATAAACAACGGCTACATCAACTGGGCTACCACGCCCGCCAGCGACATGAGCGGCAACTATGGCAGCTGCTTCACCGATTTCGATAACGACGGCGACCTGGACCTGCACATCGCCAAATGCCGCCAAGGTGTGAACGACCCCAACGACCCGCGCCGCTGGAACCGCCTCTTCGTGAACGACGGTAACAACCAGTACACGGACCAAGCAGCCGCCTTCGGCGCCCAGGACCACGAACAAACCTGGGCCACCGACTTCGGCGACTACGACAACGACGGCGACCTGGACATGGTGAGCATTGAGCACAGCACCGGCACCCAGCTTTTTGAGAACGACGGCACCGGTCATTACACCAACGCCACCGCCGGCAGCGGCTTGGGCGTGGCCATCTTTCCGCTGCAATGCCTGTTCCGCGACCTGGACAACGACGGATTCCTGGACGTGATGATCGCCGGGGGCAGCGAATTCTTCTTCAAGGGCCATGGCAACGGCACCTTCACGCCGGTGGAGGACGTATTTCCCTACAGCGCACCCATGCACGGTTTCGCCTTTGGCGATCTGGACCGCGATGGCTTTGAGGACGTGTACGCCAACTACGGCACGGGCTACGTGGATGCCAGCAGCAGCAACCCCGATATCCTCTGGCGCAACACGCCGAACGGCAATCATTTTTTCCGCGTGCGCCTGCAAGGCACCACCAGCAACCGCGATGCCATCGGCGCCCGTGTCACCATTGCCGGGCCATGGGGAACGCAGGTGCGCGAGATCCGCTCCGGTGAAAGTTATGGCCTGGTCAACTCCTTCACCCTGTCCTTCGGCTTGGGTACGCACACCAGCGTGCCCACCCTTACCGTGCGCTGGCCCAGCGGGCTGGTGGAAACCTTCAACGACCTGCATGCCGACCAGACCATCACCGTGGTGGAAGGCACCTGCATCTCGCCCAACGTGGCCATTACCGGCAACCCGTCCACCGTGCTCTGCCCAGGAGGCGGCTCCATCGTGCTTACCGCAGCGCCGGGCACCGGCTTTCTGTGGAACACAGGAGCCGTTGGCGACCAATTGACCGTGGCGGAGCCCGGAAGTTTCTTCGTGACGGCCGGCACGGGCGCTTGCACCACGCAGGCCAACATTACCGTGCTCTCCGATCCGGATGAAACACCCTCCATCACCGCGGACGGCCCTACCACCATTTGCCCGCAGGACCAAGTGGTGCTCACCTGCAGCCCGGCCGCCGGCTACACCTGGAGCAATGGCAGCGACCAGCAGAGCATACTGGTACAGAGCGCCGGGGAATACAGCGTTACCGTACAAGGGGCCTGCGGCGATTTCACCTCACAGCCCGTGGTGGTCAACCTGCTGGATGCGCCCCCGGCACCCCAGGCGGAGGATGTCTCCATACCTGTGGCGGGAACGGCGTTGCTCACGGCCGCCGGCGATAGCCTGCTGTGGTTTGCGGTGCCCGACGGTGGCGAACCCATCGGCCAGGGCAGCCCATGGACCACCCCGTGGTTGGATGAGAACACGGCGTTCTGGTGCGCGGACGTGGCCCAAAACGGTGGACAGCCGCTCTACGGGGGAAGGACCGACCGTTCCAATGCCGGCGTGTACCAAAGCAACGCCTCCTACTACCTCTACTTCAGCACAGCGGAAGACATGGTGATCCGCAGCGTAAAAGTCTATGCGGACGGCACGGACTACCGCACCATCGCCTTGGTGGAAGAGCCGGGCGGCGCCGTGATCACTTCCGGCGTGTTCAACATTCCCGATGGCGAAAGCCGGGTGCAGTTGGACTGGACCGTGCCCGCCGACGGCGACTACGGCCTGCGGGTCCTCTCCGGCAACCCCCAACTGTGGCGCGATGGGGAAGGCAGCAATACCAATTTTCCGTACGACTTGGCCGGGCTGGGTGCCATTACGGGAACCAACGCGGGCTCGGGCAGCTATTACTACTTCTTCTACGATTGGGAGGTGTCCACGCCCGCCGTTTGGTGCGAAAGCGAACGGACCATGGTGGAAGTGTTCGTGGGTCCCACAGGGATGGCCGCAGAGCGGAACCAAAGCGGCTTCCAAGTGTTCCCCAACCCCGCTGCTGACCGCCTCAACATCACCGTCGACGGGCTGCCCGGTACGGTTGTGGCCGAGATCTTGGATGTTGCCGGCCGCGTTTGCCTCAATGCCCAAGTGCCGGCAACGGGTACCTCAACGATGGATATTTCCTCATTGGTGGCCGGCGTTTATGCGGTGCAGCTGCGCAGCGGACAGGAGACACGGACAGCCTCGTTCGTGAAGCAGTGATCATAGCGGCAGTGGATCGTGGTGCCGCGCACAGCGCCCAAGCGCACGCGATCTGCAGCCGACTGACCAATGCTTCCTTTCTTCCGGCAACCAGTGCTTCCTTTGGGGCATGGCCGCTCAGCAACGCTTACCCGCGCCGCTGCACCTGCTCGTGGTCGGTGCGGGCGCCATCGGCAACGCGCTGCTGCCCCGCATCGTGCGTTGGCCGTGGCAGGGCATCACCCTGATGGACGGCGACCGCGTGGAGGCCCGCAACCTGGAACGCCAAGAGCTCTTCGCGCCGGTGGACGTCGGAAAGCCCAAGGTGGAAGTGGCGGCGGCCTGGCTGCGGAATGCGCCCATCGCCGTGCGCGTGGCGGCCCGCGATGAATTCCTCGATGCCGCCAATGCGGAGGCCGTCATCGCCATGCACGATGTGGTGGCCGACTGCACCGACGATGCCCACGTGAAGCTGCTGTTGGACCGCACCTGCGCCGACTACGGCGTGGCACTGGTGAGCGGATCGGTGCACGGGGCCCAGGCCCAGGTGATGGTGCTGCATGCACCGGGGGCTGGCGAAGCGCTCGGCCGCAAGGACCTCTTCCGCGGCAGGCTGGGCATGGAGCAGGACGGCTGCGACATGCGCAACGTGCCCTTGGCCACCATCGAGGAAACGGGGCGCCGCATGGCCCAACTGCTGCGTGCGCTCCTCCATGGCGAGGCCGTGCGAAACGGGAGCATCGACCTCTTCGACGGAAAACACTGGACCGCCATCGATCCACCCGATAACCTGAACTGAATCCCATGGACCCCCTGCTGCTCATCCTCCTCATCGCCTGCGTGGCCTTCGCCTACGCCATGGTGGGCCACGGTGGCGCCAGCGGCTACCTCGCCCTGATGGCCCTGGCCGGCATGAGCGTGGTGGTGATGCGCCCGTCGGCACTGGTGCTCAACCTCTTCGTCAGCGCCATCTCCTTCACGCAGTACGCACGCACCGGCCATTTCAAGTGGCGCACCTTTCTGCCCTTTGCCGTACTGTCCATGCCTGCCGCATGGTTCGGCGCGCAGGTGGTATTGGACCCGCTCCTCTACAAGCGCATCCTCGGGGTGTGCCTGCTCTTCGCCGTGGCCCGCATGTTCGGGCTGCTGGGCAAGGGCAGCGATACCCTTCGGCCGGTGCCGTTGCTGCTGGGCGCGCTGATCGGCGCGGTGCTGGGCTTCGTCTCCGGCATGATCGGCATCGGCGGCGGCGTGCTGCTCAGCCCCGTGCTGCTGCTGTGCAATTGGGCGGACATGAAGACCACCGCCGCCACCTCGGCGCTCTTCATCTTCGTCAACAGCGCATCGGGCCTCATCGGTGCGATGGGCAATGGGGAAACGCTCAGCCCGCACATGATCCCGTGGATCGCGGCGGCCGTGGGCGGCGGCCTGCTGGGCGGCTGGATCGGCGCGGTGAAAATGAACAACCTGCGGGTGAAGCAGGCGCTGGGCATCGTGCTGCTGTTGGCCAGCGTGAAACTGATGATGCCATGATCGGAGTGGAAGAAGCCAAACTGCGCATGATGGCCGCCGTGCGCGTGCTGCCTGCGGAAACGGTGCCGTTGGTGCGGGCCGTGGGCCGCTTTGCCGCCAAGGATGTTACCGCCCCGTATGACCATCCGCTGTTCGACGTGAGCGCCATGGACGGCTACGCCTTCGCGTTTTCGGAAGCGCTGCAGCAGTACACCGTGGTGGGCGAAGTGCCCGCCGGCGGCGTCTTTCCGCACGTGCTGGCACCGGGCGAGTGCGTGCGCATCTTCACCGGAGGCATGGTGCCGCCAAGCGCGGACACCGTGGTGATGCAGGAACTGGTGCAGCGCACCGGTGACCGGATCGCCTACGCCGATGCCAAGTTGAAGCGCGGCGGCAACGTGCGCCACACGGGCGAACAGGTCCGCGCAGGCGATGTGGTGCTGGCGCATGGCGCGTTGATCGATGCGGCCGCCATCGGCCTGCTGGCCTCGGTGGGCGTGCGCGAAGTACCCGTGGGCACATTGCCGCGCGTGGCGGTGCTGGTCAGTGGCGGGGAGTTCATTGAGGGCGGAATGCCGCAACCCGGCAAGATCTTCGGCAGCAACGACGTGATGCTGGCCGCCGCCTTGCACAGCGCGGGCATCACGGCCACCATGCGCCACGTGGACGATGACCGCGACGCGCTCCGCGCGGCATGGACGGAACTGGCCGCCACGCACGACGTGGTGCTCTCCACCGGCGGTGTTTCCGTGGGCGACTTCGACCTGATCCCCGCCGTGCTCAACGAACTGGGCGCGGACATCCGCTTCCACGGCGTACTGCAGAAACCCGGCAAGCCGCTGTTGTTCGGCAGGCTCGGTGATGCCGCGGTGTTCGGCCTGCCGGGCAATCCCCGCGCGGTGATGGTGCTCTTCCGCGAATACGTGCTGCCCTTCCTGCAGGCCGTGCAGGGCGCGGCGCAACCGTGGATGCGCAACGCCCGCCTGCCCTTGATGGACCCAGCTTCGATCAAGGGCGTGCGCGCCGAGTTCCGTGCCGCGCGCGTCACCGGTACACAGGTGGAACTGCTCGCCGACGAAGGATCGCACATGCTGCGCTCCCTGGCGGAGGCCGATGCCATCGCCTACATCCCGGCGGATGTGCGTGAACTGAAGAAGGACCAACTGGTGGAAGTGCATTACCTGAAGTGATGGGAAGCAAATACGCATGGACCGGAGTGGTGCTCGCAGGCGGCAAGAGCACGCGCATGGGGCAGGACAAGGCGGTGATGGAAGTGGACGGCAAGCCACTTTTGCTGCGCGCCATCGATCGACTGAAGCCCCACGTGCGCGAGCTGATCGTGGTGGGCGACCCGCGCAAATACGGTCGCCTATGGCCGGAAGTGCTGCCGGACGAGATCCCCGGCATGGGGCCGCTGGGCGGCATCGTCACCGCCATGGGCGCCGCCCGCTTCGAGCGCCTGCTGGTGCTGGCCGTGGATGTGCCCGGCGTGAACCCGCGGCTGCTGGAGCGCCTCACGCGCGAAATGCCCGAAGAGGCCGATGCGCTGGTTCCCCGCCACGGCGGCGAGCTGGAACCCTTGGTGGCCGCCTTCCACCGCCGCTGCCTCCCGGCGTTCATGGGGCGCATGATGAAAAGCCAGCTTTCCATGCACGGCGCGCTGGAAGAGGTGCGCACGGCATACCTGGACATCAACCCCGGCGAGGATGGCTGGCCGGAAGACCTCTTTCGCAACCTCAACAGTCCTGCCGATCTTTGATCTCCACAATGCTCCCGCAGCGGTCTCCCGAAGGGGACCCTGCGGCTACCACACCTGCCACACTCCCATGGAAGTAAAACTCTCACACGCTCACTCCCGCAGGGTCTCCGCCTCGGGACCCTGCAGCCTCCAACTCACTCCCGCAGTGGTCTCCCGAAGGGGACCCTGCGGCTCCCGATCATGAACTGAACCCATGGAAGTAAAACTCTTCGGCATGATCGCGGAAAAGGCCGGCGCCGAAACCATCGCCGTGGCCGCCGGCACCGTGCGCGAACTGCGCCAGGCCGCCGAAGCCCGCATCGACGGGCTCGCCGCCATGAGCTACGCCATCGCGGTGGACCGGCGCATCGCCGATGACGCATTGAAACTGGACGGAAACGAAGAGGTGGCCTTGCTGCCGCCGTTTGCAGGAGGATGAGCACCGACAAGCCACACAAAAAGCGGGACATCTTCATCGATGGCCCCATTGATCCCGCCTTCGTCGCGGAGAGCATCGCCAAGCACGCCACGCGTACCGACATCGGCGGGCACGAGATCTTCCTGGGCCAGGTACGCGCGGACATGGCTGGTGGTACGGGCGGAGGATCCTCCGCCCGTACCACAGCCATCGACTACACCGCCTACCGCGACATGGCCAACGAACAGATGACGCCCATCCGTGAAGAAGCCTTCGCGCGCTGGCCCATCACCTGCCTGCACGTGTACCACAGCCAAGGAGTCATCAAGGCCGGTGAGCTCTGCTTCTTCGTCTTCGCCTCCGCCGCGCACCGCCAGGCCGCCCGTGAGGCCGTGGCCTACGTCACCGATGAAGTGAAAAAGCGGCTGCCCATCTTCGGCAAGGAGATCATCGCGGATGGTGGTCACCAGTGGAAGAGCAATACGTGAAGGTTGGGTTGTTCGTTGATCGTTGTTAGGGCGTAGTTCGTAGGGCCTTGGTTGCAGCAGCTATTGGTGTCCTGGTGCTAAGGTCATTGCAGTCCGTGGCCCTAAACCGGGGAGCGAAGTACCTTTACACGTGGAAAAACCGAACAGCATGGACCTCGCAGCGCGCAAGTGGAACATCACCGAACAACTGGCCTTGATCAAGGATGATGGGGTCTTGGAGCAGATCCAACGGTTCATCGCAGAGAAGCTTGGCACTGATGATCTGACCATGGCCGAGCTGGACGAACTGGATGCCCAGGAAGCGGCACGTGTGCGCGGCGATGTGGACATGTACGGCCGGGAGGATGCCATGCGCATGATGCGTGAAGGTTTCCGCGGATGACATACCACTTGGTCATCCACCCCAAGGCGATCGTTCAAGCTGCTGAGATCTATCGGTACTATCAGAAGATCAGGCCGGCACTCGCGGAACGCTTCGGCCGCGAACTCGATGCCTGCTACGTGCTCATTACGAACAACCCAGGCGGTTATCAGGCACGATCGCGGGATTACCGGCATGCGCCCGTGAGGGGATTTCATTACCGCGTGGTCTACGCGATCCGGGGCGAGCTTGTGGTGGTTTACCAAGTGCGCCATACA
>JADZAC010000083.1 GCA_020852835.1 Flavobacteriales bacterium
CAATGCCGGTGACGTGTCGGGCCATGGTGTAGTGTTCGTGAGCACCAAGTTAGCCCGTATTACTTTGGTCGTATGCAACCCCGCATCTCCTTCGTCACCCTCGGCGTCGCCGACCTGGATCGCTCCAGGCGCTTCTACAACGAGGTGCTGGGCTGGACACCTTTTCAGGACAATGGCGGCATCGTCATGTACAAGCTCAATGGCATGGTGCTTTCACTCTTTCCGCAGCACGAACTGATGGAGGATGCACAGGTGAAGGATGAGGCCAATGGCTCGCGCTTCACCCTGGCGCAATGTCTCCGCTCACCCGAAGAGGTCGACGCGCTCTTCGCCGAGCTCACGAAGAAGAAGGTGATCATCACGAAGAAACCGCGGCAGGTCTTCTGGGGCGGCTACAGCGGCTACTTCGCCGATCCCGACGGGCACCTGTGGGAGGTGGCGCACAACCCGTTCCTGGAGATGGATGGCGCCGGGAATGTACAGGGCTTAAAAGCCGGGTAGTGTAGGGACCTATGCCCGCCGCTCCTCGTGCTCCGGGCAGTCCACCCGGTGCGTTTCCGGGGTGAGGCGCGTATGCAACAAGTCGCAGTAAGGTTGGTCCTTCCGGGTGGTGTAGTGCTGGCAGGTGGCGCACATCCGCTCCACCTGTATGAGGCCCTGGCGGCGGGCGGCGTCAAGTAGCTGGTACAGCAGGTTGAACAGGGAGTCCCGTTCCCTGGATTCCAACGTGGCCAAGAGTGGAAGCAGGGCGTCGAGGTGGCTGGCGGCCTTCAGCGCCGTTTTGCGCCCGGCGGCAGTGGGAATGAGATCACGTACGCGGCCGTCCACCGGGCTGGTCGTTTGTTTGATCAAGCCCTTTTGCTCCATGCCGCGCAGCGCCACGCTCACCGTGGGCTTGGTCAGGTGGAAATGGCGCGCCAAGCTGGCGGCGGTCAGCGGTGGGTGCCCGTGCAGGTAGGAAAGCAATTGCACTTGCAGCGGGCTTAGCCCGAGCGCCGCACCCGTGTCCCAGGTCAAGTTGCGCATCAGCTCGCCCAAGCGTTCCAAGGCCGAAACGATGCGTGCATCGCGGTGGGCTGCCTGTGAGGCAGGGTGCAGGGCGGGACCGGTGGCGGGGTGCTGGCTGATGGCGAAAGGTATGAAGACGGGGAATTCGGGAGCCGGCACATCCTTCGCCGGCTCCCTTCACGATCAGAATTCCCCGCCTTTCACGTAGGGTTGGCACCACAAGGTCACGGTGAGCGTAACGGCCTTGAACCAAGCCGCGTGCATATTGTCCACATCGCCGGCGCTGTGGCCTTTCTTCGCCAGAAAGTCCTTGATGGTGGCGGTGATGGGGAAGATGAAGGCCACCAGGTAGCGCATGTGGATGATGGGTACGGCCTGCACACCGTCCGTTTGGTTCTTCTTGGTGCTGTGGTGGCGCAGTGCCACCTCGTGCTGGTAGTTCAGCCAGGCTTGGTCGTACGGCTTTTCGCAGAGGTCCAGGATCCACTGCGCGAAACGCGCGCGCACGGCCGCCAGATAACCGGCATCCGGGGTGCCGTTATGCGTGAAGTAGTGCACCAAGTGCGGGTGCGAGCCCACGAAGCCGTACCACAGGTCCAGCACGGCATCGGTCTGGTCGCGCAGCACGTCGGCGGCCATGCGCAGGTAGCGTTCGTCCTCCGGGCCGAAGAGCACCGTGGCCTTCAGCGCATTGAGGTCGTTCATGGTCACCGGCGAGGGGCCGGCTTGCCCGTATGTGTATCCTTGGATGGTTGCCATGTTGAAGGGATGTTGGTTGAACAGGCCAAATATAGTAAGTAATACAAACTAAAAATGGCCACGGAAGGCCCGCACCCGCCGAACTGGCGTTGGCGCCTTGCCGGAATGTGACGTGTGTCATGGACGCCCGTCCGCAGGCGCCCTAAGTTGGCCGCCAAAGAACCATGCCCATGAAGCACGCCTACCCCGTGGCGGTCGTTTGCGCCGGTCTGCTGGCCGGGCCCCTGCTGGCCCAAAATCCCTTGGCGATACCGCCCATCCTGGTGCAGGATACTTTCGACCTTACCGTGGCGCCGGCCACCCGTGAGTTTTATCCCGGCAAGATCACCAATACATACGGCATCAACGCGCCATACCTGGGCCCCACGTTGATCCTGCAGAAAGGTGATACCGCGCATTTCCGCGTGCACAACCAGCTAAGCGAGATCACCACCATGCACTGGAACGGCATGGAGGTACCGCCCGAGTTCGACGGCAGCCCGCCGCGCGAGATCCTGCCGGGTGAAACCTGGCATGTGAAGTACAAGGTGATCGACAAGGCCAGTGTGTACGTGTACCACCCGCATACCATGGACCTGATCGGGCCGCAAGTGGGCAAGGGAGCCGCTGGTCTGATCATCGTGCAGGATGATGAGGAAGCGCAACTGCCGTTGCCGCGCACCTACGGCGTGGACGACTTTCCCGTGGCGGTGCAGGACAAGCGCTTCAGCCCGGCAGGGCAGTTCATCTTCGGGCCCTATGGCGATTCGATCCTGGTGAACGGCACACCGGACCCCTTCCTCGAGGCCCCTGCGCAAGTGGTGCGCCTGCGGCTGTTGAACGCGAGCACCGCGCGCTACTATGTGTTCGGATTCGAGGACAACACCCCCTTCCACGTGATCGCCGGCGAAGGCGGCCTGATGGCCGCGCCACAAACCATGGACCGCCTGATGCTCGCCAGCGGCGAACGGGTGGAACTATTGCTGGACTTGGGCGGCATGGAAGGCGACAGCCTGCTGCTGATGAGCTACGGCAGCGAGCTGCCCGGCACTATCCCCGGCGCCAACAACCTGCTCTGGGAACAGAGCATCCTCAACGGGGTGGACTTCCCCATCCTGCGCATCCGAGTGGGTCCGCCCTCTGCGGACCCGGTGATGGAGATCCCCGCAGCCCTGGCAAACGTTCAACCTTACCCGGAATCCTCTGCCGCACGTACCCGTGTGAAGGAGATCACCGGCATGGGCATGGTGGGCGGCATGGGCGCCTTCATGATCAACGGCGAAGGCTGGGACATGGAAACGATCAACGATACGGTGATGCTGGGCGATACCGAGATCTGGACCTACATCAACCATTCCAACATGGCTCACCCCATGACCATGCATGGCGGCTCATTCTATATCCTCGACCGCAACGGGGAAGCTCCCGCCCCGTGGGAACAGGCCCCCAAATCCGTGGTGCACGTGGGCGTGGACGACACGGTGCGGGTGATCATGCGCTTCGCCGAGTACACCACCGATGGTTGGCCCCTGATGTACCACTGCCACAACCTGGCCCACATCAACCACATGATGTGGCAGTTCATTGTGGTGGACCCGGTCATGGATGTACCGCAAGTCCCATCCCTTGGCCAAGTACGGGTGCACCCTGTTCCGTCGTCCTCCACGGTGGCCTACGATGCACCGTTCCCGGTGATGCGGATCACCGTGATGGACATGCTGGGCAGGGAGCTGATGGTGGAGGCCGGACCGGCAAGCCCCAAGTCCTTCCTGGACATCGGGAGCCTTCCGCCGGGCAGCTACATCGTGCGTTTCGATGGCTTGGGCCGCAGCGCCACAGCCCGCATCGTGCGGGAGTAGCGGCAGGAGCGGAGCCCCTGGAGAGCGGCGCTTACCTTTGGCTACGCACCCAGGTATTCCATGAGCAAGACCATCAGCAAGTCCGCAGTAGCAAAGCCTACGTTCAAGAGCAACGGGCATGCGGGCCCCAATACGGCGAAAACTGCGCGCCTGCCCGTGATGAAGACCTACAAGATCTACATCGGCGGCAAGTTCCCGCGCACCGAGAGCGGCCGGTATTATCAGCCTTCAGGTGCCGACGGAAAGCCCTTGGCCAATGTGTGCCGCAGCAGCCGTAAGGACGTGCGCGAAGCCGTGGTGGCTGCGCGCAAAGCCTTCGGCGATTGGGGCAACCGCAGTGCCTTCAATCGCGGGCAGGTCCTCTACCGCATCGGCGAAATGCTGGAGGGGCGCAGCGCACAGTTCGTGCATGAGCTCAAGTTGCACGGCGTTTCCCACGCTGCGGCGGAGGCCGAGGTGGCCACGGCCATCGACCGTTGGATCTACTACGCCGGCTGGTGCGACAAATACCAGGCGGTGTTCAGCAGCGTGAACCCGGTGAACACCTCGCACTTCAACTTCAGCGTGCTGGAACCCACCGGCGTGGCGGGCATGCTGGCCCCCAAGGACAGCGGGCTGTTGGGCCTCATCAGCCTGATCGCCCCGGTGATCGCGGGGGGCAGCACCTGCGTGGCGGTTGCCAGCGAAAGCATGCCATTGCCGGCCGTCACCTTTACCGAGGTCCTCGCCACCAGCGACCTGCCCGGCGGCGTGGTGAACCTGCTCACCGGCCTGCGCAGTGAACTGCTCAAGCCGCTGGTGACGCACATGGACGTGAATGCCGTGCTGTGCGCGGAGCCTTCCGCCGAAGAGCGCAGACTGCTGGACACGGAAGCCGCTGCCAACATGAAGCGCGTGGTGGTGCCCAAAGTGAAGAACTGGGCCACTGCCGAAGGTCAAAGCCCGTACTTCATCTTGGACACGCAGGAAGTGAAGACCACCTGGCACCCGATCGAGCGCGGACAGGGCGGAGGTGGGGGGTATTGAGCTGTGCGTGAAGATCAAAATTTTGCACAGGGCACCACCCTCCTTCGGGCCATCGATTTTTTCTTGCGCTTGTCCGCGAACTCATAGATGGTGGTGATCTCGTGTGCGCCGCCACTGTTGATCGCCAGGCGCGAGATGGTGATGTCATAGCTGTAACCGAAGCGCCAGTCACCCTTCTTGAAGCCGGCGACCAGGGCGATGGCATCGTTGTTCTGGTACCCCGGACGGTATGCCTTCAGCGGCAGGCCCCGGTACCATACGCCGCCGAAGATGGGATCGCGTTCGTAGTAGGCGCCGATGTCCAACTGGTCGAACTTGCCTTGTGCCCGATAGTTGAAGGCCGCCACGATGGATTGCGGGTCCTTGCGCACCATGCCGCCCGTGCGGAGCTTGAACCGATAGCCGCCGTGCATGTTCAATTGGCGGGGAAGCAGGGATTCATCTTCCAGCAGAAGCGACTGGTTGGGCTCGTTCAGGTGCTGCACCGACAGGCCGAACCAGAGCTGCGGCGTGAACAGCAGCAAGCCCGAGCCAAGGTCCGCATAGCCCACCTTGGTGCCGTCGAAGTGCGCGTAGGTGGAGAGGTCGCCCCCGCGGGATAGCTGGTCGTTGAACACCAGCTTGGAGTAATCCACCGACCTGCTGACATAGCCGAACTGCATGGCCGGGCGCAGGTAAACCTTGTGCTTGAGGCGGATCTCGTAGGCGTACTGGAGCGCGAATTTGGTGGAGCTCAACGCACCGCTGCCCGCTTGGTCGCGCGTGGCGATCACACCGATGCCGCTGTTCAGGCTGCCCAGGTACTGGTCGGCGGCAAAGTTGAAGCTCACGAATGCGCCCGGTATGGCCGGCCACTGGTCGCGGAACTGCAGGGCGAAGCGGTTCTGCACCGTAGTGCCCGCGAAGGCAGGGCTGAGGTAGGTGGGCGTGGCGTAGAACTGCGTGAAATGAGGGTCTTGTGCCCGGGTCCGGGCCGCAACGCCGATCGCCAGCGCAAGGAGAATGCCGTATCGCGCGTTCATCGTTCAATGTTGCGGCAGGTTGCCGGCGGTGTTGTTGCCTTGGGCCATGGGTACGTCCAGCAGCACGGTGCCGCTCATGTCTTCATCGCCGGCCAGCAGGTCGTGCTCCCAGGTCTCAAAACCCGCAGCGGTCACTTCCATGTGGTATGCCTGGCCGGGCTTCACGGCCATCACATAGCGCCCTGTGCGGCCGTTGGTGTTGTAGATCCCGAAAATGGCGCCGTCCTCGGCGGCGGTCAGGATGATCCTGGCCTTCACCGGTTCCTCGTTCGCATCGGTCACTACGCCCTGCACCAGCAGGTATTCCACTTGGCTTTCCGGGAATACCACTTCGTGGATGTCCTGGCCGCCAAGGCCACCGTCGCGGCTGGAGCTGAAGTATCCGGTGCGGCCGTCCTGGCCCAGGCAGAAGTAAATGTCGTCGTTCACCGTGTTCAGCGGGCAGCCCATGTTCACCGGCTCATCCCATTGGTTCATGTCGGGGTCAAGCAGTGCGGCTTTGAAGATGTCGAACCCGCCCATGGTGTTGTGGCCGTTGCTGCTGAAGAAGAGCGTGGTGCCGTCGCTGTGCAGGAAGGGCGCATCCTCGTCGAAGGGAGTGTTCACCTTGGGGCCCAGGTTCAGCGGTTCGCTCCACTGGCCGTTGGGCAGGCGGCGGATGCGGTACAGGTCGCGCCCCCCGAAACCGCCGTCACGGTCGCTGGTGAAGTAGATCTCGGAGCCGTCCGGCGAGATGGTGGCGCTGGGTTCGTGCGCCTTGCTGTTGATCTTGTCGGTCATCCGTTCCGGCTCGCCCCAGCTGCCTTGGGCGCGCTGGGTGAGGTACAGGTCGCCCATGGGCACCTCATCGCTGGCGCGGTAAATGACCATTTCATTCCCGTCGGGGCTGAGGCCCACGGTGGCATCCTGCATCGCGGAGTTCACCGGGGCCTGCAGGTTGGTGGCGGTGCCCCAGATCTCGTCCCGCTTGCTGGCCGTGTAGATGTCCTCATAGTACTGGCCGTCACCGTCCTTCAGCCCGCCCATGCTCCCCGGCCTGCGGCTGGTGAAGTACAAGGTGTTGCCATCGGCGGTGATCAGCGGGCAATAGTCGTGCTGGGGCGAATTGATGGCCGCCCCCAGGTTGCGGATGCGCAGGTGCAGCGGTTTGGCGGAGAGCTCCAGCGCATTGTTGGCGATCTCGACCTGCCGGGCGGTGAGGGCATCGGAAACTTCCCTGCCGCGATGCTCACGGTACTGTGCCAGCAGGCCGATCTCCTCGCTGAACCGCTGCTGGCGGTGGCGCGCCAAGGCCAGTTGGAAGATCGCCTCCACGCTGCCATGGCGCACGGCCGCTTCGTAGTGCGCCGCCGCCAGTTGCTGCTTGCCGGGCAGGTGTTCCTCGCACAGGGCGATGCCGAAGAGCACTTCGGCAAAGGTGGTGTCCACGCCCGCCAAACGTTTGTAGATGCGGTGCGCCTCGTTCCATTGCCCGGACTCCAGCAACAGGCGCGCCTCGTCCAGCATGTTGTACTGCGAGCGGTTGTAGCCTTGTTGGGCCTGTACCCCGGCGCAGAGCACCATGCCTGCCAGTATGCTGGCCAACTTTTCCTTCCTCATCATCGCAGCAGGGTCAGGTCTCCGGTCAATCGCTTTTCTTCACCGCTTACAAACCGCGCATAGGCTTTCCACACATACACATCCTGCTTGGACAGTTGCCCGCGGTAGTACCCGTCCCAGCCGATGTCAATGTCCTCCGTAACGAACAGCAATTCACCCCACCGGTTGAACACTTGCAGCTTGTAGGCCACCACGCCCGAGCTCATCGGGTGGAAGATGGCGTTGTCGAAGCTGTTGGGGTCGTATACGCCGTCCGTGGGGCCGTTGTTACCCGGGGTGAATGCGTTGGGGAACACGATGTCGCCACCGGCCAAGGCCGTCACTACGCCGGCCACGGCAAAGGTGTCCGGGCAGTTCCACTGGTTGTTGGCAATGAGCGACACGCTGTAGTCGCCAGGCGTTTGGTAGTAGTGCACCGGGGAGACATCGTTGCTGAACGTGCCGTCGCCGAAGTCCCAAACGAAGCTGGTGGCGTTGCTGCTGAGGTTGTAGGTGAACAGGGGTTGGGCGGGAACCACCACGGTGCTGGGCTGTGCCGTGAAGTACGCCACGGAGGAAGGATGCACCACCACGGAATCCACCTTCACCGCCGTGTTCACGCCCCCGTTCTGCCCGAACACGGTGAGCGTCACCGTGTAGGTGCCGGGGCTGTAATATTCATGCACGGGGTTCTCCGCGATGCTGGTGCCGCCATCACCGAACTGCCATTGGTAGCCCGCGCCCAGCAAGGAGGTGTTGGTGAAGGGCACCGTGAGCGGGGCGCAGCCAATGCCGCTGCCGATGAACGATGCCGTGGGCAGCGGCGGGGAGATCACGATCTGTTGGCTGGCCGTATCCTGGCAGATGCCGGTGCTCACCACCAAGGTGATGTTGTAGTTCCCCCAGGTGCCGTAGGTGTACGGTCCGGGATCTTCCTGCGTGCTGCCGTTGCCGTCGCCCATGCTCCAGGCATAGCTCCACTGCCCGTCCGCCGTGGTGTTGGTGATGGTCACCGTGGCATCGGGGAAGGTTTGGCTGAAGGGCGTGGCCAGGAAGGCCGCCGAAGGCAGCGGGTGGATGATGATGGAATGCTGCACGGTATCGGTGCAGCCGTATGCCGAAGTCGCCACCAGTTCCACCGTGAAGGTGGTGTCCGTGTTGCCCGTGTTGAGGTATGTATGGTTGACGTTGGTGCCCACCAAGGTCACGCCGTCACCCATGGCCCACAGCACTTGTACGGCGGTGGGGCTTTCCGCCACCAGGTTGAGCACTGCGGGTGAGCAGGCTTCGGCGGGCAGCTGGAACGTGGCGTTGATCTCCGGGTAGACCGTTACCGGTACGGTGGTCGTATCCGTGCAACCGAACGCGGAGCTGGCGGTGAGCTGCACCGGGTAGGTGACCGGGCCGGGCCCCGTGTTGGTGAAGGTGTGGGACACGTTGCCCGGGGCCGTGTTCTGGAAGGTGCCGTCGCCGAAGAGCCAGGCCGAACCGGCCGATCCGATGGTGAAGTCCTGGAAGCTGATGGCCGCCGGGGCGCAACCGGTGCTGGGCGTGGCGGTGAATTGTGCGATGGGCGCCGGATGGATGCGCACCGTGGCCAGGGCCGTATCGCTGCAGCCGTATGAGTTGGTCACCACCAGCGAGGAGTGGAACAGCGTATCGGCCAACCCGCTGTGGTTGTAGGTGTGCACGGGGTTGGGCGCCGTACTGGCGCTGCCGTCGCCGAACAGCCAGAGGTAGCTGCTGGCCCCGCTGCTCAGGTTCACGAAGTGGGGGTTCATCGGTGAGCAGCCCGCGCTGTCCGCAACGTAGGCAGCGGTCACCAGCGGGTACACTTCCACCATGCTGTTGGCCGTGCTGGTGCAGCCTTGCGCAGAAGTGGCTGCGAGCGTCACGTTGAAGAAGTTGGCGCCCGGCCCCGAGAAATTGTGCCAGGCATGGCTGTGCACTGCGGCCGTGGTGTCCGAGGTTTGGCCATCGCCATACGCCCATTGGAACTCCGTGGCGCCGGATGAGGTGTTGGTGATGTCGGCGGTCAGCGGGTGGCAACCACTGATGCTGCCAATGGAGAATTGGGCCACCGGGGCGGGGTGCACGGTGATGGATCCCGTGGTGCTGTCCGTGCAGCCGAAGGCGTTGCTGGCGATGAGCTTCACGGGGAAGTGCAGCGTGCTGTCGGTGGTGTTGATGTAGGTGTGCTGCGGGGTGGGGCCGCTGCCGGTGCTGCCATCGCCGAAGTACCATTGATAGGTGATGGCGCCGATCACCGAGGGGAATGTGACGGTGAGGGGCGTGCAGCCGCTGTCCGGTTGCGCGGTGAAGGTGAACGACGGCGCCGGGTACACCACGATGCTCTGCTGCATGGTGTGGCTGCAGCCGGCCCAGTTGCTCACGGTCAATGATACCACCATGGTCTGCAGCACCCCGCTGGTATTGCTGAAGCTGTGCACGGGGTTGGTGTCCGTGCTGGTGGTGCCGTCGCCGAAATCCCAGAGGTAGGTCGTTCCGCCCGTGCTGTTGTTGGTGAACTGCACGGGGAGCGGCGCGCATCCGGGCTGGGCATCATGCGTGAACATGGCCAGCACGTTGGGGGCCACCGTGATCACCGCCGTCGCGCTGTCGCTGCAGCCCGACGGTGTGCTGGCCACCAGCAATGCGGTGTAGGTGCTGTCCGCATTCCCGGGGTTCATGTAGGTGTGCGCGGGGTTGGGTGCATTGTCCACGCCTCCGTCGCCGAATTGCCAGATGTAGTTCGTGGCGCCGGTGGTGGTGTTGGTGAATGCGGTGTTCAGCGGCGAACAACCCGTGGCCGGCGCGGCACTGATGGCGGCAACCGGCTTGGGCTCCACCGTGATGGCCGTTGTTCCCGTGCCCGAACAGTAAGGCGTGGTGGCGGTGAGCGTCACCGTGTAGGTGTTGGCCGCCGCATAGAGGTGCTGCGGAGCCTGCACGATATCCGTGTTGCCGTCCCCAAAATCCCAAAGCCATTGTACGATGGGGTTGCCCGGCGGCGTGATGGTCAGGTCCGCAAACTGGGCGGGCAGGCCCTCGCACACGCCTTGGGCGCCGATCACCGGTAGGGGCACCTCGTACACGTGCACGGTGTCGGTGGCGACGTTGTCGCAGCCCAGGTTGTTGGTTGCCGTGAGGGTGATCACATAGGTTCCGGTGGATGCATAGGTGTGCGGAGGCGGGTCGAACTGGGTGTCCGTGTTTCCGTCCCCGAAATCCCACAGGTAGCTGACCGCGTTGGTGCTCGTATTGGTGGGGTCGGTGGTCAGGCTGGTGCAGGCAGCATGTTGGTCCAGCGTGAACTGGGCCGTGGGGCTGGGCAGCACCTGTATGGGCACCATGGCGGTATCGGCGCATCCGGCGGTGGCCCCTTGGATGCTGGCGGTGAATTCCACGTTGTAGGTGCCGGGAGTGGGGAAGGTGCGGATGCGGTTGCCGGGCCCGGTGGTCTGGAAGCCGTTGCCATTGTCAAAGTTCCACTCGAAGTGGTTCGCGCCGCCGGCCATGCTGGGGGTGAACACCACGGTGTCGCCGGCACAGACCGGGTTGGGGTTGGCCGTTACGCCAACGGCCGGGGGCGGCACGATGTTGATGGTGATGTATGCCGTGTCTACCCCGCAGTAGTTGCTGTCCAGCAGCATCACGCTGTAGCTGCCGATGCCCGGGTAGGAAAGGGTGTGCGGGAAGGTAGGAGGCCATGGGGTCCAAGGAATGATGGAGTCCTGGCCGGTGCCCCAGTAGTTGCCGAAGTTCCAGTATTCGTAGCGCTGGAAGATGTTGCCTTGGGTGAGGCAGTTGCGGTCGGTGGTGTTCAAATAGGTCACCTGGTTGTCCGGCCAGCAGAGCAGCGTGGCGCTGGGCGAGATGTGGGCCGAGTCGATGTCCCAGATGCGGATGGGGTTGAACGTGGCGATGCTGGCGCCTCCTTGCAAGGTGTTGCACAGGTTCTCCGCGCTGAGCCGCACCGTTGTTTCGCAGCTCACCGTGCCGGGCAGGTACATGTGGGTGAGCGTTTGGCCGAAGTTGGTGTAGTCGTAGGTGGTCCAACCCGTGCCGTCGCCGAAGTTCCACCGGAACACGGTGTTGGGCGAGGTGTTGGTGCTGCTGTTGATGAAGTCCACCGACTGCGGGGCGCACACTTGGGTGAGGCCCCCGATGGGGATCTGGATCGAGGCGCTGGTGCTCTGCTCCATGGTCACCGTGCCGGTGATCACGCAGGCACTGGTGATCTCCGTGAAGGTCACCGTGTAGGTGGCCACGGCTGCAGGGTAGATGTGGGTCACCGTTTGGGGTGGCACCAGGCTGGCGCCGCTGATCGTGGGGCTGCCGTCACCCCAGTCGATGGTGTAGGCACCAGTGGGGGTGGGAGAGGCGATCACCAGGGTGAAGTTGCCTCCCGAACAGCTGATCCATGTGGGTGCACCGCTGGGCACCCCGTCGCTGTTGAACAATTCCGGGCACTGGGCGCCGGCAAACACCGGCAGCAGTCCGGCGGTGGCCAGCAACAGGTTCTTCCAACGGGCCGTGCGGTGCGATCTCATCGGCCTTCTCTACGAGCAAATTCCCGGCTTGGATACCTGGGGCCAGGGCATGATCCGACCAAAACGGGACGGAAGCCTGCGGAAGCTGCTTTCCGCCGGACGGCCGTAGTCCCGCTTCCGATGAACCCTGGCCCCCTTCAGGCCGTACGAAGGCCACGAATGCAATGGATGAACTTGAATTATGGAACACGTTGACCTCTGTGTGATCGGTGGCGGCCCCAGCGGATACGCCGCTGCCATGCGTGCCTTGGACCTGGGCAAGCGGGTGGCCTTGGTCGAACGCGACCGCATCGGTGGCACGGGCATCTACAATGGTGCCTTGGCGTCCAAAACCTTGTGGGAATTGAGCCAACGCGTGGCCTCGGCCAACGAAGTATTGCTCGGCCGCGGACGGGAACCCTTCCGCCTTTCGTGGGAAGAGGTGATGAAGACGCTCAACGAGGCCCAGTTCGAACGCAAGTACCTCCATGCCTGCCATATGCAGATGATGGCCGTGAAGCCGGGAACGCAGGGCGGCGGGTTCAAACACCTGCGAGGCAATGCCACCTTCACCGCTTCGCATGAGGTGGAGATCCGGCGGGAAGGCCGCGCCTCGTCACTTACCGCCGATCAGTTCATCATCGCTACCGGCAGCCGCCCGCGCAACCTGCCGGGGTTGCCCAAGGATGAGCGCAGGATCCTGACCAGTGACGGCATCTTCGGCATTGCTGCTTTCCCCAAGAGCATTGTGATCATCGGTGCGGGGGTGGTGGGCTGCGAGTTCGCCACCATCTTCAGCAATTTCGGCTGTACCAAGGTGCACCTGATCGACCGCGCCCCGCGGATCCTGCCTTTCGAGGATGAGGACGTTTCAGAGCTGGTGGCACGCAACCTCGAGCGCAGGGGGGTGGTGATCCACCGACAAGCCCGTCTGGAACACATCGCGGCAGAGCCCGATGCCGTGCGCTACCGGTTGCGCTACGAACATGGCGGCAGCGAGGAGGTGGCCGTGGAGCAGGCGCTGGTTTCCGTGGGCCGCGTGCCCAATTTGGAGGGGCTGGGCCTGGACCTGGCCGGAGTGGAGCGTGATGACAATGGTCTGGTCGTGCTCAATGGAACGGCTTCATCACAGCCGCACATTCACGTGGTGGGCGACGCCATGGGCAGCAACATGCTGGTGAACATCGGCGAACAGGAAGGGCGCCATGCCGTGGAGCGGATCTGCGGCGTGCATGATCAACCACTCAGCCATGCCAACGCCAGCACCATCATGTTCCTCGACCCCGAGGTGGCCGGCGTAGGCCTCAACGAACAGGATTGCCGCAAGCGCGGCATCGCCCACCGCACCGCGCGCATCGATTACAGCTGCCTCGCCAGGGCCATTGCCATGCGCCGCACCAAGGGCTTCTTCAAGCTCATCGTCACCGATGATGAACACATGACGGTGCTGGGCATGCGTGCCGTGGGCGAGCATGCCAGCAGCGCCATCCAGGCCGTGGCCCTGATGATCAGCACGGGAATGGGCATCGCCGAATTGGCCGGCCTCATGCACCCGCATCCCAGCCTCACTGAAGGGGTGCAGGAATGCGCCCGCATGCTCATGGGCACCAGCATCTTCAAGCCCGAAGTGCTCAACGACCGCATGCGCTGCACCTCCTGGAAACCGGAAGCCGCCGTGAGGGCCGCTTGATCCTGGAGCCTGCAGGAACCTTCGCACCAGCACGCCGCAAGGGCTCGTGCTTCCTACAGCTGCGGAGGGCCCGGATCCTGGAATGCCGGGTTGTTCAGGAATTCCTCGTCGGTGAGCGCCTGGAGGAACGCCTTGATCTGTGCGCGCTTCGCCGGATCAAGCCCCAGCTCCATGTCCGGGTCGGTGAATTTCATGAACGGGTCCACCGTGGCCGATGGGTGGCCGCCGCTGTTGTAGTGGTCCAGCACCTCATCAATGGTGGCAAAGCGCCCGTCGTGCATGTACGGCGCCGTGGCCATGATGTTGCGCAGCGTGGGTGTCTTGAACCGGCCGAGATCCGCCGCGTTGCCCGTTACCCCGGCGCGACCGGCGTCCGCAGGCACCGCGTCCAGCCCGTTGTTGTGGAATTGCTCATCGGTGAACAGCCCGGCATCGGCCGTGTGGCAATGGAAGCAGTCCGCACCGCCCTGCCCGATCACCGGGGTGCTGCCCGCCACGGGAATGAGCTGGCCCGGAGCGCCGCCTTCCAAATTGAACAACGTGTAGCCCGCCTGGGCATCCGCGCTGATCGTGCCTTCGCCACGCCGGAATTTGTCGAACGGACTGTTGCCGCTGATCAGCGTGCGCATGTACTGGGCCAGCGCCTTCGCCACCAGCAGCGAATCGATCTGGTCCGTGCCGAACGCCCGCTTGAACAAGGCGGGATATACGGCATCCGCTTGGAGCTCGGCCATTACGTTGGGCCAGGTGTCGTGCATTTCGATCGGGTTGGTCACCGGCTCCAGGGCTTGTTGTTCCAAGCTGCTGGCGCGGCCGTCCCAGAAGAAGAACTGGCCATAGCCTGCATTGATCAGCGGCATGGCGCTGCGCGTGCCCGCGATGCTGTCGATCCCTTTGCTTACGGCCTTGCCGTCGCTGAAGGCCAGGGCCGGTTTGTGGCAACTGGCGCAGCTCATGCCGTTGTCGCCGCTCAGGCGTTCCTCGAAGAACAGGAAGCGCCCCAGCCGCACGCCTTCCTCCGTGAGCGGGTTGTCCGCCGGCTGGGCCATGGGCGGCAAGTTGGCGGGGATGTTCAAGGTATAGGGTGAAGGCCCGCCGGTCTGCGGCACCGGTTCGTCCGGTTCTTCCCGGCGACAGCCGGCCACCAACGCCATGGCGCCAACGAGCAATAGGATGATGCGGATCGGGCGGCTCATGGCACGCGGTCCAAGGGGCTTTCGTCGTTCAGCGATCGCAGGAAAGCTGCCAGGTCCTGCTGCTCCCCGCTCGTGAGGTTCAACGGGATGACGAGCGGATCCTTGTTCGGGTGGTCCGCACCGCCGCTGTTGAAGTGTTGGATCACCTCCTCCAGCGTGGCCAGGCTGCCGTTGTGCATGTACGGCGCCGTGAGGGCGACGTTGCGCAGGGTGGGCGTCTTGAACTTGCCGTGGTCGGCCGGGTCCAGCGTGATGCGCTCGCGCCCATTGTCTTCCGCTTGGGGCGCGCTGGCCCCCACGTTGTGGAAGCCGTGGTCGCTGAGGTCGAAGCCGCCGTGGCAGGACGTGCAGTTGCCTGCACCGCTGAACACCTGCAGCCCGCGTTTTTCTGCGGCGTTCAGCGCGTTGGTATCGCCCAGCAGGTGGCGGTCGTAGCGCGAGGTGCCACCGATCAGGGTGCGTTCGTAGTTGGCAATGGAACGCGTGAGCACGTACAGGTCGAAAGGCCGCCCGTAGGCGCGCAGGCTCAAGGCGGACACGGTGGGGTCATCACGCAGCAGGTCCACCACCTGTTGCGGGCCGGCGTTCATTTCGGCCTCGTCGAACAAGGGGTTGAGCACCTGTTGTTCCAAGGTGGGCGCACCCCCGTCGCGGTTCAGTAGCGGATGGTAGGCCACGTTGGCCAAGGTGGGTGCATTGCGCAGGCCCAGGCGGCCCTGCACGCCGGCGCTCAACGCTACCGTATCGCTGAAGGCCTGGCCCGGCAGGTGGCAACTGCCGCAGGATATGCCGCGGCCCAAGGAGAGCCGCTGGTCGAAGAACAAGGCCTTGCCCAACTGTACGCTCGCCAAGGTGAGCGGATTGTCCGCGCGCTGCGGCGGTGCAGGCCAGCCTGCGGGAACCACCGGAACGAACAGGGCTTCTTCCGGCCGCGCCATGTCGGCATCCTTGCTGCACGCGCCCAGCAGCAGCAAGCCCAGAACGATGGATGCGCCCCGGAACCGCTTCATTCCGCTTCAGCCGTGAAAGCCTTTGCCTGCAGGTCCACCAACTGCAGTGGTATGGCCAGTTCGTTCACGTCGCCGTGCCACACCGCACCTTGCGAGAGGTGGAGCACATCGGTGCCATCGGTGAAGTAGCGCGCAAGGTCCACGGTGATGGCCAAATGGGCGGTGTCAACCGCAGGCATGGTCAGCAGCACCGGCAAGGTGCGCGCTCGGTAGCAGGTGTCCAGCCCGGTATGCAGGTCGAAAACGAAGGGTGGCACGCCAACGCCTGTGGAGTTGCTGTCCCACTTGCCGCTAAAGATCGTGAAGCGGTACTGCGAGGCCCAGTTCCAGTACATGCCGCTGTTGTTGCCGGTGGGCGCGTTCGGTGGGATGGTGGCCAGGTCGCTGTGGTTCAGCGCATAGGGCAGTCCCAGACCGAGGTGTATGCTGTGGTAGGTACCTGCCGGTGCGTGGAGCAGGCGGTTTTCGGGTCCGTGCGTCAGGTTGAACAGGTCGGCATCGAAGAGCTGGTTTGTGCCATTGGCACTTACCAGTTCCAACGGGGCCAGGTAGAATTTCAGCTCGCCCACTTGAATACGTTGGTCCCCGGCCGCCAGGTAGACCGAGTCCTTGCTGAAAGGCGCACCATTCCATACGGGCCGCACGGTGAGCTGCACCAGCCCCATGGGCGTGACGGAGCCCGGTGGCAGCGAAGGATCCTTACGGCACCCCGTTGCAAGCAGCAGCAGGGCGGCAACCAATAGGATAGGAAGGCGGAATTGCGGCATTGGGGCGTAATGGAATGGCACCGGGCGTGCTCCGTTGTTGCCGCACGAAGATACTGGCATGTGCTGCCGCGCCCGTGCGCACGGTACCTTCGGCCGTTACATGTTCACCGTGCTCCACAGCTCCGCCGGCGCCGGCAAAACGCATGCCTTGGTGAAGCATTACCTCCTGCTGGCCATGGAAAAGGGCGATCCCGCCGGGTATACCGGTGTGCTGGCCCTCACCTTCACCAACAAGGCCGCCGTGGAAATGCGGGAACGCGTGCTGCAGTACTTGGAGGCCTTGGCTTCCGGAAGCGTGCTGGAGGGCGCCAAGAAGGACCTGCGCGACACCTTGCTGAAGGAAGCCGGTCTCGGCGAGGATGCGCTGCAACGCTTGGCGCAAGCCATGCTGGGCCATATGTTGCATCATTGGTCGCAAGTGGCCATCAGCACCATCGATGCCTTCACCCGCCGGGTGGTAACGCCCTTTGCCCGCGACTTGCAGCTGGACCAGGAGCTGCGCATGACCACTGAGGAAGAGCGCTACCGCTCCATGGCCGTGGACCTGCTGCTGGAGGAGGCCGGCACCGATGCCGCCCTCACCCGCGTGCTGGTGGCCACCTGCGAGCAACTGCTCGAGGAGGAGAAAGCCTGGCAACCCGCCCAGCCCCTGCTTCAGCTCAGCAAGCAGCTCACCAAGGAAAATGCCTTGGAGCACCTGGCCGCGTTGCAGGAGGTCACCAGCGATCGGTTCCTGGAGGTGCACCTCCGCTTGCAACAGCGCACCGCTGCGTTCGCCGCGCGGATGCGCGCCCTGGGCCACGAAGCCCTCCGGTCCATCGCACAGGCAGGGCTTACGGCGCAGGACCTCGCCCATGGGAAGAATGGGATCATCAGCTACTTCAACAAACTTGCGGACTTCGACCAATGGTTCGAGTGCGGAAGCAACACCCGCAACGTGCTGGCCAGCGGCAAATGGCACCAAGGGAAAGCTTCGCCCGCGGCCATCGCCGCCATTGAGCGCCTGTCCCCGCAATGGCGCCGCACCATCGAAGAGGTGGAAGCCCTGCGCGACCAGGACATGCGCCAGTATTTCACCGGCCTGGCCATCCTGCGCGACCTGCTGCCCTTGGCCTCGCTCAACGCCATCGACCTGCGATTGGAAGCGCTCAAGCGCGAGGAAGGTGTTTCCTTCTTCAGCGACCTCACCCGCAAGGTGGTGCGCGTGGTGCAGCAGGAACCTGTGCCATTCCTCTACGAACGCTTGGGTGAACGCTACCGCCATTTCCTCGTGGACGAATTCCAGGACACCAGCCTGATGCAATGGCATGCCCTGCTGCCCTTGGTGGAGAACGGCCTGGCCACCGGCGGAAAGGTGCTGCTGGTGGGTGATGCCAAACAGGCCATTTACCGCTGGCGCAATGGCGAGGCCCGCCAGTTCAACGCGTTTCCCCGGGTGTTCCGCAAGGAGCTGCTGGTGCGCGGCCACGAGGTGGAACGCGCCCTGCAACAGGCCCATGTGCCCGTGGAGCCGCTCAACGGGAACTACCGCTCGGCCAAGGCCATCATCGCCTTCAACAACGAGGTGACAGAAGTGTTGAAACTGGGGCTTGGCGAGCAGGAACGCCGCATGTACGATGGGCACGGGCAGCTGGCCATGCGCGGGGCGGAAGGCTATGTGGAAGTGGCTTGCTACGAGGGGAAGCAAAGGCGCAACGGTGACGATCGGGCAGAAGACGACGACGACCCGGCACCCATGCAACTGTTGGTAAAAGCCGTGCAGGAAAGTTTGCACGACGGCTTCCTCCCCGGTGACATTGCCGTGCTGGTGCGCACCCGCGCGCAGGGCGCACGGGCCAGCCGCCAGTTGGCTATGCAGGGCTGGAGCGTGGTATCACCGGACGGGCTCACCTTGGGCAAGGCCGCGCAGGCCGTGGCCGTGGTGCACATCCTGGAATGGCTCCACCGGCCTACCGATGAACACGCCGCGTTGTCCGCGCAGTCCATCGCCTTGGTGCGGGCCGGGAGCGATCCGGTGGATCCCTTCGCCGGCGGTGCGCACCCGCGCAGCCTCATGCAGCAATGGCAGCGCCGGCATCCGCAGGTCCAGGGCAGCTTGCCCCTGGTGCCGTTGGTGGGCCGCATCGTGCAAGCCTTGGGTCGCGATCCCGCCACCGACGTGTTCCTCATGGCGCTGATCAACGAAGCACATGCCTTTGCCCAGACCGGCGGGGATGACCTGCCCGGTTTTTTGGAGCACTGGGACCGTGCCGGCAAGCACCGGCCCGTGGGCGGCAACCCCGGTGCGGACACCATCCAGGTAATGACCATCCACAAGGCCAAAGGCCTTCAATTCCCCGTGGTGATCATTCCCGAGGCGGGCAAGGCGCCCACTGGCCGGAAAGGGGAACGTACCTGGATCACGCCCGATCCACCCATCGAAGGTCTCCCTGTGGCGCTGGTGGCCCAAACCAACAACGTGCGCCTGCTGGGAATTCCCGAAGTGGAGGAGGAGCACATGCTCGGCTTATTGGACCAGCTCGATGTGCTCTACGTGGCGCTCACCCGGCCGGAACAACGCCTCTACCTCAGCGTGCCGGGCAACGACCCTGGCTTCCTGGCCAAAGGCTTGTGCGCCCACCTCGGTTTGGCGCCGGGCGGCCGATGGACCGCCGGTGACCGCAACCTGGCCCTGCGACAGGAACATGGCGGCGATGACCACGAAGCCGCCATGCTCACGCTTGCGGCCCACGGGGGCGGTGGCGGGCGCCAACCGGCCATTCGCATGGATGCACCCGAGGATTGGGACCCTGCCAACCCCGATCCCTTCCGCAGCCATGGCCAGGCCGTGCACGCCATCCTGGCCCGCGTGCGCACCGCAAGCGACCTGGAGGAGGCTATTGCGTGGGGAGCAGCCGCTTGGGGCCTTGCCGGGCACGAGCGGGAGGCCATGGCCCGCCACTTGGGCTTGTTGTTGCACAAGCCCGCCCTGCAGGCATTCTTCCGCCAGGGGTTGGAAGTACGCACGGAAACCACGCTGCTGGACGCGCTGGGCCATGCACACCGCCCCGACCGCGTGGTGCGTGAAGGCGGAACCTTCCGCGTGCTCGACATCAAGACCGGCGCTCCGGCCGAACGCCACAAGGAACAGGTGCAGGGCTATGTGCAGCTGCTGCGCGAAGTGGAAGGCGCACCGGTGGAAGGCTTTCTGCTCTACGTACGCAACGGTGACCTGGTGCCATGCTGAACCCGCCGCTGCGCCTCCACTGGTCCACCAAGCGCTTCGACGAACTGGACGTGCACCTGCTGCACCACCTCCTGCGGTTGCGCACCGACGTGTTCGTGGTGGAGCAACAGTGCGCCTATGCCGAGATCGATGGGCAGGACCTGCATGCGTTGCATGTACTGGGCCAACAGCCGGACGGGGCCTTGGTGGCCTATGCGCGCATCCTCCCACCGGACGCCGACGGACTGCCGCATGTGGGCCGTGTGGTGGTGGCCCGGGAGCTGCGCAACCAAGGCATGGGCAGCCGGTTGATGCAGGAGGTGCTTGCCGCGCTGCGCCACCACTACGGTTCGGCCCGCTCCGCACTCGCTGCGCAAGCCCACCTGCAGGCCTTCTACGAGCACTTGGGCTATGCGCCCGTTGGTAATCCCTATCCTTTGGATGGCATCCCGCACGTGGACATGGTGCGCAACGCGGAGTGAACGTTCACGGCGCTACCGGGCCGATGTTTCCACCGGGTCGCCGCTCCGATGTTTCCACAGGGTCACCGCCTCGGGACCCTGTGGAAACACCGTTCTTCATGGCAGTACTTCCCTCCCGCAGGCTCTCCCGCCTCGGGGACCCTGCGTCCATGCACAACCCGCCCAACATGCCCGTCCGTTCGCCTTCGATCTTCATGGCAGTACGATCAGTTTGCCGGTGTGCAGCGTTCCTTGTTCCTCTTGTACGCGCAGCAGGTAGGTGCCCGGCGCCAGCAGGCCAGCCTTTAGCGTGTGCGTAACCGTGCCCGCAGGCCACGGTTCTTGCCACACCACGCGCCCGCTGGCATCGTGGATGGAGAGCGTTCCCTTTTGTTGCGGCGTGCCCACCGAAAGCACCGTTTGCCCGGCACTGGGGTTGGGTGCTATTTGCAGCGGCTTCGCGCGTGCGCCGTGCTCACTTATGCCCACGTTAAGGCCGTACAATTTGCTCAAGAGCCGCTG
>JADZAC010000084.1 GCA_020852835.1 Flavobacteriales bacterium
CCACCTTGTTGCAGTAGACCTTGCTGAGCATGTCGTTGTTGAAGATGCCGCATTCGTTGGCCGCGATGTGGGCCGTACCCAGGGGCAGGCAGAAGCTGTGGCTGGTGCCGTAGCCGGCGCTGGCCGCAGGGCTGGCCGGGGAGGCGCTGCCGCTGGCGAAGTCATCGCGCAGGATGGTCTTGCCGTCGGTGGTGCGCAGCTCCCAGCCGCCCACGCCCGAAAGGCCGTCGCCGTAGCTGTCCAGCAGCCGGAAGCCGTAGCAGGCACTTACGGGGGTGTTGCCCAGGCACACGGTCTTGGAGTAATTGGTGTTGTCATCGGCCATGGTCAATGCCTGGGAAGCGATCACCGCATTGGAAGCATCGGTGATCTGCCAGCTCAGGTCCAGCGCATTGTTGTCCACCGTGATGCTTACCACCACTTCATTGCCGTTGCAGACGGCCACGCATTGGCAACCGATGATGGTGCCGGGCATGCCGCCGTTCATGCAGGCATCGCCTTCCTGGCCGGGGAAGTTGATGCAGGTGTCGTCGCAATCGTTGATGCCGTCACCATCCGTATCGTTCAGGGCACACTCGGCGAAGTAGGTCCAGCTCACCGTGGTTTCGCCCTCATCACCGCCGTCCTGAACGAAGTACACGGTTTCAGCGCTGCTGCCGGTGTTCAGCCAGAAGTAGTCCACGGCGCCGGTGGTGCAATGCAGCAGGCTGCTGCCGGGGCAGGGGCTTCCCGCACCGATGGCCACCGACCCGCTATAGGGTGCGGTAGGGGCGCTGGTGAAGTAGATGCCGAAGCCGGGCTGCACCGTATAGGAGAGGATCAGGTCACCGCCGATATCTCCCGCGTTGCAGAAGGCCGCATCGTTATTGGTGCCCGAGGTGTTGATGGTCATGGAGCCGGTTTCGCCGCTGAGGGCGATCACACGGCTGCAATCATCGCCATTGTGCAGCGTGAAGGGCGTGGCCGTGCTGTTCGTGCTGTACACGCCGCTGCCGCAATCCTGGCGCACGTACACGTCATAGGCCTGGTCCAGGGTGAGGCCGCTGAGCGTGGTGCTGGTGCCGTTCACGGCCACCACCGTACCGCCGCCCGCATTGCCATCCGTGCCGGGAGTGAAGCCCGTCGGGCCGTACTCCACGATCACGTTGCCGCTGCATGATGCGGGCCAGCTCACCGTGGCGCCCGTGCCCGTGTTCACGGTGTTCACCGTTACACCGTTCACCGCAGCACAGAAGGGGCCGCCGGGAGGCGTGTAGGCATAGTTGAAGACATAGACATCACCATCGGTGGTGAGGCCGTCCGCCAGCACATACACCCGCTCAGCGGCGCAGCCGGTGTTTGTCCAGATCATGGTTTCGTAGTCATTCACCATCTGGACGTTCGCGCCCGGATCGAAATAACCACCTTGGCTGCATGCCAGACTGGTGGAGCCGGGGCAGCTGCCGCCGTATGCAACGCTAAGCTGGTTGGCATAGCTCCACAGTCCCAACGAGAGGGTGGCACCCGCTTCCACGTCATGGTAGAAAAGAAGGTCAGGGCCGGGTTGGTTCGCGCTGCATGCAGAAGTGCCAATGTTGTTGCTTGCACCAAGGGTGCTTCCAATGATCGACCAATCCGACAGTGGCAGTGTGGCCAGATCGATCGCGTTCGAACAGAAGTCGCCGGCAAGTATTGAGAAAGCTACGGGGCCCGCGTCTTCGCTGATGCCGTTCCCTCCGCAGTCCTGGCGCACATAAGCTTGGTAACTGCCGTTGGCCAAACCGCTAATGGTGGCCGGGCTGCCGCTGAAGGGCCCTGCCACGGTGCCGGTGCCTGGTGTGAAGCCGGTGGTGCCGTATTCCACATAGTAGCTGCCGGTGCATGCGGTGCAGGTCCAACCAATGTCAACAGAGCCCGGCGCGGTAACGTTAGCCGAGGGAGCCGTAGGTTTCGGGCAGGTTATGGCGAGGATGCGGAAATTGTCCACGCCGATGTCATTGCCGCCGCCGGCGGTGGTGCCCTGAAGGCGGATCACGGTGGTGGCGCTGGTGGAGTTGATCTGGAACTCCTTCAGGTCCGTTGTGCCGGAGCTGTTAGAGGTCAATGTGGCGCCACTTTGGGTGAACGTAGTTCCGCCGTCCGTGGAGATCAGCACTTTCAACGTGCCTGAACCATAGTAGTTGATAAAATCGAACCGCACCAGTTCGGCGCCCGTGCCTGCGGACAGGTCCACATGGAAATCCAGCGAGCCCGTAACACCGGAAGGTGATTGCCGGCTGTGGAACCGTGCCATGGGCAAGCCCGGAAGGCTTGTGTAGGGGTAGTTCCATCCAGCCACATCGCTCCAGCCCGATTCCGCCGTGGTCGTATTGCTGGAGTGCCAGGAACCTGCGCCGACCGCTGGGCTGTTGGTCCAGTAACTGTCGGGAACGTCGTTGCTGCTGCACTGGCTTGTCCATGTGCTGAAATCTTCGGTGTACTGTGTGCCGGTGTACACATAATAGCTGGGTGTGGGGGCGCTCACGGGTACCTGTATGGGTGTGCTGGCCGTGCTGGAGGGACCGATGGCACAGGTCACCACGCACCGGTACCAAGTGGTGGTGTTCAGGGCTCCGGTGTTGTAGGTAGTGTTTGTGGCGCCACTGATGGCGGTCCAAGTGTTGCCGTCGGGGCTGCTTTCCCATTGCCGCGAAATGCCCGGGCCTTCTTCGGGGTTGGCCAAGCTCAATGCGGAGGCCATGCCGGGACAAAGTGCTCCGGGCATGGCGGAAGTATTGCCCGGTGCAGGTGTGTTGCAGTTTGCCGAAGGCGGGGTGAAGGAGAGCACTTGGTCGCTGCCAGGCCATGCACCCAAGCGGGTCACATCGGAATTACTTGCCGTTGGCCCCGGGCGAATGTTCAGGTAGTTGGTACCCGTGGCACCGCTGATACCGGCCCACCAATAGGAGGCCCATCCACTGGGCGCCCCGGTACCATAGTGGAACTCGATCACGTTCGTGCTTTCATGCAACCAGACCTGGAACAGGCAGTTGGGCGCAGGAGCGCTGTAGTCCACGCCCGTGTTCCATTGGATCACGCGCACTCGGTTGGGGGAACTGCCCACCAGGACCGTGCTCACATTCCCGGTGGATGTGGAACCATCCGCCATGAACGCCATGATCTTCGGGTTGTACTGACCATCGTTGATGTTGTCCAAGCTGTACGCGTAGATCTGCGTGGTCCCCAGGCTCATGCCACCATTGGAGCTCACGGAAAAATCCGTGTAGCCTACACCTTCATAATCGAAGGAGAAACCAATGCCGGTAACGGCCGAAGCAGCATCGTCCTGGTTGCTGCCTATCAGCACGGTTGCACCCGACATGGGGTCCAAATTGCCACCGGCCGTAACTGCAAACGTATACTGGTTGGCTGTTTGGGCCCAAGCACCGCCGATCCAGCCCGCAAAGGCCAAAGCGGTGAGCCCTCCGCGCCATCGGCCGCGGAGCTTTTTTTGTATCAATGTGTCTCTTATCCGCATGTTCGTTCGGGTTTTTGAGGTTGGGAAGGATGGTGGCTCCTGAGGCGCCGCAACCAAACTATCCGCTTGCAGGAGGCCTGCCTAGGCAGACGGGGCGGATGGTTGGAATTGGTATGGAACAGCGCCCGTGATCACCCACGGCACAAAGCGCTCACCTTGGGCGGAGCTTACCGCTGCCCATTGGCCAGCACGGTCAAGTGCCCGGTGAACCGCTCTCCGTTCCGGTGGTCGGTCACCTCGTAGAAGTAGGTGCCGTCCGGCAGGTCCTTGGCCTTCCAGTTATTGCCGTAATTACCGGCACTGTAAACCATGTTGCCCCAACGGTTGTAGACCTTCACCGCACAGCCGCTCCTGGCCATGCCGTTGATCACCCAGGCATCATTCACGCCATCGCCGTTTGGCGTGATCACGTTGGGGATCCATACCGTGCAGCCTGCATGCACTTGTACCACGGCCTCCATGCTTTCAGGGCACTGGTCCGTGGCGACCACCGTGTAAGTGCCGTCCTCCATGCCCGGTGCATGGAAGGGATCAGGCGCTCCATCCGCTCCCCAGGCCAGCGTGATCGAGCCCAAGCCGCCGGCCACCAAGGCTTCCAGCAACACGCTGTCCTGGTCGCACGCTAACCAGGGGTCCGTGGTGGTCAACGACATGGGCGAGTAGTCCTGTAGGGTGATGATCACGGAGTCGGCCACCGAGAAGCCGCAGGTGGAAGACCATGTGGCCACAATGGTGAGCGGTTCCGGCCCTTCGGCCGCTTGCTCGCGCACCGCGATGATAGGGAAGGAGACCGTGCTCGCGCCGTCCGCCATGGTCACCTGGGCCAAGTTCCCTTCCAGGTCACCGCTGGTGATGCCCGGCCCCGCATAGGTCAGCTGGATGATGGCTTCACCGTTGGCCGATGGCCGGTTCAATGTGACCATCGCTTCGCCGCAGCCTTCGGTGAGCGTGCCGTCGTTCATCGGTGTGGTGATGCTGGCGGTGATGGAGCTGGAAGAATGAAAGCTGCCCGCCTCGATCAGCACGGCTGAATCCAAACTACCGTCCGTGGCATGGGCAATGGCCAACTTGATGTGGTAGGTCTGGCCGCATTGCACGGCCGCACGGGCGGTGAGCGGCACGGTGAAGCCGTCGAATTCAACCGTGGTGGTGGGGTTGAAGAAGGGGTCCGGGTCAGTGTTGTCCAAGTAGAAGACACTGTTGGCCTGCCAGTTGGGGTCGAACCCTGAACAGGCCGAGCCGCTGCCGCCGAACACGCCGGGCGTGCCGGGGTTCACCGTGTTGATGGCCACGGGAACGGTGGTGCCGGGTACCGTGGCAATGTTCACGGCTTGGTTGGAAAAGGGGCCGTTGATGCCGGGTCCGCTGAGGAAGAAGCCAAATACGTCGTTGAATTGCGAGCAGACGTACTCCGGGTATTCCTCAGAACCGAACACGAACCGGAAGCTGATCGAATCACCCGAAGGCACGAAGTCGAACTCCAGTACGGCCACACAACGTTGGGCGCCCACGAACATTCCCAGGTCCGGATCCGCCGTGTTGTTGGGCGAAGCCGGGGAGGAAGTGGCCCCGCCGAACAGGTTGGGTCCTTGGATCATCATCACCTGGCCGGTGCAGAGCACCAGACCGCTGTCCAACCCGATGTTGGAGGCTGTGCCATCGAACGAGCCCACCTGTTGGTTGATGGTGTTGGCGGGCGCACCGTTGAAGGTGACATTGCTTACACTGATCCCCTGCCCGGCCAGCATGTTCTGCACCAATTGCTGGGGCGAGGCCGTGTTGTAGGGCAACAGCTGCGCCTGGACCAAGGGAGCAAGGGCAATGGCTTGCAGGAAGGCGGCGGTGCGGATCAGCAAATGGAACATGGGCACTTGGCACTGCGGTTGAGCGTGCCAACGCCCAATGTTAGGAGCCATTTCGGGCGGCTGCCGACATGGATGGGATGGACCGTTGGACAAGTTTCGGACAAACCCCGCTGCACTACGGCAGCACGGTTACATGGCCGGTGTGCTCGCGCATGAGGCGGTCCACTCCGCTGCGAAGGCGGAGCTTCCACGCATACACGCCGGTCACGGGCGGTTCACCTTGCACGCTGCCGTCCCAGCCGGTGTGCGGTTGGTCCGCGTGGAAGATCTCCCGGCCCCAACGGTCGAAGATGCTCAAACTGTAATCCCGGTCGGTCTCATCGCGCACCACGGGCATGAACACGTCGTTATCGCCGTCGCCGTTGGGGCTGAAGGCGTTGGGGACGTACACGCTGAACACCCCGTCGATCACAATACCGTGCACGACGGTATCAGTGCATCCGTAAATGTTGGTCACCACCAGTTCCACGGGATAGGTGCCGCCGCCGTCACCAGGGAAGGAGCATTGCGGATGCTGCAAGTCGCTGGTGGCTGGATCGCCCTGCATGAAGGTCCATTGCCAGGCCACCGCATCGCTGGTGGAGCGGTCTTCGAAGGTGATGTCCGGATGGTAGAAGTCGGTGGGCCAGGGGGCATGGGTGAAGGCCGCCACCGGGGCGGGGTTCACCTGCACCAGGTGGTACAGGGTCGTGTCGCCTTCGCAGCCCGCCGGGGAAGTCACCGTGAGCGAGACCGTGTAGGTGCCAGGATCGAGGTATGTGTGGCCGGTTGCGCACTCGCTGGAAGTGGCACCGTCACCAAAGGTCCAAGCGCACGAGCCGATCATGCCGGGGTCGGTGGTATTGGTGAACTGCACTTCCAAGGGGGCACAGCCCGTATCGGGTTCCACGAAGAAGGTAACGGCAGGCACGCCGAAAGCGGTCACGGCGTTAGGTTGCACCAAGGTGGCGCTGCAGCCCAAGCTGTTGGTCATGGTGAGGCTCACGGTGTAAGAACCGGGCAGGGTGTAAGTGCCGATGGTGTTCAGCGCCGTGTCGGTCTGCCCGTTTCCCAAGTCCCAGAACGCGTCCTGCTGGCCTCCTTGCGGGGTCAGGTTGTCGAAGCGCACTTCCAAAGGCACGCATCCGCTGTCGGGCGAGATCGAAAAAGCGGGCACCGGGGTGGGCAGGATCTGGATCAGCTGGCTGATGGTGTGGTCGTCCTGGCAGCCAAATTCGTTGACCACCTGCAGCATCACGTTGTATGTGCCCGGGTTCTGATAGGCATGCAGCGGGTAACAGTCGCCTTGCAGGATCTGGCCATCGCCGAAGCTCCAAGTGCAGTCGTAATTGCCGGAGGGGGTGCTGGTGTTGGAGAAGAGCACCTCGGTGCCCACGCACCCGATGGTAGTGTCCGCCGTGAAGGAAGCCACGGGCACGGGGTGCACGGTGATCAGGTCTTCGAAAAGGCTGTCGGCGGTGCAGCCCATGGCGCTGGTCACGGTGAGCTGTACATCGTACGTTCCCGGCTGGGTGTAGGAGTGCAGCACGGTGTTGCTGCCGGAGCTGTTGCCGTCGCCCAGGTCCCACAGCACCGTGCCGCTCAGGGCCGGGTCGGTGAGGTTGGTGAACTGCACCACCAAGGGGGTGCAACCGGAAAGGGGCGTCGCGGTGGCCATGGGTACAGGGTGATCCACGGTCACCTCTTCCTCGGCCAGGACGCAGGTGCCGTCTGCACGGATCACCCGCATGGCGTACACCCCTTCGGCCAAGCCCAAGGTGGAGGCATCCAATACCGGGCCGGTCTGCCCCACGATGGCCACCCCGTTCAGGTACCATTGGTAGCTGTTGGGCGGTGCGTCGTAAGGCGCTGCCGTGAACACCAGGTCATTGGTGCAGGGATGGCCGGTCCGGGTTACCGCTACCTCAGTGCTCGTCAGGCTGAAGTCATCAAAGAAGAAGTACGGCTCGCTCGAGCCCCACATGTTGTAGTCCTGCGGTATCGGGCAGGCAGGGCCGATCATGATGGCGCCCACATCGAACGGGGCCTGGAAGGTGAAGGTCACCTCTTGCCATGCATTCGATGGGGTGTAGGTCACCGTGCCCAGTTCGGTGAGCCCCAGTTCCGTGGGGCAGTATTGGGCCGGCATGGGAGTGCCCCACACGGGGTCGTACATGGTGTAAGGCAGCGGCGGGCAGGTGTCCAGCCCGAAGATGGCCAGTTCCAACGGCCCGAAGTTGATCGGCACGGTGCCGATGAAACCGAACTGCATCCGCACGGCGGCCACATTGAAGCCCAGTTCGTAGGTCTGGCCGCTGAGCATGGGTGTGGCCAGGCATTGCGTGAAGAATTCGTAGGAAGCCCCGCCAGGCCATGTGTGCACCACGATACCCGCCACGGCGTCGCCGTCGGGCACCGGTTGCGGGATCATCGGGGGAAAGAACCCGCAAGGGTCGTAGATGTCGGCGCTTGCCGAGATCTGGTAGTCCGTCCATCCCGTGGCGCAATCAATGAAGTTGTTGGGCACCCCAATGCCTGGCTGGCCAGGGCAGCAGGTCTGGTCCTCGAAGGACCCATTGGCGATCAGGTTCATCGGGGGCGGCAGCAGCGTGCAGTTGCAGCCGGTGCTGTCGTTCAGGTCCACCAGGCCATTGCCGTCGTCATCGATGCCGTTGTCGCAGATCTCCTGCGCCCTTGCCGAACCTGCCAGCAGCAGAAAAGCCAACAGCCCCACGCACCAGCGGATCAGGCTGGGCACGGGGCTGAAGATGCTTTTGGCGGGCGTTGCCATGCAAGCCGGTGTGATCAGTGGGCCACCAACGCACGCCGATGGTGGATGGTGCCATCGGCCAGCAGGATGCGTGCCGTGTAGGTTCCGGCAGGGAGTTGTGCCACGGGCACCACCACCTGTGCACCGGTGTTCGACAGGTCGTCCAAGGCCACGGCACGCCCGTTGGCGTCAAAGAGTTGCACTTGCTTGATGGGAGCGCCGGGAGCACGTACCACGAACAGGTCCGTGGCCGGTGAGGGGAAGAGGCTGGGAGCCCCGGATGCGCCGCCCAGCTCGTCCAAGCCCACGGTGATCTCCACCTGTTGGCAGGCCGTGGCTTCCCCGCAGTCGCCGGTAATGGTGAGGCATACGGTATAGTTGCCATTGGCGGCGTAGGTGTGCGTGGGAGATGCCTCCGTGCTGGTGCTGCCGTCGCCGAAATCCCAGAGATAGCTGTTGGCCCCGGTACTGGCATCGATGAATTCCCAGCTGAACGGGTCGGTTTGCGGCTCCATGGTAAAGGCGGCCTCCTCGTTGCAGCAGGGATTGCTGCTGCCAACGGCAACTACTGCTTCGCCAAGGGTGTAGGGGAATGCCGAGAAGCCGGAACCGGTGGTGCTGGTGAAAGGCGCAACAATGGCGGTGGCCGGCGTCCAGTTCAAGGCCAGGTCAATGTTGTTGCAGTCCACATCCCCGTTGGCATCGGTCACCAGCAGCAGGCCGGTGAAATCCGCCGTGAGGCTGGGGTTGGACATGCCGATGATGGAGTATCCGCCATCATCGTTTTGGAAGAACACCATGCCGTTGTCCGAGGCGGGACCTCCGTACATGTTGGAGGTGAGCACATTGCCGTCGGCATCAAAGGTCCCATAGGCAATGTCATAGTCGCCGCCGCCTCCCGGAATGTATTGGGGATGCACCAGCCAGGCAACTCCGCCATTGCTGGTGGGATGCAGTTCCCACGCTTCAATGCCGTTCTGCAGCTTGCGCGTCCACAGGTGGCTGCCAGTGCTGGAGATCTTGGTGATGTAAGCGGTCACGTCGCCTGTGATGAAGCCCAGGGAACGCCCTCCCACATAGAGGTCGCCGGTGGTGCTTTCCACCACGGTATAAGCTTCGTCCACACCGCTGCCGCTGCTGATGCTGCGCGCCCACATTTCGTTGCCCAAGGCATCGGTGCGGACCAGGTAGCCCGAAGGGGAGTAGCCGGTGCCCAGGCCGTCGCCATAACCGATCAACGCAAATCCCCCGTCTGCCAGCTGCCGCGGTTGGTAGCCCCAGTCCCATCCTGTGGTGCCGTAGGTTTTTGACCAGAGCATATTGCCTGAGTCGTCCAGCTTGGCCAGCAACATGTCGTAGGAGCCCGCACCCGGCCCGCGCCCTGAGGCAATGAAACCGTCGTTGGTGCGCGTCATGAAGTGCAGCGCATTGGAGCCGCCGTCCACATCGATGCGCGTAGAGGAGATCAACGTTCCGTCCAGCCCGATGTGCAAGATCACGCCGTCACGGCTGGCGGTCACAGAGCCCATGGTGTAGCCGCACAACACCAGGCCTTCGGGCCCCACGCCGATGCTGTTGCCATAGAGGCCGTCTTCGGTAAAGAAGGGGTAGGCGCGGGTCCACTGGTGGTCGCCCGTGGGGGATATGCAGGTTACCTGGATGTCACCCTCGGCCGTCTCGTTGGCGATGTAAAAGTTGCCGTCGGCATCCCGGGTGGCGCCTTGGATCTCCAAAGCTCCGGGGATGGTGAAATGTCGTTCAAAGGGAGTTTCCTGTGCCGCAGCGGAGAGTGCGAGTCCGGCAAGCAGGGCAAGCGAAGAGAAGCGCATGAATTGGACGTTTTTACAAAAAAATGGAATAACGGCTGAATAGGAAAGGAAGCCCATCACGGAATGAACGGTTCGGCCCTGATCAGCCCTGCTCGCGCTCGGCCAACAAGCGTGCCACCGCCTCCTTGTAGCTGCGGCCGCTGAGCAGGTGCTTGCCGTTGCTCATCGTAAAGGTAAACTCGTTGTTGCCGCTGTAGCGGCTGCTGCGCACATGGGCCATGTTCACCACGAAACTGCGGTGGATCCGCACGAAGCGCGCGGGGTCCAGGTCGCTTTCCACCATGTTCATCGTCATGCGCAACAGGTAGCGCCGGGCCTTGGTCTCCAGCACGATGTAGTTGCCTTCGGCCTGCAACCACAGAATGTCCTTTGCCGGAACCTTGTACTCGCGCCCCTTCTCCTTGATGAGGAACACATCGGTGAACTCCTGCCGGGTTTTCAGGTGGTCCTGCACCAGGTCCATCAGGCGGCCAGTGAGCCGTTTGTTGTCGCGCATCTCAATAAAATCCTTGGCCCGGGCCAGGGAGATGAAGAAGCGGTCGTCGTCGTACGGCTTCAGCAGGTAGTCCACCGCTTTTACATCAAAGGCTTTCAGCGCATACCGGTCGTGGGCCGTAACGAAGATCACGAACGGGGAGTGGGGGCCGGTGAGCTTCTGCGCTACATCGAACCCGCTGGTCTGCGGCATCTGGATGTCCAGAAAGACCAGCTCGATGCCCTGTGTACGGATGGCCTCCAAGGCTTCATTGCCGTTGCGGCATTCGGCCACCAGTTCTATTTCCGGGTCAGTGGCCAATAAGCGCACCAGCCTGGCCCGTGCGGCAGGCTCGTCGTCCACCACGATGGTACGGATGGTCCTCATGTCAACGGTTGGAGCCTTCCATGGGTTCAAAGGGGAGCCGTAGGGTAACGCGGAAACCGTGCCCTTCACGGGAGGCCACCTCCATGATCCCGGCGGTGCCGTACAGCAGGGCGATCCGTTCACGGGCATTGCGCAGCCCGATCCCTCCTTTGGCCGGGGACGGCATCGGGGTGTCGCAGCCGCGGCCGTTGTCCGCCACATGCAGCACCAGCTTGTCCGCCTGGCGTTCGGCACTGATCGCGATGTGCATCTGCCCGCATGTAACGTCCAGGCCGTGCTTGATCGAGTTCTCCACCAAGGGCTGCAGGATCATGCCGGGTACCAAGGCATACTGGCACTCCGCCGGTATGTCGTAGCTCACTTCAAGCCGGTCGCGGAAGCGGATGGATTCAATGTCCAAATAGTTGCCCACATGGTCCACTTCATGGATCAAGGGCACTTTCTCGCGCCGCTCCTCGTCCAAGCTGGTGCGCAGCAGCTGCCCCAACCGGGAAAGGACGGTGCGGGCCCCCTTGGTGTCCTCGTCCATCAACGCGCTCACCGTGTTCAGGGTATTGAACAGGAAGTGGGGCTGCAGCTGTTTCTTCAACGAGAGCAGCTGGGTGGTCTGCAACTCGTTCTGCAATTGCAGCACACGGGTCTGTTCCGCGCGGATCTGCCGGTGGGCATCCACGTAGCGCAGCAGCAGCAGCAATAACCAGTATTCCAGGAAACGTTGCACCACGCCTGCGGGCAAGGTGAGCAGCGCGCCATTGAGCATTTCGGGCTGCCACGGCATGCGCCCGCTGTAGTGCAACAGGCATAAGTACAGCACGTTGGTGAACAGCTCGTGGGCAATGCTCAGCACCAGCCCATTGGAGAACAACGGCGCGAACGCCTTCCAGAAAGGGCGCGTGTTCAGCGGCCAACGTTTGCACCAGCGGTTCACCAAGGGCAGCAGGATGGCCCACGTGAAGAAGTTCAGGAAGGGGCCCGGGGCCTGCATCCACCAATCGAACCGCGAAAGGTCCGTGCCCAATTGCGTACGGCCGATGAAGGAGGTGAACACAAAGATCGCCGATAGCAGGCCTGCGGCCAGAAACGCCGTGCGCATAGGCACGGGCGAGCTTTGCAGATAGGATTTCATGCCGTTGGCGAAACTGGTGCTTATGCCCCCGTTCTTGGCCTGGTGACCGGTACCCCCATTGGTTGCGGCTGTTACCTGCCGGACCAGGGCGGGCCGCTGCCAATTTAAGGCCGGGTCGGTTCCAGATTGGGTTTTTTCCTTCACGCGGGCGTGCACTTCCATTCCACTTCGGCTAACCAACGTGCAAGATCCCGAAAGCACCGCCTCCGGGTTGCATGTGCAGGGATGGGCAGTGCGGAATGTGATGGGAGGTGAAAGGCGGCTACGCGCCGGGCGAGCGGGTGGATCGCCCCCCAAGCCAAAGGGCCGCCCCTTTCGGAGCGGCCCTTTCGCAAGGGTTTGCCGGCGGCCTACTTGTTCACCACCACGCGGTGGGTGTAGGTGTTTCCACCGGCGGTGATCTGCAGCAGGTAGG
>JADZAC010000085.1 GCA_020852835.1 Flavobacteriales bacterium
ACAACGGTGGCGGCGTGGGCTGGGGCGAGGTGATCAACGGCGGCTTCGGCATGGTGCTCGACGGCAGCGCCGACAGCGACCGCCGCCTGAAGGCCATGCTGCACTGGGACGTGAACAACGGCATCGCGCGCCGCGCCTGGGCCCGCAACCCCAACGCGCAATGGAGCATCCGCGAGGCGATGAAGCGCGAGCCAAGTTTGCAGGTGACCTTGGCGAATGAGGCGGAGGATAGCTTGGTCAGTAAGGCGTTGGACTAGGATGTAGTGACCGGCTACCGCCCCGATCGCGACCAGGCCCACCGGGCTGCGGCTGATTCGCGCGCTCACCTGGCCGTGCCCGGGGTCAGATCAACTTCAGCAGTTGTGCAGGGCTCACCACCTTGATACCCGTAGCCTTTTTGAAGTGCTTGCCGTTGGTGGTACACAAGTGCGTGATGCCCGTTTTGCGTTTGGCGGCGAAGTACTGGCCGGCATCCTCCACGTCGGGCCAACCGCTTTCCAAGGCATTCCGGAACACGGTCTCCGTTTGCTCAACAAGGCTTACCATATCGAGCAGGGCACTGGCGAACTGCACAGCGGCATCCCGGCCCTTTTCCCTTTTTACCATGAAATACAAGTTGCTGAACGTGGTGGGCATGATGTAACCGGTGAACCGCCTCTTTACAAGTGCATCCATCACCAGGCCGCTTTCAACGGGCATGGCTCGCTTCAGCGGGTCCAACAACATGTTCAACGGAATGTTCGTGTCCAGCAATACATGGATCATTGGGGGCGCGGCGCATGTTTGCGGAGAAGTTCACCCATGCGGTCATCAGCTGTCCAGGCGGTTTTCGGCACATCCGCGAGGAGGCCGGTGAACCGCTTCACGAAATCGCTGAGTTCCTCGGAGGTGTCCTGCTGCTTGTCCAAGGTTTCCGCCAGTTCCTCCACGAGGTCGGAAACGGAGCGCCCACGGCGAGCACCGGCCTTGCGCAGCATGGCCACGTATTTTCTCCGAACGCTCAAGGTGAGCTTGGTCTTGGGTGAATTGCGCGTTGCCATGGACCAAATATACGTATAGTCCGCTGGGTAGCATACGTGATCCAGGGCGGGGAAACCTCCAACACCCCCAGTCTCCCATTCTACCTGCTGGCTCCTGTATCGCCTGTGCATCAGATACACCAGCGACCGTCGCCTGAAGGCCATGCTGCACTGGGACGTACACAACTACAGCGCCCGCCACGCCTGGGCACGAAATCCAAACGCACAATGGAGCATCAGGGAGGCGATGAAGTGCGCGAGCCGAAGCTGCAGGTTACTTTGGCCAATGAAGCAGAGGACCATGTGGTCCGGAGAGCTTTGGAATAGCCCCATGCAGGCATCAACAGCCGATCCCGAACTGCCCGGATACGTGCGGGAAAAACGCACCATTGACCTGGGAAAAGCCAATGGCGTCGCTCTATTGGGGCTACTGCCCATCACCGCAGTTTACGTGCTGCCCTTCTATCTGCTGTGGGGCCACCGCTATACATGGGAAGGTGTAAAAGCCTCGCTCGACAACAGCTTGGGCGCCGCCTACGGCGGATGGGCATTGCTCATTTTGTTGGGCGGCATTGTAGTGCATGAACTGATCCATGGCATCACGTGGGCCATGTACGCCAAAAGCGGGTTCCGCTCCATCCGCTTTGGTGTGCTGTGGAAGATGCTCACCCCGTACTGCCACTGCAAGGAACCATTGCAAGTGCGGCATTACATGATCGGTGCGCTCATGCCGGCGATCATCCTGGGGTTCGCCCCGGCCGTGCTGGCCATGGCCTTGGGCAGTGCCAAGCTGCTGGCCTTCGCCCTGTTCTTCACCGTGGCCGCCATGGGTGATTTCATGATCATCCAATTGATCCGGAAAGAACCGGCGGGCACCTTGGTGCTGGACCACCCCAGCGAGGCCGGGTGCTACGTGTTCCGTGCGGGGTAGTCCCGGCTGCTCACAAATTGATCCATCGCCACGGGCCGCCCGCCGCACCGTTTGGAATTTTGGTTGTACAAGTGACAGCCTGCCGTGTGTCACGCATGGCGCATAAGTGTTGATGCCCGGCCCGTGGATGATGACACAGATCCAACCCACCAACTCAAAGCCCGAAATTGATAGTGGCAGGCAAGCGACCAATTGCCACTCCCTGAACGCACGCGACATGTATGACCTTTGGGATCAAGCTTGCTACCGGTGTTCGCCATGATCCCTCCATTGCACATGGATCACCATTGGGCCGGCACCGGCATTCTGACCTCGACCTTTTGCACTGCAGCCCAGGGAGCATGGCAAATGCGAAGAATGCTCCTCCGGAACAACAAGGCTGCTCTGCAACAGCTGCCCAATTTTGGCAGAGGTGTCCGCCCTGTTCCGAAAAAAGTTTGACGGACACCCAACCCGCTATTGCGGTTCCTCGTGTATGGAGGAAAGCACCAGGAAAAACCCATTGAAGCCATTGACCCATGAAACGACACTTCCGCGCACTCGCGTGCGCCTGTCCCTTGCTTTTCGCCGCGTTGGCCCATGCCCAAGAATTCGCCGTAACGGTCAACGGCAACGTGGAAGACTGCACACCGGGCCAATCGGTGACAGTGATGCTGCTTGCCTCCAGCGGGTCCACCCAGTCTACCGTGGTTTCCACCGGAGCGGATTGTTCGTACAGTGCCGGGTTCACGATCGATTTCACCCCCGGGGTGGATGCGGGCGTGGTAGTGGCCTCCACCACCTGCGGTGGCGGGGAGGTGACCATGGATTCGGTTCTGTACAACGAACCCTCCGTCTTCTTCCCCGATACTGCCGTGCAATTGGACCTGAGCTGTTCACAAGCGAGCGGTTGCCACGCTGTTTTCAGCGTACAACAGGCCATGGGCGGAGGCGTGCTCATTCCTTGGCAGATCACCACCACCAACCTGAGCACCGGCAACGGAACGCTGAGCTACAGCTGGTGGATGCCGGACGGCAGCACCAGCACGGCCTTTGAACCTGGATACACCTTCACGCAAGCTGGGGTGTACGGCATTTGCCTCACCATCACCAATGCGGACAGCAGCTGCACGGATTACCACTGCGACACTGTGGTCGTGGACACCAACGGCTACATCTCCGCCAACGCCGTCTGGTACGATTGCATGGGCGTGGTGTGGGGGCCGAATACCCCGGGCACAGCTTGCGATGACGGGAACCCGATGACGGATTCCACCTATTGGAACGCCGATTGCGCATGCGTGGGCGCCGGTATGATCCTCGATTGCCAGGGCATTCCCGGAGGCAGCGCACTGCCGGGCACCCCCTGCACAGTGGCGGGAACCACGATGACCGGGACATGGACCTTGGATTGCGTTTGCGTGGTTGTGGACTCCTGCACGGCCTGCATCAATATCCTGCAAACCGCATCGTTCGCGGGCTTGTTTACCAGCTGCACTTCCGGCAGCGCCGGCGGGGAAGCCTACCTCTGGGATTTCTCCGATGCCGGTGCGCAACCGGGAGACTCCGTGGTGCACTCCTTCCCCGGGCCGGGCACCTACACGGTATGCCTGAACGTCACCGACAGCATGGCCGGCACCTGCTCCACCTGCGAAAATGTGGTGGTGGATGCCGACGGCAACATCAACCCTACGGTGAACATCCCATGCGAGGCGAGTTTCTGGGTGATCCAAGCCTATGACAGCACGGCCGGCGGCATTGAGCCGATCCCCAATGAGGTGTGGGTATGGAACCTGAGCAGCGGCGGCAACGGCAACTACCAGTTCAGCTGGGATTTCGGCGACGGCACCACCTCCACCGAGGCCTTCCCCAGCCACACGTACGACGGCCCCGGCCCCTGGCTGCTCTGCCTCACCATGGTTTCCGGTGATACCCTCGCAGGCGGTTGCACGGACATCTACTGCGACAGCGTGAGCGTGGACGAGAACGGGATCCTGGTCGGCATGGCACCCGTCGGCGGCGGGCACCCCGTTGGGTCCAACGACCGTTCAGGCGGGTTCACGCTCAACGTGGTGCAGGGCATCGGCTCAGCCATCAGCGAAGTGCCTGCAGTAGCGGACCTGAAGCTCTGGCCCAATCCCGTGGAGGGCATGCTGAACATCTCCTGGAACGGCGGCAAAGCAGGTGCAGTACCCGTGGAAGTGATCGCCGCCGATGGGCGAGTGCTGCTGCGCGCAAACCACCGCGTTGCCTCGGGCCAGGCCACCCTGCTGTTGCCCACCCACCTGCTGGATGCCGGCCTGTACATGGTGCGCATCGGCGATGGGATGCACAGCATCACGCAACGCTTCCTGAAGGTAAACCCGTAACTTGGTGAATCCCGTGGAGAGGGTGCCCGCAGCCATGCGGGCACCCTTCCGCACATCAACGATGGTACTGCCCGAAAGCTTGATAGCCCGCTGCGCCCGCAGGGATCGCAAGGCCGAGCATGAGCTGTACCAGGCCCTCTACCCGGTGATGATGTCCATCTGTTCACGCTATGAACGCAACCGGCAGGATGCGGCGGCACGCATGAACGAGGGTTTCCTGAAAGTGCTGCTGAACTTGGACAAGCGCCGGCCGGAAGTGCCCTTCGAGGCGTGGGTGCGGCGGGTGATGATCAACACGGTGATCGACGGCTTTCGCAAGGATCGGGAGCGCAAAACAATGGAACGGATGGACCTCCCCATGGATATGCAAGCAGGCGCCGAGGTGAACGAGTACCTGCGATGCATGGAAGCGGACGACTTCGCGGAATTGCTCAGGCATGTGCCGGACACGTCGCGCAAGGTGTTCAACCTGTTTGCCATTGATGGATACAGCCATGCGGAGATCGCCACCATGCTGGGCATCAGCACGGGCACCACCAAATGGCACGTGTCGAACGCACGGCAGCTGCTACAGCACGCCATAGCCCAACTGGCCGGTACCACCAAGGCCGTAAAGACCGCATTGCCATGAGCATCAACGAGGAATTCGACGAGCTGGCACGGCGCAAGTTGCAGGAGCGCCGCATGCAGTACCAGGAGGCCGACTGGGAGCAGGCTCGCGTGCTGCTCGACCAACATCGCGGCCGCAGGAGATGGACGCCTTGGGCCTGGGGCGCGGGCCTGTCGCTGCTGGTAGCCGTGGGCTTCTGGAGGGGCAGTTCGGAAGAGCACCCTGCTGCCGCTTTGGCGGAGCAGGCAAGCACCAGCGCTCCAGCACGCACCATCACCGCACCTGACGTGCTACCGCACGGTTCCCCGGATGTCGGTCCCGGCCCCAAGCAACAGGTATCCGACAACGGGATGTCCGGCACGGCGGTATATGAAGCCGATTCCATGGCACCAACCCAGGCGGCAGTGCACCATGTTCCCCATGTTGTACAAACCCGTACCGTGGCCAAAGCCTCTCCGTCTTCGCCCAAACCGCCCACCACATTCTCGCGGGCAACGGTTGATGACGGGCGCACACCCGTTGGTGGCGCTCCGCGGGCGGTACAAAACACAGGAGTTGCAGCTACAAACCGGCAACCCGGTGCAACGTTACCGGCATCGGCAGATCCCGCCACTGCCCATGGTGCCGGGATCCAGCCGGTAGCTGATGTGCGGGAATTGGCACCTTCCAGTAGCATCGCTTCCGGGGCACCTCCGGTTGCAGCTCGCCCAACAACCGCGCAAGAAGCCCACCGTGCGGGCATGACCGGTGCGGTGCTTACCTCCTTGGCCCCTGCGCCGTGGGGCGGGGAGCGCACCGGCGCACCAGCAAAATTGCACCTGGTCGCCAGTGATCCGTCCACAAAGCTGCCAACGGCCTCACCGCTCCCGGCTGCAGCGCCCATAGTGCCGCGCGAATCACCATGGGAGATCACCGGATCGGGCGGGCTGTTCACCTCCTCGAGCAAATACCGCGGAGGCAACAGTGCCGAGTGGGAGGGAGGCCTGGACCAAGCGTACAGCGCGGGGTTTGGTGCCGAGCTGATGCATACGGGCCGGAACATCAGCCTGGGCTTCGGACTGCACTACGGCACGTATGCGGAGCGCATGCGGTTGGATGCTCTTGACGAGCGCTTTACATCATACCAGCAGTACTGGTACTTGGCGGTGATCGACACCAGTATACTGGTGATCACCGACACCCTTCCGGGCACACCGCCCACCTACGCGGGGCAATCGATGAACACCGCGATCCAAGTGCTGGCACAAGGCACGGACACGGTGGTCGACCGGCAGCACATCCGCGATGCGCGCGACGCGGTGAACCGGGTGAGCTACGTGGAAGTACCGATGCTTGCGGACGTACATGTGGTGCAGGGGCGATGGAGCGTGGGCGTGCGCGGAGGGCCCACCATCGGGCTGCTGAGCACGCGGCGCGGAGCGATGCCCAACCGCGCGGGTGACGGCTTCACCCCGTTCAACGGCGTGGCTTTCCGCGATGTGGTGTTGGGCTACACGGCCAGGGCGTATGTGCGGTACCGCTTCAATGCGGCGTGGTCCGTTGGGCTGGAACCTGCGCTGCGCGGGCAGTTGCTCAACACCCTAAGCAGCGGCGACCTGGAACGGCGCTCCGCCGCGAAAGGCATCCTGCTGAGCTTGACATACCGGCTGCGCTGAGGGCGGCTTCACTCCAGTTCCACACAGAGGTGGCCGTGGCCGGTAAGGAGCGCCATCACGCGCTCGCGCACGCGATCCTCCGATTCCACCCGCAGGATACGGTCGCAATCCTCCAAGTCGAAGTTCCACCGGCCCCCGCCGGCGAGCAGCAGGTCCAGCATGGGCCGAAGGACATTTACCTGGGCCGGGCTGTTCACGGATGTCTTGAATACCAGGATGTCCTCAGTGGGCACCTCGTGCAACGCCTGGGGCGTGCTGTGTTTCTTGTGCATGGCGAAATGCATGAGCTTCAACGGGAAAAACGAACGGGAACGTGCAACAGGTTGATCATCCGTGATCCTTTCCACGGAACCCGCCGTGGCAGCGCGCCTTCCAGGACTCCTTGTACTTGGCGCGGTCCTCCGTGGCCATGCCTTCCCACGTGGCGCGCCATTCCTTGCGGCGTTCCTTCCATTGCTCGCGCTCTTCCTCGGAAAGGTTTCTCCACCAGGCCATACGCATGCCGGCATGGCGGCCCTGCGCCCACGGCGGCCCTCCGTGCCCTCCGCGCCGGCAAGGGAAGCCGCTGAAGAGGATCTTGCAGAGCACCAGCAAGCCCATGGCTTTCCAGTAGGTGAGGGCGGCCCAGCCCGTGAGGCTGGGGACCACAGCGTTCCAGAGCAGCATCACCACGAGGCTGAAGAGTGCGATGGCGGTGATGGGGACCAACGGGAAAAGCCAGCGAAAGCGGCGGTAGCGGTTCATGTTCATGGCGTTTTGCCGGCTCAGGGCCGGGTCAGTTCATGGTAGGTGGTTTCCAGGCGTTCGCGCAGGTGTTGCACCGCGTAGCGCTTGCGGGAAATGATGGTCTTGATGTTCTCGCCCTGTTCCTCGGCGATCTCGCGAAGGGTCTTGTCCTCCAGTTCATTCTGTACAAAAACGAGGCGTTGGCTCTCCGGCAGTTCAGCCAAGGCTTGTTCCAGCTCCTGCCAGAAGAGGTCGCGCAGCATGCGCAGGTCCGGATCGTCTTCCACGGCCAGCAGCAACTGGCCGAAGCTGAACTCACCTTCCTCATCCTCCTGCACCATGCCGTCCAGCGCCTCCGTGGTGCCCTTGCGGTAGCGGTCGATGATCTTGTTGCGGGCCACGCGGTACAGCCAGCCGCTCATCTGCTCAATGGCCTCCACCTCCGGTTGCAGGCTCAGCTGCGCCCACACGTCCTGCAGCAGGTCCTCCGCATCGGCATCGGTAGGTACGCGGGCGCGGATGAAGCCGAAGAGCGCGCGGCCGTACTGCGCCACCGTTCTGGCGATCCCGCCCTGTTTCCGGGCCACGGCCTGCTCCATCACGTTCGGCTCCACTTCAACGGTAACGGACACGGGAACGAAATACGCTAATGCTTCCCCTGGCCTTGTTCGGAATTCGTACCAATGGTCGGTTCAAGTGTCCGGTGGAACACCCGGGGATCCTTCGCTTCGTTTTACCTTCATTTGCCGAAACTTGCCATGGCCGCAATGTGCAGACAGCTCATCCTCACAACGGCATTGTTGGCCTCCGTGCCGCTGTGCTGCCAGCCGCAGGCCAATGGGCGCGAACTGGGCTTCGCCGTTTCCACCGCGCAGGACGGCAACATCGTGGAGGCCGTGGCCAAGGCGCAGGCCGCCTGCATGTCGGTGGTCCACATTTCGGTGGCGTGGAAGGAATTGCGCCCGGCCAACGGGCAATGGAACGCTTCCGTGCTGGGCGATCTGGACCTGATCAACACCTTCTTCGCAGCGCTTGGGGTGAAGGTGGAGCTGCAGGTGCAGCTGGTGAACACCGTAGTGAGCGAAGTGCCGGGCGACATTGGTGCGTTGCCGTACAATGACGCACTGGTGGTGCAGGCCATGCAGGAAACGATGGACACGGTCTTTGCGCACCTGCCCGATGTGGAGCTGGCCGCGCTCAACATCAGCAACGAAAGTGACGCGTACTGGGGCACGGATGCCGCACGCTACACGCAGTTTGCGGGTTTCCTTGCCGCAGTGAAGCCGCACGCCAAAGCCCTTTATTCCGCCAGCCACGCCGGCGACACGCTCAGCGTAGGCACCACCTTCACCTGGGGCGGGTTGACCAACCCGGCGATAGCCCCGTTGTGCCAGATCGCCAACGCCGCAGCCGACCACATTTCCGCCACCTATTACGGCATTGAGGATGATTTCACCGTGAAGCCGCCCACGGACGTGATCCAAGACCTCGGCATGCTGGACAGCATGCATCCCGGCATACACCCCATCCGCCTGGCGGAGATCGGCTATCCCACCGGTGCCCTGTGCGCCGGCAGCGAGCCCTTGCAAAGCCAGTTCGTTGATGCGGTGTTCACCGCCTGGGACCAGCATTTGGACCGGATCAACTACATGGGCTGGTTTGCGCTCACCGACCTGGACAGCGCCACGGTGGCCGCGCTCGGAACCTACTACGGCCTCGCAGAGCCGGTTTTCCTGGAGTACTTGCGCACCCTGGGCCTGCGCACCTGGCCGGGCGGTGGCACCGACAAGATCGCGTACAACACGCTGCTCTGTGAACTGCAGGTGCGCGGCTTCTGCGCCACAACGTGCATGCTGGGCATTGAGGAACCGGCGATCGAACGGGTGCGCATTGCACCCAATCCCGCGCATGACCGGATCAGGGTCACCGTCAGCAACACACGCAGGGGAACATCCGTCCGCTTCCTGGCCATGGACGGCAGGGAGGTGTTGCAGCTTCCGCTCGCACCCGAATTGGACGTATCCGCGCTCCCTGCTGGCAGTTACATCGTGCTGGTGCAGGGCGACGCACCTTGCCTGCTGGTGATCGCGGGCCGTTGACCGCTATTACTTCTTGCTTCGCAAACGCAAGAGCACGTTCCGTGCTTGCTTTGCGAATGAACTCTTCTGAACAAGCGGCATCAAGCACATGACGAACCTGGAACTCCTCCCCGCGCTACTGCCCAACGGCAACGCACAGGCCGTGATCGAGATCCCTGCCGGTACCAGCGATAAGCGGCAGTACAACCCGGCGAACAACACCTTCCCGGTGGACCTGCGCCGGGGCGTGCCCCGCCGCATCAAGTTCCTGCCGTACCCGGCCAATTACGGCTTCATCCCGGGCACACGCATGGACAAGGCCCAGGGTGGCGATGGTGATGCGCTGGACATCTTCGTGCTCTGTGCGGGCGTGCCCAGCGGCACGGTGCTGGAGGTGGAGCCCATCGGCATCATTGAACTGCTGGACGCGAATGAGCGCGATGACAAGGTGATCGCCTTGCCCATTGACCCGGCGCTGCGCACCGTGGAGGCCAGCGACATTCAAGAGCTGCCGCAGGCCGCGCGTGACATCATGGTTGCTTGGCTGCTGAACTACGACCCCGAGGACGGCGCGAAGCTGGTGGGCGTGAAGGGCAAGGCCGAGGCCATCGCGGCGATCAGGAGGTGGATGGTGTGATCCCGCTCACCCCCGCAACTCCGCCCCTGTTTCCTTTTCCAGTGCCTGGCGGATGCGGCCCATGGCCTTCTCCACCTGCTCGTCGGTGAGGGTCTTCTCCGGATCCTGCAACACGAAGCTCAGCGCATAGCTCTTCTTGCCCGCAGGCAGCTTGTCCCCTTCATACACGTCGAAGAGGCCCACGGACCGCAGCAACTTGTGCTCGGCATGGAAGGCGATGCGCTCCAAGGCGGCATACTCCACCGCACCATCAAGCAGCAGGCTCAGGTCGCGGCGCACGGCAGGAAACTTGGCCACCTCGCAGTAGGTAACGCTGCCCTTGCGCAGCAGCCCCACCAGTTCCGCATCCCACAACTCGGCGTAGCAAGCGGGTTGGTGCACCTCGAATGCTTTCGCCACGTCCGGCCTCACTTCGCCCAACAAAGCCAACGTTCGTTTGCCGTACCTGACCTCCACCGCAGTGCCACAAAGGGGATGCTCCACGGCGGCGTATGTACTTTGATGGGCCCAGCCAAGCCGCCTCATCAGCAGCTCCACCTCTGCCTTCACATCGGCCAGCTCAACCTGGCGTGCCTTGCCGCGCCAGCTTTCTGTTTGTTGTTGGCCGGTGACCAGCAGGGCGGTGCGTTCATGCTCCGTGGTCGCGCCATCGGCTTTCACCGCGTACGTGCGTCCCTGTTCAAAGAAGCGCAGATCGTGTTGCTGCCGTGCCAAGTTGTGCGCGGCGCTTTGCAGCAGGCCGAAGAGCAGGGTGGGGCGAAGCACGTCCAGCTCGGCGCTGAGGGGGTTCTTCAACTTCACCAGTTCCTTTTCCTGCGCCGCGCCCAAGGCCACGGTCCGGGCGCCGTTCACCAACGAAGGCGTCATCACCTCACGGTAGCCGCGGGCGGCCAAATGTTGCGCCAAGCGCACCCCGACGCCTTCCCCGCTGACCTCGGGGTGCAGCACGGCCGGCAGCTTGAGGCATTCGGGAATGGGCACTTGGTCGAAGCCATGGATGCGCAGCACCTCTTCCACCAGATCGGCCTCGCGCAGCACGTCCACGCGGTAGGGAGGCACCTGCACGCGCACGCTTTCCGCACCGTGCTGCAACATGCGGCAGTCCAGCAGCTCCAGGATCCGCACCACGGCTTGCGGGGCAATGGTCACCCCGCAAAGGCGGTCCACCGTAGCAAAGCGCAGCTCAATTTCGGCCCAGGGGAGCGGTTGGGCCAGATCGAATACCGCCGAGCTGACGCGGGCACCCGCAATTTCCTTCAGCAGCAGCGCAGTACGCTTGATCGCGTACACGGTGATCTCCGGGTCCACGCCGCGCTCAAAACGGAATGAGGCATCGGTATTGAGGCCGTGCCTGCGTGCCGTGCGCCGGATGGTGACGGCATCGAAGCAGGCGCTCTCCAGGAAGATGGCGGTGGTGCTTTCGCCCACCCCGCTGTGGGCACCGCCGAAAACGCCGGCAAGGCAGGCGGCGCGTTCCGCATCGGCGATCACCAGGTCCTCGGGGTGCAGCACGCGGTCTTTGCCGTCCAAGGTGGTGAGGTGCTCACCGGGGGCGGCTCTTCGCACCACGATCCGCCCGCCGTTGAGCTTGTCGGCATCGAAAGCATGGAGGGGCTGGCCCAGTTCGTGCTGCACGAAGTTGGTGACGTCCACCACGTTGTTGATGGGCTTCAGGCCGATGCTTTGCAAGCGTTCCTGCAACCAGGCAGGCGATGGACCCACCCGGATGTTGGTGAGCGTAAGCCCGGCATATCGCGGGCAAGCAGCGGTGTCACGTACTTCCACCGGAACCGTGCGCAGGTCATCGTCTTGCCGGAAGGCATCCACGGCAGGCAGCAGCACACGGGCGTTGGCACCGGTGCGCGCCACCAGGGCCGCTACCAGGTCGCGGGCCACGCCCCAATGCCCCAGTGCGTCGGAGCGGTTGGGTGTAAGGCCGATCTCGAAAACGGAATCGCTCTTCAATTCCAACTGCGCGGCAGCCGGGGTGCCGATAACGGCAACGGGATCCAGCACCATGATGCCGGCGTGGTCAGCGCCCAGTCCCAGCTCATCGGCGGCGCAGATCATACCGTGGCTTTCCACCCCGCGGATCTTGGCCTTTTTGATCGTGAAGGGCTCGCCGGCGGCCGGATGCAGGGTGGTGCCCACCGTGGCCACAAGCACCTTTTGGCCTGCCGCCACATTGGGTGCGCCGCACACGATCTGCGATGGGGTGCCTTCCCCGATGTTCACCGAGCACACCTGCAGGCGATCGGCGCCGGGGTGTTTTTCACAACTGAGCACTTCTCCCACCACCACACCGGCCAGCATGCCCGGAACGGGTTCCACGGGTTCCACGCTCTCCACCTCCAGGCCGGTGCTGGTGAGTAGGGCCGCCACCTCCCGTGGTGCCAAGGGGCCTGCATCGGCCAACGTACGGAGCCAGTTCCATGAAATGCGCATACCTCAACGGAATAGTGCGCGAAAGTAGCGGCAATCGGCCGATGGTTTCCGCCAAGTGCTGCGGTCAGCGCGCGGGGAAGCTCTGCCTGACGCGAGAAATGGTGCGACGCCCCGGGGCGGTATTTCGCCAGTGATGGCACGCTGCGTTCTGTGGCCCGCTTGGGTGCTGCCCGTGGGCGGTTCCGCCCGTGACCCCGGAGCGGGCAAGGGCGATCGCGTCAAGTTCCCCATGCTGTGTGTTATCTGCGATTGCGGCATTCTTCCGGGCCGGATCCCGGCAGAATTCCTAACCCCGGCGCTGTGTAACACCCATCGAGGGTTCCAATGGCACCACTAGGCTTGGCCCCAGCGAGGTCGTACATCGTGGCACTTGCGGCAGGGAAGGAGTTCCAGCCCCGGAGGGTGAGGTACAGGTCCCCCTATTCACGCCTTGCGGATGCGCTTGCCCTGGGCGCATTAGGGCAAACGCATCTAATAATTCCTCCTCATGGGCCATTGAGGGTCCATGGATCATCTTGATGATCGTTGGATCTGTCTTTGCACTTGGCGCTGGATGGCAAGGCCTAAGACCTTCATGATGCAGCTGCTCCTTGGGTGCCTCTTCCAAGGGCCAAAGGCCCGCAACATGCAAGCCCATGGCACCGCCATGGGCTTGCATGTTGCGGGTCCGAGCGGGGCTGAAGGCCACGCACATAGGCCAGGTAGACCGGGGCAATGAAAGACAAGGCTCATGATGTTCCGGGCCTACAGCCCTCTGCCGCATCTACGCACACTTCAGCCCATGGCACCGCCATGGGCTGAAGTGTGCCGTGCCTTCAGCACGGCATTGGCCATTGTACTGAGCGGGATCAGCCCAGTTCAAGGCCTATCGGGCGCGCTCATTCAACCAAGAGCCTGTTCAGGATCTCTTGAACGAAGGACTCCGTGGCTATTTTTCGTTCAGGCGAAGCCGGAAAATCATCGCGTAGCGGTGTCTACGGGATCATTTTCCGGTGAAGCAAGGGCGGAAAAGAGACCGGAGGACGAGTTTGAAGAGATCCTAAACAGGCTCTAAGGGCCAAGGCATTATTGAGCCAGGTTTGAATGATGGCCGGCCCGTAGTTTAGATGCGCTTGCCTTGGGCGCATTAGCGGATCTGCCGGGCATGTGTAAATTGGCTCGTTCATCCGCGAATGAGTTGGCGCCCATTTTTTCCGTCACAGGCGTGCGCCATGGTGGCCATGTTGTGGTTGGTGCCAAAGCCCGGGCAAGCACAACTGACCGCAGATGCGGGCAATGATGTGGTGATCTGCGCAGGCAGCCCGACAACCTTGGGCGGGGCGGCGGCCACCGGAGGCGTGCCACCGTACACATACGCGTGGACGCCGGCGGCGGGCCTGAGCAGTGCTATGGGATTGCATCCCCAGTGCACGGCCACCGCCACCACTACCTACACGCTTACTGCCACGGATGCCAACGGCCTCTCCGGTACCAGCCAGGTTACCGTGACGGTCAAGCCGGTGCCCGCGGTCAACCTTGCCTGCACCAATGCCACCAGCTCCATGTACGGCGGGGTGCTCACCTTCAGCGTGTGCGGATTGGGCGCAAATCCCTACAACTTCGATTTCGTGGATGCCACATCGGCGTTGCCTGGGGCCAGCTATTCGATCACATGGGGAAACGGGCAGAACGGGACCTTCGGAAGCAGTGGTTGGAGCGCCACCGAGCAGTTCCCCTTCGGGCTGAGCACCGGCAGCTATACGGTGCAACAACCGGCGCCGAACAACTGCAGCATTACCGTGCCCTTCAATGTGTTCGTGGGGGAGGTGCCCTTGGGCGGCCTCAGCGTGGTGTCCAATTCCTCGGTGTGCACCGGCAGTCCGGTCAGTTTTGAGTGGAACAACTTCAGCAGCAACCCGCCGGGCACCCTCTATATCGTGAACTACGGCGATGGGAACATCGATACGTTGCCGCAGCCTCCACAAGCCGCCTTCGATCACGTCTACACGCAATCCTCCTGTGCCGTGGGAGGCGAGTATACCATCGCGTGGAGCATCACCAACCCCTGCGATGTCCGTACCGGTTCCATCAACCAGATCCGGGTGTCGGGCGCGCCGGTGGCGGACTTCACCATCACGCCCAACGACACGGCCTGCGTGAACAGCACCGTGTATTTCAATGACATCAGCCAGGGAACGCAGGCGCCGGCATGCGTGGGGCCCAAGCATATCTGGTCCATCAGCCCGGCCACCGGATGGAACGCCGCCGGGGCGATGGGAAGCACCAACGGCCAACCTGCGGTGCCGGGCGTGTGGACCAGCGGGGCGGCCTCGCTCGGGGTCACCTTCAATACTCCGGGCACCTATACGGTGACCGATGTGGCCGGCAACATCTGTTCGGTGGACACGGTGGTGCGCACCATCTGCGTGGAACAACCGCCGCAACCGGCCTTCACCGTATCGGCCACCACGGGCTGCACCCCGCTGGTGGTGAACACGAACAACACCAGCACCAGCCCCAACAGTTGTTCCACGCGCTACAACTGGAGTGCTGCCGCCAACAGTGCCGCATGCGGCGGTACGGCCGCTGCAGCATTCAGCGGGGGTACCAACGCAGGCACCTTCGAACCCCAGTTCACCCTCACGGGGGGCGGGAGCTATACCCTGCTTTTGCAGGCCATCAACAGTTGCGGCACCTACCCCGTAAGCCAGGTGGTGAACGTGGGCGCCCCGCCCCAGGTGGCCTTGAACGCTCCCGGTACCATTTGTGAAGGGCAGGCCATCAGCCCTGCAGCCACCTTCAATGCCTGCGGCACCCCCATTACCGGTTACTGGTGGAGCACGGCCGGGGGCAACCCCGCCAACAGCAGCTCACAGGTGCCGGGGGCGATCACCTACGCGGCCCCGGGCGGCTACACCGTCATAGCCTCGGCGTTTTCCGCATGCAGCTCCGGTATGGCCAGCGTGCCCCTCACCGTGGCCCCGTTGCCTGCCGCACCTGTGGTGGGCGGACCCATCACCTTGTGCGTAGGGGAGGACCTCCAGCTTTCCGCGGCACCGGTGCCCGGAGTTACCTTCCAGTGGACAGGCCCCAACGGCTTTTCCTCCGCGCTGTCCAACCCCATGATCAACGGGGTGACCGCGGCGGCGCAAGGCACCTACACCGTTACCGCCATGGCAGGCAGCTGCAGCGGTCCTTCCAGCACTGTGGTTGTAACGGTGAACCCGGCGCCGGTGCTGGGCATCTCACCGGCAAATCCGGCGGTATGCGCCGGAGATCCCATAACCCTTATGGGCAGCGGCGGGGCAAACTACCAATGGGAGGTGGGCGGTGTGCCGGTGGGCAGCGGTAGCCCGTTCACCTTTTGGCCTTCGGTAACGGCCACGGTGGTGCTGCACGGTGATGCCAACGGCTGCAGTGCGGCCACCAGCACCTTGCTCACGGTGCACCCGTTGCCTGCCGTGAATGCCGGGCCGGACCTGGTATTCTGCGAAAGCACGGCACCCCAGGCCTTGTCGTTTTCTCCGCCGGGCGGAACGTGGAGCGGCAGCCCGGATGTGGACAACGCCGGGAACTTCACTCCCGCAGCCCAAGGAGGGCATAGCCTGGTGTACACGGTGGTCAGTCCACAAGGATGCATCAATTCGGATGTGGTGCAGGTGACCGTGACCGCTCCTCCACCCCCGGCCAGCGCCGGTGGCGATACCACCATTTGCCTCAACGCGCCCGCCGTGCAGCTCACTGGATCACCCGGCGGTGGAACCTGGAGCGGAGCCATCACCAGCGGGGGGCTGTTCACCCCGGCCTCCCCGGGCAGCTTTATCGTGAGCTATGCCTTGGGTTCGGGAAGCTGCTCCACCAGCGATCAAGCCCAAGTCACCGTATTGCCCTTGCCGGTGATCAACCCCGGGGCGGACCAGCAAGTGTGCATCGATGTCCCGCCCTTTGCGCTGAACGCGACACCCGCCGGGGGTACGTGGAGCGGTGCGGGGACCAGCGGCGGCAGCTTTGACCCGCTGGCAGCAGCTGCCGGCCCGCATCTGCTCCTTTACTCCTTCACCGATGCGAATGGCTGTGCCAATACCGCAACGCGCACCATCACCGTAAACGCCCTGCCCGCCGTGCAGGCCGGCAATGATGCCACCTTTTGCGACCAGCCCATGGCCCAAACCCTCACGGGCTTTGCCCCGCCCGGCGGCACCTGGAGCGGGGCCGGGGTCGCTCCCGGCGGCAGCTTCACGCCCAGTGGCCCGGGCAGCTTCCCGCTCACGTACACCTTCACCGATGCCAACGGTTGCACCGCGGCCGATGGCCTCACGGTCACCGTGATCACCATCACCGATCCCGCATCCGCTGGAAATGACACGGCCGTTTGCGTCAACAGCGGCGCCCTGCAACTGGCCGGAAACCCAGGCGGCGGCATATGGACCGGCCCGCAGGTGGATGCCGCCGGGCTGTTCGATCCCGCAGTGGACGGGAGCTTCACCCTTACTTACAGCGTGGGCGCCGGCTCGTGCACCACGCAAGACCAAGTGGACATCACCGTGCATGCGTTGCCGGCGATCGTGCTTTCGGGCTTGGATGATGCCTGCGCGGATGCGCCACCGATCACCTTCGGCGCCACGCCTCCCGGTGGCAGCTGGCAGGGAACGGGCATTACCGATCCCGTGCTGGGCGTGTTCGATCCCGCGATCAGTGGTGCGGGCAACTTTCCGGTCACCTACACCATCACCGACGCCAATGGCTGCACCAATAGTTTGACACAGGTGATGGCCGTGCTGACCGTGCCCGCCGCGGCCTTCACCCATGGGCCCATCGCCTGTGCCATGGCGCCGTTCCCATTCACCGGCACAAGCACGGGGGCCACCTCTTGGAGCTGGGACTTCGGCGACGGGGGCAGTTCCACCCTCGGATCACCGGCCCACGTGTACGCCGACACCGGCACCTATACCGTTACGCTCACCGCGTTCACCGGCCTCGGCTGCTCCAGCTCGGCCACGGCAACGGTCACCGTGTGGGAGGGCCCTTCCGTCGGCTTCGACTTTGATCCGGCGCAGGGCTGCGGCCCCTTGCTGGTCAGCGCCACCAACAACAGTTCGGGGAACGGCCTGAGCTACAGTTGGGATTTCGGCGACGGTTCCACCTCTACGGACCAGCAGCCGCCCCCGCATGCATTCAGCGCAGGGGTGATGGGCGATACCACCTACGCCATTACGCTCACGGCCGGCAACGTGTGCGGCTCGGTTGATTCCACGGGCTTGGTCACCGTGCATCCCGCGCCCACCGCCCTGTTCGGGCCGGACTTCGATGCAGGTTGCTCCCCGTGGCCGGTGACCTTCAGCAACGTCACCGTCGGACAGGCCGACAGTTATTTCTGGGACTTCGGTGATGGCACCACCAGCACCACCCCGGACAGCCTGGTGCAGCACACCTACTACGCCAACTCCGCCGACAGCGTGTACACCATCACCCTGGCCGCCTCCAATGCCTGCGGAAGCGACACGGCCAGCTACACCATCACTACGTTGCCCAACACCATCACAGCCTTCTTCAACACCGATACCACCATCGGCTGCGTACCGCTCACAGTGAACTTCACCCAGTACAGCATCGGCGTTACCAACTGGCATTGGGACCTCGGGGACGGCAACGTGTCCACCGCGATGAACGTGAGCCACACCTACTCGACCCCCGGCACCTACACCGCCACGCTGTTCGGCGATAATGGATGCAGCCATGACACCGTGGCCGTGACCATCACCGTGCAGCCTGCGGCGTTGGCGGATTTCACCATCGGCCCCGGCCTGCACTGCGCCGGTGCGCCGGTGCAATTCACCAACAACAGCCCGTCGCCGGCGGGCGTGCATTGGGATTTCGGCGACGGCGGCACCTCCACGCTCACCACGCCCGTGCACGGCTATGCGGCGGCAGGCACCTATAGCGTCACGCTCAGCGTTACGTCCACCCTTGCTCCTTGCCCGGCGGTGCTCACCCAGCCGGTTACCGTACTGCCCGCACCGGTTGCCGCCATCGTGGCCGACAGCTCCAGTGGCTGCATGCCGCTGGAGGTCCAGTTCACCAACACCGGAACCAACAGCGATTTCCAACAATGGGAACTCGGTGACGGCAACACGAGCGGCGCCGCCGCGCCGGCGCACACCTTCACGGCCGCGGGAGCCTACACGGTGCAGTTGGTCGCCGAGCACCTCAATGGCTGCACGGACACCGCAACCACCGTGATCACGGTTTTCCCGCTGCCGCAGAGCGCCTTCACCCTGGCGCAGGACCACAGCTGCACCACGCCCGCCACCCTGCAGTTGTTCAGCAATGCCGCAGGAGCCGTGAGCTACAGCTGGGACCTTGGCAACGGTAGCGCCTCCTTGCTGAACAACCCCGTCGCCGTGTACGATGCGCCCGGCAGCTACACCATCACGCTCAACGTGGCGAACCAGTACGGCTGCACCCACGATACCAGCAATGTGTTCGTGGTGCATCCCACGCCACTGGCGGCGTTCCTGGCGCAGCCGCAGCCCGCCTGCGCCGGATACCCCGTGTACTTCCAGAATCTTTCCGCCAATGCCAATGCCTTCCAATGGTCGTTCGGCGACGGGCAGCAGGCGGATGAAGCCGCCCCCGTGCACGCCTTCCCGGCAGGCAACTACACCGTGATGCTGATCGCCACGGGTGCGGGCGGTTGCTCCGATACCGCCGTGGTGCCCGGTGCCGTGCAGGTAAACCCCACGCCCATCGCCGCCTTCAGCTATCAACCCATGCAAAGCACCTCCTATGCGCTGCAGTTCTTCAACCAGAGCATTGGCGCCACCAGTTGGCTGTGGGATTTCGGCGATGGCCTGTCGTCCACCGCACAGGAGCCCATGCACCTCTTCCCGGCCGGGCCGGATGACCTCTACCCGTTCTGCCTGGTGGCCAGCAATGACCATGGTTGCACGGACACCCTGTGCCGGTCCGTGGTGGCGGTGAGCGACCCGGAGGTGTTTGCGCCCAACGCCTTCACGCCGGACCAGGACGGGTTGAACGAATCATTCCGGCCCGTGCTCAACGGCTTTGAGAAGTGGACCTATGACTTTTACGTGTTCGACCGATGGGGAGAGCAGGTGCACCACACCCGTGACCGCTGGGCTGCATGGGAGGGCAGCTACAACGGCCAGCCCGTGAAGAGCGATGTGTACGTGTGGAAGGTGGTGCTGAACCGCGACGGCGATGAGCGCGTGTATTACGGCCACGTGACCGTGGTACGGGGATCGGATTGAAGCGGCCTTGCCGGATAACTTGCAGCGCCTTCCGGGCCGAAATACCATGGACGAACGCAGGGTCTTCACGCTCTCCCAGGTCAGCACCGCGATCAAGCAACGGATCGAGGAAGCCACCGGCGGGCAGGCCTATTGGATCCGGGCGGAGATCGCCGGCCTCAAGGTGAAAAACCATGCCTACTTGGAGCTGGTGGAACACAAGGGCGGCCAAAAGGTGGCCGTGATGCGCGCCCACATCTGGAACTCCGCCTACCAGCGCATCCGCAGCGAATTGGGGGCCGAGGCGGACAATATCCTCAAGGACGGCGTGGAGGTGCTCCTTTTGGGGCGGGTGGACTTTCATTTGGTGCACGGGCTGAGCATCAACATAGAGGCGCTCGACCTGGCCTTCAACATCGGGGAAATGGAGCGGCGCAAGCTGGCCACCATCCGCGCGCTGAAGGAAGATGGCCTGTACAACCGCAACCGCTTCGCGCCCATGCCCATGGTGCTGCAGCGCATTGCGCTGGTGGCCTCGGTGGGCTCTGCGGCCTATGCTGATTTTATGCAGCACCTGCAGCACAACGAACGGGGCTACCGCTTCCATGTGCGCGTATTCGGCTCCGCCGTGCAGGGCGATGGCGCCGCCGCCGAGCTGCGCGCCGCCGTGGGCGCGATCGATCCCCGGCTCTTCGATGCCTTGGTACTGGTCCGGGGCGGTGGTTCCAAGCTGGACCTCGAACCGTTCAATGATCTGGAACTGGCCCGCTTGGTGGCGGCCTTCCCCAAGCCCGTGCTCACCGGCATCGGGCATGATGTGGACACCTCCGTGCTGGACCTCATTGCCAAAGAACCGCACAAAACGCCCACGGCCGTCGCGGATTTCCTGGTGGACAAGGCCTCCGGTTTCGAGATCGCCCTGACGAGCATGCTGGACAAAGTGCATGGCCTGGTGCTCGAGGATTTCTCCATGCGCCGGGAGACCTTGAGCGCCTACGCGGAAATGGTCCGCACCAGGCCCGTGAACCACTGCCAGCTGCAACGCGGCCGCTTGCACACGGCCACCGGGCAACTGGCGCACCGTGTACAGGCCAAGCTGCACACTGAAGGCCAGGTGCTGGAGAACCACCGCGCCCGCTTGACCACCGATCCGCTGCGTTGGTTGCAGCAGGTGAAGCGGGCCGGTCTCGAAGAGCTTTCGATCAAGCTGGGCCTGGTGGCAAACAAGCAACTGCAGTTGGTGGCCTTGCAGCTGAAGGGCCTGCGTGAAACCGTGAACCTCCTCGGGCCGCAAGCCACTTTAGCCCGGGGCTTCAGCATTACGCGGGCGCAAGGCCAAGCGATCACCGATGCGGGTAACTTGCGGCCTGGTGAGCGGATCACCACCACGTTGGCCAAAGGCACCGTGCACTCCACCGTTGAATCCATCGAGCAACATGGCTGAAAAGCCCCTGACCTACGACAAAGCCTATGCGGAGCTGGAGCAGATCATGACCGACCTGCAGGCGGACAAGATCGGCGTGGACGAGCTGACCGTGAAGGTGAAGCGCGCAGTGGAGCTGATCACCTTCTGCTCGCAGATGCTGCGCAGCACCGAGGACGAGGTGGGCAAACTGGTGAAGAAGCTGGGTTTGGCGTGAGGCGGTTGCACGATCGTGGCCGGGCCCGGTTTATTTCAATCCGGTGTGGATGGCTGTAAGCGTGGCCGTGCTGTCCGTGCGGAAGTCGCGGAGCGTGGCGGCCAGGTAGTGCACTTGCTGTCCGCGCACGGTGCCGTGCACGTAGTACACCAGGCTGTCCTTGCTGCGGATGCTTTCGCCGAAGTTGATGTCGCAGCTGTCGATCACGGCCTTGCGCAGGTCGGCCAGTGAGAGGTGCAACGGGGCCAGTTGGGCTTCCGCCTCGGGGGTGGCCTTGATCAGGGTGCTTTGCAGGCGCAGCTTCACCCGGTGGTTGGGCATCCAGTCGGTGTTGTCCAGCCGGTTGCCGTAGATGCCCCAGGCCAGCAGGCAGCCCAGGCCAATGCCGATGCCGAAGAGGTAGAGGCGGCGGGTCAAGGTCATGTGCAAGGTGAAAAGATGAAGGTGGCGTGTTGTGGGTTGTCAGTTGTGCGTGGTCAGTGACCGCTCAACAAGATGGTTGCTCGTTGCTTTCCTGTGCGGAACTGGGATAGCGTCTCCACCTGCCGCCTGCCACCTGCCACCTGCCAACTAACCACTGAAATGCAATTTCCTGTGAGCACTCCATCAGAAAGCGGCCAGCAGCATGTCCAGGTCTTTGTACGGCAGGCGGTAGGCCTCGGAGAGGATCTCGCTGGTGAGGGCGCCGTTGTACAGGTACACGCCTTGGCGCAGGCCGATGTTGCGTTTGATCACATCCTCGAAGCCGCCCATTTCGCCCATGGTGAGCAGGATGGGGGTGAAGATGTTGGTGAGGGCGTAGGAGGCGGTACGGGGCACGCGGCTGGCGATGTTGGGCACGCAGTAGTGCAGCACGCCGTACTTTTTGTATACCGGGTCGGTGAGGCTGGTTTGTTCGCTGGTCTCGAAGCAGCCGCCGCGGTCGATGCTCACGTCCACAATGACGCTGCCGGCCTTCATGCGGCCCACGGTGTCCTCGTTCACCACCATGGGGGTGCGGCCGTGCTCCGGGCGCAAGGCGCCGATGGCCACATCGGCTTGGATGAGCGCTTCGCGGAGCACATCAGGTTGGATCACACTGGTCCAGATGCGCTGGCCGAGGATGCTTTGCAGGCGGCGCAGGCGGTAGATGCTTTTGTCGAAGACCTTCACGCTGGCGCCGGCGCCCAGTGCTGCACGGGTGGCGAATTCGCCCACGGTGCCCGCGCCGATCACCACCACTTCGGCGGGGGCCACCCCGCTGATGCCGCCCAGCATGAGGCCCTGCCCGCCTTTGTCGGTGCTGAGGTATTCGGCGGCGATCTGTACCGAGGTGTTGCCGGCGATCTCGCCCATGGCCCGGATGATGGGGTAGATGCCCTCACGGTCCTTGATGAAGTCCCAGGCCACCGCCGTGAGCTTCTTGGCCATCATGCTGCGCAGGGCTTCGCGGTGCTGGGCGCCGGTCTGCAGGGCGGACACCAGGATCTGCTTGTGGTGCAGCAGGGCGATCTCTTCCTCGGAAGGGGCCGCTACCTTGAGGATCAGGTCGGATTCGAACACTTCGCGGGCATCATCGGCCATGCGGGCACCGGCTTCGCTGTAGTCGCTGTCCTGGAATTGCGCATTGCCGCCCACCCCGCGTTGCATCACAATGTCGTGGCCGCGGCCGGTGAGCACCGCCACGCTGGCGGGGGTGAGGGGCACGCGGTGTTCCTGCGGAGTGGTTTCCTTGGGGATGCCGATCAGCAACCGCTTGCCTTTGTGCGCCGCCTCCATGGTTTGTTCCTGGGGGAGCATGGCCACCTCGCGGGCCAGTTGTTTCAACAGTTCACTGCTGGTGCTCATGTGCAATGCCCTCAGCGGGGCTGAAGTTCGTTGATCCGCAGGCTGCGCCCCCCGTCGGCGTCCAGGTCCATGGCCACTTCCACGGTGCCCGGCGGATACAGGCCTTGGCCCAGGGCGGGCCATTCCACAAAGCAGTAGTGGCCGCTGTCCAAGTACTCGGTAAAGCCGATGCCTTCCAGTTCGTGGGCATGGTTCAACCGGTAGAGGTCGAAGTGGTACACCGGTTCGCCGTTGCGGGCGCGGTATTCGTTCACAATGGCGAAGGAGGGGCTGGCCATGCCGGCTTCCACGCCGAGCCTGGTGCAGAGCGCTTTGATCAGGGTGGTCTTTCCCGCACCCAGCGGTCCGTTGAAGGTGAACACCCGGCTTTGCGGAAAGGCATGCAGCAGGTTTGCGGCTGCCGCCGGTACGTCTTCGGGCCGGTGCAGCGCAAGGAGGGTGCTCATCGTGGGGGTCAACGCGGTTTGAGGTAGGCGATGGGCACCAGCATTTCTTCCATGGAGATTCCCCCGTGCTGGAAGGTGTTCCGGTAGAAGTTCACAAAGTGGTTGTAGTTGTTCGGATAAACGAAATAGAGGTCCTTCTTGGCGAAGATAAAGCTGCTGCTCACATTCATGCGCGGCAGGAAGGCCTGCGCGGGGTCCTTGATGGCCAGCACTTCCTTGCCTTCGTAGGTGAGGTTGCGGCCGTGCTTGTAGCGCAGGTTGGTGTTGGTGTTGCGGTCGCCCACCACCTTGCTTGGCTGGGTTACCCGCACGGTGCCGTGGTCGGTGGTGATCACCACGCGGCCGCCCTTTTCGGCAATGGTCCTCAGGATGTCCAGCAGGGGGCTGTGCCGGAACCAGCTCAGGGTGATCGACCGGTAGGCGGCTTCATCCTCGGCCAGTTCGCGGATCACTTCCATTTCCGTGCGGGCATGGCTGAGCATGTCCACGAAGTTGTATACGATGGCGTTGAAGGGGTTCTCCATCAGGTTGCCCACGGTCTCGGCCAACTTCTTGCCGGCGGCGATGTTGGTGATCTTGTGGTAGCTGGTCTTCACGCGTTTGCCCAAGCTCTTGAGCTGTTCGTTCATGAACTCCTCCTCGAAGGCGTTCTTGCTGCCTTCGTCATCCTCATTGAGCCATTTCCCGGGATAGCGCTTTTGGATCTCGCCCGGCATCATGCCCGCAAAGAGCGCGTTGCGTGCATACTGCGTGGCCGTGGGCAGGATGCTGTAGAACTGGCCTTGCTCCTCCACCTTGAAGAAATCGGCCACGATGGGCTCGATCACCCGCCATTGGTCCAGCCGCAGGTTATCGATGAGCACCAGGAACAGCGGGCCTTGCTTTTCGTCGATCAGCGGCGCCACTTTGTTCTTGAACACCTGGTGGCTTTGCATGGGCACGTCCTGGCCCTTGTTGTTCACCCAGTCCACGTAGTTTTTTTCCACGAAGCGGCTGAAGAGGTCGTTGGCCTCGGCCCATTGGCTGCGCAGGATCTCGGTCATGCCCTGGTCCGGGTTGCCGCTCAGCTCCAGTTCCCAGCGCACCAGCTCGTCGTAGAGCTGCATCCACTCCTTGGTGCCCAGGCGGTCGCCCAGGCGCATGCCCAGCCTGCCGAATTCCTGCTGGTAGCTGCTGGTGGTCTTCTCGCTCACCAGGCGGCTGCCGTCCAAATGTTTTTTCAGGGCCAGCAGGATCTGGTTGGGGTTCACCGGTTTGATCAGGTAGTCGCTGATCTTGCTGCCGATGGCCTCCTCCATGATGCTTTCCTCCTCGCTCTTGGTGATCATGATCACCGGCGTGCGCGGGCTGGCCGCCTTGATGCGCGTGAGCGTTTCCAGCCCGCTGAGGCCGGGCATGTTCTCATCCAGGAAGACGATGTCGAACTCCGCCTTGCCCACGGCGTCCACCGCATCGAGCCCGTTGTTCACGGTGGTGACGGCATAGCCCTTCTTTTCCAGGAAGAGCACGTGGGGGCGCAGGAGGTCGATCTCGTCGTCGGCCCATAGGATGGATGCTGCCATGGTGGTGTTCGGGGTCCCGGTTGGCCGGGTGGGCGCTGTGGTCGTGTGCATGCAAGGGAAACACGCCCTGCGGGGGAATGTTGCCTTGCTTTTGTTAGAGGGCGTGAAATTATAGGGTGAAGTGCGTAGGGCGTGGTTTGCAGGTAGGACAAACGCATCTAAAGGGCCACCATGGGGCCGCATGCCGCGGAGGGATGTACTGCATCCGGCGATGACCACCGATCGTATGCGGTGTTGGCCCTTCGGCCCTCGCATGCTGTGCATGCTGTGGAGTGCCGCTTCGCTAATGCTCAGGGCAGTGTATAGTTAAAGCCTGCTTACTAAACGTAAACTGCCCTGGGCGGAGCCGAAGGGCTGACCTCAAATCCTTGGGCTTCAAATGGATGATAGGGGTCCTTGAATTTTGGTGCGTTAGCCCTGGCTTTGCAGGGCGCAGTTCGTGAGGCCGGGTTCGCGGAGTTCCCTGCAGAACTGCGAACCATTCCCTGTGCCCGGCGAACTTTCCTGCAAGCCTCCAGTACATTCGGGCCGGTTCATGGTTCCTTGTGTAGGTTGAAACTTGGGCTTCGTTCCACTTTGCCCCACGAACCACGAACTTTCCCTGATCACTCCATGAAGATCTTCAACGACCCCGTCTATGGTTTCATCAACGTGCCGCACCCCTTGTTGCTGCGCTTGATCGACCACCGGTGGTTCCAGCGCCTGCGCTACATCAAACAGCTCGGGCTTTCGCACCTGGTGTACCCGGGGGCGCTGCACACCCGCTTCCACCATGCGCTGGGCGCCATGCACCTCATGGGCTTGGCCTTGGAAAGCCTGCGCGGCAAAGGGCATGCGGTATCGGAGGAGGAGGCCCTTGGCGCCCACGTGGCCATCCTGCTGCACGATATCGGGCACGGCCCCTTCAGCCACGCGCTGGAACACAGCATCGTGGAGGGCATCGGCCATGAGGAGGTCGGCGCCTTGGTAATGGATGCCCTGAACGTGGAGTTCAACGGGGCCTTGGACCTGGGCATCCGCATCTTCCGCGACCAGTACCCCAAGCGTTTCCTGCACCAACTGGTGAGCGGCCAGCTGGACATGGACCGCATGGATTACTTGAACCGCGACAGCTTCTATACCGGAGTGAGCGAAGGGGTGATCGGGGGCGACCGCATCATCAAGATGCTGCAGGTGGTGAATGACGGGCTGGTGGTGGAGGAGAAGGCCATCTACAGCATCGAGAAGTTCATTGTGGCGCGCCGCCTGATGTACTGGCAGGTGTACCTGCACAAGACCGTGGTGGCCTGCGAGCAGATGCTGGTGCAAACGCTCCGCCGCGCCAAAGCCCTCGGCCTGCAAGGCGTGCCGCTCTTCGGCGCTCCGGCGCTGCTGGGCTTCCTGGGGGAACGCCGAGACCGCGATTCCTTCAACGACCCTGCCGTGCTGTCCGACTTCATGCGCCTGGACGACCACGACATCATGGGCGCCGTGAAGGTGTGGGCCGATCACCCCGACAAGGTGCTGGCGCGTCTGGCCTCAGACCTGCTGCACCGGCGCACCTTGCGCATCAAGCTGCGCAACGAACCATGGCCGGCAGCGCAGGTGGAGCGCATCCGGCATGTTTGCGTGGAGGAGCTGGGCGTCACCGCGGAAGAGGCCGGGCTCTTCGTGCTTGCCGGCAAGGTGGTCAACAATGCATACGACCCCAAGCACGACGGCATCCAGCTGCTGTTCAAGAACGGCAAACTGAAGGACATCGCACAAGCCAGCGACAACCTCGGCATCGAGGCCATGAGCGGCGCAGTGGAGAAGCACTTCCTGGCTTTTCCCAGAAGCATGGGGAAGGAGTGGTTCGGGAGTTGAACTTTGCACCATGCCCGATCCGAAGCAACCCCGCACCATCCTCATCACCGGCGCCACCAGCGGCTTCGGCGAGGCCATGGCCCGCCTCTTTGCGCAGGAAGGCTGGCGTGTGATCATCACCGGCCGCAGACGCGACCGGCTGGAGGTGCTCAAGCGTGAACTGGAGGGCTTGCATGGCACGGTGGAGGGGGGGGCCGTGGTGCATGCGCTCCGTTTCGATGTGCGCAACCCTCAGGAGGTGGAGCGGGCCCTGGCCTCACTGCCTGCGGAGTGGAGCACCATGGACGTGCTGGTGAACAACGCCGGCCTGGCAGCCGGACTGGATCCCATCCAGGACGGACGGCCGGACGACTGGGAGCGCATGCTGGACACCAATGTGAAGGGTCTGTTGTACGTGAGCCGTGCCGTGATCCCGGGCATGATCGCCCGGGGACAGGGCCACATCATCAACATCGGAAGCACCGCCGGCAAGGAGGTCTATCCCAAGGGCAACGTGTACTGCGCCACCAAACACGCCGTGGACGCCCTCACCAAAGGCATGCGCATCGACCTGCTGCCGCATGGCATCAAGGTGACGCAAGTGGCGCCGGGCGCGGCCGAGACCGAATTCAGCGAGGTGCGGTTCCACGGCGACCGCGACCGGGCCAAGCAGACTTACGCGGGCTTTACCCCGCTCACGGCAAAAGATGTGGCTGCCGTGGTGTACTTCGCCGCCACGCAGCCGCCGCATGTGTGCCTCAATGACATTGTGGTGACGCCCACGGCACAGGCCAACAGCACGACGATATTCCGGGAGAACGTGTAGCTGCGGCTCATGGAACTCCGGATCTACACCATCTACCCATTCAATATCGACCGATCTACTTGCCCTCTTTCCGGATGATTACTCCTCAGGCCAGGTTCCGTAGGCCCCGCTTCGCAACCTGTTCCGCGTATCGTCCTACGGAAATGCTTCATCCAGCTCGCGGGAGATCGCGGCGCATCTCTTGGCCGACTTTGAATGCATTATTGGTATTAGCCCTCTACGGCGGTCAGGAGACCGCCAGGAAGTTTGGTGCCGCAAACGAGCCGTGAAAGTATTTCCACCAGTCGCCCTGCCTGGTTCTTCCCGCAGCGCACTTTACGGTTGGGCCGGAAGACTTGAATTGACCCTGGCGGGGTCAAACATCGTAGCATTCTCCTGAACAGTGGGCGTTCGACCCTGACAGGGCCGCACAACATTCCCGGTTTTGGCCATGCCTATTAGAGGCGATAGCCCTGTGGGAGGTATACCGGGCTTGCCATGGTCAATTATCTTCGCAGGCCCGTAGGGCTTTGGCCAGGCGGGGCACAGCCATGCAATTCTCAGCCGCACAGATCGCCGAACTCCTGGAAGGGGAGGTGGATGGTGACGCCCAAGTGCTGGTGAACGACTTGGCCAAGATCGAAGAGGGCAAGCCCGGCACGCTCACCTTTTTGGCCAATCCCAAATACACGGACCTGCTCTACTCCACCGGAGCCAGCATAGCCGTGGTGGCCCGGGATTTCCAGCCCACCCAACCGCTGCCCAAGCGGCTCACGCTGATCCGCGTGGGCGACCCCCGTGCCTGCTTCAGCCGCCTGTTGAAGATGAACGAGGGCCTGGTCAGCGACAAGCGAGGCATTGAGCAGCCCAGCTTTGTGAGCCCCAAGGCCAAGGTGGCGGCGGGTGCTTACATCGGTGCCTTCAGCTACATCGGCGAAGGAGCCGTGATCGAGGAAGGGGCCAAGATCTTTCCCCATTGCACCGTGGGCGATGACGCCCGCATCGGCAAGGGCACCGTGCTGCACGCCAACGTTACCGTGTACCACCGGTGCATCGTGGGCGCCAACTGCGTGGTCCACAGCGGGGCGGTGATCGGGGCGGACGGCTACGGCTTCACGGCAAACGCCGCGGGTGAGCAGGAGAAGATGCCCCAGGTGGGCAACGTGATCCTGGAGGACAACGTGGAGATCGGCGCCAACACCACCGTGGACCGCGCCACCCTCGGCCACACCATCATCCGCAAGGGCGCCAAGTTGGACAACCTGATCCAGGTGGGCCACAATGTGGAGATCGGCGCCCACACGCTGGTGGTGGCCCAGACCGGCATTGCCGGCAGCACCCGCATCGGCGACCACTGCGTCATCGGTGGCCAGGTGGGCATCGTAGGCCACCTGCACATCGGCAACCGCGTGAAGGTGGCCGCCCAGAGCGGGGTCTCCGTGAACCTGCCCGACGACGCCGTGGTGCAGGGCTCACCAGCCTACGCCATAGGCGACTACAAGCGCAGCTATGTGCTGTTCCGCAACCTGCCCGAGATCACCCAGCAGCTGGACCAACTAAAAAAGGAATTGGACAACCTCAAGGCCACCGGCCGTACCGGGGCACAAGGCTGATGTAGCCCGATATCAACGCATGAGCGACAAGCAACACACTTTGAAGGACAAGGCCCAAGTGAAGGGCGTGGGCCTGCACACCGGTGAGCAGGTCACCCTCACCCTGTGCCCCGCACCGGCAGGCCATGGCCTGAAGTTCCAGCGCACCGACTTGGAAGGACAGCCGGTGATCGATGCCGACGCCGACCTGGTGGTGAGCACCGCGCGCGGCACCACCCTCGGCAAGGGCGACGTGAAGGTGAACACCACCGAGCACGTACTGGCCGCACTCTACGCCTTGGGCGTGGACAACTGCCTGATCCAGCTCAACGGCAGCGAAGTGCCCATCATGGACGGCAGTGCCACGCCTTTCGTGGAGGCCATTGAACAGGCAGGGTTCCAGCAACAGGACGCCCCGCGCAACTGGTGGGTGCTCAAGGAACCCATCTGGTTCGAGACCGCCGAGCGCGGCACCGAGATGCTCGGCGTGCCCGCCCCGGGCGGCGAATTCCGCCTTACGGTGATGGTGGACTACAACAGCCCCGTGCTGGGCACCCAGCACGCCAGCATGTACAACAGCGGCGAATTCAAGACCGAGATCGCCCCCTGCCGCACCTTCGTCTTCCTGCGCGAGGTGGAGCAGCTCGCAAAGGCCGGCCTGATCAAAGGCGGCGACCTGGACAATGCCATCGTGCTGGAGGACCGGGAAGACATCACGCAGGAAGACCTGAAGGCACTGGCCAAGAGCATCGGCCGCGAGTACAAGGACGTGGAGGTGCGCCGCAACGGCGTGCTCAACACCACGGACCTCAAATTCCTCAATGAGCCTGCGCGCCACAAATTGATGGACATCATCGGCGACCTCGCGCTGGTGGGGCGCCCCATCAAAGGGCATATCCTGGCGGCTCGGCCCGGGCACTTCGGCAACACCACCTTCGCCAAGCGCATCAAGGACCGCATCCGCGAGGAGGAAAAGGACGAACGCTTCTTCTTCGACCTCACCAAGGAGCCGCTCTTCGACATCAATGCCATCTCCAAAATGCTTCCCCACCGCTATCCGTTCCTGCTGGTGGACAAGGTGATGAGCATGGATGCCAACAGCATCGTGGGCGTGAAGAACGTCACCCTCAACGAGCCCCACTTCACCGGCCACTTCCCGGACAACCCCGTGATGCCCGGCGTGCTGCAGGTGGAAGCCATGGCCCAGGTGGGCGGCATCTTCGCCCTCAGCCAAGTGCCCGATCCGGAGAACTACACCACCTACTTCCTGAAGACCGACGGCGTGCGCTACCGCCGCAAGGTGATCCCCGGCGATACCCTCGTGTTCCGCCTCACCCTCATCACCCCCATCCGCCGGGGCATCGTGCACATGAAAGGCATCGGCTATGTGAACGGACAGCCCGCCGTGGAAGCCGAAATGATGGCGCAGATCGCCCGCGACAAGGCGCCCGCCGAAGCCAAGGCCGAACCCAAGAAGCCCGTGGCACAAGCATGAGCATCTCCAAGCTGGCCTCCGTCCACCCGGACGCACGCATCGGCAAGGATGTGGTCATTGAGCCCTTCACTTCCATTGCCGCCGATGTGGTGATCGGCGAGGGCACCTGGATCGGTCCCAACGCCACCCTCATGGACGGTGCCCGCCTGGGCAGGCAATGCCGCATCTTCCCCGGGGCCGTCATCGGCGCCATCCCCCAGGACCTGAAGTTCGCCGGGGAGAAGACCACCGCCGAAGTGGGCGACCACACCACCGTGCGCGAGTGCGTCACCATCAACCCCGGCACCGCCGACCGCCAGCGCACCGCCGTGGGCAGCCACAGCCTGCTGATGGCCTATGTGCACCTGGCGCACGACTGCATCCTGGGCGATCATGTGGTGATCGCCAATAGCGTGAACTTGGCGGGCCACGTCACCATCGGTGATTGGGCCATCCTCGAAGGCAATGTGGCCGTGCAGCAGTTTATCCACATCGGCGCGCACAGCTTCATCGCCGGCGCCTCCCTGGTGCGAAAGAACGTGCCGCCGTTCGTGAAGGCCGCGCGCGAGCCCCTGAGCTTCGTGGGCGTGAACGTGGTGGGCTTGCGCCGCCGTGGCTTCGACGATGCCATGGTGGCACGCATCGAGGACATCTACCGCGAGATCTTCGTGCGCAACAGCAACCTGGAACGCGCCCTGCAGAACGTGGAACAGCTCTTCAAAGGAACCCCCGAGCAGCTGCTGATCACGGAGTTCATCCGCAACAGCCCAAAGGGCATCATGCGCGGGCTGGCCGAGTGATCGCGCATGGATATCCATTTACTGCCCGATCAAGCATGGTAGCCGCAGGGTCTCCTGCCGAAGACCGCTGCGGAAGTGATCCGATGGCTTTGCATGTTGAACGGGGATAAAATGGCCGCAACGCTGAGCGCGGGAATGCAGGTAACATTGAATGGCACCGCCAAGCAGTTTGCCCGCGAGAAGGTGTTCCGCCATGCGGACCATGTCTTCGCCGCAGGCAGCCGCACCGCCATTTTAGGGCCGAACGGCAGCGGGAAAAGCACGCTGCTGCAGGTGGTGGCCGGCGCGCTGGTGCCCACGGCCGGCACGGTTGAACACAGCCTTTCCGGCAAGGTGATCGATCCAGAGCACGTGTACCGTCACGTGGCCATTGCGGCGCCCTACTTGGGCTTGTATGAGGACCTGCCCTTGCGGCAGGCCATTGCCAACCATGCGCGCTTCAAGCCTTTCCATGCGGGCACTTCCGTGCAGGACGTGGCCCGCACAGCCTACTTGGAGCCGCACTTGGAGAAACCCGTGCTGCATTTCAGCAGCGGCATGAAGCAGCGCCTGAAGCTCGCCTTGGCCATCCTCAGCGATACGCCCTTGCTGCTGCTGGACGAACCCGCCTCCAACCTCGATGCTGAAGGCATTGCCTGGTTCCGCAAGCTGTTGGAGGGCAACCTCGCTCAACGCACCCTCTTGGTGGCCAGCAACCGGCAGGAGGAGGAGACGTTTGCCTGTACGGAGAGCTTGGAGATCAGCAGGTGGAAATAGGATACAGGGTGTGGTTTGTGGTTCGTAGTAGGTAGTTCGTAGGGGGCCTTTCCCCTACGCCCTGCGGCCTATGCCCTACGAACCCAGCTGCTCCTCCCGCACCGGCCCCAGCACCTCCGCCCACTTCGCAATGCCGTCCAGCATGCGCGGGGCTGCCTTCACCAGCACCTCGTTCGGCCTGAATACGCCGTCCTCACCGATAAAATTCTGAAAGAACGGAATGGGCACCTCGCCCGCCACCGTGAGCTGGACCGCAGTGAGCACGGGCTTCAGCAGGTGCACGGCGCGCAGGCCGCCGCTCACCCCGCCGTAGCTCACCAAACCCACCGGCTTGTAGTGCCACTCCCGGAACACGAAGTCGATCGCGTTCTTCAGTGGCGCGGAATAGCCGTAGTTGTACTCCGGCATCACGAAGATGAAGGCGTCCGCACCGTCGATCAACGCGCTCCACGCCTTGGTGTGTTCATGGGTGTACTTGCGCAGGCGCGGGTGGTTCGGTTCGTCCAGGAACGGCAGGTTCACCTGCTTCAGGTCCACCAGTTCCGTTTCAAAGCGCGCATCGGCCTGGGCCACGGCGGTGATCCACTCGGCCACGGCAGGCCCTTTGCGCCCGCTGCGGGTGCTGGCCAGGATGATCTTCAGTTTGTACATGGGGCAAAGGTGTGCAGCAGGTTGCAGAAAGGCATCGGGGTGTGCCTTGGCCAGTAAGGCCCTGCCCAACTACCGGGCAGTAGGGTTGGAGTTATTGTTAACTTCGATCACTGCCAACCCAAAAACGTACCGCAATGAAACGGCTTGCTTTAACCATCGTGCTATGTATTCCACTGGTTGCCCAGGCGCAAAGCCAATTGGCGTTGGATACCTCCAGCACGCAGGGTGCCATTGTCATCACCGGCACCACCGCTTCCAATGGTGACCACCTGCTGCTGTTGCGCACCAGTGCGGGAATGCGCTTGTGGCGGGCGGAAGCGGACGGTACACCGTTATGGGCGAGGGAGTTGGGAGGTCCGGGTACGGATCAGATGCACTTGTTGGCCGACAACGAAGGTGGAGTTGTGCTGGTGCGCATATTGCCCTATGAGGTTGTAATTAATGAAATCGATTTCCTACTGATAGACAGCTTGCGGACATATTGCCAGATTGCCAGGATCGATCAGGATGGAGGCATTGCGTGGCAATACGTGGTTTCCAATGCATACGGGTTTGCCACTCCGGAGTTCTTGTCGACGTACCAGATAGACGCCATGGTAGGCGTGGGAACGGACGGGGTGTTCCTGGTGGTTCACGACAAGGCCAGCTCTAACTCCAGCCAATTGTCCGTGGTGAAGCTGGGGATGGACGGTGAATTGGCATGGGCGCGGTCATTCCAATTTCCTGGTCCAGTACCACACTGGGTCGCGACCAAGCTGGTGGGGGACAACGCAGGCGGCTTTTACATCAGGGGGTGCTGGTATTGGGGTGCAGTGGATGTGATCGGCCATGTAAGTTCAGATGGCACATTGAATTGGTTGAAGCAGGTGAACTACATCAGTGGCGACATGGCCCAAGAGGAGAGCGTGCAGGCTGCCGTCATGGCCGATGGCTCCTTGATGAACGTGGGCAGGATGCTGGTCCCAGGACATGATTACCTCGCCACGTACCGCATGGACCTGCAGGGAAGTATTGTGGACGCCGATTTCTACACGCACCCTCCGGGTTACGGGCCCACCATCTTCGGCTTGGGGCAACGGACGGACGGTACCGTGCTCATTTCCATGGATTCCCTGGTGGTAAAAGTCGCCGATGATGGCGGGTTGCTTGATGCCACGGTGATGAACAGCCATGTGGAAGGCGATCAACGCAACACCTTTCACCCGGTACGGATGAATGTCCGCCCGGAAGGGGCTGTCTTCTCCGGGGTGCTGAGCAATGTGCATGTGGACCTTGGCTTAACACGGTATTGGCCCGCTATACGGACCATCGAGCCGGGCAGCTCCGCATGCCATGTATCGGCCATTGACCTTGAGCATGTGGTCGTCCCCACGGAACTCTACGAGGTGGAAGAGGTGGGCAGCTTCGTGGAACAATCCGCGCATGTCACCATGCTGGAAAGTGCCATCACCAGTTCCGGCGGTGTGCTGTTGCCCACGCTAGGCCTTTGTGCCCTGATGATACCTGCCAGCTTGGATGACCTGGCGGGGGCATTTCCGGACGACCTGCTGAACACCGTGGCCCAACAGGGGGAGCCGTTCCGCTTTGCCACCCCGCAAGCGCGGCAGATCAGCGCGCTGGATGCGGCCGGGCGTTTGGTAATTGCACCCCGGATCCTCCCGGCAGGCGCAGCACAACTGGCCACCGATGGATGGAGCCCCGGCCTGTATTTGCTGCGCATCTCCAACACCGACGGCAGCTCCCAAAGAGCCTGCCGGGTGGTGGTGGCACCTTGAGTGCGGCATACCAACTCATGGGGCGCATCGGGCGGCCGATGCCGCCTCTCGTAGCTTGGAAAACCGTACGAAGCTGCTTCGTGTCCATGCATGGAGGGTGGGGGAGACGCGCGGGTATTGGCCGTGCCAGTTAAGCAAACGCATCCAATAGATCTTCCTCATGGGCCATTGAGGGTCCATGGATCATCTTGATGATCGTTGGATCTGTCTTTGCACTTCGCTGGGTGGCAAGGCCGAAGACCTGCCTGGTGCAGCTGCTCCGTGGGCACCGCTTCACAGGGCCAAAGGCCCGCGACATGCAAGCCCATGACATCGCCATGGGCTTGTATGTTGCGGGTCCGAGCGGGGCTGAAGGCCGCGCACATGGGCCAGGTAGATCGAGGCACTGAAAAACAAGGCTCATGATGTTTCGGGCCTACAGCCCTCTTACTTATCTACGCACACTTCAGCACGGTGTTGGCCGTTGTACTGAACGGGATAAGGCCAGTTCAAAGCCGATCGGGCGCGCTCATTCAACTACAAGCCACCCATCATTGAGCCAGGTTTGAAATAGGGCCGGCCTATAGCATAGATGCGTTTGCCCTGGTCGTGCCGGCTTGCCGTTTTCCCCACGTGGTTACCTTCGCGCCTCATTTTTCCGCAACATGGCCAATACAGGAGACGTCAGCGTAGGTTCCTTCATCCGTTTCAACAACGACATCTGCCAGGTGGTGGAGTGGTTGCACCGCACCCCGGGCAACCTCCGCGCCTTCTACCAGGGCAAGATGCGCAACCTGCGCACGGGCAAGCTCCTGGAGCACCGCTTCCGCAGCGGCGAGAACATGGAGGTGCTCCGCGTGGAAGTCAGCGATTTCCAGTACCTCTTCCGCGAAGGCGACCACCTGGTGTGCATGGATACCGGGAGCTACGAACAGTTCCACGTGCCTGTGGAGCTCTTCGGCGATGCCTTGGGCCTGATGAAGGAGGAGATGATGGTGCAGGTGGGCTTCGAGAGCGGCACGCCCATCTTGGCACGCCCCCCGAAGATCGTGGAACTGGCCGTGACCTACACGGAGACCGTGGTGAAGGGCGACACCAGCAACAAGGTGATGAAGGCCGCCACCTTGGAAACCGGGCAGGAGGTGCAAGTGCCCTCCTTCGTGGAGATCGGCACCGTGGTGCGCATTGACACCGAAAGCGGGGAGTACCTCGACCGGGTGAAGAAGTAGCCTGTTCTTCATCCCGCAGGCCGTTGCCATGCACCGGCTGCGGCTACATTTGCTGCCACCGGCCTTTTTTGGGCCAGGTGCAGCATTGCCCCATGGAGTTGAAGGAACCTCGCACAGCGGCTGCCATGGCCGAGATCGTTGGTGCACGGGTGCTGGGCAACATCCGGCGCATGGTGACCGGCATCAATGAGATCAACCGCGTGCAGGCCGGCGACCTCGTCTTCGTGGACCACCCCAAGTACTACGCCAAAGCCCTGAACAGCGCGGCCACCACCATCCTCATCGACAAGGCCGATGTGGAGATCCCCGAGGGCAAGGCCATTTTGGTAAGCGAAGACCCCTGCCGCGACTACAACCTGCTGGTGCGGCAATTCATGTTGCCGTTGGAATGGCCCGAGGCCGCGCCACGGGTCGGTAGCGGTACCGTGGTCCACCCATCGGTGGCCATGGGTTCCAATGTGTGCATCGGCGAGGGCTGCACCATCATGCCGGGCGTGGTGATCTACCCCAACACCACCATCGGCCACCGCGTGATCATCCATGCCAATGCAGTGATCGGCGGGGATGGTTTCTACTACAAGAAGCGGGCGGGCGGCTATGAGAAGATGGTGACGGCCGGCTGCGTGGTGATCGAAGATGATGTGGAGATCGGCGCCGGCACCACCATCGATCGTGGGGTGAGCGCCGATACGCGCATCGGCGCCGGCACCAAGATCGACAACCAGGTGCAGATCGGCCATGATACGCTCATCGGCAAACACTGCCTGATCGCGGCCCAAGTGGGCATTGCCGGTGCCTGCGTCGTGGGCGACAATGTCACCCTCTGGGGGCAGGTGGGCGTGCCCAGCAAGCTCACCATCGGCGCGGGCGCCGTGGTGCTGGGCCAAAGCGGGTTGATCGGCAACCTGGAAGGCGGCAAGACCTACTTCGGGTCGCCTGCCGGGGAATGGAAGCAGAAAATGCGCGAAGCCGCCAGCCTGAGCAGGTTGCCCGCCATGATCAAAGGTTGGAAGGATTGAGCCATGCAACGCCTGGAACGCCTTACCGAACGCCTCAACCTGAAGGAGTTCCAGCTACGTGCCCTGTTGGACATCACCAAGGCCATCAACAACAACGAGCCCAAGGAGCAATTGCTCAAGCTCTATTCGGACATCATCCACAACGAGCTCGGCGTTCAACGGCTGAAGTATTTCGAGAATACCGACCATTGGACCTGCCCCATATCCTTGGGTGATTCGCTGCGGGACCTCGAGCAGGAGGTTGCCCGCTACATGCAGGTGCCGCGCGACATCGAGTTCATCGGTTCGGAGAACGGCATCGGCTTGGGCCGCTATGATATCGCGATCCCCGTTTTCCACCGCAACAAACCGCTGGCCTTGCTGCTGATCGGTGATGTGGACAACGTGGACCAGCGCATGAGCCCCACGGTGAAGCACCTCAACTTCTTCCAGACCATCACCAACTTGATCGCGGTGGCCTTGGAGAACAAGCGCCTGTCCAAGCGGGCCCTGGCCCAGGAACGCAATCGCCGCGAGCTGGAGCTGGCCGCCGAAATGCAGCAGATGCTGGTGCCCAAGGACCTGCCCGGCGATGGGCGCTTTCTTGCTGCGGGCCGCTACCAGCCGCACCACCAGGTGGGCGGGGACTATTACGATGTGTTCAAAACGGGCACCGACCAATGGGTGCTCTGCGTGGCCGACGTGAGCGGCAAGGGCATAGCCGCCGCGTTGCTCATGTCCAACTTCCAGGCAACGTTGCGGGCATTCATGCAGCGGGGCACCTGCCAGCTGGACGAACTGGTGCGCGAGCTGAACTCCAATGTGCACGAGCGGGCCCGCGGGGAGCGTTTCATCACCTTGTTCCTGGGCCGGGTAGACTTGGCCACAGGCACCATGGAGTACGTCAACGCAGGGCATAATCCACCCCTGTTGGCGGCGGCGGGCGGGGAGCTGAACGAGCTGATGGACGGGTCCATCGCGTTGGGCATGCTCAAGGAACTGCCCTTTGTGCAGGTAGGCCGGGCCAACGTGCGCGAGGGGTTGCTGCTGTGCTACACAGACGGACTGGTGGAGCAGGAGAATGCCCAAGGGGAGGCCTTCGATGTTTCTTCCGTGCGCAAGGTGATGGAGATCCTTTCCGGTGCGGTGCCGGAGGAGGTGAACGAAGCGTTGATGGCCAATTTCGAGAGCCACCGGGGAAGCCAGCCTTACTTGGATGACCTCGCCTTGCTGACCTGCAGGTTCCGTTGATCGGGCTGCATGCGGTGTTTTAGGTCCAGCACCACGATCACGGCCGCAAAGCCCCAGAACGGCACGCTGGCCTTGTCCAGATCGAGGTAGTTGTTCAGCAGCCCGTGCACGAAATAGGAGACCAGCCCCAGGAAGGCCGCACCCACCAGGCGCCGGTCCTCACCATCGGCCAGCTTGGACCAGAGGCGCACGGCAGTCCAAGAGATGGTGCCCACCACCAGCAGCACCAGCAATAGCCCCGGCAGGCCCTGCTCGGCCAGCGGGCCCAGGAATTCGCTGTGGGCGTTGCCCACCAGGCCGAAATTGGTGCTGATGATGGTACGGTCGCGCGCGGCTTGGAACGGGGCATACTGGAACATGTAGGTGCCGGGGCCCCAGCCCGTCACCGGCTTCTCCTCGAACATGCGCAAGGCCGAGTTCCAGCGGTTGATGCGTTCCAGGTTGCTTGCGTCCGAGCGGATGTTGCTGATGGAGCTTACGTGCTGGGCCAGGTCATCATGGCTTTCCGCCTGGTTGCGCCCCATGGCAATGGTGATCTGTTCCATGTTGGCCCACACCAGGCCGCCGGCCACGGTCGCCGCGATGCCTACGGCCCAGGCCGGGATGCGCAGGCGCATGATGGCGAACACGGCTGCTGCCCCCGCCACGCCCAGCCAGGCCGCCCGGGTATAGGAGAACACCAGGCCGGTAAGCAGCAGCAGGAACGCCATCAGGGCCAGGCTGCGGCGGGTGCGCGAGTAGCTGCCAAGGCCCGCGGCCATGATGGTGAAGGGAATGAGGAAGGCGATGATGGCACCGTAGCTGGTGTGGTCCTTGAAGAAAGGGGACATCACCCAGTGTGCGGGGTCTTCGGCAAAACCGTAACGCGCGTGCTGCACCAAGGTGTATGCCACAACCAAGGAGAGGCCGGCAGTGAAGCACCAGAAGAAGCGGTGGATGTTGCGCGGATCGCTGAAGATGCGCGCGGCCAGGAAATACATGGTGCAGACGAACCAGAGGCGGGCCGTGAGGTATTTCACCGATACCATGGGCATGCTGCTGGGCAGTGTGCAAATGGCCATCCAGGCCAGTTGCAGCAGAATGGCCACGGTTACCGGATGCCGCCAGATCTGCGGATCCACTACCCGGCCTTCCAGGGCCAGCTTCAATAGGAAGAGCAGCATCAAGGCCACCATGAGCGGCTCGGTGGGCACGGCGATCCCGATGCCGCCCAGGTCCAACTGTTCCAAGTTCACCGAGAGCGGCGTGGCGAACACGATGAAAAGCAGCAGCTTGTCGGTGGCGGCCACCAAGGCCCACGCCACCAGCAAGGCCGCTGGCAGCAGGTTCAGCCAGAACAGGTCATGGGCGATCAGCAGCGCATTGAGCACCGTGAACACCACGCACACCGCAGGGATCCAGTAGGTCTTCAAGGCGCGCACCATGGCTGGGCTCCCGGGGCTTAGGCCTTCGGGCGGTTTTGTTCGCGCAGGAACACCAGGATGTAGCAGAGCAACACGGCCGCAACCACGCTGGTGGCCACGATCAACCAGCGCACCGGGTACACCTTCTTGTCGGCTACTTCCGGGTACACCACCAGGTTCGTGTAGGTAAGCTCCTTGTTGACGTCCAGCAGGGCTTGGCGTTCCTTTTCCTGCAACAGGCCGTATTCCTCCACCAGCAGTTCGTTCAACAGGGTGAGGCGGAGGAATTCGCCGCCGTGGTCTTCCAGGCCCCGGAGCCGCTCCTCCATGGCCAGCTTGGCCTGGCCCGCGTTGGCTGCCAGCGCACGGGCATAGCCCTTGGAGAACTCCTCGGTCTGGGCCGTGTAGTCCAGCAAGCCGTGGGCTTTGCGCAGCGTGTCCAACCGGGTTTCCACGCTGTCCATCCGTTCACGGGTGTTGGCTGCGCCCAAGCGGAACACCTCCAGCAGTTCCGCCGAGCTGTGCCGTTGCAGGCGCCGTGCCAGCAGGTTGGCCTGCCGCAGCACTTCCAGCGCCATGTCCCGCGCCAGTACCGGGTCCTCATCGGTTACCTGCAGGTCCACGCTTTCGTAGCGCGTTTTGTTGATGGACACGCGCTCGCGGTACATGCCGTATAGGGCGGCATGCCCCTCGCTGGCGGCCGTGTCGATCCGGTAGTGGTCGGCCAGGTTGAAGCGGGCGATAACGCTGTCGCGGATGCTGTTGCTTTCCAGCAGCTGCAGCAATTGGTCCGCACGGGTCTCAATGGAGTAGCTGTTCAAGTTCACGGGGTACACCACGGCTTGCGACCGGTAGCGGGGCTTGATGAACGCCGGGCCGCTCAGTACCGCTGAAATGGCGATGGCCAGGGCGGTCACGCCTGCAAAGAGCCGCCAGTGGCGCTGGACCAAGGCCAGGGTGGGCCTGAAGTGGAGGGGCGCGGGCTCATGCATGGGATTCCTGGATCTTGCGGATGTTTTCCTGGGCCACGATGAGCACCAGGGAGATCACCACCGCACTGATCATGCTGATGGCCACCACCAGCCAGCGCACCGGCCAGCTCTTGCGGTCGGCAGGGTATGCCTGGCTAACGGTGAACTTGTGAGGCAGGTCGCTGTCCAGGTCGGCCTTGGCCTGTTCGAGCTTCATGTTCAGCACGCTCAACCGCTTCACTTCGTTGAACTGCCTGTCCTGTAGTTGAACGTATGCCCCGCCGTACTTGGCCAAGATCGCGAAGCGCCGCTCGAACTCGTCAATGGCACGCTTATCGCCTTTTACAATGGCCGCGCCGAGGTATTCGTTGTAGCGTTCGCTCTGGGTGTGGTAGTCCTGTACTCCCAGCGACCGCAGCACCTCCATGCTGTCGCCGATCTGCGCGATCTCCGCGCGAAGGGCATCCACGCTCTCCTTCACGATGCGGTAGCCCTTGGCGGCGCGCTCGTGGGCCATCTCATTCCATACACTGTCCGCTTGGGCGCTCATGAAGTTGGCCATGTCGGCGGCCCGTTGCGGGTCTTTGTCGGTGACTTCCACGCGCACGCTGCCGAACTTGGTGTATTCGAACATCACGTGGCTCTCATAGGCATCGCGCAGCTCGGAGCGCTTGTGCGGGCTTTCGGGATCGATCCGGTACACTTCCATCAGCCCGAAGCGGGCGGCCGTGCGGTCGCGCACTTGGTCGGAGTGCAGGATCTGCAGCAGCTGTTCGGCATCCTCCTCATCACCCAAGGCCAAAATGTCGTCCCGCCCGGTAGATTGTTCGTTGAGCAGCGCCTTGGATACGCTGTTGGTGATCGCGGGGAACAGGATCACCTCGCTCCGGTAGAGCGGTGTGATGACGAAGGCCGCCACAATGCCGGCCACCAGCCCCAACAGGGCCATGCCCACAATGAAGCGCCGGCGGGCCCAAAGAAATAGGACGAGGTCGAAGGAGGCGCCGTTCGCCTGGGATGCTTCGTTGGCCATACAGGAATGTTCTGGTTGGAATTAGGGTGGGCTAAAGTAGCCCGGTTCACGCTTCCATGCGGCGCTGTAGCAACAGTTGCAGGCTGCGCAGGGGTACCAGTCCCGTGCCCAAGGCGCCCACCGCACCCAGGCCGGCCACGGCGGCCACTGCGGGGAGCAGCGCCACGCCCCTTGCCAAGAGCAGCCAGGACACCGCGGCCAGCAGCAGTGCATAGGCCAGCAGGCCCAGCACCGGGGCCAGGCCGGCTTTCAGGCGGTAGCGTTTGGCTGCAACGGCCACCTGCGCCCCGGCCATCAGGCCCTGGGTGATGAAACTGGCCCAGGCCGCCCCCAACGCGTGGTACCGCGGGATGAGCACCAGGTTGAGGCCGATGTTGAGCACCATGGCGGAGGCGGCCAGCCGGTTCAGCGTTTTCAAGTCGCCGCTGGCCGTGAGCAGCGTGCCGAAGATGTAGGAAATGCACACCCATACGAAGCACCAGATCAGCACCGCGAAGGCCGGCGCTGAAAGCTCCGTGTGCTCGTGGTAGCGCAGGTCCATGATCTGCTGCGCCCGCATGCTGCCCACCACCGCAACGGCCACGGTGCCCGCCAATACCAACCGCAGGGCCATGCCCGTGAGGGGCCCCACATCCTCCTGCTGCTTGAGCATGCGGCTGTACATGGGCAGCAGCAGCCCCGCCAGCAGGAACCCCAGCATGTTGAAGGCCTCGAAGAAGCGGAAGCCTTGGGCGTAAATGCCCGCCTGAAGCGCGCCATCGGGCAGCATACGTTCCAGCATGATGGAGTCCGTGCGGTAGTAGAAGCTCATCAGCAGCACCAGCAGCGCAAAAGGAAAGCTCTGCCGCAGGATGCTGCGGGTGAGGGCAGGGTTCCACTTGGGGCGCAGCCCGCCGGCATGCCGGACCACCAGCAGCAAGGCCACCAATGCGGTGATGCCGTAGGCCGCAGTCTGTGCCCAAGCGAACCAGGCAATGGGGAAGGGGCGGGGAGAAGTACCTCCCCACAACAGCCAGGCGCAAATGCCGATCAGCAGCACCCGGTCCAGCACGGAGAGCAGGCTGTCCTGTGCGAAGCGTTGGGAACCGGACACGTTGCTGCGCAGATACAAGATGGTGGCCACCAGTATTTGGTTCAGCGCCAGGATGGCCAACAGCTCGAGTTGCCCGCCCCGGTAGCCCAGCAACCAGCCCGCTCCGAAAATGGCCATGGCGTACAGCACCCCCAGCAGGCCCCGTGCCACCAGGATGCCGCTCACGTGCTTGCGCATCAGTTGGGTGTGTTGCGCAATGTGCCGCGTGTTCCAGTTGGTGATCCCCAGGTCCAGCACGATGTTCAGCAAGAAGGTCAAGCTCAGCAACGCCGCATAGCTCCCGTAGGCTGCCGTGCCGGCACGCACCTGCACCTCCGCATCGATGCCGAAGATGTAGAAGGGCTTCACCAGCAGGTTCAGCGCCAATACCAACGCCAGGTTGGTGAGGAATTTGCGTCGCATCCGCGCCGAAAGATCGGGAGAGTTGGGGAGTCTTGGTCCTGAAGTCGTAAGCCATGAAGTCCAGAGTCCTGGATGATCGACAGAATGACTGACCAACTTTCGGCCGCCATACTTCCGCTATTCCTCACCTTTGCCTTCCCATGCGCATCGCCGTGAACACCCGCCTGCTGTTGCCCGGAAAGCTGGAAGGAATCGGTTGGTTCACCCAGGAAACCCTCAGCCGGATCACTGCTGCGCATCCGGAGCACCAGTTCATCTATTGCTTCGACCGGCCATACGACGCGCGCTTCATCCACGCGGCCAACGTCACCCCCGTGGTACTGCCGCCGCCCACGCGCCACCCCTTGCTCTACCGCGTTTGGTTCAACCGGGTGCTGCCTTGGGCGCTGAGCAGGCACCGTGCAGACCTCTTCCTCTCGCCCGACGGCTACCTGAGCCTGCGCACGGCCGTGCCCCAATTGCCGGTGATGCACGACCTCAATTTCGAGCATTTCCCCGAGGACCTCCCGCCGGCGTACAGCCGCTGGTATCGCACCTACTTCCCCCGGTTTGCCCGGAAAGCCGCACGCATCGTCACCGTTTCGGAATTCTCCAAGCAGGACATCATGGCCACCTACGGCATCGCCGGGGAGAAGATCGACGTGGTGCACAACGGCATCAGCAGCATCTATCGGCCCTTGGTCGGGGCGGAACAAGGCAAGGCCCGCCAGCGCCTCACCGGCGGGGCGCCTTACTTCGTCTGCATCGGGTCCCTGCACCCCCGCAAGAACATCGCGCGCCTGCTGGACGCCTTCGATCGGTTCACTGCTTCCGAGCCTGAGGCCCGGTTGGTGGTGGTGGGCGAGGCCTTCTGGTGGGACCAGCGCATGAAGGAAGCCATGGCCCGCCTGCGCCACAAGGACCGGGTGGTCTTTACCGGTCGCCTGGGCCAGGAGGAGCTGCACGCCGTGCTGGGTGATGCCCGGGCACTGGCCTTCGTGTCCTATTTCGAGGGCTTCGGCATCCCCGTGGCCGAGGCCATGCAGTGCGGGGTGCCCGTGCTCGCCGCCAAGGCCACCAGCCTGCCCGAAGTGGCCGGCGAGGCCGCTATCTATTGCGATCCCTTCAGCGTGGAAAGCATCTCGGAGGCCATGCAACGCCTTTGGAACGACCACCACCTCCGTGAGCAACTGGCCGCAAGGGGTCTGGAGCGCGCTGCCGCCTTCACCTGGGACCGTACGGCGGAAGGGCTGTGGCGGAGCGTGGAAAAGGTGTTTGCAACGACCGGGTGATGCCGTGTAGTATTCCTTTCCGGCCACGGATACGCAGCTGGTTACCGCAGAGCAAAGCGCAGAAACGGCTGTATAGCAGTGGGTATGGGTCACTTCGGTGCCTCGTCATGCTGGAAAAGAACAAGCACATCGCTTGATCATGAATGCCGAAATGATATGAGCCAGGGCTCGTCCCGCCCGCGTTGCTGCGTATTGCCTTCCGAATGCATCATCCACACTCGTGATCTCTGCGGCTCATGGCATCACGACCAACCTCCCCACAGCCCCTGCTGCCGGACCTCCCGCAGCGGAGCCTGCGAGGGTGGGCTGTACCCGCACCACATACGTGCCCGGGGCCAATACCCCCGGAGCCAAGGTGGAGCTGCTACTTCCTGCAGGCCACGCCTCGCTCAGTACCACCCGCCCGCTGGCATCGTGTACGGTGAGCGTGGCCCGCTTGGGCACCTCGCCTACGGAAAGCTGCACCGCCCCGCAGTGGCTGGGGTTGGGCGCGATCTGCAACGTGGCGGGCTGTGCCGACTGCTCGTTGATACCCACGTTCAAGCCATGCAAGCGGCTAACGAACCGCTGCAGGGTATCGTTGGTGGTGCCATCGTCGTAGCCGTTGTAGGCGCCCCAAATGTAGTAGCTGCCATCAGGCGCACGTTTGATGCCTGAAATGACCCGATAGTAAATGGTTCCATTTCCTGGTTGAAAGAGGTATCCACCGCAACCATTTCCGGAAAAATAAGTATCCATCAAGTTGCCGGTCGAGTTGATCAATGTGATTCCACCGCGCGGATTGCCATCCACCGTACCGAAATTGCCTGTCACGATCAGTTGATCATCCGACAATGGGTGAATTGTGCGCACAATTCCCTCGGGTGGATTGTTTGGGTACACCTGATTGATGTCCCTGTATTTGGCCGTGTTGTTGAAGGTGGGATCTAAGGAGCCATCGGGCATGAAGCGCACCAGGTTTAGCGTGTCCGCAATGCCCGTGATCCGGAAATTACCCCCGGCATAGACCTTGCCATCCGGCAGCGGCAGAAAACCATAGGCTTCCCCCCACCACACATGGGCCTGGAAGCTGCTGTCCAGGGAGCCATCGGCATTGAAGCGGATGATGTTGCTGGCCTGGTGGCCATCCCAGATGCCGGTGCTGCCCGATCCGATGAACTGGCCATTGGGCAGGGGGCTGAAAACATTCAGGCTTCCGGCGCAGGTGCGGGGGGACGCGGTAGTGTCCAGATAACCCTCATTGGTCAAGAATGCCAGGCAGGAAAGGCCTAGGTAGTCATGATCATCGTCATAAAGATTCTGTACGCCACTTATCATGATCCGGCCATCCGGACGGACATAATAATCTCCGGCTTGCAACACGTGGACATTATCGTTCTGGGCAAAATGGAAGCTTGTATCCAAACTGCCATCTTGAAAGATCCTGCAAATGCCATCGCCTGCTTGGGAATAGACCTTATCATCCACCAATGTGATTTTTCCAGCCACACAAGCAGGTGGCCAGGAAAGATCTCGGCTACCGTCATGGTTCAGCAATAGATTGGGCAATGTGTATGGCGGTGCTGCCGTGCCTATCATTCCGGCGACGAGCACCTTGCCGTCTTCCCGAGGCAGCAGCGAGGTCACATACCAACCATTAATCTGCGTTTGGAAGCTTGGGTCCAGGTCGAAGGGCTGCTGCGCAGCAGCCACCGTGGCGGCCCCGGGGGCCGCCACGGTTAGCATGCAGATGAGCAAGTGCCGCGTCATGGCTTCACCACCACCTTGGCGGTACCTAGGGTGGCGTCAGCGTTGCGCAGTTCCACGGTGTACGCGCCGGGCAGCACCGGCCGCGTGTCCCAGAGCTGCTGGCCCTTGGTATTGAACAAGGGGAAACGCTGCAGCTCCCTTCCGGTAAGGTCGCGCACAAGCAAGCAGGCGCGGTCCAGGGTTGTGTGCATGTCCCAGGCCAGGGTGGCAAAGCTGCTGGCCGGGTTGGGATAGACGGACAGCGCCGGGGATGCTGCCGCCACCGGATCCGTGGTGATGTAGTGCAGGGAGCGCGGTGTCATAGCATCCCCGCCGGTGAGGGACGGGCGGCAGATGCCGTAGCCGAAGCAGAGCAGGTTGCTGATGCCGGAAGCCGCGCGGTCGTGTGCATCGCCCATCATGGCCTGCAAGGCGGCCACCTGGCTGCTGTCCAGGCCGGTGCCCGCGCGGTTGCTGTCCGGCAGGTTTTGCAGGAAGGCGATCAGGTCCAACATACGCTGTTGCTCCTGCTGCTCCGGCACGGAGAGCTCGTGCTCCAGGCTGATGGAATCCACGGCGGCCGTGGCGGCGGCGTAATAGCCCTGCTCCATGCGCGTGAAGGCCTCGGCATAGCGCGCGGCGATGCTTTTCAACTGCTGCCAGGTGGCGGCCACGCTGTCCAGGGGCACGCCGGTGGTATCGGCGCGGTACAGTTGCACCAAGGTGCAGGCAGCCTGGCCCATCTGCGCACTGTGCTGTCCCATTTCGCCCAGCAGCACATCGCGGTAGCTGCTCTGGTCCCAACTGGCCACCACCATTACCACCAGGTAGTCCGGCAGGGGGTGGCCGCTCTCGTTCTGCAGCCAGTTCAGGAAGCCCTGGCTGCGCGTGGCACCGGGGTTGGCGGTGAGCACCTCGGTGAGCATGGCATCGGGCATGATGTCCTTCAGCACCGCCTTGCGCAGGGCCGTCACGCTCAGGTTGGGGCTCTTGCCCATCAGGTAGTCGTGCAAGGCCCAGGCATCCTGCGGCCAGCTCTCCTCGATCTCCTCCACCACCTCGTCCGTGTTGCCGTCATCGATCAGGTTCTCGTAGAGGTAGGCCGTGTTGCCGTAGGCCAACTTTTCATCCGTGATCAGGGCGTTCAGTTCATCGGGGTCTTGGGGGTCCGCAATGGTGATGAACTTGCTTGCGCAGTTGTTGATCGGAATGGTGAGCACGTTGTGCGGTACCAGCCCATGCGGCCCCACCGTGTAGTTGATCGGCACATAGGGCGACACATTTCGGCCCCAATACTGGATGGGGTCGTTGGTGGTGGTCACCTTGAAGTCCAGGTTTGCGGAGGCGAGGGGCCATTCATCGAAGCTGTTGTCCGCCGGCCGGTTGGGCGAGCCTTGGTTCAGGCGGATGGTGTGTTCATTTTGATTCCCGGGATCCGAAGTTACCAGTCTGCACCAGAAGTCGTTATTGCAATCATCGGCTTGGTTGCAGAGGAACTGCAGGCCCTTGGTGGAGGTGAAGCCGGCCACGGTGGAGGCGCAGATGCCCTCGCCGATGAAGCCGCTCTCCAAGCCTGTGGCGTGGTTGCGGAACACGATGTCGTTGTAATCCATGCTGTAGCCGATCACGATGCCCTCGGTCTGCGTATGCGGCCCGTCCTGCACCAGGGTATTGTCGTCCACGGTGAAGCCTGAGCTGTTGACGCTGTAGATGCCACGGTAGGCTCCTTGCCAGTACAGTTCATCCGGATTTGTCAATGCCACTTCGCGCTCCCCCAGCTTGAAATTGCATTGCTTCACCACATAGCCGTTGATGGTGTTGGCGTACACGCCGCAGACGTTGCTCTCAAAGCGGGCCTGTTTCACCTCGAAGTTGCGGTCGGTGGTTACCTTGCGTGCATCAATGCCGTGGTCCATTCCGATGAAGCGGGAAGGATGCAGGTAGGGCGGAAGGCAGGGTGGTGGGGTGCCGGGAGGCAAGGAGCAGCTGGCTATCACGCTGAAGTTGGCATCCAAGCTATAGATGCCTTGGCCCAATTGGAGGCTGTTCAATTCGGTGGTGCGCAGGTTCTGGAAGGTGCATGCAATGAAGCGGATGCCATCCACCTTCCACAGTTTGGCGTGTGCCAGGAAGTCGATGGTGGCCGGGTATTGGGCGTCCACGGTGAAGGTGGTGCTTACCAAGGTGCTGCGGTTGGCGATATGCATGCCGTTGCCGGCGATGAAATTCTGGTAAGGCCAGAAGTCCACGCCCACCTTGCAATTGAGGAAGGTGCTGCCCGTGGCGTTGAGGATGCCGCCAGCCGCTTTTTGGCCCAGCAGAACCCCGGTGAGCGCATCCTTGATGGTGCTGGCGTTGAGCACCAAGCGGCCTTGGTCCGCCGGAAAGCTTGACGTGCCTTGTGCGTACAGGGGCTTGCCCAATACCACCACGCCTTCCCAGCGGGATGGGGCGCATTGGCTGCCTTCCAAGGTGCAATTGTCGAATTGAACGAACGCACCGGCCTTGATGAGCAGTTTGGCATCGGGGGCAAAGCGCCAGTCCATGCCCTGCACGTAGAGTCGGGCACCGGCTTCCACCACAAAGTCCTCGGTGAAGAAGACGTGGCTGGCGTTGGGCAGGGTCAGCGGATTGTTCGCTGGTGTCCAGGCTGTGCTGTACGTATTGATCCCCGTGTAGGTATACGCATGGCTGCCTTCCGGCACCATTTCGTTCACCGCGCAGCAAAGGTTGGTCCCTTGGTTCGTTAGCTGCTGGTCCCGGTAGTTCTGCCGGTCCATCAGGTAATGGTTGAAGGGCGTGCCCGGGGTGTTGGACAACACGGAATTCGGGGGTGCGGCCACCGGCCCGCCCGGAACGGTGAGGGTGTAGGTCCAGGTCAGGCTGGCAGGGTTCTCGATGTTGTTGAGGCAGCCCATGCCGGTGGCAGAGGGGTAGTACATGGACCATCCGTTGCCGTTGGGTCCTTTGTTGCAGGCAATCTGGCCGTTCCCGTAGGCGCTCATGCCGGTAAGGCCAAGCTCGGTCACCAGGTCATGCACGGTGTAGGCGGGGTCCAGCATGTCCACGTAGCCGATGTAGGGTTGGGTGGCTTGGGAAAAGTACAGGTATCGGCCGCTGGGGCTGAACGCAATACCATGCACGGTGCCGATGCCTTGGTGCGTACCCGTGAGGTCCGTATTGATGGAGGCCAGCACCACGTCCGAAACCTGGTTGCCGGTGAAGCTGACCTGCGAGACTTCGATGGAAACGTTGAAGGATGAAGCCGGATACAGATCGGAATTGATCGTTCGGGCCAGGCGTACCACATTGTCCGGGCTGGTTTTTGCCACCGCGATACCTCCGGACCAATGCAAGATGTCATCGGCGGAACTGTTCCCGAAGGTCCGGAATACCTGCAGGTTTGATATGCCATTGGCGCTGATGGTGGCGTATTTGAAGCTGCTGGCCGTTTGCACGAACAGGGTGCGTGGTTCACCGTTGGCGGGGCCGTCCAAGATGCACAGGTGGGCGTTCTTGGAGCGGGTGGCCGTGTTGCCGGTGCTGCCCAGGTGGCAGGTGCTGGGCAGGTCCAATTGCGGGAGCGTGATGCCTGGGGTAGATCCCTGCATCTGTTGGTCCATCACGGGCTGGCCTTGTACATCCACCAGGTCCCACACCGCTCCCAAACGCCCGGGGAAGAACGGGTTGGGTTTGGCAAGGTCCAGGATGGAGTAACCCAGCGCACTGTAATTCCCGGCCTTGTTCCCGCCGATGATGTAGTACTTGTCGCAGGTTCCGGGCACGGGGGTGATGAGGATCTCCTGCAGCCCTTTCACCAGGCAATTGCGGCAATTCTGCGGATCCGCATCGTTGTCGGCCATCAGGTAGCCCGCATGGTCGTAGATGTTGCCGTCCTGCACGAAAAAGAGCAGTTGGCCATTTGCGTCGTATTGCGCGTTCTCACTGTACTGGGCGGTTTGGCCATGATAGCGCCAAGTGCCGGGGTCCGTGGGCAATTGGTCGGCGATGGCCTGCACCCCGCCGGTGTTGAAGTCCAGCAACTGCCCGGAGCCGGAGTTTACCCACAAGTTATCTTGTGCCATCAGCAAACCCGCGCCCACCAAGTGGTTCAGCGGGGGGTGGGGGCTACGAAAGCCGCTACCAGCAAGGGTTTCAGAAGGTCTGTCGTTTTCATTTATATGGATTTTGGTGTGTAGGTCTGCTCCGAACTTAATGGTAATTTTTGCGAAAGCAAATTATTGTGAAGTCTGACATGTAGGAGGATATACACATCCACCGGGGTGTTGGAGCAGGGCAAACGTATCTAAATCGCTGTATTTGCCGGAAGCTTTTAGAAGGAATTGCTCTATGTTCTTGTTGTAAGGGGCTTCGGCTCCGCTCAGCCCAGTGTGCGCTTTAACGACAATTGAAAAGAGAAACTGGGCTGAGCGGAGCCGAAGCCCCAACGACGATCACTCACAAGCCGCTTGCAGTATCAGGTCCCCAGGGCATGGGTGGCCTACAATTTTAAAGCGTTTGCCCGGGGTGTTGGAGCACTGCATCAACCGTTGTGGAGTACCCTTGTGCCACCATGCCCCGCCTCGCCCCGTTCTACACCCCTGGGCTCCTGGAAGCCGGCTGCGATGAGGCCGGTCGCGGGTGCCTTGCCGGGCCGGTGGTGGCCGCCGCAGTGGTGTTGCCGCCACGGGTGCGCCTGCCCGGCCTGGACGATTCCAAGAAGCTCACGGCCGACGGCCGTGAACGCCTCCGTCCGCTGATCGAGCAGCATGCGCTGACCTGGTGCGTGGGCATCGCCTCGGTGGATGAGATCGACCGCATGAACATCCTCCAGGCCGCCTTCCTCGCCATGCACCGTGCCATTGCCGGGCTGGCCCTGCGCCCCCAGCAGTTGCTGATCGACGGCAACCGCTTCAACCCATACGAGGACGTGCCGCACCGGTGCATCATCCAGGGCGATGCCAAGTACCGCAGCATCGCCGCCGCCTCGGTGCTGGCCAAGACCTGTCGCGATGCCGTGATGGCCGACCTGCACGAGCAGCACCCGGCCTACCGTTGGATCGTGAACAAGGGCTATCCCACCGCCGACCACCGCGCTGCCATTGCGGAACACGGTCCCTGCGTGCATCACCGCACCAGCTTCACGCTGCTGCCCGTTTAGCTTCAGCGATCTCGCTCGGCGCACCCTGATGCACATTGCCTTGTGCGAAAGCGCCTGTAGGCCATGGCCGTATCCCGCGCGCCGCGCCGCAATTTTGGACGCACCATGCGCCGTACCCTTGTAGTACTCGTGCTGCTCGCCATTGTGGGAGCCGTGGCCTGGTGGCTGATCACTTGGAAGCAGGTTGCCTACTCCGCAGTCGACCCGTGGAGCGCCGTCCCCGCCGATGCCGTGGCCGTGCTGGAAGTACCGGAACCCTTTGCCAACTGGGAACGGTTTACCGGCACCAGCCAGTTCTGGGGCGACCTGGAGGGCAAGCCCGCCTTTGCCGCCATTGATACCGTGCTGCGCCGCTTGGCCCGCGCGGGCATGGCACAGCATGCCGCACGGCAACGGCTGCTGTTGAGCTGGCACGCACCCGAAGGCAACGACCAGGTGCCTCTGCTGGCATGGCCGCTGGAGCCTTCGGCCGGTGCGTTGGAAGCTTTGTCGAAGGCTTTTGGCGCGCCGCTCGATGCAGCCTTGTGGAAGGGTGTGCGCCAACAAATGCCTGCCGATAGTGCGTTTCCGGCGCTGGTGGTGGGCTGGGGCCGGGGCTTGTTGCTGATAGGCACCCATGCTGCTTCCGTGGAGGCTGCCATGAACGCCGGAGATCCCGCACCCAGTGCCTTGTTCAACACCGCCCGCAAAAGCCTCAGCGCCGGGGCCGATGCCCACCTGCTGGTCCGCGCCAACTTCTTTTCACAACTGCTGCAAACCGACGACCAGCCCATCTTTCCTGGTGAAGCCCCGGTGGAAGGTTGGTTGGCCTTGGACGTGCGCCTGCGCCCGGATGCCGTACTGATGAACGGCCTGCTTTTTCCCGAAAGCCAAAGCCCGGCCACTGCGGCCATGCGGGGCCAGCCGCCGTCGGCCCCGTCGATCTTGCGCGTACTTCCGGCCTCCGTGGCCCAGTTGCGCCAATTGGAGGTGGACGATGCGGGGCGCTTGGTGCAGACCATTGCCGGATCAGCCCCGGATGATGGGCTTTTCCGTGCATACGCCGCTTGGGTGAAGGGGGGCATTGGCGTGGCCCGTGATGCCGACAGCGCCAGTTGGGCCGTGCTGGGCACCAACGACCCGGAGGGAGCGGCCGCCGCCCTGCGTTCCCGCTGCCCCGATGGCGGTTGCCCGGCCACGGAGTACCGCGGAGTGACCATTGCCCGCATGGCCGATGCCGCAGCGCTCCCCGCCTTGTTCGGCAAGGCGTTCACGGAGTTCCACCAGCCTCTTTGGGCCGTGTTGGGCGACCATGTGGTGTGCAGCAGCACCCCCGCCGGCATGCGTGCTGCAGTGGATGCCTGGGTGGACCGCAATGCACTGGCACTCGACCCCCGCACCGGCGATTTCTTCGGGCGCTTCAGCTCCAAAGCCGTATTTACCTGGTGGGTGGACGTGCCGCAGGCCTACCCCCGTGCCATGGGCCTCCGGGCCGATCTGCAACGCACCATGGGCGCGGCCATCCTGCAGCTGGCACCGCGCAACGACGGGAACTTCACCATCACTTGCTGCCTGCAACATGCCCCCACCGGCAAACAGACCACCGGCGCCCTGTGGACCACTGCCATGCCCGCGCCGCTGGCCATGCCCCCGGTGCTGGTGGAGGACTACCTCAGCAAAACCCAACAGGTGTTCGTGCAGGACCGCGACGACCGCGTCAGCCTGATCAGCTGCACCGGAAAGGTGCTCTGGCAGCGCCAGCTGGATGGGCCCCTGCTGGGCGGGGTGCACCAGATCGACCGCTACCGCAACGACAAGCTCCAGTTCCTGTTCAACACGGCCCGCAAGGTGTACCTCATCGACCGCCTCGGGCGCGATGTGGAAGGGTTTCCCGTGGTGCTGAAAGTCCCCGCCAGTACCGCGCTCAGCGTGTTCGACTACGAGGGGAAGAGGGATTACCGCATTGTGCTTCCATTGGAAAACCGCACCCTGCTGAACTTGGCCGCGGACGGGCTACCGGTGAAAGGATGGGAACCGAAGAAAATGGCCGGCAACGCCTTATCGCCCGTGCAGCACGTGCGTATCAAGGGCAAGGACTACCTGGTGGTGGTGCAGGCCAACGGCTCCATCGCCGTGCTGGACCGCCGTGGCGAAACGCGCTTCGAACCACGCCTTCGGCTCGCCGCAATTCAGCATTTCCTCGGGGGCGAAGAAGCGATGGACATCGCTGACCGGCGCATGATCTGGGCAGACAGTTCGGGAGGCGTGTTCAGCGGCAGCCTGGCGGGCCAGGTGGATACCCTCTCGCCCGCGGCCAGTGGCACCGCGGCCTTGTTCACACCCGGCGGCGATGCGCGCCACGGCGTGCTGCGCACCATGGCCTCTACCCTCACCGCCGAGGTGGATGGTGCACTGCGTTTCCGCGTGAACTACCCCGAAGCTCCCGGTGCAGAGGCCTTCCCGCTGGACCTGGGCCCGCTGGGGGGCGCCATCGGCCTGGTGCTGCCCGAGCAGGACCAGCTTCGCCTCTACGACATGGAGGGAAACCTTTGGCCGGGCTTCCCCCTGAAAGGCGCCGTACAGTTCAGCATCGCCGATATCAACCGCGATGGGGTGCCCGAGGTGATCACCGCCGATCGGCTGGGCGTGGTCACCGTGTTCGCCCTGCCTGCCGCGCCTTGATCCGCCTTGCACGGATCGCCGTGGACATTAGCTCATAGCCCTTGAGCGAAACGCCCAGGGTGATGAACAGCCCCGGTACAAGCATCCGGAAGCCATAGTTGGCCAGCTGGGCCACCGCGATCAGCACCACGTGGAACGTCAGCATGAAGCCCGCCAGCACCACGTCCATCCCGCCCATGCGGCCTGCTCGCTGCAACTGGTGCCGGAAGTAGATCAGGGTGCCCAGGGCCATCAGCACCCAATGCGGGCGAATGGCGTAGTCGGGTTCGAGCACGTTCAGGAAGCCGCAACAGAACAGGATGTTCTTCAGGTAATAGGTGCAGAAGGCGACAGGTTCATCCAGCAGTGTATACTGGTTCCACCCGAAAGGGGACTGTTGGAAGATCCTTCCGTCCGGCAGGGTGGAGGCCGTTCCGGTGACCCAATAGTTCCGTAGCGCCAGTAGGAGGGCAACTGCCAACAGGGCGATACTGTACGAGCCCGCTTCCACGGGTGATCTCCTCCGGGCAACAACGGCCCACCACGCCACCACCACCATGAACACGGCGAACATGGCGAGGTTCGGCCGGGTAAGCACCGCCAGGCCCAGCGTGGTTCCGCACAGCGCGGCGGTTACCGGTGCATGGCGTTTGCCACGCCACCAATGCTTCCATTGCAGCAGGAAGAGCGGCACCAGGAACAGGGCCAGGTTCTCGCTCAGCAGGCGGAAGGTGTAGTACTTGTACACGTCCACCACAGCGATCAGTAGGAGGCCGAACAGCAGCAACGGTCGCAACCACCCCGTGAGCAGGTCGCGGAACAGGGCATAGGACAAGCCCATGGCAAGGCCCAACAGTGCGGCCTGGGCCATGTACACGAAGCCGAGGCTGCCACCGGAAACCGCCAGGCAGCCCGCCACGAAGTAGGCGTAGAGGAACCCGGCGGGCTGTGTGTAATTGCCTTCCACCACAGGCAGGAGCAACCCGTTGCGCAGGATGTCCTGTGCATACGCCGCATAGCTGTTCCAGTCATCGGTGCCCACCACCAGGTCGCCGATGGCGGTAGGGTCCGGGCCCACCCGAAGGGCTGCAGCAAAGGTGAAGGCCAGCATACCGGCCAGTGTGATCGCCACGGGGCGGTCCAGTTGGCGGTACCATACCAAGCGGGTCGGGGCCATGTGCATGCAGGAGGGCAAGGGTAGGGCATTTTTTCCCGGCTGGAGCCCGGGCTGCAGCCCGTATTGCGGCGGGGTGCCACGGCCACGGGGTGCCCCGGTCCCCGCCGGGCCGTTGCTCAGGTCTTGGTCGCCGGCTCCAAGCTTCCCGGCATACATTGAGCGGCCTCCTTGCCGGGATCGCCCCGCTTGCCTTCCTTCGCCCAACGAACCGAACAACCATATGGCATTCCCCTCCGACCTCGAGATCGCCCAGAAGGCCACCCTGAAACCCATCACTGCCATCGGCGAAAAACTCGGCATCAGTGCCGAGCGCATGGAGAACTACGGCCGCTACAAGGCCAAGCTCCCCTTGGACCTGATCGATGAAGCCAAGGTGAAGAAGAGCAAGCTCATCCTGGTCACCGCCCTTTCGCCCACTCCGGCCGGAGAAGGAAAAACCACCACCACCGTTGGCCTGGTGGAAGGGCTGAACAAGGTCGGCAAGAAGGCCATGGCCGTGCTGCGCGAACCCTCGCTCGGGCCAGTCTTCGGCATGAAAGGCGGCGCTGCCGGAGGCGGCTATGCCCAAGTGCTCCCCATGGAGGACATCAACCTGCACTTCACCGGCGATTTCGCGGCCATCGAGAAGGCCAACAACCTGCTGGCCGCCCTGATCGACAATAACCTGCAGAGCAAAACGAAGAACCTGCAGATCGATGCCCGCACCATCGCGTGGAAACGCGTGATGGACATGAACGACCGCGCCCTGCGCGACATCGTCATCGGCTTGGGCGGAACCGGCAACGGCATTCCCCGGCAGGACGGCTTCAACATCACCGCCGCCAGCGAGGTGATGGCCATCCTCTGCTTGGCCACGGGTTATGAAGACCTGAAGAAGCGTCTGGGCAACATCTTCGTGGGCAACAGCCACAACCCGGACAAGAAATACATCTACGCCCGCGACCTCAACGCGCAGGGCGCCATGGCGCTGCTGCTGAAGGATGCCATCAAGCCCAACCTGGTGCAGACCATGGAAGGCAACCCCGCCATCCTGCACGGCGGGCCCTTCGCCAACATCGCCCAAGGCGTCAACAGCGTGCTGGGCACCAAGATGGGCCTGAGCTTGGCCGACTACGTGGTCACCGAGGCAGGTTTCGGCGCGGACCTCGGCGCGGAGAAATTCTACGACATCAAGTGCCGCGCTGCGGGGATCGAACCGCACGCCACCGTGATCGTGGCCACCATCCGCGCATTGCGCTACCAAGGTGGTGCACCCATCAAAGAGGTGAACGATGCCTCCGTGGAACGGGTCACCAAGGGCATGGCCAACCTGATGCGCCACCTGGAGAACACCGCCAAGTTCGGCATGAAGGCCGTAGTGGCCATCAACCACTTCCCCACGGACACTGCCGAAGAGATCAAGGTGGTGCAGGACATGTGCCGCGAGCTGGGTGTGGAGGCCGTGCTGGCGAAGGGCTTCGCACAGGGCGGCGCCGGCATGACCGACCTGGCCGAGGCCGTGGTGCGCGTGGTGGAGAAAGGCGAGTCGAAGTTCAAGCTCCTGTACGACCTGGAGCAGCCCATCGAAAAGAAGGTGGAGATCATTGCCAAGGAGATCTACCGGGCCAAAAGCGTGAAGTACAGCGAGGGCGCCCGAACCATGCTGCGCCGCATTCACAACCTGGGCTTGGACCACCTGCCGGTCTGCATCGCCAAAACGCAATACAGCTTCAGCGACGACCCCACCAAGCTGGGTGCTGCCAGCGACCACGAGATCACCGTGAACGACATCGAGATCGCCGCAGGTGCAGGCTTCGTGGTGCCCATCCTCGGTAAAATGATGCGCATGCCCGGCCTGCCCGAAGTGCCCGCCAGCGAACACATGGACATCGACGCCAACGGCGTGGTGACGGGCTTGAGCTGACCGGTGCAACCACCCATACGAAGGGGCCGCCCGCAAGGACGGCCCCTTCGCCATTGGTACGTCGGCCGCTTACTGCACCACCAGCCGCTTGACGCCTTGGTTGCCCTTGGCATCCGTTACGCGGACCTGGTAGAGACCGGGGGTAAGCCGTGCAAGATCCAGGTCATGGCGCGTGATCGCACCGTTGGAGCGTAGCTGGTCCACGACCACCACGCGGCCCGTGCCATCGGTCACCTCCAGGGTGATGGTGCCGCCGGGACTGCCGAACACCACGGACACCTGGTCCGTGGCCGGGTTGGGGAAGACGTCCAGCCCGATGGTGTTGCGCAGGGCTTCCTGGATGCCCACGCTCGCTTCGTCCAACCAGGTCGCGTAGGTCTGCGGGGTGGAGGCGCTGCTGGTCAGGTTGCTCAATTGCACCAGGGCCATGTGCACCCCGGGTTTGTAGTAGTAGTAGTTCACGGCATCGTAGTTCACGGTCATCAGGCCGCCGATGTTGTCGGTGTATACCTGATGGAGCTTCACGCGCAGCACGTTGCTGATGGTGCCATAGGGGGTGATCAACGTGCCGCTCCCGTCGGCCAGGCCCGTGCTGGTACCACTACGGGCAACGGGGAAACCGCCGCTGGTGAAATTGGAGCTCCAGCTGTCCGTCCAAGTGGTGTTGAGGGCGCAGGGATACTTCATGATCTGCTCCGGATCCTGGTACACCAGACTGATCGAGAGCGCATAGGCGCCAACGTTCTCCAATCCTGTAACACTATTCTTCAGGAAGAGGTATGCGCCACCGCCGGCATCAAACGCCACGGTCGCCCCGGTGAAAGCGGCGCCGTTTGGCGCGGCTGTCGGCATCACGCCCGTGGTGGTCAAGGTCTCATCGGTCTGCAGGGCCGCGAAATTCCAGGTCTGGCCTGCCCCTGCGGGTCCTGGGTCCATGTAGTCCGATTGGTGTTGGATGAACTCATCACCTACTACAGGGCCATTGTTGCCTTGGTCCAGTGTTTGTGCGGTGGTGCAGATGCCGATCAGGAACATCGGAATGGTGGCTGTGTATCGTATCGTCATGGAGCGGTCGGTTTGGTGCTTGTGGTGCAATAGTATGTAAGAGTCATTGGAACGTCCAGGTTGATGCTTGTTGATCAGCAATTGGTAACGGTCGTTCCGCGGCAAGAAGCGGTACTGGGGAATCGGTTCATCCGTTTGTTTGCCGTTTGGATGGCACATGGTTGCATGGCCAAGGCATCCTTTTCCTGCGGCAAGTGGTTGCCCACAATGGATCCGCAGCGTGGGAAGGTTGTGTGCTTGAACCACCGGTGAAGCGAGGGCGCACTCCAAAATTGTTGATCGGCGTTCGACATCCCGGGCCCTGACACTTACCTTCAGGCCATCGAACCTTCCAAAACAACCTAGCCATGAACATCACCTTCAATGAGCTGCGCGACATCAAGGACCGCTTGCCGGACGGGAGCATCCACCGCATCGCCAAGGAGCTGGACCTGAACGTGGAAACGGTCTGGAACTATTTCGGGGGATACAGCCACCCTAATGGGAGATCCATGGGGGTGCACATGGAAGAAGGCCCGGGCGGGGGCATCGTGGCCTTGGATGATACCCGCATCCTGGACATTGCCCGGCGCATGCTGAAGGAGCAGGTGTAGGCCTGCCCGGTATCGCGGAGGATGAAAGCGCGCCGGGCACAAGCCCGGATGGGATGTTTATTGCTCCGTTACTCGGAATTCCACTCGCCGGTTGAGGGCGCGGTTGGCCTCGCTGCTGTTGGCCACCAGCGGCTTGCTCTTGCCGTAGCCCCGTGAGGTGATGCGTTCCTGTTCCACCTTCCGCCCCCGCAGGAAGTCCACTACGGCCTGGGCTCGGGCCTCGCTCAGTTGCTGGTTGAACTCCGCGCTGCCCACATCGTCGGTGTGGCCTTCCACTTCGATCCGCATTTGCGGGTAGTCGATCAGCATGTCGGCCAGTTGGTCCAGTTCCTGTGTGCTTTCCGGGGTGAGCGTGGCTTTGCCGAACTCAAACCCGATGTTGTCCAGGCGGATGCGTTTGCCCACGGGCGGCGGCTCAATGCGCGGCAAGGGAATTTCCTTGGTGCTGGCGTGGTCGGCCACCACCACCTTGGGCGCGGGAGCAATGCTCTGCTTGGGCCGGGGCGTGGGTTCGGCACCGCTTGGTGCAATGCGCACGCTGACGTCATCAATGAAGTAGTAGGCGCCGCGATCGCCCGATTCCATCTGCTCAAAGGCAGTGGCCTCGTCGCTGTAAAAATTGCCGATCAGCAGGTAGCGCTCATCACCCACGGCTTCCACCACACCGGCCACCCTGCGCCAGCGCCCGCCCTTCACCACCACTTCGGCGTTCACCTGCGGCGTGAAGTAGAGCGGCAGGTTGTTGCGGGTGCTCACCGGCACGGGGGAAAGAAAGAGGCCGATGTTGCTGCTGGCATGCTCACTGAAATTGGCTTGGCGCACCCAGCATTCCACCACGTAGCGCGTGCCGGCCTGCAACGGATCGGGCAACATCACCTGCAGATATTCATGCCACCACGTGGGGGTGTTGCCCTTGCCGCGCACCTTGATCCCCGCCATGGCCTTACCCCCGCGGGGCGCAGCCTTGCCGCCGGTGCGTTTGGCCGGGTGGCTCCAGCAGTCGCGGTCGGCTTCGGTGGTATACAGGTCGGGCGTGGTGGCCGTGGGCGAATTCCAGGCCACCATCACCTCCTCGCCGAACTTGCGGCCTTGCTGGGTCCAACCGCAGGGAATGCGCTGGTACTGCTCAAAGCCCGGGTTGGGCACCAAGTTGGGCATGGTGTCGTGCTGGAGCTGCCGTTGGAACACGTCTTGTGCCTGGGCCACGCCGCTGGCCAGCAGCAGCAAGGGGAATAGCATCGTCCGGTACATGCCGCGAAACTACCGGCACGGTGCGTGGGCGCGGAACCGGACAGCCCCTCTTCCATCAACGATCATCCCGCGGCAACGGTTGAAAACCCCGGTTTATCCTGTTGTTGTTCAGCCCTTGGAAGGGATGCAATGCGTCATCCAGTTGTGGATCATGCGCGGACCTTCGGGCGTCAGCACGCTTTCCGGGTGGAACTGCACGGCCCATGCGGGAAATTGCCGGTGGCGCACGGCCATGATGGTGCCTTCCGCGCTGGTGGCAATGACTTGCAATTCAGCCGGCAGCCGGGCAGGGTTTGCCGCCCAGCTGTGGTAGAGCCCGGCTTGGAAGGGCCTGCCGAGATCGGCGAACAAGGGATCGGCAGGCAGGACCGCTGTGCAGTCCACGGCCACGCCGTGGCGCACGCTGGGCAGATTGATCAGCCCGCCGCCGCATGCTTCCACGAGGGCCTGCAACCCCAGGCATACGCCCAGCAGGGGATGCGTGGGCAGCAGCCGTTGCACCAGCTCGGGCATGATCCCCGCTTCCGAAGGCAATCCGGGGCCGGGGGAAAGCACGATCCGGTCATACTCGGAAGCTTCCTCCACGGTGATGGCATCGTTGCGCCGCACGTGCACTTCGGCCCAAGGCTGAAGCAGGTGCACCAAGTTCCAGGTGAAACTGTCGTAATTGTCCAAGAGCAGCAGGCGCATCAGGGGCGGGGCGCGCGTAGCGGGGAATTTGCGTTGCGGAAGTTGGGGCAGGAATTGGCCATGACATGCTGCCAGCCCAAAGAAAATGCGGAACGGCCGAACGGCGCGGGCCTTTGTGGCCATGCCGGGCTGGAATTGTGGCGCAGCTTGCGCTGTTCCAGCGCTCGCGCACGATATTTCCGGCCGGGCTGCAGGAATTCCGCGGGGAAGAACCTGAGAGTTATCAGTTTGTTTGCAGTGCAGGCAACCACGTTGTGGAAATTGCGTATTAACGGCAACGCCCGACCCGCGAACACACCCATGCCCCGTTGGTACCGCCGCGTAATAAGGATTTTTCTCATGTTGCCGGAGGTAGCGTGCCGCGTCTTCACGGCCCGGGGCGCGGTGGGTATGCACTGGCCGCCCCGGAACGGGAGCGCCGCGTGTGGCGGCCCCGGTGAAGCAGGTCGCCAAGGATCCCAAGCCGGTGCGAGATCCGGCAGTACCGGTCGGGTGCAGGAGGTACTTTTACCGCCGTGTCTGCTTAATATTGAATAACCATGCCTGTGCAGCCCTATTCCGGCCCGTTCGGCAAGCCCGAGTTGCGCCATTTGTTGCGTCGTACGTTGTTCGGCGCCAGCCCTGCGGACATGGCCCATTTCGACGGTATGTCCTTGGATGACGTGGTCAACGAGCTGCTGGCCTTCACCAACAACACCACCCCGCCGATCAAGGCGTATGTGGAGGACAATGGCACGGGAGTGTACAGCCCGGCACTGATCGACCCGGTGGTGCCCTTCGGGGAACCATGGATCAACTATGTGCGCTTGTTGGGCAGCCCGCCGAACCCGATCCCCAAGCGCAACGAGAGCTTGCAGTATTGGTGGGTGGGCCAGTTGGTGCACCAGGAACGCAACCTGCGCGAAAAGCTCACCTTGTTCTGGGCCAACCACATGCCCATCCAGTTCTCTATTGTCTTCATGCCCGAGAGCAGCTACTGGTATTGCCAGATGCTGCGCGACGGCTGCAAGGGCAACGTGCGCGACCTGTTGGTGCAATTGGCCAAGGACGGGGCCATGTTGATCTACCTGAACGGCATCTACAACATGGCCAGTGCACCGGACGAGAATTTCGGCCGTGAGGTCATGGAGCTCTTTACCTTGGGCGTTGACAGCGGCTACACACAGGATGATGTCGCCGCCGCAGCGCGCGTGTTCACGGGCTGGACGGTGACCGAATGGTCGGGCATGACGCGCATTCTGCCCACGGTGGTCTTCGACCCCAACATGCACGACCAGAACGATAAGCAGTTCAGCTCCTTCTTCAACGATACCGTGATCCAGGGCCAGGGCGGTGCCAACGGGGGCAGCTTGGAGATCGAGGCCTTCATGGACATGGTCTTCGCCAATGAAACCAGTTCCAAGTTCATTGTGCGCGAGCTGTACCGCTGGTTTGTGCGCACCGATGTGGCCCCGGAGGTGGAAACCGACCTGATCGAGCCTTTGGCCCAGTTGTTCCGCGATTACACCAGTTCGCCCAACCAAATGGAGGTGGTGCTCAAGACGCTGCTTACCAGCGATCATTTTTTCAGCGCAGATGTACGGGGCTGCATGGTGAAAAACCCGGTGGACATGACCATCGGGCTGATCCGCTCCACAGGAATGCCCATGCCCACCCCGGATCATTTCGAGGCCCAGTACAATGTGTGGAGCAAACTGCAGATCATGATGGCCGATGCTTCGCAATCCATCGGGGAGCCCCCCAATGTGGCGGGCTGGCCGGCCTATTACCAGGCCCCCTTGTACGACCTGCTGTGGATGGACAGTGCCACCACGGCCAAGCGCAAGGTGATCTTCGAGCGGATCGGTGTCACGGGCATGGTCACCCCCATGGAACTATACACGGTGGCGGACCGGGGCCTGATGTTCAAGATCAACTATGTGGACATGGTGGCCCAGTACCAGGACCCCGCTGACCCCAACGCACTGGTGCAGGAGGCGGCGGACATGTTCTTCGGCGTGGCGGTTTCCCCAACGGTGCTCGGCCAGTTGAAGACCCAGTACCTGCTGCAAGGCCAAGTGTCGGATTACTACTGGACCTCGGCCTACAATACCTATGTGGCCGATCCCGCCACTACGGACCCTACGGCATCCCAGGTTCCTGCCATGCTCCAATCCTTGTTCCAAGCCATGTTCCAGGCTGCCGAATTCCAACTTCACTGACCACATCATGAACCGCAGGAGCTTTCTTCGTACTTCAGCGCTGGCCTCAGTAGGTGGCCTGGTGCTGCGCGGGTGGGCCAAACCCGCCCTGGCACCTTACCTGAAGGCGGCCTCCAATGGCGATCGCGTGCTGGTAGTGGTACAGCTGTTCGGAGGCAATGACGGGCTGAACACGGTGATCCCGCTGGACCAGTACAGCCTGCTCTCGGGGATGCGAAGCAACATCCTCATTCCCGAGGCTTCCACGCTGGCCCTGCAAGGTACCGGCGGTGCCACTGCCCTGCACCCGTCGCTCACGGGCTTCCAGCAGCTTTGGGATGAAGGCAAGCTGGGCATTGTGCAGAGCGTGGGTTATCCCGATCCCAACCTCTCCCACTTCCGGTCCACCGATATTTGGGAAACCGGCTCCAGCGGCAACCAACTGCTCACCGACGGGTGGTTGGGCCGATACTTGGGCACGCTCTATCCGGATTTCCCCACGGGCTATCCGAACGTGGACGTGCCGGACCCCATCGCCATCCGCGTGGGCGGAAACGTGAGCTTGGGCCTGCAGGCGCACGGCGTGGCCATGGCCACTGCGGTGAACAACACCGAGGACGTGCTGAACCTGGCCGGCAACATGTTCATCGATCCGGTGCTGCCCGGTTGCAGCGGCGACAAGCTGGACTTCATCCGCAACGTACAGCGGCAAACCGACCTTTACGGGGATGTGATCGAGGCCGCGGCCGCAGACGTGACCTGCGTGCACAGTTCGCTGTACCCCACGGGGTCCCAGCCTGGGGCCACGTTGGCCAATGCACTGAAGATCGTGGCCAGCCTGATCTGCGGCGGGTTGGGCACGCGGATCTACTGGGTGAGCGATACCGGGTTTGATACCCACTCGCAGCAAGTGGTCAACGGCAACCCCTTGCAAGGGGCCCACGCCAACCTGCTCAAGGGGGTGGGTGATGCGATCTATGCTTTCCAGGACGACCTCCAGCAACTGGGCATTGCCGATCGCGTGCTGGGCATGACCTTCAGCGAGTTCGGGCGCCGCATCAAGAGCAACAACTCGCTGGGCACCGACCACGGTGCGGCGGCACCGATGTTCTTCTTCGGCGACCACGTGCAGCCGGGCATCCTGGGCACCAATCCGCAGATCGACCCCAATACCGACGGGCAGACCAACGTGCCCATGCAGTACGATTTCCGCAGCGTATATGCGTCCGTGCTGAAGGATTGGTTCTGCCTGGATGCCGACGACATTGAACAGGTGCTACTGGGGCCGCACGCCACATTGCCCATCCTTGATCCTTCATACTGTGCCACATTGGGCGTGCCGACCTTGGCAGCGGCGGACCTCTTGCTGCAGGCCTCGCCCAATCCGTTCAGTGAACGCACCACGGTGACCTACACCTGCGTGGTGCCGGGGCATGTGGTGCTACAGGTGTTCAATGCGCAAGGCCAACTGGTGGCCATGCCCGTGAATGAAAAGCGGGCACCGGGCACCTACAAGCTGGACCTGGACCTGGGCCCCATGCCCAATGGCGTGTACTACTGCCGGCTGCAGAACGGCCAGCACCAGGTGGTGCGCAACATGGTGAAAGCCCGCTGAGGCGGCACTGGTCAGGATTCGGGGCCGGGGCGGCGGGTTGGGCCGATCCAGCCCAAGTGCGTGTGCCGAAAACTGTCTACGTGCTTCAGTCCGAAGCCGAGGAGACGGTCCAGGCAAGCATGGCCGTAAAGGACGATGCCCGTGGAAAGCAGCATTGGCGCAGGGATCACGAAGGGCAGGGAAAACCACGCGCTGCCCAAGCCAGCCCCGGCGAGCAGCAGGGCGATGCCTTTGTGATGGAGCAAGTTGTACGTGACGGCGCCGATGCGCGGGCTGTGGAGGTAGCCCAACATGCCGATGTCCGGCCCAAAGGCCAGCAGCACGTACATCCACCAAGGATCGGCGTGCATGGCCATGGTAATGAGGCACACCAGCAATTGCGCGAGTTCCTCGAGCTTGAGCAGGGTGTTCATCTTGGGGGAGTTATGCGAACTTGCAACCGCTGGCTGAAAGCGGTCACATGCGGTACTACCACGAGATCCCCACGGGGCAATGGTCGCTGCCCATCACTTCGTTGAGGATGAAGGCCTCCTTTACTTGCTTGCCGAACGCGGAGTTGACCAGCACATAATCCAGGCGCCAGCCAATGTTGCGGGCGCGGGCGTCCATGCGGAAACTCCACCAGCTGTATTTCACCTCGGCCGGGTGCAGCTGGCGGAAGGTGTCGATGAAGCCTGCGCCCAACAAGGCGTCCATACCGTCGATCTCCGCTTGGGTGTATCCTGCCGTTTTGTTGTAGTTGGTCTTTGGCCGGGCGATATCGATGGGCCGGTGGGCCACGTTCAGGTCGCCCGTGAAGATCACGGCACGTTTGCCTTTGGCCAGGCCGGCCAGGTAGTTGCGCAGGGCTTTGTCCCACTCCTGCCGGTAGTCCAGCCGCTTAAGGCCCTCGCCGCTGTTGGGCACGTAGGCGCACACCACGATGTGGTCGGCAAAGGCGGCGGTGACCACGCGGCCTTCGCCGTCGTGCTCCTTTGCACCGATGCCCATGGCCACGCTTTCCGGCTTCTGGCGGGAAAGGATCGCGGTGCCGGAATAGCCCGGCTTATCCGCAGCGTTGGCGTGGAGGTGATAGCCCTTGAGCGCTGCCAAGGCTTCGGCCACCTGCGCCGCCGTGGCCTTGGTCTCCTGCAGGCAGATGATGTCGGCATCCAAGGCCTGAAGGGCATCCACCAGGCCCTTGCCTACTGCGGCCCGCACCCCGTTCACGTTGAAGGAGATCAGTTTCATGGTTCGGGCGAAAGTACAGGCTGGCCGGTGGTTGGGCCAGTGCAGCTGCTTCCCGAGGCGTGCAGGCCCATCCCACCAGCCCGGATCTGGTGCTCATGAAAGTGAAGCCACTGCGGGATCGAAAGCCCCGTAGTTGTTCCCCATGCGGATGGGTGCGGGGTGTTGGTCTGTTGCGCTGTTGCTCCGGTTCACCAACTCGCCCTCACGAACGTCTTTCTCCCCTTCACGCCTGTCGCGGTCACTTCCAGCACGTACAGGCCGCCCGGCATACCATCGGTGCGCAGCTCAAACTCACGTGTGCGCGCTGCGGGAACGATGCTGCTGATCGTTCTTCCCGCGAGATCCAGCAACCTGATCTCCTCCATGGCGTGCGAACTGGTGATCCGCAGCACTGCACCGGCGGGATTAGGCGCGAGGCCGATGTGGACCGACCCCGACAGTTCCTCGATGCCCACGTTCACGAGCGCCACCGAAGCGGTATCGTTGCAGGAGCCGCGCTTGGCGGTGAGCAGTACGGTGAACGTGCCGTCCGTGGCGTAGGTGTGTACGGGGTGCTGATCGGTGGA
>JADZAC010000086.1 GCA_020852835.1 Flavobacteriales bacterium
CTCAGCGATGTGATCGCACGCATCCCGGAGCACAAGGCCAATAGGCTCTCCCAACTGCTGCCTCAGAACTGGCAGCCCTTAGCAAAGTAGTTCAGCTTTGCAAGGGGTGGTTGGCAGGAGGCTTACGGAGCTTTCCCGATCAACAGGGTTTGGTGTTGCACCAAGGTCCCAGAAGGGAGACCTTGATAGTGCGCTGGACAGAACCTCGATGTGCCGCTATTTTTCCTCCTGTTTGACCTTGCGCTTGTTGCCGTTCCCGGTTTCTTCCATGCCAAGCTGCTTGTCGGTATCCACGGGCAGCAGCTTGAAGTAGGTGGCCTTGTAGCGGCCGTCCACCACTTCGCCCTGCACTTCGGCCTTGCGCACGGCCACGCAGAAGCCGTTGGCATCGTGCGGATGGCCGTATTCCTTGATGCCTACACCGTCCACATAGTAGCTGCCTTCGGGCAGGCGCACGGCCACATCGCAGCTCATGCCCGGCAGGTTGAAATTGCATTCACCGCAGCTGGTTTCCACCACGGTAAGGGGCTTGTTGGGGTCCGGCTCGGCAAGGAGCTTGCTGGCCGGCTGGGCGAAGCTGAGGAACGGGAAGAGCAGGGCTGCGGCTATGCTGAAGTATTTCATGGTCTTGAAACGGATCAATGGCTGCAAGTTAGGGACCGGTAAAGGGAATAGAAATGACCGCTGACAGTGGCTAGAGGTTTACAACCTTTGAGGTTGTGGGCACCATGGGGTTGGGGCTTCAGCTCCGCTCAGCCCAGTGTAGTATTTGGGGTTGGGGCTTCGGCCCGCTCAGCCCAATGCAGTTGTCAGAAGAAGCCCGGTCTTCTGCAATTACGAGCCGTTATTTTAGGCCAGCCATGACGGAACGCCTGCTCAGGCTGATCATCAGCTTCAACCATTGGCGCAAGGCACACTTGTCGCAGAACACTTTTCTGGTGATCGCCGCCGGCATCGTGGGCGTGCTGGGCGGCACGGCGGCCGCCCTGATGAAAAAGCTCACCCATTTGGTGGCCAACTACCTGCAGAATGACATCCAGGGCGGGCACAAGTTTCTGCTGTACTTCGCGCTTCCGATCCTGGGGCTTGCGCTCACGGTGGGTTACCTCAAGCTCTTTATCCGGCGCAAGCCGTTCCGGCAGGGCATCACGCCGGTGATGGCCAGCATCCTGCACGGGCGCAGCCGGTTGGACCTGCACCATGCGTACAGCCAGATCATCACCAGCGCGCTCACGGTGGGCATGGGCGGCTCGGCAGGCTTGGAGTCGCCTGCGGTGGCCAGCGGTGCGTCGCTGGGCTCCAACGCCGGCCGCCTCTTCGGGCTGAACTACCGGGAAACCACGCTGCTGCTGGCCAGCGGCGGGGCGGCGGGCATCGCCGGGGCCTTCGGAAGCCCGGTGGCCGGGATGATCTTTGCGCTGGAGGTGCTGCTGCCCGCGATCACGGTACCGGCCATCATCCCGCTGCTGCTGGCCAGCGCGGTGGCCTCGGTGATCTCCCGGCTGATCTACAATGCGCCGCTTTTCGCCTACGTACCGGGGAGTTCCGCACTGGACAACTTCTTCATTTATGTGCTTTTCGGCATCGCCTCGGGCCTGTTCTCGGTGTACTTCGCGGCGGTGAACGAATCCGTGCTGAAGCAGCTGCGCCGTGTGCAACACCCGTGGTTGAAGGTAGGTGCGGGCGGCCTGGTGCTGGGCGCCTTGATCAGCCTGTTCCCCGCATTGTATGGCGAAGGCTACATCACCATCCAGAAGCTGCTGGACGGGGAGTACCAGTCGCTGCTTTCCAACAGCCTCTTCGCCGAATACCAAGGCTTGACCTGGGCCCTGGTGCTCTTCACCGCGCTCACCCTGCTGTTCAAGGCCATCGCCCCCGCCGTTACCATGGGCAGCGGCGGCAACGGCGGCATGTTCGGGCCGTGCGTGGCCATCGGCGGGCTCTTCGGCTTCTTATTCGCCTACAGCCTGAACATGACGGGCCTGTTCCACCTGCACATTACACACTTCATTGTGGTGGGCATGGCCGGCAGCGTGAGCGGGGTGATGCACGCGCCGCTCACGGGGATCTTTTTGGCGGCGGAGATCACTGGCGGCTACACGCTGATGGTTCCGCTGATGGTGGTATCGGCCATTTCGTTCTTCATCAACAAGCGCATCCGGAAGTATTCCATTTACACCAAGGGGCTGGTGGAATCCGGGGCGCTGAGCGGCAGGCATGCGAACGATTGGTGAGGTCGCATGGAATGCCATGGCGTGGATCGCGACTTGCGCACACCGTACCAGGGGAACAGGAGTAAACGGTGATCGCATTGAACTTTTGCCGGAGGCCGCGTACAGCCCCGACCCCGCCGTCCGCAACCGCCCCTTGGGCGAGGTGGCGCAGCCCTCCACCGAACGGGTGCGCCCGGACATGCCCTTGCACGATGTACTGCTGATGATGAACCAGCGCGGCAAGCACACGCTGCCCGTGGTGGATGGCCAAGGCAGCTATGTGGGCTACCTCAGCAAGGATGCCATCTTCAGTGCCTACCGGAAGCTACTGGTGGAGCAGGGGGAGCAGGCATAGCGGTTCCTGTTCACCCAAGGAGGACTTTGGGCAATGTGATCCTTGATGGATATCAGGTGCAGCCCGGACCTGCAAGGGTAGCTTTGGAACAATGCCCATGCAACCCATGCGGCAGATCATCACAAACCACACGGAGCAACATGAACTACACGGAGAATTTTGAAGGGATCAAGCTGGATATCCAAGCTGTGGACCATGAGGTGGATGCCGGGGTGCAGGAGCAAATACGCAAGATGCTTTCGCGCCTGGGCCGCCACTTCCAAGGCATTACGCATGCCGATGTGTACTTGGAGGACAAGGCGGCAAAATCCAATGACCCCAAACAGGTAAGCGTTCGTTTGGGCATACCGGGCAACGACCCTTTCGCTTCTGAGCGTGGCGACAATTTCATGGCCTTGCTGGCGAACGTGGAAGAGAAACTGAAACGGCAGTTGGAAAAGCGTTGACCTGCTTCAGGAACATGGCAAAGACCAAACATGGCAAGGCCAAGGCCCCGCTCAGCGAACTGCTCTCCTTAGTGGGCCGCAAAGCATTGGTGACCGGCGCCGCAAGCGGCATCGGCCGTGCCATGGCCCTGCGATTGGCCGAGGCGGGTGCCCAATTGGTGCTGATGGACCGTGATGAGGAGAAGCTCGGCAACTTGAGGGAAGAGATGCCCACTGCCGAGCTGCACGCGATCGACATCAGCAACAAATCCGCGATCGACCGTTTTTGGGAGGGCCGCACCGCACGGGACATCGATATTCTGGTGAACAACGCAGGCATTTATCCCTTCAAGCCATTCTTGGAGCTGGACGCGGCCTATTTGGCCCGGGTGATGGACACCAACCTCTATTCCGTGCTGTGGATGTGCCAGGGCTTTATTCGGAACCGGATCAAACAGGGCGGTGTGGTGGTGAACATCGGTTCGGTGGAAGCGATCATGCCCTTCAAAAAGGATGTGGTGCACTATTCCATGAGCAAGGTGGGAGTGATCACCCTGACGCGCGATCTGGCACGTGAATTCGGCGACAAGGGCTTCCGGGTGAATGCCATCATTCCCGGCGGCATCCTGACCGAAGGCACAAAGTCCGCGGCCAA
>JADZAC010000087.1 GCA_020852835.1 Flavobacteriales bacterium
AAGGAATACCAGAGCGCCGCCCAGTTTGCCGGGGTGCCGAGCAGCGCCCCGCGGAAGCCCTCGATGATGGGCGACATGGGGTTGGCGGCGATGACCAGGAAGGATCTGCTTGCGGGATCCAACTTGCTGAGCGGGAAGATCACGGGGCTGGCGTACATGAGCAGCTGCACGGCGAAGCTGATCAGGAAGTTGAGGTCTTTGTAGCGGGTGGTGAGGGCTGCCACGATGAGGCCGGTGCCGAAGGCGAGCATGAGCTGCAAGAGCAGCAGCAGCGGCAGCCAGAGCAGGGCGATGCCCGGTGCCCAATGGTATGATCCGCTGAAGCGGTACGCCAAGGCGAAGAGGAAGAAGAACAGCAGCTGCACCAGGAAGGTGAACCCTGCCGAGCAGGTGGAGGAGAGCGGGGGTATGAGCCGGGGGAAGTACACCTTGGTCATCAGCGGTGCGTTGGCCGTGAGGGTGGCGGCGGTTTTGTTGATCACGCCGGCGAAGAAGCTCCAGGGCACCACGGCGGCCATGTAAAAGAGCAGGCCGGGGATGCCCGGCACGGACATGCGCGCGATGAGGCCGAAGACCACGGCGAACATGATGGAGGTGAGCAAGGGCTGCACCAGCACCCACAGGGGGCCGAGGATGGTTTGTTTGTACACGGCGGTGAGGTCGCGCACCACCAGTTCGCGCAGCAGGTCGCGGTAGCGCCAGATCTCGCCCAAGTCCAGCCGCCACCAGGGGCGTGCCGGGGCGATCACCACGTCCCAATCGCTCGGGGCCGGGGCATCAGGCCTGGGTTCCGCCGTCGTCATGGTGATCATCGGCCGGGGTGCCCTGCCTGCTGCGGCGCTTGCGCCCGTAGCCGTAGCCATAACCGCCGTAGCCGTAGGCGTAGCGGTAGCCATAGCCGTAGTTGCTGTTGTAGTAGTACTTGCTCTTCTTCATGCGCACCCCGTTGAGGATGAAGCCGAAGTTGGGCGCGGGGTTGGCCGCATGCACGTCCATGGCGTTGCGCACGTGGTCCTTGTTGGCAAAGCGGGTGTTGATCACAAAGAGGGTGGCATCCACGTGGCGCATCATCAGCAGGGCATCGGTGATGAGGCCCACCGGAGGGGTGTCCACCAGCACATAGTCGTAGTGTTGGCGCCCGTAGTTGAAGATGGCCAGCAGCTGGTCGCTGAGGATGAGCTCGCTGGCATTGGGCGGGCTGGCCCCGGCGAGGATCACGTGGAAATTATCGATCGTGGTGGGCTGGATGCATTGTTCCACGCCGGCCTTGCCAACGAGGATGGTGCTGATGCCCGTTTTGCTCTTCATGCCCAGGCCGGTGCCCACCTTGGGCTTGTGCAGGTCCAGTTCCAGCAGCAGCACCTTCTTGCCGGCCTTGGCCAGTATGGCGCTGAGGTTCACCGAGCAGAAGGTCTTGCCCTCGCTGGGGCGGTAGCTGGTGAGCATCACCACGCGGCCGGTGCCTGCGGCGGTGGCCGGCAGGTACTCCAGGTTGGTGCGGATGGTGCGGAAGCTTTCGGTAATGGCCGCCTTGGGGTCGCTGTCCACCACTACGTAATTGTCGGCGACCTTCTCGCTGGCGATCACCTCGCCGAACACCGGTGCATGGGTGGCATTGCGCAGCTGTTCGGCGTTCTCCAAACGGTCGTAGAACACCACCCGCACGAACACCAGCAGCATGCTCAGCAGGCCGCCGCCCAGCAGAAAGGTGTAGAGGATCTTGGTCTTGTCCGGTTTTACCACGCCCTTGGAGCGGGCGGCCTCGATCACCTTGGTCTGGGGCACGATGCCCGCGCGGGCGATCACCGTGCTGGCGCGTTTTTCCAGCAGGAATTCGTAGAGCTTTTCGTTCACCTTCACCTTGCGCTGGAAGGCCTCCACATCGCGCTGGTTCTCGGGCACGGCGCGGATCAGGCCCGTGTACTCGCTGGCCTGCTTGTCCAGGTCGGCGATCTTCTGGGTGATGGCTTCTCGCGTGTTCTTGAGGTAGATCAGCAGGTTGGCCTTGGTGAGCTGGATGGTCTTCTGCGTCTCCTGCACCGTGGGGTTGTCCGGTTCGAGCGCAAAGGCGAACCGGTTCAGGTCCATCTGCATCTTGTACAGTTCGCCCAAGGTGTTCTTCAGGAAGCCGTCGTCGCTGAGCACGTAGAAGGAAGGGGGAAGCAGTTTGCCTTCGCCGATGTTGGTGACGTAGTTGCGCAGGTTGTCCACGCTTTCGATCATCAGCTGGAAGCGGCGCTTCTGCACGTCCAGGTCCACCAGCTGGTTGAAGTACATGGAGCTCTCCTTGTTGAGGTCCAGGATGTCTTTGCTGCGCAGGTAGCGCTGCAGGTCATCTTCATACTGGCCCAGGATGCCGCTGACCTCATCGAGCTGTTTGTCGATATACTTGAGCGTGTTCTCGTTGATGTCCACATCCCCTTGCAGGGTGTACCTGATGTACTCGCTGCTCAGGGTGTCCAGGAAGAGCTTGGCGCGGTCGGCCACCTCATCTTCCACGGAGATCTGCAGGATGGAGGTGTAGGGGATGTCTTCCACGGTGAGGGCCCGGGCATATTTGGCCACCTGGCGCTCGCGGGCATGGCGGATGAAGCGGTAGTCGCTGGCGGTGTACTTGCCGATGGTGGCCGCGGAGATGTCCGCGCTGGGCGTGATGCGCAGGGTGAAGTCGGCATCGGCCACATCCTTGTTGAAGGGAAAACGTTTGGTGACCACGCCCTCGCCGGCATCGTAGCTTACCGAGTAGGTGCCCGGGTCGATGATGTGCAGGTCGATGGGCCGCTCGTAGAGCTTGTTGTTGAGCACCTGCATGTCCACGGTGAACGGCAGGTTGGAATAGATCTGGCTGGTTTTGAAGCGGCCGATGATGTAATAGGATACCTGGAAGTCGAGCTTGTCCAAGGTGCGGTCGATGAGGTCGTAGCTGGTGAGCACGCGCTTCTGGTTGACGATGTCGCCGTAGGAACTGACGAAGCCGATGTTGCGGTACATCTGGCTCTGGTAGTCGTAGGCGGTCTGGTCCTTGAGCAGGATCTGCGTGGAAGCGCCGTACACGTCGGGGATCTTGTAGGCGTAGAGGTAGGAGAGCACCGTGGAGAGCACCAGGACGATGGCCACGAAGTACCAGTTCTTGGATACGATGCGGGCCAGGGCGCGCAGGTCGTTCACCTCGATGATGCCGCCTTTGGGGCCTGTGGATGCTGCCATGATCTGTGCGCGGAGCGCCCGGCCCGTGCGGGGCGGGTGTTATCGAGGGCGGCAAATATAGCCATGGCCCAGCGGCGGGTTCCATGGGGGGCCAGGGCATGCTCATCAAAAGGGCCATGCTGAGATCGGGATGACGCGGGATCAGGTTCAACAACTGGGGAAACCCGCCGTTGCCATGCGGTGAAGGCCCTTCAATTTCCCCGCCTGAAAGGCATGCTGGCGAACGGGACCGAAGCGGGCATGCTGCTTCATTTTTGCCCGAACAATGTGCTTGTTGAAGGCGGCACAAAACGCGCGAGCTGCCCTGAAGGGCCTAAGGACTGAGGACCAATGCCAGCGCTTTGAATGAGCCCTTTGACAAGGGGATCTTTGATCGCCCGTGCACGGCATCGGGTACAAGGCCGCGCCTTTTTCCATCGCCCCGCGGCTTGCTCCGGTCGATCCCCAGCCGGGCTCGGCCGTCGTTTTCCACAGCCACCAGCCCATCGTTGATAAGATGCCTTGTACGGCCGGAAGCACTTGCGCAGCGCGGGGCTACATTTGTCCGCGGTGCTTGTTGCCATTATTCGTTCCGTATTCATGAAGAACCTGTACCGCACGTTGCTGCTTACGGCCTTGTTTGTGATGCCTTTGGCCGGTGCCCTGCTGGCCCAGCCCGGCTCGGGCGGCAACCCGCCCTGCTGGCCCCCGCCCTGCATTCCCATTGACGGCGGCCTTTCCCTGTTGATCGGGGCCGGTGCGCTGCTCGGCAGCAAGAAGGCCCTGGATGCACGCAAGGCCCGCAAGTCCGCGGTGTAATGGCCTTCGGCATGCCCCCGGCGCGGGCGGGCCGTGATCCCTTGCTCCGTTTCCTGCTGGTCGCCGCCTCCCTCTATGCTGGCTGGTACCTCCTGTATTCCTTTGTGCTGCACCCCTCGGGAGCGTTGGACCATGCGGTGATCGATTCCTTGATCCACTGGTCCGGGGCCATCCTCACCACCTTGGGCTATGCCCTGATCCCCGAGCCGGTGAATGCCGACAACATCCGCACCATCGGTATTGAGGGAGGCCACCTGCTGTGGATCGGCGACCCCTGCAACGGCGTGGGCCTCTTCGCCGTGTTCCTCATCTTCCTGCTGGCCTATGGCGGGCCTTGGAAGCACAAGCTGTGGTTCGGCACATTGGGCATCCTCTCCATCCACCTGATCAACGCCCTGCGCGTGGCCGCCCTCTGCATTGTGGTGAGCATCAATTACGAGTGGCTCAATTTCAACCACGATTACACCTTCTATGTGATCGTCTACGGCTGGGTGTTCCTGCTGTGGTACCTCTGGGTAAAGCGCTTTGCCACGCGTACAGCCGTACCCGGCCCATGAACGCGCGCGGGTTATACTGGCCCCGCCGCATGGAGGCGGCCTTGGTGCTGGTGGTCGGCATCGCCTTCGGCAGCTGGCGCGAATTCGCCTTCATCAACCTCAACTACCAGATCGACCACCTGGAACGGCATACGCCGTTCTCCTATGCCCATTCGTTGGTGCAGGCCTGGACACGCGGTTTGGACCTGCCCACATTGCTGGCCCTCAAGTGGGCACTGGCCTTGGGTTCCATGGCCGTCATGGCCGGGCTGTGCATCCTGCTGGCGCGCATCCTCTTCGGCAATTGGAGCCAGGCCAAGTTGATCCTTGCCGGTTTTGCTGCCTTTGCCCTGCTCTCCTTGGCCATGCACTTCGCCGCTCGGTGGGCACCGCCGTTCGAGCTGGTGAGCGTGCGCCTGTCGCACATGCTGCAATACCCCGTGCCGCTGGTGTTCGTGTTGATCGCCGCCACCTTGCCGCGCACGGACCGCAACCCAAAGGCGGAGTGAGTGCGGCGTTCAGGTCCCGCCCCCGTCATTGCGAGGGCTTGTGCATTTAACAAGCCCGAAGCAATCTTTAATTGAGCTGGACGGAATTAAAGATTGCTTCGCCCGGTGACGGGCTCGCAATGACGGTGGGCTTGGCCCAGTGACGGGCTCGCAATGACGGTTGGGGAGTGGTGCCACGGCGTGTGCGGGATCACTTCGGCCTCGTGCCTCGGCCTCGTGATGACGGTGGGCCCGATGACGGGCTCGCAATGACGGTGTGCTTCGGCGCTCGTTCCCCCCTCCTCGCAACAACGAAGCCTACTTTCGCGCCCGCCATGCCGGCCCAATGGCCCGCGGCGAATTATCCACGGCATGAAGAAGTTGATGGTGGTGGTGGGCACGCGCCCGAATTTCATCAAGGTTACACGCTTCAAGGCGGAGGCGGCAAGGCGCGGCATGCAAGTGCAGCTGGTGCATACCGGCCAGCATTACGACGATCGTATGAGCACCGTGTTCTTCGACCAGTTCGGTCTGCGCCCCGACCGCTTCCTGGACACGCCCCAGGCCAGCCCCGCCGCCCAGATGGGCCACATGATGATCGGGCTGGAGGCCGTGGCCAAAGAATGGAAGCCCGACCTGGTGATCGTGCCCGGCGATGTGAACAGCACCTTGGCCGGTGCGCTCGTGGCCAACAAGATGGGCTTGCCGCTTGCCCACTTGGAGAGCGGCCTGCGCAGCGGCGACATGGGCATGCCGGAAGAGATCAACCGCATCCTCACCGACCGCATCACCGACATCTTCTTTGTCACCGAGCAAAGCGGCATCGACCACCTGATCGCGGAAGGCCGACCCGGGGAGGCCGTTCATTTGGTGGGCAACACCATGATCGATACCCTGGTGGCCTACGATCCGCAGGTACGGGCCGCCACCGTGCTGAAAGACCTTGGGCTGAATAATGGCGGCCACGTGCTGATGACCATCCACCGGCCAGCCACCACGGACGATGCCGGTGAACTCGCAAAACTCGTGGAGCTGATCGCCGTAGTTTCCGAAGAACGCCCGGTGGTGTTCCCCGTGCATCCGCGCACCACCGCCAAGCTGGAGGCCACCGGCCTGTTGCCCCGGTTGAAGGCCTTGCCCAACCTGCGCCTCGCCGCGCCCATGGACTACTTCAACTTCCAGCAGCTCATTGCCACCTGCGCCTTTGTGATCACCGACAGCGGCGGCATCCAAGAGGAAACCACCTACCGCCGCATACCGTGCCTCACGTTGCGCCCCAACACCGAGCGGCCCATCACCGTCACTTTGGGCACCAATGAACTGATCACGTTCGACCTGCAGGTCCTGCGCAACGCCATCGGGCGCATCCAGGCCGGAACATTCAAGCAGGGATCGGTTCCCCCGCTCTGGGACGGACATGCCACCGAACGGGTTCTTGATGTGATCGCCCGCCTGTGATCCTCTACCTCACATACAACGATGCGCCCGGCGGGGTGTACTGGAGCCAGGTCACCGATGTGGTGGCCTACCTGAACACCTTGGGCGGCGCACGCGTGCGCTTGGTGGCCCTGGTGAGTTTGCGCGACTACGCTGCCATCCGCCGCAAGATCAAGGCGCATGCACCCGGGGCCGTGGTGTTGCCCATGGTGCCCGGCGTAAAGCGGTGGCGCGCCAACGGCGCGTTGGTCAACCTGGTGTGCCGGCTGCTGCGCCCCTCGGCCATCATGGCGCGGGGGGTGCTGGCCACTTGGATGGCCTTGCGCGCCCGTGACAAAGGCTTGGTGGGCAAAGTGGGCTTTGATGCCCGCGCGGCCTACGCCGCCGAATGGGAGGAATACCGCATCATCAACGATGATGCCCTCATCGCGCAGTTCCGCTCCTTGGAGGCCGAGGCCCTGGAGCAGGCCGACATGCGGCTGGCCGTGAGCCACGCCCTGGTGCAGCATTGGCGGGAGCGCTACGGATATGCGGGCATCCGCCACGTGGTGATCCCTTGCACACTGGGCAAGGCGCACCTGCGGCAGCCCTCCACCGGCGCTTCGGCGCGGCCGCTGCCCGCCACCGGCCCGCAGGATGTGCTGCTGGCATACGCCGGTTCATCGGCGGGCTGGCAATCCTTCGAGCTGCTCAGCGGGCTGTTGCGCACGGCCTTGCATGCGCACCCGGGGCTCCAAGTGCTCTTCCTCAGCCAGGCCGATCGCGGCATCGATGCCTTGGTGCAGGAATTCCCCGGCCGTGTGGCCCGCCGGTGGCTGCCGGCGCAGGATGTTCCGAACGCATTGCGCGGTTGCGACGCGGCCCTGCTGGTGCGAGAGGATTCCATCACCAACCGCGTGGCATCCCCCACCAAGTTCGCCGAGTACCTGGCCTGCGGCCTGCCGGTGATCATCAGCGAGGGCATCGGCGATTTTTCAGCTGCCGTGCTGCAAGACCGGCTGGGCACCGTATGCCGGCCCGGGACGGCCTTGCCACCCCTTCACCGGCCCTCCGATGCGGAGCGGGACCGCCTGCGCAACTATGCCATGGAGCACTTCACCAAGGAAGGATTCCGCGCTTCCTACCTCGAACTGATGCGCCATTTGGCCTGAGCGCTCCGGGCCTTGCCCTTGGCGCGCTACGCCAGCACCTCGCGCAACATCCGATCGGTGACCTTGGGCAGCAGATAGGCGCTGTGGTCGGCAGTGCGGTCCGTTTCCACCTTGCGCTGGCCCGTGATGATGCGCGGAAGTTCCGCGACCAGCTCTTCCACGTGGATCGAAGTGCCCATGCGCTGCTCCGTGATGGTGCGGCTTACCAGGCCGGCCTCGCCCACATGCAGGATGGGCGTGCCAGCGTAGAAGATCTCCTGGAACTTGGTGCCGATGATGTCCTTGTTCACCTGCGGGATGTACAGGATCACCAGGTTGGCGGCACGGACCTTTGCAAACACCTCCTTGGGCGCAAGCGGCGCGTGGAACCGGATGGTCTCGCCCAGGCCCCGCTGCTCCGCTTGCTCCTCGTACCAGCGCGTGTCGTGCCCGGTGACGTAAAGGTCCAACACGCACTGCGCCAAGGCCTGTGGCTGCTGGTTGCGCAGGGCCTCAAAGGCGGCGAGCAACTGCCGGAAGTAATGCTCGGCCTCGGCCGCACCGTACATGCTGCCGGCATAGACCATGCGGAAACGGCCGTCTTGCACAGGCCGGATCGAAGCGTCAAAGTCCTCGGGGTCCACAGCATGGGGCAGCAGCACGTACTTGGCCGGATCGGCAGGGTAGGTGTGGCGCAAGTGCTCCACGATGCGTTCATGCGGGGTGGTCACCTTGTCCGCATGTTGTATGGAAACGGCTTCAAGGGCCCTCTCCCGGGCGCGCCGTGGTTCACCGATGGTAGCCAGTCCGTAGTGGTTCTTCCAGGTCCATTCATCGCGCAGGTCCAGCACCAGGTGCACTTGCGGAAACAAGCGTTTAAGCTCCGCTGCGTAGGCCATTAGCCGGAACGGTGCGCCCGTGGCGATGACCCGCCGGATGCCGTGCTTGCCGATCAGCCGGCTTGCCGTACGGTGCAACTGGCCGCGCCAGAAGATGGACGGGTCGAACCAGTTGCCGCGGCACAGCCACGGCAGCACCTTCATCCAGCCGTGGTACCGCAGCTTGTCGGCCAGGGTGCGCACCTGCACTTGGGTAAGCACCGCCGGATACCGCGCAGGCAGCACGTGGTGGATGATGCAGGCATGATCGGCATCCGCGCTCCACAACGAATGGGGCCTGCCCGGCAACAGCTCGCCACGGACCACATGCACCGGGTGCCCGCGTCGCGCCAGTTCCTTGGCGAACTTGGCCCAGCGCCTGCCCCCAATGCCCGGTACCGGCGGAAAGGAATGGCAGATCAACAAGATCGGTTCACCGGGCTGCATCGGGCCGCGAAGGTAGCCGCAGCCGGGGGTGAGGGCCCGGGTCGGGCAGGGCAAACGCATCAAGATCGTAGGCCACCCATGCCCTGGGGAACTGTTACTGCAAGCGGCTTGTGAGTGATCGTCGTTGGGGCTTCGGCTCCTCGGATGCGGTGCATCCTGCTGAGCGGAGCCGAAGCGGGAGTGCCGCTACGCTTATGCTCAGCCCACAGTTTCTCTTTTCAATTGTCGTTAAAGCGCACACTGGGCTGAGCGGAGCCGAAGCCCCTTACAACAAGAACCTAGAGCAATTCCTTCTACAAGCTTCCGGTAAATACAGCGATTTAGATGCGTTTGCCCTGCCGGGGTGGGCGAATGGCAGGTAGTGCAGATTCCTTGGGCTGCACCGGATGCCGCCACGTAGATGTGCTCCACCTCAGATCTTCGGGAGCGTTGCTGCCGAGCCCAGGCACGCTCCGCTTCGCCCTTACGGCGCACCAGCGTAGTTTAGCCCGCCAAACATGGGCAGGCATGCGATCATCACCGGCGGGGCCGGATTCATCGGCAGCCACTTGGTGGACAAGTTGCTGGGCGAAGGAGGCTGGCAGGTAACGGTGGTCGACAACTTCGATCCATTCTATGCCCGTGCCACCAAGCAGGCGAATATCGCCGCCCACCTGGCCAACAGCAACTTTCAGGCAGTGGAAGGCGATATTCTGGATGACGCCGTGCTGGCGCAGGCGTTCAGCCGCCACCCGGGAGCGGATACCACCGTGGTGCATCTCGCCGCGAAAACCGGGGTGCGCCCCAGCATCCATCAAGTGCTCGAGTACCACCGGGTAAACGTGACCGGCACCCTGAAGCTCTTGGAGCGGGCCCGGGAGCACCGTGCGGCGCACTTCATTCTGGCGAGCAGCAGCAGCGTTTACGGCGAGAACCCCCAGGTTCCTTGGCAGGAATCCTTGCAGGCACTGCAGCCCATCAGCCCCTATGCCGCCACCAAGCTCGCCGCCGAGCAGTTCGCCCGGGTATATGCCCGCCTGCACGGGCTGCCCACCACGGTGCTGCGCTTCTTTACCGTATACGGACCGCGCCAACGCCCCGATCTGGCCGTGCATGCCTTCTTCCGAAAGATCACCGGGGGAATGCCCGTGCAGCGCTACGGCGACGGTTCCACCAGTCGCGACTACACCTATGTGCACGACCTTGTGCAAGGCGTGCGCGCCGCCATGGACAGGCTGCCCCAACGCACTGACGACCATGGCGCCTTCGACCTCTTCAACTTGGGCAATTCTGACACCATCCGCCTGCGGGACCTGATCGCGGCCATTGAAGCGCAGCTCGGCCGCAAGGCCCTGATCGAGGAGCTGCCGGGCCAACCCGGTGATGTGCCGCGCACCTTCGCCGACATCACCAAGGCGCGGACACTCTTGGGCTACCGGCCGGCAACGCAATTGGCCCAAGGCCTGCAGGAGTTTGCACGCTGGTACGCTGCCCAGCCTTCCTGACCTGACCCGCTTCCGGCAGGCGATACGGCTCCTGTCCGTATACTCGCCCTATGCCCATCGTGGGGATCAGCAATAAAACGCGCTACTGGCAGCACTACTGTTTCAACCAGCCGCCGGCGGGTTACCGCTATGTGCGCGGTTGGGACATGCCGTGGCAGCTGCTGCGCATGGGCTCCCAATTCGTGCTCAACACCAAATGGTTCTTGCCCCTGCAGCCGGTGCAGCTCTACCATACGTACAACGGCATTGTGGCCAACAGGCATCCGTGGGTGGTGGAGGTGGAAAGCCAGCTTCCGCGCTACGGCACCTTGCCCCCGGAGCATCCACGCTACCGTTGGGGGCAGCGTAAGCTCGCCGAAAGGCATTGCAAGGCCTTGATCTTCACCAGTCAACGCACCCGCGAGCTGAATCAGCACCGGTTGACCGCCGCCGGCGTGGATCCCGCCAAGATGACCGTGATCTATCGGGCGGTGCAACCTTATCTCCCCGAAGGCCGCCACCCGGGGCGCTGCACCGTGGTCTTTGCCGGAAACGGCTTTTTTCGAAAGGGGGGCGTTGAGCTGCTCAAGGCCTTTGTGCAGCTCAACAGGCCCGATGCGCGCCTGGTGATCATCAGCACCTTGGAGGTGGATTGGGGAGTATACCCCGATGCGGGCGTGGTGGCATGGGCCGCCCGCACCATCGCCGATGATCCCCGCATCACCCTGCACCGCGCCTTGCCCCACCACGAGGTGATCGGGCAGATGCGCGCCGCCGACATCTTTGTGAGCACCACCTTCCGCGACCCCTTCAACAACACCGTGCTGGAGGCCATGGGCTGCGGTTTGCCGGTGATCTGTTCCGATACCGGGGCCCTGCCCGAAGTGGTCCGCAACGGTGGCAACGGATGGGTGCTTCCCGTGGAAGGACGCACCAGCGCCGACATTGCCGCAGAGGTGGCCGCCCGCTTGCAGCAGCTGATGGACGACGACGCCTTGCGCTTGCGCATGGGTGCCGCCAGCGCAACCATCGTTCATGAGCGCTTTTCGCTCAGCGTGCGCAACGCTGCCCTTGCACGCGTGTACGACCAAGCACTTGGCCGCGGCTGACTTCCTCTTGTGCCCGGTCGATGAAGTTCGGGGCGGACCGCTCCAGCCTCCCTTCGGCCAACGCCGCAGAGCTCGGCATTTCGGGCTTTCTTTGCCGTGCCGACCGCCGCATCCATGCATATTCTGCTTGTCACCGATGGCATCTATCCCTTTGTGCTCGGCGGCATGCAGAAGTATGCCTACGACCTCACCATGGCCTTGGCGGGCAAAGGTGTGCGCACCACGGTGGTGCACTGCATCCCCCATGGGCAGGCCGGCAGTGAACGGCAACGGCCCGAATTCGCAGCTTTGGACCCAAAGCTCGTGGACTTCCTTTCCTTGCCGTTTCCCGCACAAGACCGCTGGCCGGGCCACTACCTGAGGGCCAGCCGCCGCTATTCAGAGCAGCTTTGGGCCCTGATCAAGGACCTCCCCGGGGAGTATGACGTGGTATACTGCCAAGGCTTCACGGGCCTGGCCTTCATCAAGGCCCGCCAAGCCGGGCAACTGCAGGTGCCGGTGGTGACACACCTGCACGGTTATGAAATGTTCCAAACGCCGCCTTCGCTCAAGGCGCGGCTCACCCGGGGGCCACTGCGCGCCATGGCCCGCCAAGCGGCATTGGGCTCCGATGGCGTCATGAACCTGGGAAGGCACATTACGGACATCCTCAAACGCATCGGCCTGCCCGACGGGCGCATCTTGGAATGTCCTAGTGCGATAGGCTCCGACTGGTTGGCCGATCCACCACAGTTGACCCTACAGGACCCGCGGGTCTTCATGTTCATTGGCCGTGATGAGCGCCGCAAAGGCATCCAGGAGATCAATGCCGCCTTGCGCCGGTTGATCCAAAGCGGAACCCAAGGCTGGCGGTTCCATTTTGTCGGGCCCATGAAGGAACAAGGCCGGGTGCTTGATCCCCGGGTGGTCTACCACGGAACCGTGCGCGGTGAGGACAACATCAAGGCGTTGCTCCGGAAGGCCGATGTGCTGCTCTGTCCCAGTTGGTCCGAAGGCATGCCCACCGTGATCATGGAAGCCATGGCCTGCGGAACGGCGGTGATCGCAACGGATGTCGGCGCCTCGGGGCGCTTGGTGGACGGTACCGGTTGGTTGCTGCAAAGCCCCGACCCGCGCGCCATCGCCGAGGCCATGCAGGAGGCCGTCACCATGCCGGCACAGGAGCTGCTGGCCCTGAAGAGGCGGTCCGTGCAGCATATCGCGGAGAATTTTACATGGGAGCGGGTGGTGGAGCATAAGCTGCTTATGCTGGACGCCTTGATCCAGCGCAGGCGCAACGCACCGCCCAAGGCAACCGCCCAAGCGCCATAGGCCGCCGGTTACATTTGCCCGATCGGGGCGCACGCGCCCAACAGGCAGCATGAGGCAATTCATCCGGGCGCACTACCAACTGCTTGTCTTCATCCTGTTGTGGATCGCCGTGGCGGCCTTGGCACCGGTCCTGCTCTACGCCGTGCTGCCCATCGGCGTGTTCCTGTTCCGAAGGGCCGGGCGCTGGCACGATATCCTTTTCGGGTTCATCATGTGCCTGGTGCTTTCCGACATGCTCAAGGGGCTGCCTGGCATGGATGTGATGAAAACCGCCAAGTACACCTACATCATGGCACTGGGCGCACTGCTGCTGGTCGACCGTGTGCGCATGCAGCCCATGGCCCGCGTGTTCCCCATTTTCCTGCCGTTCCTGGTCTATGCCTTCTTGCCGCTACTACGCTCCGAGGTGCCCGTGCCGGCGTTCCAGAAAACGGTTTCCTACGGGTTGCTCTTCCTGGTGGTGCCCAACTATGTCCTGTTCAATTTCCGCCGCTACGGCTGGGAGTTCTTCGGCAACCTTGTCCGTTTCCTGATGTTCATGTTGCTGGCCCAGCAGTTGCTGCCGTGGTTGGATCCGGGGGGAACCTACTACTTGGCCGGCCGCTTCAAGGGCTTCTTCGGCAACCCCAATGGCATGGCCATCTTCGTGTATCTCACCTTGATGCTCGTGGTGGTGGTGAACCACCTGCGCAAGGACCTGTTCTCCCGTACCGAGATGGTCCTCTACGGGCTGTTGCTGGCCTATTACCTGATCACCTGCGGCGCGCGCACCTCGCTCATGTCCGCATTGATGTTCCTGCTCTTCATCCAGTTCTTCCGCATCTCGATGTTCCTGGGGGTCCTTTCCTTCATCGCCTTCGTGGGGCTGGGGGAATTGATGGTGGCCAACCTGCCCGCCATCATCAACGCATTGGGCCTGCACGAGTACCTGCGCGTGGAGACCCTGGCCAGCGGCTCCGGACGCTATGTGGCGTGGGAGTATGCCTGGCACCAGGTCCAGGAACAAGGCTTGTTCTTGTTCGGCGCCGGCTTCGACCATGAGTTCGTGGTAATGGAGCGCGCCAAACAACTGCTCTCCAGCATGGGCCACCAGGGCGGCGCTCACAATACCTACCTGGTGTTTTGGATGAACACCGGCATTGTGGGCCTGTTGTTCTTCCTGCGAAGCCTCTTCCTGATCTTCATCAAGGCCGGGAAAAACACCCCGGTCGCCATGGCCGTGCTGTTCTCCGTGCTCTTCTCCATCCTGTACGAGAGCTGGCTGTCCGGCTCGCTCAATCCGTACACCAGCCTGCTGCTGGTGCTCCTCACCATCATGTCCGAGGATGAGATCATCGGTGCGGTGGAAAGCGCCAGCCCGGCCCAGCCCGATCCCGGCGAAGCACTCCCGCCGCCCTTGATCCTTCCCGCTCGCTAAACTTGCAGTGTTCCCCTCATCCCGCGAAATGTCCCGAATCCTCATTACCGGCGGCGCCGGATTTATCCCCAGTGCTTTGGCCATACGCTTGGCCAACATGCCGGGCAACGAAGTGGTGGTGGTGGATAACCTCACCACCGGCGATGTGCGCAAACTCGAGCTGGAAAGCAACTCCGGCATCCACTTCATCAAGTGCGACGTCAACCGTTTCGAAGACATCAGCAGCGTGTTCTTTGCCTACCGGCCTGAACAGGTGTTCCACTATGCCGCCGTGGTGGGCGTGAAGCGCACCACCGACAACCCCGTGCACGTGCTGCACGACATCGAGGGCATTCGCAACGTACTGGACCTGTGCAAGAACACCGGCGTAAAGCGCGTCTTCTTCAGCAGCAGCAGCGAGGTGTACGGCGAGCCCGTGGAATTCCCCCAGAACGAACTCACCACCCCGCTCAACAGCAAGCTTCCCTATGCCATCGTGAAGAATCTGGGAGAGGCCTTCCTGCGTAGCTACCACCGCGAGTACGGCTTGGACTATACCGTGTTCCGCTTTTTCAACACCTACGGGCCCAAGCAGAGCAAGGATTTTGTGGTGAGCAAGTTCATCCGCGCCGCCCTCAAAGGCGAGGATATCACCATCTATGGCGACGGCTCCCAAACGCGCACCTTCTGCTATATCGACGACAACATCGAGGCCACCTCCAACGCGTTGCTCAACGGGGAGGTGGTGAATGAGGTGGCCAACATCGGCAACGACCAGGAGACCTCCGTGCTGGAACTCGCCCGCTTGATCGTTGCGCTCACGGGCAGCGCTTCGAAGATCGTGCACCTGCCGCCGTTGAAGGAAGGGGACATGACCCGCCGCATGCCCGATATCAGCCGCATGCGCCACCTGCTGGGCCGCGAGCTGCTGCCCCTGCAACAAGGCTTGGAGCGCATCCTGGCCAACACGTCCTTCATTTTGGACTGACCGCAAGGCGGGCAGCAGGGCAGGAGCAACGCCAACAAAAGGCTGCCGGGCGGCCATGAAAAAGGGGCCGAAGCCCCTTCTTCAATGGATTGTTCGTGACCAAGGTCAGAATTTGGCCCGGCTCCTGCGGCCGACGCGCTTCTTGCCGCGCATCCAGTTGTAGCGCTGGCGGTAAAAGTTGGATTGGCCCCGCAGTACATAGCTATACGTAAAGGTCATCGTCAGGTAGCTGTCGTTGTGCGTGGGGTCGCCGCGCTTGAGGCCCTTGCTGTACTGCACGGCCTCCGCGGGGTCTGGGGTGGTGCCATTGGGGCCGTATACATAGCTGGACTGGTCCGCCAATTGGGCGGCCAAGCCCGAGGCGCCACCGGGCAGCAAGGCGGGATCGGCGTATACTGTGCTGGCGTCATCCAAATAGTCGCTGAAGGTGGTACGCCATCCGAAATCCCAACCCACGCGGTGGCGACGGTTGAAGGTGAAATGGAAGCCCATGCCCGCAGGCACCCCGAAACCCAAGGGAGAGTAGCCCGCCTGCTCGGTGTCCATCTCCCGCAAGTTGTAGTACTCGCCGGTGTGATTGAGCTGGCCCTTGGGGTTGCTCAGGAACACCGAGGCGCCTACATAGGCAAACAGGCGGAAATCGGTGCGGTAGCGGCCGCTGCCCCCCAGGTCATTGTCTTGGAACAGGGTGAACTCCGGCCGTGCATAAAGTTCCAGCAGGTCGTTGCGGAAGTTCAGGTTGCGACCTACCCGGGCCGGGTTGGTGCTCAAGTGGTCGGCGCCTTGCAGGCGCATGTACATCAAGCCCCCGTTCACTGCAATGGTGCGGTTGATCTTGCGGCGGGCAAAGGCTCCGAACGCCCAACGCGATTGGTTGAGCTTCATGTCCCACAGGAAATCCTGCCGGGTTTTCTCCTTACCGCCCATTTCGCCCAGGTAGTTCGCACCGCCCACGTGGCCGCCAACGTCCCAACTGTACTGGGCATGGGTGGCTCCTGCCCACAATAGCCCCAGCAAGGCCAGTAATACCAAGGGTGTTCTTCCTGCCTGCATGCAATTCAGTTCTCCGGTTGGTCGCAAACATATATACCAAGTCCGGTTATACGCGGTTTCTCCCCTTTGGATATCAACATAATACACGGCCTTGGTTGTACAGCTACTTTCGCGCCCGTTGACCACGCCAACTTTTTCGCCTTGAGCAATCGCATCACCTCCCTCTTCGGCGTACGCTACCCCTTGGTGCAGGCCGGAATGATCTGGAACTCCGGCTGGCGCTTGGCCTCGGCCGTAAGCAATGCCGGCGGCTTGGGCGTCATCGGTTCGGGCAGCATGTATCCCCAGGTGCTGCTGGAGCATGTGCGCAAGTGCAAGGCCGCCACCAACAAACCCTTTGCCGTGAACATCCCCATGCTGTACCCGGCCGTGGAGGAGCACATCGCCACGGTGATCGCCGAACAGGTGCCCATTGTGGTGACCAGCGCCGGCAACCCCGCCACGTGGACGGCCAAGTTGAAGGATGCCGGGGTTACCGTGGTGCATGTGGTGGCCAGCGCCAAATTCGCCCGCAAGGCCGAACAAGCCGGGGTGGATGCCGTGGTGGCCGAAGGCTTCGAGGCGGGGGGCCACAATGGCCGCGAGGAAACCACCACCTTGGTGCTGGTGCCCTTGGTGCGCGACGCCGTGCAGGTGCCCGTGATCGCGGCCGGGGGCATTGCCCATGGCCGGGCCATGCTGGCCGCCATGGCCTTGGGCGCGGATGGGGTGCAATTGGGCAGCCGCTTTGTGTGTTCCGAGGAGAGCAGCGCCCACCCCGCCTTCAAGCAGCATGTGGTGCAAAGCCAAGAAGGCGACACACTGCTCACCCTCAAGGAATTGGCCCCGGTCCGCCTGATGCGCAACGCATTCTACGAAGAACTCCGGCAGGCCTATGCCCGCTGCGCCGGCATCGAGGAGCTCAAGCAGATCCTGGGGCGGGCCCGTGCCAAACGCGGCATGTTCGAAGGCGACCTGGAACAGGGTGAACTGGAGATTGGCCAAGTGGCCGCCGCACTCCACGAGGTGTTGCCCGCAGCGCAGATCGTGGAACGGGTAATGCAGGAATTCAGGCAGGCCCGCCTGCAGCTGGCTGCGATGGAAAGCCTATGAGCAACGCCCTGCCTTGCTCCGGGCATGCTCCTTGCTAGGGCGCTGCGTCATGGACAAGATACCGATCCGGATGGAATTGCGTTGGTGCAACGTGCGCGTTTGGTCTTTCCTCTGCGGGGCGCTCCTGCTCCCTTGCTTGGCTTCTGCCGCCGTGCTGGAGCCCCCCAGCCTGCGCTGCACTTCCGTGGGCCCCGCCGGTGAGGCCGTGCTCACTTGGGTGGTGCCGCCCGACCCCAACGGACTTTTCCTCCGCTACGATGTGTTCCATGCGACAGATCCTGCGGGGCCCTTTGCGCTGGTGGGGCAAGTGGCCACCTATGCCCAAAGCACGTTTACCCACACAGGCGCCGGGGCCGATGCGGCGCCGCAGTACTACTACCTCACCACGGTCGCGGCTGCAGCACCGCCGAACACCTCGAGCTCCAGCGATACGCTCGCTACCATGTTCCTGCAGGTAACCCAAAGCGTGCCCTTGGGCAGTTCCGTGGTGGATTGGAACTTGCCCCACGACCCGCCTTTGCCCGGCGCCAACCCTGTTGGCTACGTGCACATGGAGTACCCCGTGGGCACCTGGGCGCTGGCCGACAGCCTGGTCAATACGTTGCACCATTGGCAGCGCGTGGTTTCGGTCTGTGCCGATTCGCTCACCTTCCGTGCCACTTTGCCCGATGCCAGCGGCTGCATTTCCACCAGCAATGCCCATGGCGCCTTTTTCCAGGACATCAGCCCGCCCACGGTGCCCACCATCGTGAACCTCACCGTGGATACGGCCACCAATCAGGCCGTGCTCAGCTGGAACCCCAGCCCGGAGACGGACACCGACGGGTACATCATTGTGCTTTCCACCCCGGGAGGCAATGTTATTCTCGATACCCTCTACGGACAGTTCAATACCACCTATACCTGGCCGCTGAGCAATGCCGGTGCCGGTCCTGAATCATACACCGTGGCCGCCATCGATACCTGTTGGAAAGGCACCCCGCCCAGCCCCAACACCAGTGCCGCATCCAATGCCCATACCAGCGTCCACCTGGCCACCACCTACGACCGTTGTGCAGCAACCATCCGTGTGGACCGTACCGATTATACAGGCTGGCCGGTGGACCACTACGAACTGTACCTGCAACTGGACCATGCCGGACCGTTGAACTTGATCGCCCTGATGGATCCCGCCACCTACCAGCACGTGTTGACCGGAGTGCTGCCCGGGCGGGAGTATTGTTTTGTGGCCAAGGCCGTGGGCCTGCGCGAAACCCTCAGCAACCTGCACTGCCGCACCACCGCCTACCCGGCGGTACCGCAGTGGAACTACCTCCGCACGGCCACCGTTGCCGGTGAAGACCAAGTGTTGGTGGAAGACAGCGTGGACACCGGTGCTTTTACCCGCCGCCTGCTGCTGGAGCGCAGCCACAACGGTCTGCCTTGGGAGGTGCTGGCCACCGCTGTTCCGGGCACGGCCTCCGTGGTTGCCTTCATTGATACCGATGCACTCCCCGCCGATCGCAGCTATACCTACCGGGTGCTGGTGGAGGACAGCTGCGGAAATACCGTGGTGACCAGCAACACCGGCAACACCATCCACCTGGCCGCCACGGCCGGCCTGGGCGGAGTGAACCAACTGCTATGGAACGGCTATGTGCAGTGGGCCGGCAACGTTTCGGGTTACCGCGTGTTCCGCAGCGTGGCGGACGGACCTTTCTCCCTGTTGGCCACCACCGGTCCGGCCCAATGGAGTTTCCAGGATGATGTGCAAGGGCTGTGGCAATCCTCCGGCAAGTGCTGCTACTATGTGGAGGCGGTGGAGGCCGGCAACCCCTCCGGCATCAACGCCCTGAGCACCAGCAACAGCGCCTGTGCCGTGCAGCAGGAAGAGGTGTGGGTGCCCAATGCATTCATCGAGGGCGGCTACAACAACACCTTTCGGCCCGTGCTGGCCTATGCGGATGTCAGCGGTTATGAGTTCACCATTTTCAACCGTTGGGGCCAACAGATCTGGACCACGACCGACCGGCACCAAGCTTGGGACGGCCGCGTGGGAGGCGGGCTGGTGCCCCAGGGCGTGTACGCGTGGTACTGCACCTTCCGCAACGGAGCCGGCAAAACCGTGGAGAAGCGCGGCACGGTGACCTTTGTCGCGGGGCAATGACCGGCGCCGGCACAACGGCGGGGGCCTCCCTTTGAGCGGGCGTGTGCGGCGCACCGGTGCGGTGCCGTGAACGGCTTATTGCAGGCCGCCGCGGATGTAGTTCAACACGGCCGTACCCTTGGGCGTGATCCCGTTGGGATTGGTGTTCGCCGTGTTGTTCTTCGCGTTGGGGTTGTACAGCACCTGGTCCAGCAGGTAGTCGCCGGCTTGCAGGTGTTGCATGATGTTGCGGAAGTGCGCCACCGTCAACTGGCCCACCTGCTGGATGGGCAATTGGGGGTTGATGATCCCGGCCTCGGTTACGGCAATATGCCGGCCCGGGGGCAACATGGCCCGCAAACGGTCGATCTGGCCGTAGTCATATCCTTCCAGGCTGCTGCCGCGCACGTACAAATGGATGGTAGCGTTCAAGTCGCGGCTGCGGTAAGCGCCGTTCACGGCCTTGGCCACCACGCTGTTCCACTGCTCACTGCGGTCCGCAGCACCGCTTTGTTCCTTGGCCGGGGCGAAGATCAAGTAGTAGGGCAGGTTGAAACGGTCCAATTCCTTCCAATAGGCGGGCAGGATCTCGTTCACATACAGTTCCGGGGTGATCGCGCGGGTCACTTCCTCATGGCTGCGGTCCCCTTTGGCAAACTTCGGCAGGTAGTACTCGTTCATCATTTCAATGAAGTCGAACGTGGCTCCGGCATCCATCCAGCGCTGGAGCAGTGCGGCCTGGTTGGCCGGGGCGTCATTGCCGTTGATCACGAACACCAGGCGCACGCCCTGCTTTTTCTGCAGTGCGGCCCATTTGCCGATCATGCCTTCGGTCCAATCCTTTCCATAGGTGTTCTGCGATATGGTGCCGCCGTTCACGCGGATCACCAGGCGGTTTTTGATGGCCGGGGCACTGAGCTGGTCCAGCAAGTTGTTGGCCAGGGCGGTTTGCTCGTCCACATCTTTGGAGCCCTTGGCATTGAAGCCGAAGTAGGGGCGGCCATCGGTGCTCATGCTTTGCTGGGGCCCATCGGCAGGTGGGGCCGGTGCCGTTGCCGGCGCCGCGGGATCCGTGGTGCCGGCCTGTGGCGCCGGGGGGGCGGGCGCACCAGCTTGGGGGGCGGAAGGCGCCGGTTTTTTATGGTGCGGGCCGTTGGGGTGCATGCACCCTGCAGCGCCAATGGCCAGCAGCAGAACTGGGAGCAGGCGGTACCAAGGTTGGGCGGGCTTGATCATTCCGGTAAGGGATGTGGGTGTTGAGGTGCGTGGGAAGGCTCGGACGGATGGAGCCGCACAGATGGCCAGGGCCAATGCCGTGCCAAGCTGATCGCCCCAAAGCTTGAACAAAGATGATCGAATTCATGCGCACGTCTGCCGCGGGCGGCACTTTTTCCACCCCCAGGTTTGCGTTAGCGCAGGCGGAACGTTTCCGCCACCAGGCCGCCTCCCACCGTGTGCTCCACGAACTGCACCACCCCTTGGGCATCCACCAGTAACACGGTGCTGCACCGCGTTCCATACTGCGGCGAGCGGATGAAGATGGCTGAGGCGGCGCGTTCCTGTTCCAGCGGAAGACCGGTCTGTGGCAACTGCCCGTCTTCGGCGGTTTGATCATCGGCCAGCAGGGCGAACAACCCATCCATCAGTGCGGCATCGGGCCGGTGCAGCAGGGCATCCAGGGTGGTACGGGCTTTCTCCACCTTGGGCCAGGGCGTGTTCAGAAAGGCGTTGCTCAGGCCATGGATGCCGGGTGCCAAGGGCAGACCTGCCGGTTGCACGTTGTTGTGGTAATGCAGCGCTTTCACGTGGCCGTAAAAGAGGTTGAACCCGGCGTATGCCTCGCCATCGGCGGCTTCAATGTCGCGTTCCAACGCCTGTCGCACCAGCAACCCGCGGGAGGGGCCGGGTTGCGGGGCGAGGCGCATGTTGCGGTGGTTGGTGATCGCGGCGAAGCGGCCCCTGCGGGTGATCCCCAGCCATGTGCCCCCGGCCTGCAGGTCCCGCCCGGCCAGCAATTGCGGGGCTTCCGGCCAAAAGTGCGCAGCTTCCGCCGGGCGATCGCGGAATTCATCCCGGTTGGCCGCCACGATCAACGGGAAGCGCGGATGCACTCGATAGGCCAGGGCGATCAGGCACATGCTGCAAAGGTACCGCCCGTCCGCGGCCCAACTGACGCTTGTCAGCCCCCGGGGATGCCAAGCGGCAGACCTTTGTTGCTATGACTTCCCCGAACCCGGCGACGGCACCTGTTCCGGCCACCGCAACCCGCTCAGACCATGAACTGGTGGAAGAGATCCACCGGCTCAAACAGGAGCGCAACGCCATCATCCTCGCACACTACTACCAGCAACCGGAGATCCAGGAGCTGGCCGATTTCGTGGGCGACAGCCTCGGCCTGGCGCAGGCGGCCGACAAGACCGGCGCCGACACCATCCTCTTTTGCGGCGTGCACTTCATGGCCGAAACGGCCAAGATCCTCAACCCCGGGCGCAAGGTGCTGCTGCCCGACCTCAATGCGGGCTGTTCCTTGGCGGACAGCGCCCCGCCGGAGAAATTCCGCGCCTTTCTGGACCGGCACCCGGACCACGTGGTAGTGAGCTACATCAACTGCAGCGCCGAGGTCAAGGCCATGAGCGACATCATCTGCACCAGCAGCAATGCCGTGCGCGTGGTGCAAAGCATCCCGGCAGACCGCAAGGTGATCTTCGCCCCGGACAAGCATTTGGGCGCCTACGTGCAGCGGGCCACCGGCCGGGAGCTCGTATTGTGGGACGGTGTTTGCGAAGTGCATGTGGACATCAGCATCGACAAGTTGAAGTTCCTCCTGGGCAAACATCCCGATGCCAAGCTCGTGGCCCATCCCGAGTGCCCGCCGCACATCCTGGCCGAAGCCGACCATGTGGGCAGCACCAGCTCCCTGCTCGACTTCGTGCAGCGCGACCCGGGCCACACCTTCATCGTGGCCACCGAGGGCGGTATCCTCCATAAGATGCGCGCCGCCGTGCCCCACAAGCACCTTATAGCGGCCCCGGCCAACGCGGAAAATTCCTGTGCCTGCGCCGAGTGCCCCTACATGAAGCTCAATACCTTGGAGAAGGTGCATGCCGCACTGCTTCACGGAAAGCCGGAGATCACCATGGATGAGGCCGTGCGCGTGGGTGCGTTGCGCTCCCTGCGCGCCATGCTCAACCTGGGCTGATCCCTTGCCAGCGCAACCATGGAAAATACCGTGATCGTCGTAGGGGGAGGCATCGCCGGGATGGCCTTCGCTGAGCGCCTGGCCGACTTGGCCGGGCCGCAGGTCCGCATTGTGCTCCTCACCAAGGCGCCTGTGGAGGCCAGCAATTCCTACCTCGCCCAAGGCGGGGTGGCGGCCGTGGTGCTGCCGGAAGATTCCGTGGAGGAACACGTACAGGACACCTTGGCGGTGGGGGCCGGCCTGTGCGACCCGCGCGTGGTGCGCTTGATCGTGCAGGAAGGCCCCGCCAGCATTGCCCGCCTGGTGGGCGCCGGTGCCCGCTTCGATGCCGATGCCGACGGCCGCCTGCAATTGGCCCGGGAGGGCGGCCACTCCCAAGCACGCGTGGTGCACCACCGCGATACCACCGGCGCCGAGATCGTGAGGGTGCTCCACGAGCGCGTGGCCGGTGAACCCCGCATCCAGGTGTTGGAGCATCACCATGCACTGGAGCTTGCCGTGGAAGGCGAGGGCCCGCACAAACGCTGCACCGGCTTGTTGGCCTTGGACATCCGCAGCGGCAAAACCGCCCTGTACCCGGCCACTGCCGTGGTGCTGGCCTCCGGGGGGCTTGGCCAGGTGTACCGCCACACCACCAACCCGGCGGCTGCCACCGGTGACGGTATCGCCATGGCCATACGGGCCGGAGTGGCCTTGCGCGACATGGCCTTCGTGCAATTCCATCCCACCGCCCTCTACGATCCCGCCAATGGCCCCACCTTCCTGATCAGTGAGGCCGTTCGCGGAGCGGGTGCCCGTTTGTTGCATCCCGATGGCACCCCGCTGATGCCCGGCCAGCACCCTAAAGGCGACCTGGCCCCGCGCAACGTGGTGGCCCGCGTGATCCACCGCGCCATCCAAAGCAGCGGCCGACCGCACGTATGGCTGGATACCGCACCCATCGGCGTGGAAGCCTTTGCCCGACTGTTTCCCAACATTGCCAACACCTGCGGCCAGCGCGGCATCGTGGGAGGCCGCGACCCCATCCCGGTGATGCCGGCGGCACACTACGCCTGCGGCGGCATGCGCACCGATGACCGCGGGGAAACCTCCCTGCCAGGCCTCTTCGCCCTGGGGGAATGCGCCAGCAGCGGGTTGCACGGCGCCGACCGTTTGGCCTCCAACTCCTTGCTGGAAGCCTTGGTGATGCCCCGGCGAGCTGCCGAAGCCGTGGCCACGCGGCCGCTCGCACAACCCCGTTCGCCAGGCCCTGACTTAGTGCTGCCCACATTCCGCCTGGAGCCCGACGTGCCCGAAGCCAAGGAGCTGCGCCGGGAGTTGCAGGCGCTTATGACCGCCCAAGTGGGCATCTTGCGTACGCGGAAGGGTTTGCAACAAGCCAGGCAACGCTTGGCGGCAATAGGGGCCCGCTGTGCCGCAGCAATGAACACGCCTGTGCCTGCGTGGGCTTGGGCTGAATTGCGAAGCATGGCCCAGGTGGCCGAAGCCATTGCCGCTTCCGCCCTGGAACAGCAGCACAACCTGGGTGCTCATTGGTGCGAGGACTTGGCCGAGCCGCCAGTGACCGCCAGGGAGATGCACCAAAACCCGATCCAGGTCGGCAACGCCACAGGCCGCGCATGAGCACCATGGAACCGCGTACCCGGCGCCCGCGCGGCTCGCTGCCCACTGCCATTGTCGTGGGGTGCTTTGGGCTGCTCACCCTGGCCGCCAGCGCCGCCGTGCTCTTCAACGTGGCGGGGGCCGCCAGCCAAGCCGGCCAGGTGGTGCCCTTGGTGCTTTGGACCAACCTGCTGGCCAGTACGCTGTACATCGCTGCTGCCCTCGCCCTGATCCGCCGCCTGACATGGGCGCCGTGGCCACTGTTAGGGGCCCTGCTGTTGCTGCTGGTGGCCGCCTTCGGGTTTTTCCTGCATGTGCAACATGGGCTGCCCTATGAACAGCGCACCATCGGGGCCCTCTCGTTCCGCATCTTTGTCACCGCCCTCTTCTATGCGGTGGTCCGCCATTTTTCAAAACCTGTTTGATCCTTCATACCCCCCAATTTCCGGATGAACTCCTCCACGATCGGCACTTTCCTGATCACTGCCTTGATCACTGCTGCCTGCGGCACGGCCGATGCCCCGCACGGTCATGAACATAACCACGGCCAGGAGCATGATCATGCGGCCATGCCGGCCCACGATCATGAGCATGAACATGCCCAAGCCGCGGAAGGCCCTGCGGTGCAACTGGACCACGGTAAAACCTGGGCTGCCAACCCGGAGACCACCGCAGGCATTGCCGCCATGAAGGCCTTGGTAGAAGGGTATCAGGCAGAGGCCGGGGATGGCGCTGCGTTGCGTGACGGCCTGAATGCCGAGTTCAAACAGATCTTCGCCAAGTGCACCATGACAGGCGAGGCGCATGACCAATTGCACAACTACCTCATTCCGGTGAAAGGCATGCTGGACAGCCTGGGCACGGCGCCGGAGGCGGCCAAACTGGAGGCCTTGGGGCAGTACTTGGGCACCTACGGCCAATATTTCCATTGAGCCTCACCCATGCTGCCCGCAGGTGGCCCAGCTGGTAGTTCGGAACGGAATTTTTCATAGATGATGCACCCTGAACGGACCGTGCGCGTGACCAAGCGCTTCCATTTTGAAATGGCCCATGCCCTGCGCTGCCACGATGGCCTTTGTGCCAACATCCACGGCCATTCCTATGTGCTGGACGTGACGCTCGAGGGGGTGCCGCGCTCGGCGCCGGGGCACCCCAAGGACGGCATGGTCATCGACTTTTCGGAACTGAAGAAGATCGTGAACCGGGCGGTGGTGGACCGCTACGACCACGCGTTGGTGCTCCACGAAGCGGACCGCGGGCAAGCATCATCGGGCCACGAACTGTTCGGCCGCACGCTCTTCACGCCATGGCAGCCCAGCTGCGAGAACGTGCTGCTGGACATCGTGGAGCGGCTTCAGGCCGCCCTTCCTGATGGTAAGGCGCTATACGCGGTGCGGTTGCAGGAAACCGCATCCAGTTGGGCAGAGTGGGGCAGGGGCTGAGGTCTGCCCGCCATTGGTTCACAGGTTGGCCAGCTTCATCAGCCGCCGGTGGTCGGTGATGTTGATATCACGACCTTGGGTGCTGATCAGGCCCTCATCCTTCAGGTCGGTAAGGCAGCGGATCAAGGATTCCGTGGCCGTGCCCACGATGGCGGCCAGCTCATCGCGGCTGATGCGCACGCCCAGGTCTCCGCTGTGCTGGGCGCTGAATCGGTCATTGAGCTGGATCAAGGATTGGGCCACGCGCTGGCGAACGCTCGCATAGGCCAGTTGCAGCAGGCGCTCCTGTTTTTCACCTACCTCCTTGCTGAGCATGCGGATGAAGCGCATGGAAACGTCGCGGTCGCGGTACAGCAGGCGCAACAAGTCTTCCCGCGGCACCAGCGCCACCTCGCTCTCTTCCATGGCTTCGGCCGTTTCCACGGCATGGCCGCTTTCCAGCAGGCCGAGGTAGCCGATGAAGTCGCCCGGTACATGCAGGCCGGTCACGAATTCTTTTCCATCGTTGTTCACCTTGTAGGTACGCACCTTGCCTGAAACCAAAAAGGGCACGTGCCGCATTTCATCGCCTTCGTGGAACAGCACGCCCTTGCGTTCGTACACCTTGGATTTGCGGTCCCTGCCCAGGTCTTGCAGGGCTGCGGTTCCCCGGGCTTGCTCCATAAAATCGTTGAGCCCGTTGAGGGTGCGGTCAAATCCCTTGCGGAACAGGTCGCTGCGCCTGAGCCGCCCTTCGATGGCATTGAGCAGCTCGCTTTCCTCAAAGGGCTTGGTGAGGTAGTCGTCGGCGCCCAGCTCCATGCCCCGCCGCACGTCGGTGCGCTCGGCCTTGGCCGTGAGGAAGATGAAGGGGATCTCCGCCGTTTCCGGGGTGCGCGCCAACAGGTGCAGCACGCCGTAGCCATCGAGTTCCGGCATCATGATGTCGCAGAGCACCAGGTCGGGCATTTCCTTGCGCGCGAGGTCCACGCCGCGCTTGCCGTTTTCGGCCTTCAGCACCCGGTAGTGCGCCAGTTCCAGGATCTCCGCCGTGTTGTCGCGCACGTCAGCATCGTCTTCAATGAGCAGAATGGTCTTCATGGTGGTTCATTTTCCCGGAATGCGCATGTAAAAGGCGCTGCCTTGACCGGGTGTACTGGTAAAGGTGATCTCCCCGCCCATCAGGTCCACGTAGCGTTTCACCAGGTGCAGCCCCAGGCCGGTGCCTTGGATGGTAAGCACGTTTTGAGCGCGGAAGAACGGGGTGAACAGGTGGGGCTGGTCTTCCAACGGTATGCCGATGCCCCGGTCCACCACGGCGATCATCAGTTCGCCTTGGTTGATGCTGGTGCGCAGGGTGATGGTGCTGCCTTCGGGGGAGTACTTGATGGCGTTGGTGACCAGGTTGGTGATGGTGTTCAGCAGCATGGTGCGGTCCACCATCACCGACCGTTCTTCGCTGTCATGCCCGTATTCCAAGGCCTGCCCCGGCTTTGCCGTGCCGCGCAGCTCTTCCACCAGGCCGATGCAGAAGTGCACGATGTCCATGGTTTCAGGCTGCACTTGCACATCGCTCTGCCCGATGCGCTCGAAGGAGAGAAAGTCGTTGAGGATGCTGGTGAGGTCGCGCACTTTGCTGCGGATGCGCTGCACATGCTTGAGGATCTTGTCCTGGTCGCCCGACCCGGCATAACGGGCGATCAGGTCGGCCGAGCCCATGATCGTGCTCAGCGGCGTGCGGAACTCATGGGAGGCCATGGATACAAAGCGGGACTTGAGCGCGTTGAGCTCCTTCTCACGTTCGTAGGCGATCTCCACGGCACGCGCCCCCTTGGCCAGTTCGGCCGTACGTTCCTCCACCCGCTTTTCCAGCTCGGCGGTGTTGCGTTGCAAGGCCTCCTCCGCCTTTTTCCGTTCGGTGATGTCGGTGACCAGCCCCATCACGTACAGTTCCTCGTCCACGCTGAAATGGTTCAGGCCCACTTCCACCGGGAATGCACTGCCGTCCTTGCGCAAACCGAACAGCTCCCGCCCGCGGCCCATGTGCCGCTTGGAAGGCCGGGAGTTGAATGCATGGCGGTGGCCCTTGTGCGCCGAACGGAAGCTTTCAGGCATGAGCTCCTCGATGGAACGCCCCAGCAGTTCTCCTTCGGCATAGCCGAAGAGTTCCACCAGTCGCGGATTGCACATGCGTATGGCGCCGGTGCGGTCCACCAGCACCAGCCCCTCCGCAGCCGTACTGAACAGCATGTCGCGTACCCGTTCCAACTGGATCGGATCAACGTTGGTCTCCCCGTGCACCATCAACAGGGGGTGAAGTTATTGTTCGGGAGCCAGTGCCGTGCCCGATACGGAGGACTGCCCCGTCCGCTCATCATACACGCGCCAGCGCCGGATGGGGCGCGCGTACAGGTTCAGTGTGATCGCCCGGCCCGGCCCGGTGTTGGAATGCCGGTGGATACAATCCTTGGTGGTCATGTAGGCCAGCTGGCCCGGTTCCAATTTCCGTTGGCCTTGCAGCTTCAGCTCGCCATTGCCGGCAAGCTTGAACCGTTCCTCATATACCGTGCCCAGCACAGGCTTGATCCAGGCCATTTGGCTGTCGTAGTCGTGGATACTGGTGCGCTGGCCCGGCTCATAACTGATCAACAACAGCTCCAGCTCAGGGGTGCGGTGCAAGCATTTGCGCGTATAGTGGCGCTCATCCCAAATGATGTACCGGGAGAGCGCTTCGGCCTGCACATCAAGGCGTTTCATCGCCTCGGTATAGCCAGCGGGCTGTGCTTCTGCATTGAGCACGCGGATCAGTTCCTCGATCGTATCGATCGTTCCCGCCTCGGGGCGGTCTTCCAGCAAACGGGGCATCGGCCAAGATTAGCGGATGCACCGGGTTCGGTGAATGATCTTCATCAGCTTAACGCCCAAGGCTGCCAAGGCCGGCATGCCGTTCACTAAATTTGTACAAACACCCTGCCCATGATGCGCATCCTGCTCCCCACCGACTACAGCGAACACGCATTCCATGCAGCAGCGTATGCGGCGCGGCTGATGGGGGTGGAAAACGTGTCGTATTTCCTGGTGCATACCTACATGGACGCCGACCCCTCGGTTACCGCGTGGGGCAACATGGCCGAAGAACTGTACAAGGCAGCCAGCGACGGCATGGTACACTGGGAGGGGCGCATCCGCGGTTCCGCTGCATTCCACGGTGCGAAACTGGCCAAGGAAGTGGTGTTCGGCCCGCTTACCGGCGTGCTTAACGAGATCGCGCGGGACAAAGCCGCCGATCTGGTGGTGATGGGCACCCAAGGCCGTTCCGGCGGTGGCTTGTTGGGCAGCAACGCCGCCGGCGTGGTGAAACACAGCCGTGTGCCTGTGCTGGTGGTGCCCGCGAATGCACCGCTGACCGGAGTGGACCGGATACTCTTCGCCGACGATCAGCGCAGGGTGAAGGCCGAAGACCTCAAGATGCTCCTGCACATTGCTTTGCGCACGCGTTCGGAGGTGGTGCTGGCGCATGTGCTGCGCAATGCCGAGGAAGTGCCGCGGCCTGCGGTGGTTTCCTTGTTCGATGAATTGTTCCAAGCCATACCGCACCGCTTTGCCGTGGAAGAAGGCCAGGATGTGGCCGGTACGATCGATATGCTGGCCGAGCGTGAAAGCGCCGGCATGATCGCGGTGCTGCACCGCCATGCCGGGTTCTTCGAGGACCTGTTCCGCTTCAGCACGGCCAAACGCCTGGCGTTGCACACCAATCTGCCCTTGCTGGTGCTGCAGCACCAGGGCAGCGGGGATGAAGAGATCCTGTAAGCCGGTCCGGTTCCATGCCTTCGCGCCGGAAGGCCATCACCGGTGCCACGGAAGGCAGTAACCGGAGGGCCATTGACGGATGCTATCCTGCAGTGGGCGCTGAACCGGCGTTCAGACAGGCTCGTGTGCTGGTGCCGTGCCGGTAAGGAACCGGTCTTGCAATTCGGCCGTCGCCACTATGCATTGCCCGCGCCTGCCAAACCAGCGGTAGCGATTGCGGGCCACCAGGTCGTACACGGCATCCCGCAGGAAGCGCGGCACCAGGATGAAGATGAAGGCGAGCTGGCACGCACCGCCCAGGTCGCGGGCCGCATGCAGTGCGGCGCCGGAGCGGACGAACACGCGGCCCTTGCGGCAGTATACCAAGGAGGTCAAGGCCTGGGGGGGGCGGCCATGGCTGCTCAGGACCGCCTGTGCGGCCATGGATCGTAGCGCCGCAAAGCGGAACCGCCGCTTGCGGTCGTGCCGTATGATGAATTGCACCAGTCCGTTGCAGAGGTTGCAACCGCCATCGAACAGCAAGAGGAGGTCCGGCAATGGAGTATCTACCCCGGTCCCGGTCCGATCAGTATCCATGGCCCGGTATGCTCAAGGATTGGCTTTGGCCAGAACACCGCACAGGTGCCAGAGCAGCCTGGCGCCCACGTTGGCGTCCCAGTCGCCTGTGGGGCCCGGAGCCACCTCCACCAAGTCGAATCCGATGATCTGCTTGCCGCTGGCGGCCAACCGGGAGAGCAAGTAAGTGGCTTCCTCGAACGCCAGGCCGCCCGGCACCGGGGTGCCCGTGTGCGGGCACAGCGCGGGGTCCAATGCATCGATGTCGAAACTGATGTGCACGTTTTCCGGGAGTTGTTCGATGATGCGGTCGCACTGTTCGCGCCAGCGCAGGCCTTCGTATTGCTCACGGCGCAGTTCGGCGCTGCGGTGGATGCGCACGCGCAGCTCTTCACGGGCGAATACGCGCGCTTCCTCCTCGCAGAAGTCGCGGATGCCCACCGATACGATGCGCTCCACCTGGGGGAGCTGCAGGGCATTGTGCATGATGCTCGCATGGCTGTAAGCAAATCCCTCATAGGCGTTGCGCAGGTCCAAATGCGCATCCAAGTGCAGGATCCCGAAGCTCTCGTGGCGTTCAGCGTGGGCGCGGTACATGCCCAGTGGCGTGCTGTGGTCGCCCCCGACCAGGCCGGTAAGCTTGCCTTGGTCCATCCAGTAGGCCGTGCGCTGCTGCACCCATTCGTTCATCACCGCGCTTTCCTCATTGACCAGCCCAAGGGCTTTGGCCGCTCGTTTTTCAGCTGCCTTGCCACCCCCGTTCACCAGCAGGTCGATCACCTGTGCCGATTCCTTCTTCAGCGCTATGCTCTGCTCCAGCAACGCCTCGGGGAGCTCGTCCATGGCGATGCCGCGCTTCCACAGGTCGGCGAATTCCGGGTGGAACAGATCCACTTGGAAGGAGGCTTCCAGGATCGCTTCCGGGCCTCGGGCCGTGCCGCCGCCGTAGCTCGTGGTCACTTCCCATGGCACGGGCACCAGCACGATGTCGCTTTCTTCAGGGGTGAATGGCAAGCCATAGATGCCCGCCTGTGCATTGCCCGGGCTGTTGGGGTCGAACTGCTTGATCTTGGATGCTTTGCTCATGGCCGTGCTTGCTTGGGCCGCGAAGTTCGGTATCGGGCCGCCATGGCCGGAGGGGTACCATGGAAACGGCCCCGGGGCTTGCCCAGGGCCGTTCAAGGTCAAGCGAGCGGAACCCCTCGTTGCCGCTGCTTGCCACGCTTTCCGCTACGGCCGCAGGCCCGCGGAGAGCAGTTCGATCAGGTTGGGCATGTAGGTGGAGGCCCCCTCCATGCTTGCCACGGCCTCTTCGCGGAGCTGCTTGGCCGCGATCCGGGCTTGCCTTTTCACTTGGGTTGCCGGTGCCTCGGCCGGAGCGGTTTGTTGGGCCGGTGGCGCCGGCACAGCAGTGGTGTCCCGGGCCGGGCTGGGCACGCCGCCCTTGGTCAAGCCTTCCGGGGTCATCGTCCATCGATGCCCTACCATGTCACCATCATAGGTGTTGGTGGTGTTGGCGATGTCGTCCAGCATGCGGCGTGAGCCATCCCGCAGGAATACGGACCGGCCATTGGGCACTTGCAGGATGAACCGCACCTCTTGGCAGCGGAGCTTGTCCTTGGAGGGAAACTGCACCACTGGCGACAAGTACAGGGCATCACCCTCTTGGCGGTAGTCATAGCCCACATTGCCGGCACGTGTGCGGGCATCCTTGGCGGTGGCGCCGTGCGCGCTGCGCACCACCAGCAGGTGGAACAAGCTGTCGCTGCTGGCTTCCACATCCACATCCGCCCAAGCTGCGCTGGTCGTGCCGTTGTCCAGGTGGATCCCTTCCAGGTCCACGTCCATTCGGCCTCTATCATAGCTGAAGGACCAACCGTAGGAGCTGCTGTCGGCGGGGGGCAGCATGTCCAGGTAAATGGTGCCATCGGCCGGCTGTTGCAAGGCGGCTTCGGTGCGGATGCTGTTCTCCCGGCGGTAATCGGTGCCCAGGGAAACTGCCGCCCATACGGTGGGTACCAGGGCAATGAGCCACAGGACCGTGAGGGTAATGCCCAGCCAGCGCGGCGCGGGGGTGCCCAGCAGCAGGCGGAATCCCGCCAGGAACAGGGCCATGATGGGGATGATCACCAAGCTTAGGGCGCCAATGGCGAACCAGAGCGCATGGCCGGAGCTGTTGAAGACCTGGCCGCCCAGGTCCAGCAGGCTGATGTCCGCATTGCTCCATGTGGCGTGCCACAGGCCCACTGTACCGCCGATGGCGCCGGTGAAGACGCTGATGAGCAACGAGAAGGCCAAGAGCAGTACGATCACCCCGGCGAGCTTGCCCAGCACGTCGCTGGCCTGCTGGCCGGCGTTGCGTGCGGCGGGGCCCCATTGCCTGCCGAGGTCCTTGGCCTCTTGCGCCATGCGCTGGCCGCCGGACTTCACCCGTTCGGTGCCTTCATCAAACATGCGCTTGATGTTGTCCACCGTAACCGGCTCGCCTTGCATCTCCAGCTTTTCCGCGGCCGTGGAGGCTTCCGGTACCAATACCCACAATACGATGTAGATCAAGGCGGGCGATCCCCAACCGGCCAGCAGGAAGATCAGGGCGATGATGCGCAGCCACAACGGATCAATGCCGAAGTAGTGGCCCAGGCCGGAGAGCACGCCGGCGATCTTCTTGTCGTCCGTGTCGCGGAACAGGCGCTTGTGGCGCCGGGTGCTGCCGTAGGTCTGCCCGCTGCCGCCGCCCGCGCTGCGCTCATCGGCGGTTTCGCCGTCCACATAGTCCTCGGGCTGGCCCATTACCTGCTTCACATGGTCCACATCGGCCAAGGACACCGCCTGCCGGCCCTGCAGGCGCTCGGTGAAGAGCTCGGCGATGCGCGCCTCGATGTCGGCCATGATCTCCTCGGCTTCGCTGCTGCCGCTGAACTTGGCCCGTATGTTCGCCAAGTAGCGCTGCAACTGGTCGTAGGCATCTTCTTCGATGTGGAAGACGTTGCCGTTCAGGTTTGCTGTGAAGGTCTTTTTCATCACGAGGGGTTGTTGCGGGTGGTTTTTTTCACGGCTTGCATCAATTCAGCCCAGGTATCATCCAGTTCCTTGAGGAATTTCAGGCCCACCGGGGTGAGCTTGTAGTATTTGCGCGGCGGGCCGCTGCGGCTTTCTTCCCAGCGGTAGTTCAAGTAGCCGGCATCCTTCAGCCGGGTGAGCAGCGGGTACAGGGTGCCTTCCACCACGATCAACCGCGCATCCTTCAACTTGGCGATCACGTCCGATGGGTACATCTCCTCGGTGGACAAGAGCGATAGAATGCAATATTCCAGCACGCCCTTGCGCATCTGTGCTTTGGTGTTCTCCACTTTCATCGCTTGGTGCTTTCGGTCTTCTTGGGCGATGCCCGGTAGTTGACGATGCAAACATATATGCACAAGATGGTATTATGCAAAACAAAGTACTGTTTTGTGATGAACGGCCTCTGCCCGGCCATGAACGGTTGGGCTGGAAGCAAGACCAGCGGTGGGGGAGGCTGTTGGCCACAGGCCATCCCCGGGGAAGGTGGCCGTATCGCGCTGCGGCAAGGGATCACTGAACACCCGCCATGGCCAATAAAAAAGGGCCGGCCCAAGCGGACCGGCCCTTTTCAGGGAGCTTGTGGGCAGGATCAATCCAGCATCAGCTTGCGGGTCACCGTGCCTTGGTCGAAGGTGAGGACAACGAAGTAGGCGCCAGCCTTCAGGCTGTTGCGCTGCAAGGTGAAAGCGCTGTTGTCCACGTTTTCGGCATGCACACGGCGGCCGTTCAGGTCGTACACTTCCGCCATGCGGATGGTGCCGTTGGCGCTGGTGATGCGCACGGCGTGCCGTGCCGGATTGGGGTACAGGTCCACGCCCATGGCAACGGGGTCGCCCTCATCAATGCCCACCAGGGAGCAGGGTCCCAATTCCAGTGCGCACACGATCCGCGGGTTCATGTAGCCCATGATGGTGTCGATGTAAGTACGGCCCTTGGTGCCGCTGAAGTTGGGATTGCTGGCTTGGCTGGCCTGGCCGGTGGTGAGGGTGCCCGGGCCGGGGCCGTCCAGGTCTATGTTGGCCAACGGTCCGGCGGGATCCCACCATTGCCATGGGCTGGCTTCTTCCAAGGTGCCGGGCATCATGGCCGGCCAGTTGGGGGTTACCAAGGGGTACAAGCCTTCCAGGTTGGTGTTGATGTGCACCGTGGTGGTGCCATGCACCTGGTTGGTGTTGTACAGGGAACGTGCTCTATCGGTGAACGGGTTGCCATTGGGCAGTGTGGCGAAGCTGGCGTTGTTGCCAAAGTCGTTCACCAGTTCCATGAACACGTTGCTGCCTTGCACATCCACCACTTGCTCGCCGGTGGTGGGCACGATCACGATGCCGGCGCCGAACGGGGCGAAGGGATCAAAGACGGTGTGGAAGGCCACCATCGGCGCATCGCCTGCTGCCAGCCAGCTCGTATCGGCCAGCGCGCCGCCGGCGTTCACGCAGAAATCGATGTCGCTGTCCTGGCCGTTCGGGCGGTACAGGGCCAACGAGCCGTTGAAGCCTTCGATGTTGCCCACGGTGGCCGTATCCACATAGCTCACCGCCGGGTTGAACGGATCGGGAAGGAACTTCTCGATGAAGAGCTCATCGGGGTCGTCCAACGTGGCGGTGGCCAAGGCGATGTATCCACCGGTGCCTTCGCCGTAGAGGATGAACTTGTCATTGTCGATGGCATAGGTGTTGGCACCGGCCCCGTCCGCCTTCAGGTTGCGCACGCACTGCTTCACGTCGTGGATGGCCCGGTAGATGGCGTTGAGCAGGGTGCCGCGCCGGATCTCCAAGGTGCTGCCCAGCGGGTTCCAGCCCATGCGGTAGCTCATGCTCACGGCCACGTAGCCGCGGCGCGCCATGCGCTTGCACACTTCCACGGCGCTGCTGTCCTTGCGGGTGCCGTTGGGACTGCCGTTCAGGGGCGGGGGCAGTGCATTGCCCGTGTGCACAAAAATGAACACCGGCCGCTCGTTCTCGGTGTCCACACCTTGGTCCGGCTGGTAAACGTCCATCTTCAGGTTGGTCACCTTCACCACGGTGCTTTCATCCAAGGGGTCGAAGAAGGCCGCAGGTATGGGTTGCGAGGTGCTGACCAAGGTTTGCAGCTGCATCACTTCCGGGCCGTAGGTCGCCGGATTGGTGAAGTCGGAGGTGAGGAAATCGATGTTGGTGCCGAAGGTCACATCGTTGGTAACGGTCACTTGGCTGGAAGTGAACACCTCTTCCAAGTAGCGCTGCTGGGCTTGCGCACTGAGGGCAAGCACCGCCAGCGGAAGGGCTATGCGTAGTTTTTTGTTCATGTGGTCCGGGGCTGGTTTGTGTTGTCGAAAGTTACTTGTTTTCAAGGATTGTTCAGTTCATAGGAAAGCTGAATGTATGCCAACCGCCCGATGCGCGGGCCGCCGTACACCAGGTATACCTCGTTGTTGATGGCCCGATCGAGGCGTTCGGCCATAGGCACGTTCTTGTCCCAGAGCGGGAGCAGGCCGAAGAGGTTGCTGGCGCCCAGTTTTACCGTGAGGTGGTGCGCGGGGAACTTGACGTTGACCTGGGCATCCACCATATCGTAGCTGGGGATAGGCCCGGTGAATTGGGGCGAACCCTCAAAGAGGTAGCCTTCCACATATTTCCAGTTCAGCCCGTAGCCCAAGCGTTTGTGGGTGGTGAAGGGGATCAGGCGGTCGCGTGCGCTGAGCCCCGCGTTGAATTTGTTCACCGGGGTGTTGAAGGCCGGGATGATCGGGTCGCCTTCGCCGGTGGTGAGCCGGTTGTAACCGTAGTTGAAGGTATAGGTGAGCTTGGGCCGGTACCAGTTCAGCCCGGCGTTCACCCCGCGGGTGACCACCATGGTAGAGGCATTGGCGGCCACACGGTAGGCTTGCAAGGCCATGGGCGGGGTGTTGCCCGCCTGGGGGAATTCGGCGTGCAGGCCGATGATGTAGCCGATGAAGTCGGTGTACCAACTGTTGTATGCGTTGATGTCCAGGTACACGCTTTCCCAATGCGTGCCGCGGTAGCCGGCTTCAATGGTCTTTACTTGCTCGGGCCGTACGCGGTCCACGTTGAAGTAGTCCAGCAGGCTGCGGTTGAGGTCGTTATCGCGATAGACCTGGAAGCTTTCTATGGTGAACATGGAGTCGCGCCCTGCCTCGAACTGCCCGTCAACATTGCCCAGCAGCAAGGCCCGGCCCACATTGTAGTAGAGGTATTGGTCGGCCAAGGTGGGGTTGCGGATGGCGCTGCTGAAGCCCGCGCGCCACACGTGTGCCGGAGTTTTGGCGTACACCAGGGAAAGGGCCGGGGAGATCAAGGGGCTGAAGTTCTCGTTCTTGTCCAGCCGTACGGTGGCCGTGGCAGTGAGCCGGTTGTCCAGGAATTTCTTTTCCAGCCCGGCATAGAGGCCGAATTCGCTGTTGCGGATGCGCACATCCCCGGTGTCGCGGAAAATGGTGCCCGCGCTGTTGGGCAGGTATTCCCGTACGTTGCCTCCCACGGTCACGGTGCCGAAGGCCGGTTTGAACTTGTATTCGCCCATGGCATGGGCCAGCATGCTGCGGTCGAAGAACAGGGAGCCGCCCTCGGTGAACCGCTTGCCGGTGATCTCGTCGAACTTTTCATCAAAGCGGCTGGTGCCGGGCGTGTAGAACGGGTCCAGGAAGGCCGTGTTCATGGCGTTGGTATGTGCCAGGGCCTGCTGGTGCAAGTTGAAGAAGTAGTCGCTGTGTTCCTGGATGAAGGCGTCCTGCCAGGCGATCCACTGGGCCTGGTTCCAACCCATTCCCACGGCTTCGCTGGTGGTGATGTAGTCGGGCATGGCCTCCACGACCGGGGTGATGGTGTTGCCCCAGTAGGTGTTGTATTCGAAGTTCCAGCCGTTGGCGCCGCCCGTGGGCCCGCTGGCGTCCTGCAGGCGCAGGGCCGTGGTGTAAATGTCGTAGGTGCGTCCGGCGTCTTCATGCGTCACGTACGCACGGGCGAACCATCTGCCGGCTTGCCCGATTTCCAGCCGGTGCTGGAAGAACTGGATGTCTTTCAGCTGGTAGCGGTTGTCGCCTTGGTACACCGTGCTGCCCGTGCTGAAGTTGGAGGCGAGCACCGCCTCCACGCTGTCGCTCACCAGGTAGTGCAGCGAGCCGCCCACTTTGAGGTTGCGGGTGCCGTAATCCACCAGGTCCGATTCCTTGTAGCCATTGCGCAGGAAGAGCCCCAGGCCGGGGTAGCTGCGGCGGCCGAAGAAGGTGTCGTAGTTGTTGTTCACGCTGACATCCTCGTCTCCGTAGATGTTCACCGCATCAAATCCGCCGGGGTTTTCCATGCCTACGGGGCTGTCGCTGGTGGGGGCATAGTTGTCCGCCCGCCAGTCGTCCGCGCGCAGGGCGTAAGCGTTCAACTTGTACGCCCAGCGCGGACCGGCGGCGGAATCACCGATCACGTCCGCCCAGCGTACCGCAGCCTCCAGCATGTTGCGCTCGCCGCCCTTCACACTGGCGCTCAAGCCCCGGAACAGCCACGGGCTCTTGGTGGTCATGTTGATCACCCCGTTGAAGGCGCCCGGCCCGTAGAAGGCGGTGCTGGCCCCGGCGATCACGTCCACCTTCAATACATCCAGGTCGCTCGCCCCCAGAAAGTTGCCCAAGGAGAAGTTCAGCCCCGGGCTTTGGTTGTCCACGCCATCGATCAATTGCAGCGAACGCACCGGGCTGGTGCTGTTGAAGCCGCGCGTGTTGATCACCTTGAAGCCGAAGCTGGCCGCCGTCATGTCCACGCCCTTCAGGTTGCCCAGGCCTTCGTAGAAATCGCCTCCGGCCACTTCCTTGATGGCCAACAGGTCCATGGTTTCCACCGTGAGCGGCGCTTGCTTCTGCCGGTCGCTGATGCGTTCGCGCACCACCTCCGCATCTTGCAGCAACAGGGCATCGGGTTGCAGGTTGATCCGCAGCGGCTTTTCTACCGTGGCTACGGCAACTTGTTGGCTCTTGTACCCGAAATACACCACGGTGAGGGTGAAGGGAGGGGCTTGGTCCACCAGCAGCGTGAACCGGCCGTCCAGGTCGGTGGTTGCGCCGCCGGTGAGGTCAGCTACCTTGACCACGGCCCCCACGAGGGCTTCGCCCGTGGCCGCATCGTGCACGCTGCCGTTCAGCCGCACGCCTTGCGCGCAAACAGGGCCCCATAGGAGCAACGCGCCGGTGAGCAATAAAAAGGATCGGACGTTCACAAGCAGCAGGTCTGGTGGGTGGTGGAAACGGGGGAAGGCAAAGCAAGTTTTGCAGGCGTAAGTTATGCACGCATACCAATTGTGCAAGCCGCAACAAAGTCGCCTTCGTGCGTGCATCGAGGGCGGCACCGGGAGCCCCGGAACGGAAATGCCGGGAGCCAGTACATTGGCGGCCTTTCATTTGCGAACATG
>JADZAC010000088.1 GCA_020852835.1 Flavobacteriales bacterium
GTGCCGTGCTCGACCTGGAATGGTGGCAGGGACAACTGCTGGCCAGCGGCCGCATCAGCCAGGCTGGCGATGCCGATTGCACCGGCATCGCCAAGTGGGACGGACACCGCTGGTGCAGTTTCGCCGGTGTTCTCCAACATGCCTCGGGCATTGCTTCACGGATCACCAACATGGCCATCTGGCGGGACAGCTTGCACATCTGCGGGGATTTTTCCACCATCGACGGCGAACCGGTGCGCCAAGTGGCCCAGTGGATCGGCGGGGATGCCACCGGGGAGTGCAGCACGGTGGGGATCCAGGAGGCCGACAACCGGCCACACGACTTGGTTGTAACGCCCATGCCCATAGCTGGTGCATGGACGGTGCAATTCCCCCATGCGGGCAGCTGGACGTTGACCGCCTTCAATTCCGCCGGGCAACAAGTGGGCACATGGCACGCTACCACTCACGCACAGGTGGTGGACCTTTCAGCCCAGGTTGCGGGAATGTACCTGCTGCGGGCCACCAAGCCCGGGGAAGAGGTGCTGCATGCCAAGGTGGTGCTGCCCTGAGGCAGCCCCCACGGACCGGTGCAAACGTGCTTTCGCTTACCGATCTAAGGCATGCCGGTCGTTCCATTTCCGCCCGTTCCCTACATTCGGACCGATGCGTGCCACCTACCTTCTACTGGCTTCGTTCTTGGCCCCTGCCCTTGCCTACGGCCAAAGCGGACAAGGGTACACCGGAGCACGCATGGCCGGCATGGGCCTGGCGGGCACCACCTTGGTGGACCTCTGGAGCGTGAACCACAACCAAGCCGGGCTGGCCGGGTTGGACAAGCCCGTGGCCGGGGCCTATTTCCAGCAGCATTGGCTGGTACCGGACCTGGCCATGCAAGGCTTGGCCGTTGCACTGCCCGTGGGCAAAGGCACCTTCGCCTTCAGCGGAAATGCCTTCGGCAACAGCCTGTATGCCCAGCGCAGCTTCGGACTGGCCTATGCCATGAAGCTGAACGAAGGGTTGCACGTGGGGGTACAACTGGACTACCTCAACATCCAACTCGGCGAAGGCTACGGCAGCACCGGTGCACTCACGGCCGAGCTCGGTGTGCAGGCCCGGCTCACCGATGCCTTGTGGATCGGGGCCCACTTGTACAACCCCAACCGCGCCGAATTGGGCGGGCCCTACGCCGAAAAGGCACCCACCATTCTGGCTGCCGGTCTGGGCTACCGGTTCAATGAGCAGGTGGTCCTCACCGGTGAAGTGACCAAGGACATCGACCGGCCCGAGCAGTTCCATGCCGGGGTGGAGTACCGCCCGGTCTCTACGCTCTTCCTGCGCACCGGCATCAGCAGTGGCCCGTCCATGGTGCATTTCGGTGCCGGCGTGCAGTGGAAGCGGTTGGACCTGGACTTGGCCACCGTGATCCGCGCCCAGCTGGGCTTAACCCCCATGCTGAACCTCAACTACCGTTTCCCATGAGGCGGTATGCCGGCCTGCTTCTCGGCCTGCTTCTCTGCTCCGCTGCCGTCCGGGCACAGCGCGAGCCCTCTCCAGAACTGCGTGAACTGGTGGAACAACGCATCAGCGCAATCGCCGAGCAGCTCGGGGATGACAGTGACGTGGACCTCTCCGAGCTGGCCGACCAGCTCCTGGACCGGTTGCAGGACCCGGTGGACCTGAACCGCACCTCCGCCGAAGAGCTCGGTTCGCTGCACCTGCTCTCGGACATCGAAACCCGCGCCATCCTGGAACATCTCCGAAGGTTCGGCAAGTTCATCAGCATCTATGAGCTGCAGGCCGTGGACGGGCTGGACCTGGCCACCTTGGAGCTGATCAAGCCATTTGTGGCCATCAGCGGCGAGGGTGGATCGCGCACCCCGCTGAAAGTGATGTTGGCCAACGGAAATCACGAGCTGCTGTTGCGCACCCAGGTAAACATCGAACAACGGCGCGGCTTCCTGGGCCGCGACCCCTTTGGCAGCCCGTATTACTACCCCAACGGCGACCCATTGCCCGATGTGGATGACCCCGCCGTGATGGATTCCTTGCGCCGCAACAACAAGGTGTACTTGGGCAGCCCTTGGAAGGCATACACCCGCTACCGCTTCCGTTATCGGAGGCAGATCGACTTCGGCATCACGGCGGAAAAGGACGAAGGCGAGGAGTTCTTCCAAGGCACCCAGCAACGCGGTTACGACTTCTACTCCGCCCACCTCTTCCTGCGGGACATCGGCCCGGTGAAGGCGTTGGCCTTGGGCGACTACCAAGCCCAGTTCGGCCAAGGGCTTACCTTCTCCAGCGGCCTGGCCTTCTCGCGGAAGTCGGCCTATACCATGAACATCAAGCGCAACGCGCCCGGCCTGGCACCTTATACCAGTGTGAACGAAAACCAGTTCCTGCGGGGCGCCGCCGTCACCATGGACGTGGTGCCGCGCCTGGAAGGCACGGCCTTCATCAGCCACAAACAGTACGATGCCAACGTGCAGGCGGGTGAAGACACCACCTTCAGCGGATTCGACGCGGACCTCACCACCTTCAGTTCCTTCCAGGAAGACGGTTTTCACCGCACCTATGCCGAACTGGACAAACGCAATGCCTTGAACGAGCTGATCTATGGCGGCCACCTGCGCTACAAAGGCCAAGGCTGGGGCCTCGGGGCCACGGCCGCACGGGTGGATTACGGGCACGCCCTCAGCCGCAGCACCCTGCGGCCGTACAACCAGTTCGAGTTCCAAGGCAGCAGCAACACTACTGTGGGTGTGGATTGGAACGTGCCCTACCGCAACCTCAGCTGGTTCGGGGAAGTGGCCCGCAACCTGCCCGCCGGGCCAGGGAGCTCCGAGGGCGGCTACGCCGGGGTGACCGGCCTGCTGGCCGCCTTGGACAAGCGCCTCTCCTTGGCCCTGCTGTACCGCGAGCTGCGGCGCGACTTCCAAGGGCTATACAGCAGCGCCTTTTCCGAAAGCACCAATCCTTGGAACGAACGCGGCCTGTACGCCGGCATCGAGATCAAGCCCAATCGCCAGTGGGTCTTCAATGCTTATTTCGATCAGTTCACCTTTCCATGGCTCAGGTTCCAAACAGATGCCCCCAGCAACGGCCATGAGTCCTTGGGCCAGCTCACTTGGACCCCATCGCGGGGCACACAGCTGTACATCAAGGCCCGCCGCCAAGTCCGTCCCCGCAACAGCGGTGAAGACCTGCCGGGCGTTACCCCGTTGGTGGACAGCCGCCAGGACAACCTGCGCTTCAATGCCAGCCACAAGGTGAGCCCCTCGGTGACCCTGCGCACCCGGGTGGAGACCGTGGACTATCAGCGCGGGGAAGAACCGGTGGAACACGGTTTCCTGGTGTACCAGGACGTGATCCACCGACCGATGCAAAGCCCCCTGGAGTTCACCGGCCGGATCATGCTCTTTGCCACGGACAGCTATGATGCCCGCCTCTATGCCTTCGAGAGCGACGTGCCCGGGGTGTTCAGCCTGCCACCGATCTACGGCCGCGGCATGAAGTGGTACGCCATGTTGCGCTGGTCCGTGGCGCGGAACATCGACTTGTGGGCGCGCTATGGCGCAACACTTTATACCGACCGTAATGCCATCGGCTCCGGCCTGCAGGAAACTGCCGGAAGCCGCAAAAGCGACCTCAAGGCCACGCTACGCGTCAAATTCTGAAGTTGGCGCCCTCGTTTCCACGCCCGCCTAAGGCAGCGGTGCGGACAGCTCGGCCGGCGATGCGTCCACGGACGCCCCAGCATCTGCTGCGCCTTGGCCACTGAACACGATGATGGAAACCAACAGCCCCAAGAACAGCATCACCAGAATGGTTGTCCGCAAAACAGAAACCTCGGCTACTGCGCGGACCGGTTCTTCATTGGACATGAGGTACTGCGTTGATAGTTGCTCCATGGGGCGATCACGATCCAACAAACCGATCCGGAATGCTGCATGCTCCCCCCTCACTACCGATCGGATGCCACGATCAATGCCCCACGCGCCAAGCACGTTGAAAAGGCAGTGCGGGCCCGCCGATGTGCGTACGCCACGGAAGTTGTGCACTACCTTGGCGCAACAAGAAAAGCCATGTCCAACGTGGGTTTGATCATTCCGGAGCGCGCCCGCCAAGTGGGCAACTTCCTGGTGGGCCGCCTGCTGCCCTTCCACAGCAAACGGAGCGTGGGGCCGTTCGTCTTCATCGACCACATGGGGCCGGTGGCGATGAATGACCACGAAAATGTGGACATAGGTCCACACCCGCACATCGGCCTCAGCACCCTCACCTACCTGTTTGAGGGGAGCATCATGCACCGCGACAGCTTGGGCACCGCCATGGAGATCGCCCCCGGTGCGGTGAATTGGATGACCGCCGGCAGCGGCATCGTGCACAGTGAACGCACGCCCGATCATCTGCGGCACGTGGAAAAACACCTTCACGGCCTGCAGATCTGGGTGGCCCTGCCCAAGGAGCACGAGGAAACGGCCCCGTCCTTCCATCACGTGGAAGCCCATGCCTTGCCGCAGTGGGAACAGGCCGGCACGCACTACAAACTGATCGCCGGTGAACTCTTGGGGCACCGTTCGCCGGTTCCGGTCTTCAGCAAACTGTACCTGGTGGAGATCGCATCCGCAACAGACCATGAGGTACGCTTTTCCGATAGCTTGTACGGTGAGGCCGGCCTGTACATCCTGGAGGGCATGGTGCATACCGAGGAAGCCTCCTTCGGTCCACGGCAACTGTTGGTGGCCAAAGACGCTGCCCGGTGCGGCTTCCGCATGGCAGCGGGAACCCGGGTATATCTGTTCGGGGGTGAGCCTCTCCCGGAAGAACGCCTGATCTTCTGGAACTTCGTGGCCACTGATCAAACCAAGATCGACCGGGCCAAACAACGCTGGCAAGCTGGGCAGTTCCCCATGCCGCCCGGCGAGGCGAACCCCATCCCCCTCCCCACCGGGAACCGAACCTGATGATCTACACCATTGAAGCCCATACCGGGCGCGATCACTTCCGCACCGAGATCCGCACCTCCACCCATGTGCTGCTGGCCGATGAACCCGGCAGCAATGGCGGCATGGACCAGGGACCCAGCCCGCACGAACTGCTGGCCGCAGCCTTGGGCGGTTGCACCAATGCCACCTTGCGCATGTACGCCGATCGCAAGGAGTGGCCGTTGGAAGCCGTGGACACCCGCGTGGAGATCGAACACGGGGAATCTGTTGACACCACCACGTTCCGCCGCACCATCCGCCTTTCGGGGAATCTTACCATTGACCAGCGCACCCGCCTGCTGCAGATCGCCGAGCGCTGCCCCATCCATCGCACCATTACCGGGGCTGTGACCATCAGCACAGAATTGCTGTAGCGCAGTACCGGGCCGGAGTGCCGAGGCTTGGACGGCTATGCCCGCCCTCGGGCCGCACAACGACTGAACTTGGCAAAGCTCAGGGAAATTTGGAAGGATACTTGCTTCCTTTGCCCCCGTTATGGGAACCAGCATAGCCTACGCGGGCAAACCGCGCTATTCCGCCGAAGAACTCCAGGAGTTTGAGGCACTGATACACGCCAAGCTAGCCAAGGCGGAAGAAACTTTGCAGTTGGACAAAGATTCGCTGTTGCGGCTTTCCGGCAACGACACGGACGATACCTACATGGGCCAGAGCGGCTTGGAGGACGGATCCGTGGCCATGGAGCGCGAAGACCTGTCGCGGTCGGTGGAGAGGCAGCAGAAATTCATCGGCCAGCTCCAAGCCGCCTTGGGCCGGATCCGCACCGGTGAGTACGGCATCTGCCGCTCTACCGGCAAGCTCATCCCCAAGGAACGCTTGCGCCTGGTGCCCCATGCCACCCTCACCGTGGAAGCCAAGAACCAGCGCCCCGAGCAACTGCCATCGCCGGTGGCCACCACGCAGGACAGCCCGCTGGAGGAAGACCTGCTTTGAACCTTCGGCCCCTCGCCTGATCGTGCCACTGCCTCCGCGCGCACCCCTCCGTGTTCGTGCAGAGCGGAACGGCACCCTTGTGCCGGCAACATGCGTTGTGTAAATTACCGGGGCGGAAAGGATACCCGAACCTTGGCCGTGGAGGGGTTGGATGTTGGAGCCGAAGTAAACGCCGCAACATCCAGCACGCTCCACTACCCATTTGGCTTACCTGCCTCGCGATCAAAATGCACTTACCGGCCGGTTCTTGCCCGTCTCTCTGTTCCGGATGGTCGGCCACCGGTGCCGCTGCCCCCAGGTCAGGTTGTGTACACCCTGCACTGGAAGGCAGCAATTTGGTTAACGTTGCAACATGAAACTGTTCAGGCTGTTGGTGGTGGGCCTGTTGCTGATGCCCGCCACCTCCTATGGTTGGGGCCGTACCGGTCATCGGGCGGTGGGCAGCATAGCCCAGCAACACCTCTCGAAGAAAGCCCGAAAGGCGGTGCAACGGATCTTGGGCGGAGAGAGCTTGGCCTTGGCATCCACCTGGATGGACGAGATCAAGAGCGACCCCGCGTACGACCACATGCGCGATTGGCATTGGGTCACCATTCCTGATGGAAGCACCTATGCCGCAGCGCAGAAAAACCCCAACGGCGATGCCGTGGAAGCCATCGACCGCATGGTAGCTGCCCTGAAAAGCGACAGCCTCAGCCCGGGGCAACAGGCCGTATGCCTCAAAGTGCTCATCCACCTCATCGGCGACCTGCACCAGCCCTTGCACGTGGGCAAAGGGGACGACAAGGGCGGCAACGACTTCCAGGTACGCTGGTTCAAGCAGGGCTCCAACCTGCATCGCGTGTGGGACAGCGGCATGATCGATGAGAGCCAGCTGAGCTTCTCCGAACTGGCCCGAAGCCTGGACCGTGCAACCAAGCAACAGGTGGAACAGTGGAGCCAAGGCACCGCAGCAGACTGGGCGCAGGAAAATCTGGCCTTCCGAGCATCCATATACCCTGAAGCCCCCGGCGCGGAATTGGGCTATGCCTACCAGTACCAGCAGTGGCCAGTGGTGCAACAGCAGCTGCTCAAAGGCGGCATCCGTTTGGCCGGTGTGCTGAACGCTATTTTCGGTTGAACCGCCCGGCAGCGTACCTTGGCGGAGCAAAACTTGAACCCATGAAATGGATGACCGCGCTGGCGTTCGCCACCTTGATGGCGGGAAGCGCCGCAGCACAAAACAGGCAGGCGGAAGGTGTGGACGTGGCCCAAGCCGCCGAACGCCTCACCACCCGAATGACGGGCGAACTTGGGCTTAGCGCCGAGCAAGCCCAACAGGTGAACACCATCAACGTGAAGTACCTGGAGAAAACCATGACCATGCGCGATGCGCCTAACCAAACCGTGGACGGCATGGACAAAACGGCCTTGCTGCATGCGCGCGATGCGGAGCTCAAAGGCGTGCTTACGGCAGAGCAGTATGAGAAGATGATGAGCATGAAAGGCGCCCGGCCGGTCGGCACCCAGCCGACCAAGCCGGTGCAGTGATCGCAGCAAGAGCCCAACAAGAACGGCCCGCTTGCAGCGGGCCGTTCTTGTTGCCAAGCCTAGCGGACACCGGGGCCGGCGGGCAATGCCGGATCCCTGCCCTGCACAAAGTGCATCGGCAGCAGGTAGCGCACCGCCACCGCCTTGCCATCCCTACGGCCCGGCTTCCATTGGGGCATGGCTCCCACTACGCGCAGTGCTTTCGCATCAATGGAAGGTGATACCCTCTTGAGCACCCTGGCCAGGTCAGCCCGCCCATCCTTGCGGATCACGAATTCCACGTACACCGTGCATTCTCCGCCGTTCTCCAACGCATCCACAGGGTAGCATGCATTGGTGCCAAGGTAGCGGTACAGGGAGTCCGGCCCACCGGGGAAAACAGGCGGTTCCTGCACGCTGTGAAGGTCCACGACCGTATCGGTCGGTGCATGAAAACCCGTGTCGAACAGGCGCTGGGCCGCATCCGCGGAACCGCCCAAGGCGCCCGTGCCGCTCTGTGCCCAAGCACTTAAGCCCAGCAGCAGCACAGTGGCCGCAGCGATGATCCGTTTCGTTTCCATGCCCGAAAATACAGCGCCGGTCAACGCACCGGTCGGCGATGGAATTGAAGGGTGTGAGCGTGCGAGGGCGCGTGGGTACTGGGTGCGAGGGCGGAAGCCCATGACCTTCCCCCTGCTCCCGCCAGCGTTCCCGGACCCCAAGGGGGATTGAGTTCTGGAACAACCTTGCCAAGGCCACAGGTGGGCGTGCCTGCAGGGCTCGTTCATTGCACCGACGCACAAAGCGCTCTACTGACCGCCGTACTGGGCTACATTCGGAGCTCCGCAGGGTCGCAATTTCAAGTTTCATCCTACCTTGGAACTGCATTCAACGGTTCATTGCGAAAACCGAGGACTTCGGGGGAGAACACAGCAGGATGAACGATGGAAAGCCACAAGGCGCCCACCCCGTGGATGTTGGAACGCACAGCGTGGTTGGCGGGGAAGACTTTCGGCAGCGGTGGGTGTAAAAAACATGCCTTCAGCAATACCCAAAACATATGGCAGATATAAAATATAACATAATACAGCCAAGTGACAACGAAACAATAGAACTTATTGCCAATTGGTATTTAAGTGAGTGGAATATTCCAATACAGAAAACTATTGAAAAGACAAAAAGCCTCTCAGCGAATAATTTCGAGTTCCAAATTCTAATGTCACTGGACAACAAACCAATTGCAACAGGCGGGCTCTACAATCACGTTGGTCTGCTTGACCATGAGCCACGATTTAGAGTTTATAAAAATTGGTTAGCCTTGGTGTACACCAAGCCCGATAACAGGGGGAAAGGTTTAGGTGAATTAATCTGTAAACACATTCAATGGCATGCTAAAAATTTGGGATTAAATGAGATTTACCTGTTTACGCATACAGCAGAAAATTTATATAAACGACTTGCTTGGCAACCAATGGAGCGACTTGCAATAGGTGGCAAAGACATCGTGATAATGAAGAAAGAATTGCGAAATGGCCATGCCATATCAAACGAAAGAACTCATGACTGAACAAATGCCGACCGCCGGAAAGGTAAATCCAGGGCGCTGGGCGGAACGGCTAAGATCGGGTTGGTGCAAGGAGCAACTGTTGGTATTCGATCGAACTTTTCCGCTGACCTTGCCTGTCTTCCGCAATACCCCGACCGTTAGTGCACCAACACCAAGCGTTACGCCGCAGAGCCGGACGGCTTTTCCTCTTCCTGCCTTATCATCTCCTTGGCAATAACAATCCTATTCAGGACACGGAGGTCCGTTTACATTTGGCGCTCATCCCCTGCCTGAAATGAGCAACGTGTACTATCCCGATTACCTGCAACTGGAAAAGATCCTGGGCGCCCAGGAACTGGAGAGCGACAAGAACGGCCAGCACGCCCATGATGAGATGCTCTTCATCATCATCCACCAGGCCTACGAGCTTTGGTTCAAGCAGGTGCTGTACGAGGTGGGGAGCGTGATGGAGATCTTCAAGGATGGCCTGGTGGACGACAACGGCGGTGAGCTCAACATCGCGGTACACCGCCTGCAACGGGTAAAGACCATATTGGACGTACTGGTGAAGCAATGGGAGATCATCGAAACCATGACGCCGCTGGATTTCCTGGACTTCCGCGACATGCTGCGCCCGGCGAGCGGTTTCCAGAGCATGCAGTTCAAGATCCTGGAGGCCCGCTTGGGCCTGCGCATGGAGGCACGCTTCGGCAAACAATACTACACCAGCCAACTGCGGCCGGACCACAAGGCGCAGATAGAGGCGCTTGAAACCGAACCCACGCTGCTGGAGCTGGTGAATGCTTGGCTGGAGCGCATGCCCTTCCTTAAACCGGAATACTGGACAGGTGAACCGGATTTTTTCGGGCGCTTGGAAAAGCTGTATGTGGCCAGCCTGGTGCCGGGCGAGGAAGGCAATGCCGCCTTGTGGAGGAAGATCTTCGTGGACGGCTCCCCGGAGCGCCACTTCTCCCCTGCTGCGGCCCGCAGCGCATTGTTCATCATGCTGTACCGCGATGAGCCCATTTTTCAGCAAGCCTTCCGTTTCTTGGACTCCCTGCTGGACCTGGACACTGTAATGGCCTCTTGGCGGGCACGCCACATCAGCATGGTGCACCGCATGATCGGCCTGCGCGTGGGCACGGGCGGCAGCACGGGCAAGAATTACCTGAAGGGGGCCATGGACAGCCACCACATCTTCAGCGAGATCGCGGACTTGAGCAGCTTCCTTTTCGAGCGCCGCAAGCTACCGCCCTTGCCCGAAAGGTTGAAGAAGGCGGTGGGATTCGCGGGGTAGGCCGTATCGCGCAACCGGGTTGATCATCCTCAGCGGCGACCAGGTCACAGAGCTGGACTGGAGGTCCATTGCGGCGCTTTGTTGCATGTTCGTGCAGATCCGCATCGGCCCTGCCGCAGGTCCGTACCTGCCGCCCGGGCCGTTCCCCGTAGTGCACTGCTTGTTCTGAGCGGCTTGTCCGGTACGGCAAGGCATCGGCGCCGGGCCTACACCTGGCAGCGCTGTCCTTGGCGGGGCATTTCGATATGCCGGAATCCAGCATCGGAATATCGCTCCTTCAACCCTTCCATGGCCTGCATGTCTCCGTGCACCAGGAACACCTGCTTTACCAAGGAGGGGTCCTGGCAGCTGATCCAACGCAACAGTTCGTTGCGGTCGGCGTGGGCGCTGTAGCTCTCCATGGTGAGGATGGCGGCATTCACGGGCACCTCTTCGCCGTACATGTGCACGGTATCGGGCCGCTGCAACAAGCGCTCACCAAAGGTGCCCGGCCCGCAGAAGCCCACGACCAGTACGGCATTGCGGGCATCGCGCAGCCCGTGGAACAGGTGGTGGCGGATGCGGCCGGCATCCATCATGCCGCTGGCGGCAATGGTGATGCTGGGCCCTTTGCGGGTGTTGAGCTCCTTGCTGCGGGCGGCCTCGCGGATGAATTCCACACCGGGAAAGCCGAACAGGTCGGGATCGCGCTCCAGCTCTTGGCGGATGTCCGCCTGTAGCAGCCGGGCATGTTTGCGGTAGATGCCCGTGGCATTGATGGAGAGCGGGCTGTCCACGAACACCGGCACACGCGGCAGCTGGCCGCTGTTGAACAGGTGGTTGAACTGGTACAACAGCTCCTGGGTGCGGCCCACGCTGAACGCCGGAATGATCAGGCGCCCTTGCTGCTGCACGCACACGCGCTGCACGTGGCCCAGGAGCTCCATGGCCGAGGCGGAGGCCTCCTGGTGGTCGCGGTTGCCGTAGGTGCTTTCGCAGATGATCACATCGGCCTGCGGAAAAGCCTTCGGGTCCGGCAACAGGCGGTCCACGTAGCGGCCCACATCGCCGCTGAAGGTGATGCGCCGCACCCCTTCGCGGCTGGCTACGGTGAGGTGCACTGAGGCACTGCCCAGGATGTGGCCCGCATCTATGAACGCCAGGGTGGTTCCGGGGAGGATCTCCGTGGGGGTATCGTAGGGCACCATGCGGAAGAGCTGCATGGCGGCATCCACATCAGCGGTGGTATAAAGCGGCCCGATCTCGGTCATGGCCTGGCCTTGCTTCTTGGCCCGCTTGGCGTCGTAGCGGTAGTCGTTCTCCTGGATGAAGGCGCTGTCGGCCAGCAGGATCTCACACAGGTCGCGCGTGGCCTCCGTGGCATAGATGGGCCCTTGGAAGCCTTCGGCCACGAGCCGCGGTATAAGGCCGCTGTGGTCGATGTGGGCGTGGGAGAGCACCAGGGCATCGATGCTCTTGGGATCGAAACCGAAGCGGCGGTTCAGCGCATCGCTGGCGGGCCCTTCCCCTTGGAACATACCGCAATCGAGCAAGAGGCGTTGGCCGCCGGGCAGCTCCAAGAGGTGTTTGCTGCCGGTGACCATGCGGGCAGCGCCGTGGAAGGTGATGGACAAGGACATAACGGAGGATATTGGCAATGGTTTGCAAGGTAGCGGCCAACGCCGATCGCAGCCCTGCCGGGTCGGCGGCGCGATGTGCCGGCCAGCCCAGTGGAAACGGAACAGCCCCGGGCGGGCCGGGGCTGTTCAACGCATGCAGCGGGGGGTTACTGGGCCTGCTTTTGCGCGGGCTGCTTGTTCGCTTTCCGCTCGGCTTTTTCCTCCTTCAACCGCGTTTCCAGCTTGGTGTACTGCTCCGGGGTAAGCACGCCCTTGTAGCGGGCCAGTCGTGCTTTTTCCAGGTCACGGCGCTTGCCGCTCACGTCCGTACCGGCGGCACGGGCAGACTTCAGTTCCTCGAGCTTTGCGCGGTAGTCGGCATTGATCTCCTGGATCTTGGCGGTCTGGTCCTTGTCCAAGCCCAAGCCCTGCACAATGCGCTCGTGGTTGGCTTCGGCGCGGGCTTCCGCATCGCGGGCTACTTTCTCCTGGGCTTGGGCGAAGGTGGCCGTCATGGCTGCCAAGGCAATCGTCATCATCAGCTTCTTCATGGTACTGGGTCTTTGCACCTTTCGGCGCTGGTTGGGTTTATGTGGCGGCATGTGACAAGCGGCGTGCCAAACTTGCGCGACCTGTTGCGGCCATGGGTACCTGCGGGAACCGATCGGGCGCAACGCATGATCGCAGCGGCCCTCTCCTGCGGGGCAGGGCCTCCACGATGGTCATTCCCCATTGGTTACGGTCCGGCCCCGTGCCGGCAGTAACGCGTACACTACTGCGCCCAGGGCCACGATGCCCAGGCCGAAGCCGGTGTAGAGCGGCTTGCTCCACAACAGGTTGATGCAAAAGGCCGCGGCTGCGGCGATGTAGAGGGCCGGCAACACGGGATAGCCCCAGGCGCGGTAAGGCCGTTCGGCACCAGGCTCCCGCTGGCGCAGCACAAACAGGCCGGCAATGGTGACGATGTAGAACAGCAGCGAGGCGAACATGGTGTACTCCAGCAGGTCGCCATATCGCCCGCTGAGGCACAGCAGCGACGCCCAAAGGCATTGCACCCAGAGGGCAAAGCCCGGTACTGCGGCCTTGTTCAAGGTTCCCGCCCGGCGGAAGAACAGGCCATCCCGGGCCATGGCATAGTAGAGGCGGCCGCCCGAGAGGATAATGCCGTTGTTGCAGCCGAAAGTGCTCACCATGATCAGCGCTGCCATGATCAGTGCGCCTTGTTCGCCGAAGATCACTGCGGCGGCGGCGGCCCCCACCCGGTCGGCCACGGCATGTTGGATGTCCGTGTTGGGCAAGAGCGCCAAATAGGCGAAGTTGGCCAGCAGGTACAAAACGGTTACCAGCGCTGTGCCCAGCACCAAGCCCAGCGGAATGTTGCGCTGGGGGCGGTCCACCTCACCGGCGATGAACGTGACATTGTTCCAGGCATCGCTGCTGAAGAGCGAGCCCACCAAGGCCACGCCGAAGGCGCTCACCAGCAGCATACCGTCCAAGGGCACCCTGGATTCCATGCCGTCCGGCAGGGTACGCAGGCCCACCGCATCCCATCCCGTACTGAAATTGGCGGTCCACACGCCAGTGCCGGCGCCCAGCCAGATGCCGGCGGCGATCAATCCCAGCAGTGCGGCGATCTTGGCCAACGTAAAGCTGGTTTGCAGCAGCTTGCCATGGCGCACTCCGCGTGTGTTGAAGGCCGTGAGCAGCACAATGCTGGCTATGGCCACCAACTGGGAGGCGTTCACCTGCAGCACGCCCAGGTCCAGCAGGATGTTGCCCTCGCCCAAGCGCGGTACGAACACCGCCGTATACTTGGCAAAGGCCACTGCCACCGCAGCGATGAGGCCGGTTTGGATCACCGTGAACACCGTCCACCCGTACATGAAGGCCGGCAGCTTGCCGAAGGCGCGTTGGATGTACACATATTGCCCGCCGGCCTTGGGCATCATGGCGGCCAGCTCGCCGTAGCTCAAGGCCGCCAGCACGGTCATGATGCCCGATACCACCCAGGCGGTGAGCATCCATGCCGGTGAGCCAAGCTGCCGCATCATGTCGGCACTGACGATGAAGATGCCGCTGCCGATCATTGAACCGGCCACGAGCATCACGGCATCCAACAGGGTGAGGGAGCGCTTGAATCCGGTCATGTTCGCAAATGAAAGGCCGCCAATGTACTGGCTCCCGGCATTTCCGTTCCGGGGCTCCCGGTGCCGCCCTCGATGCACGCACGAAGGCGACTTTGTTGCGGCTTGCACAATTGGTATGCGTGCA
>JADZAC010000089.1 GCA_020852835.1 Flavobacteriales bacterium
CGGTCTCGCGGATCACGTCGGGTAGATCCACATCCTCCTTCAGCGCCGCGATGATCGGTGTGCGCACCGATGCGATCGCGTCCTTCTCCACGGGATCGATGTAGATGGTACGCCGATCGGGGAAGTGGGTGATGCCCTCGTAGTGCAGCATGAACGGTTGCAGGCCGCTCACACCGCGCGCGATGGCATTGATGATGGGCGCTTCGTGATCTTCGGGCAGGTCCAGGAAGCAGAGGGTGATGTGTGGTGGGGTACTGCGGCCGCTGAAGCCTCCGATCTCTGGATGGAGCAACGTGCGCAGGCGTTGCACCTCGGCCGAGAGCGGAGGCGATGGAAGGATGGTGAGCAGGAAGCGGTGCAGCATGGGGCACCCGCAAAGTTGGCCATGGAACCTATGCTTGGGATACAGCGCCAACACGGGATGCTTTGCAACAACACAGCGCGCTACCGCAGTGTGCACTTGAGGCCGTAGGCGCAAAGCCAAGAACACGCTCTCCCCTTCCTCCCGTGTTTCCGGCTTGTGAAATTTATTATGCACGCATACCTTTATGGCGAACCACGTCGGCCTAAATCCCGTTGAACCAGCACCATGAGCACTACCACAAAGAAGGCCCTGCAAGGCGGCGAATTCCTGATCCGCGAGAGCAGCCCGCAGGACATCTTCATACCTGAGGAGTTCAACGAGGAACAACGCATGATCGCACAGACGGCGGTGGACTTTCTGGCGACCGAGGTGCAACCCCACCTGGACCGGATCGACGCCCAGGAAGCAGGGTTGATGCCCCAACTGTTGGACAAAGCGGGCGAACTGGGGCTGCTCGGCTTGTCCATACCGGAGGAATACGGCGGTTTCGGCAAGGACTTCGTTACCGGCATGCTGGCCACCGAGGTGACCGGGGCGGGGCATAGCTTCAGCGTGGCCTTGCTCGCCCATACCGGCATCGGCACGTTGCCCACCCTGTATTACGGAAACGCCGAACAACGCGCCAAGTACATCCCCAAATTGGCAAGTGGAGCCCTGAAAGCCTGCTACTGCCTCACCGAACCGGGCAGCGGTAGCGACGCCAACAGCGGCAAGACCAAGGCTGTGCTGAGCGCCGACGGCAAGCACTACATCCTCAACGGGCAGAAGATGTGGATCACCAACGGGGGATTTGCCGACCTGTTCACCGTGTTTGCCAAGGTGGCCGATCCGGTTACCGGTGTGCTGGACGATGACCTGAGCGCCTTTATCGTGGAAAAAGAGTTCGGCGGTATTACGCTCAACCCCGAAGAGCACAAGATGGGGATCAAGGGCAGCAGCACGCGGCAGGTCTTCTTCAACGACTGCAAGGTGCCGGTGGAAAACCTGCTGGGCGGCCGAGGCAACGGGTTCAAGATCGCCGTGAACATCCTCAACATCGGCCGCATCAAGCTGGGCGGGGGCACCTTGGGCGGCGCCAAGGAAACGATCAACCGGGCCGTGCAGTACGCCAACGAACGGCAGCAGTTCGGCCGTCCCATCAGCAGCTTCGGAGCCATCCGGCAAAAACTGGCCGACATGGCCACCCACGCCTATGCCACCGAAAGCGCCCTGTACCGCTGCAGCCAGGACATGGAAAATGCCATCAACGAGCTCAAGGCTGGTGGTGCGGACCATGCCAAAGCCTTGCTGAAAGGCGTGGAACAGTTTGCCGCCGAAGCCGCCATCTTGAAAGTGGTGGGCAGCGAATGCCTGGACCATGTGGTGGATGAGGCCGTGCAGATCTATGGCGGCATGGGCTACAGCGCGGAAAGCCCTGTGGAGCGGGCCTACCGTGACAGCCGCATCAACCGGATCTTCGAGGGCACCAACGAGATCAACCGCATGCTCACCGTGGACATGCTGCTGAAGCGCGCCATGAAAGGCCAGCTCGATCTGCTGGGTCCGGCGCAGGCCGTGGCCGCCGAGCTGATGGGGATCCCGGAATTCCCGGAACCCGATGATTCGTTGCTGGCCGACGAGAAGCGCATGGTGGCGAACTTCAAGAAGGCTGTGCTGATGGTGGCCGGCGGTGCCGCGCAGAAGCTGGGCCTGGAACTGGCCAAGCACCAGGAAACCCTGATGCACATCGCCGACATGGTGATCGACACATACACGGCAGAGAGCGCATTGCTGCGCACATTGAAGCTGGCCGACATGAAGGGCGCAGCCCATGTGCCCGAGCAGATCGCCATGTGCCGCCTCCATATCCACGATGCCGCTGATCGGATCCACAAGCACGCCAAGGAGGCAGTGAACAATTTCAGCGACGGCGATGAGCAACGCGCCATGCTGATGGGCGCCAAGCGCTTCAGCAAGAACACGGACCTGAACACGGCGGAGCTGCGCAAGGCGGTGGCCAGAAAAATGATCGGGGAAGGGAAGTATTGCTTCTGAGGACCAGCATTTCACCATCCTTGATCAGCTGGAAAAGCCTGGCGCGTTGTACCTTCGGTCATGCGCATTCAGGCCTTGGCCTTGGCAACCGTTCCCGTATGCCTTGCCGCACAATCTTGGGAACCCCTGCCCGATTTCCCCGGTACGGCCCGTGATGATGCGGCCGCATTTGCCATTGGCGCCCATGCCTACTTCGGCACCGGCATGGAGGTGGGCTGGGGTTTGACCTCCGATTGGTGGATGCTCGATGTGGCAGGAGGTTTTTCCTGGACCCCGGTTCCTGCATTGCCGGCGGAGCCGCGGCAGTACTGCGCCACCTTCAGCATTGAAACCCAAGCCCGGGGCTTCCTGGTCGGAGGCATCGCCCCAGGCGGGCCCTTGAACGAGCTTTGGTCCTTCTCGGAACTGACCCACAGTTGGGCCCAGGCGGCACCACTTCCCGCACCTGCCCGTTATGCCTCCACGGCTTTCTCCATCGATGGCAAAGGGTTCATAGTCGGTGGCCTCCTTGCCGATGGTTCCGCCACGAACGAATGTTGGCGCTACGACCCCGCAACTGATTCCTGGGCGCAGATGGCCAGCTTGCCCGGGGTCGCACGCCATCGCGCCACGAGCTTTGCTTACGGCACCTTCGGATTTGTGGTTGGTGGCGCCGACAGCGCCTACAATGCCCTCCAGGAAACGTGGCGGTATGATCCCCTCGTCGACCAGTGGGCTTCTGTTGCCCCGCTGCCTGAACCGCGCTATGATGCAGCTCCCTTGCAAGCAGCATGGCTACTGGGGATCGTTGGCGGGGCATCGGATGACACCACCTTCCACGCCGATACCTACATCTACAACCCCGACAGTGACCAATGGACCGAAATGGGCGAACCATTTCCCTTGGAGGTAAGGGGAGCGAGGGGCGCATATGCCGAGGGTGGCACGGGCTACTTCTACCTTGTGGTGGGCACCGGGCTCGATGCGGACCTGGTAAGGCGCAAGGACATGTACAGCTACGGCTTTGTCTTCGGTGTGGATGAACCCGGGCAAGCAGCCATCACCATCTCGCCCAACCCGGGGCATGAGCACTTCACCATAGGCAGCATGCGTTCGCCCCTGCAGATCAGCGCCACCGATGCCACGGGCAGGGTGGTATACAACAAACGCGGCCCGGTTGGCACCGTCGGTACCAACGGGTGGTGCCAGGGCTTATACATCATTACGGTGCAGGACGCCGCAGGCAAGCTCCATCGGGCGCCCTGGATCAAGCAGTGAATGGCTGCGGGAGGCATACCTTGGGCCCATGCAATTCCTCGACCCCGCCTTGGAGATCTATTGCGAGGCCCACAGCGGCAAGGAGCGCCAGTACCTGAAGGAGCTCACCACCGAAACAGAGGACAAGGTGCACATGCCGCAGATGCTCAGCGGCCACCTGCAAGGGCGCTTCCTTTCCACCCTGAGCCATCTGGTGAAACCGCGGACCATCGTGGAGATCGGCACCTACACCGGATACAGTGCCTTGTGCCTGGCTGAAGGCCTGGCCGAAGGCGGCATGCTGCACACCATCGACATCGACCCCTACCTGCCGGAGATGGTGCACCGCTACATCGGGAAAGCAGGGATGTTGGACCGCATCACCATGCACCACCGGCCCGCGCTGGAAGTGATCCCCACGCTGCCCGCGCCGTTCGACCTGGTGTTCATCGACGCCGACAAACAAAACTATCCGAGCTACTTCGACGCGGTGATCGGCAAGATGCGGCCAGGCGGGCTGATCCTCGCGGACAATGTGCTCTGGAGCGGCAAAGTGCTGCAACCCGAAGGGCAACAGGATGATCAAACCCGTGCCTTGGTGGAATATGTGCGGCGCGTGAACGCCGACCCCCGGGTGGAACCCGTGCTGGTACCGTTGCGCGATGGGCTGCTGCTCGCACGGGTACGATCGGCATAGCTTCCGTGCACTTGGGTTTGATCGGCCACTGCTGCCCTGAAAAGCAGCCGGGGCCGGTGGCCATGCAGCCACCGGCCCCGGGATCGCCGCAGGAAACGAGCGATCACTCCACGGCCACTTGGGCGGTGCTCACCCCTTTGGCTGTGGCAGCACGCAGTACGTACATGCCGGCAGGCAAATGGCCCACCCGGAGCAGGTAGGCGGGCTTGCCCACTTGGGGCACGAACGCCACCTCATGACCTGCAGCATCGAACAGGCGCAGTTCCTCGATCAGCTCGCCACCGGTGTTTACCAGCACATTGTCCGAAGTGGGCACCGGATAGGCATACACGTGCACGCCTTGTGCCTGCTCCTGCACCGCCACGGGCGCGGCCGGATCCTGGCGGTACACCCCGTTGTCCGTGGCCGCGAAGAGGCTGCCATCGCTGTCCATCACCATATTGAACACCAGGTGCTGGGCCACCTCAAAAGTTACCGGCGACCAAGTGATGCCCTGATCAAAGCTCTCGCGCATGTAATACTCCTGGGTGGACCCCGCCTCGTGGCAAGTGAAGTAGAGGTGGCCTCCGCCCATGTTGAACACCCGTGCGCCGGTCAGCGTGGAATACGGGAAGCTCACCGGCACCACTTGCCAGTTCTCTCCATTGTTGTTGCTGCGCAAGACCCGCATGCCATTGCAGGCATAGATGGAGCCGTCCGCATGGGCGCTTGCGCCGCTGAGGTCGAACTTCACATCGCTGATCTGCGTCCAGGTGTCTCCAAGGTCGGCAGAACGGTACAAACCGGCCTGCAGGCCATCGGATAACGGGTCTCCATAGGCTTGCACCAGCAGGCGCCCTTGGCCATCCTGGCCGATCAAGCGCACCTGCAGGCCGTCCGGCAGGGGGAACCCGTTCTCCCACGTATTGCCGCTGTCGTCGCTGCGCAGGATGGCCGTTTGGCCATTGTGCACGGCGCATACCAGCAACCTGTTCTCACCCACCACGATGAAGTCGAGCACGTTCACGTTCAGGTCCACCCACTCATTGATGCCGAGGACCGAACGGAACAGGTCGCTTGGCCCCGCCAGGTGAGCGCCGCCATTGACATAGTCCACGCCATGGTGCGGCAGGATCTTCCAGGAATCGCCCTGATCGGCAAACCGGATCCCGTGCCACGTGGCGCCTTTATCCTCCGAACGGAAGATCAGGCCCTTGTCGTTGGCCGGATGGAAGTAGAGCACATCATCCACCACTTGGATTCCGCCCGTGGTAGGAACTTCCCCCCACAACCCCACCTGCTGCCACTGTGCCATCACGCCGGTGGACAGCAGGGAAGCCAGGATCAGTGCGTGTTTCTGCATCATCAGGTTTTGTTTTCAATGACCCTCCTACGGCACAAGGATCCACAAGGTTCACCCAGGCAGTTGCTGCCCGAGGGCGCTGTACCTGGCGGCCTGGTGCCCGCGTGCAGGCCCGTTCGGCTATCTTGGTCGCCATGCGCTTGATCGATCTGCGTTCGGACACGGTGACCATGCCTACTTCGGCCATGCGCGAGGCCATGTGCGCCGCCCCGGTGGGCGATGACGTGTTCGGCGAAGACCCATCGGTGAATGCGCTGGAAGAACGGATCGCCGGGATGTTCGGCAAAGAGGACGCGCTCTTCTGCGCCAGCGGCACCATGAGCAACCAGCTCGCCATACAGGTGCATGCACGGCCCGGTGACGAAGTGATCTGTGATGAAGGGGCGCACATCTACCGCTACGAGGGAGGAGGCACCATGGCCAATAGCGGGTGCAGCGTGGCGTTGCTGCGCGGTGATCGCGGCCGTTTCACGGCCGGGCAAGTGCGCGAGGCCATCCATGACCCGGCCAACCCGCACCTGGCCGCCAGCCGGCTGGTGAGCGTGGAAAACTCCGCCAACCGGGGAGGCGGCAGCACTTGGGACCTGCAGGAAGTGCATCGCATCCGCGCGGTCTGCAATGCCCATGGCTTGGCGCTCCACCTGGATGGGGCACGCATCTTCAACGCCATGGCCGTGGACGGCATGGGCCCGGCGGCTTGGGGTGCCCCGTTCGATTCGGTGTCGGTATGCCTGAGCAAAGGCTTGGGCGCACCGGTGGGCAGCGTGCTTACGGGCAACAAGGACTTCATCGCCCATGCCCGCCGTGTGCGCAAGCGTACCGGGGGCGGCATGCGCCAGGCCGGTATGCTGGCCGCAGCGGGGCTGTATGCCCTGGACCACCATGTGCAACGCTTGTCCACGGACCATCACCGGGCCACCCTGCTGGGTGCGGCCATGGCCGGGCGCGCGGATGTGCACCACGTCATGCCGGTGGAAACCAACATCGTGGTGGCTTCGCTTGCGCCGGGGACCGACGCACAGGCCTGGGTGGCGAAATTCAGGGAACAAGGGATCCTGATGGCGGTATTCGGCCCGGGCATGGTGCGGTTGGTGACCCATTTGGGCGTGGATGACAGCGCGTTGGAACAAGCCCTTGGGGCCATACGTTTGTTCGGCAAATGAAAATCTCCGCCTACGCCTTGTTCTTGGTGGCCGCAGTTGCCTGCAAAGCACCGCAGTTCACGCAGGCTGGCCAACGAGCGGACGTATCGGTGAGCTACCGCTGGAACCACCCTCCAGGCAAGCCGGGTGAACTGCTCTTGAAGATCACCAACAACGGCGACTCCGCGCGGCAGGTGCACATTGGCATTGACCTGTCATACCAGGCCTTCACGGTGGAGCAGTTCACGGCGGACACCTGCATCCCCGCCGGCCGCACGTACAACGGCAAGCTCAACGGCATCTACTTCATCTCCCGGAAGCTCGATGCCGCTCAGACCGCCAGCCCGGATTGCCGCGTGGAACTCTCGGAATTCAGCGTTGAACCCCGGGCAGTTTGCCCATGAACCGCACCTCTCCCGCAGCATGTCGAACATGAGGGTTTCCGAGCGGTGGATCATCCTGGGCATCGCCGTGCTGATGGTGCTGGTGCTTGCCATATTGGCCCGAGTGCTCGGCAACAGCCGTGAACGGGAGGACAACCTCACCGAGTTGATGCTCGACCGTGCGTTGAACAACCAGCACCAGCAGATCCGCCTCGTTGCGGAAAGCTATGTGAAAGACCTGCGGCAGGAGGCCACCTACATCCGCTTGCACCAACCGGTGAGCGACAGTGCCCTGCTGGACCGATGGCTGCCGTTGATGCAGGACCACAATGCCATCCGTGCCATCCGGCTGGCGGACGACCAGGGCAATGAATGGATCTTGCACCATCCGGACAGCACTTGGCAATGGATGCTGACCAAGCGGCAGGATACCGCCGTGTACTCCTTGGCCGCCGCATGGTTCGGCGACGGGGAGATCCCGGAGCCTGCCCCGGCCGCCGCACACCCCGACCCCCGCGAAACCGACTGGTACAGTACGGCCATAGGGAGCCATGGGGACGAACCGGTTTGGTCACAAGCAGAACCTATCGCAGGGAATGGATCGGACAGTCTGGGCAGCCTTCAGCTCTCCAAGCTGGTACTCGCGCATGGGGGGAATGGCCCCTTGCACGTGCTGAGCTTCAGCTTGGCCGGTACGGAGCTGCTCGCCAACGTGGCGGAACGCGGCGGGAGGATATCCGGTTTGGTGCTCAATGCCCGTTGGCAGCCGATCAGCTCCTTGGACAGCGGCACCATGGGAGCAGCATGGCGGCAACTGCTGCAAGACCGCAAGCGCATCGATCTGGAAAAGCCATTCCGCCCCGTTGCCTCCGATCCAAAGCTGCTGGGCAAGGTCGGAACGTTGCACCTCCATGGCACCACCCTGCAAACGGGGGTCATCATCAGCATCCAAGCAGTCGACCAATTGAACCACCAGCGGTCCGTGGGGCTATGGGCGTTGATGGGCTTGCTGATGCTGCTCAGCCTGCTGTTGAGCTTGGTGTTCATCCAGCGACGCGGCGCAGAACGGCGAGAGGCCCAACAAACGCGCCGGTCCAAGTTGCAGGCCCGCCATTTGGAGAAGGTGATGACCGAGCGCGAGGTGTTGGACCGCGAGGTGCACCACCGGGTGAAGAACAACCTGCAGGTGGTGAGCAGCCTGCTGAACATTCAGGCTCAGCGCGTGCCTGACGAGGGCGCGCGGCGGGAGTTCGTGCGGGGCAAGCGGCGCATCGATTCCATGGCACTGGTACACCACAAACTGTACCGCCAAAATGACCTTTCCGCCGTGGACCTGCATGACTTTCTGGACGATATCGCCAAGGCCATGGCGGCGATGTTCGCCCCGCAAAGCAGCAAGGTGGGCCATACGGTGGACACCCAGGGCATCCGCTGTGATGCGGACACCAGCATCCAGCTGGGCATGGTGCTGTGCGAATTGCTGGCCAACTGCCATCAACATGCGTTCCCGTTCGGCACCGGCGGGCAGATCCACATCTCGGTGCGCAACCAGGGGCCCGGCGTTTATCAACTGGTGGTCCAGGACAATGGGCAGGGCTTCAGCTCCGATGCCGTCAAAGACTCCCAACTCGGCTTGGAAGTGGTGGAGGCCCTTTCCGAGCAGCTCGATGGAACCATGCGGGTAAGCTCCGATGGCGGCACGCGGGTGGAGATCAACTTCCGCACGAACGAAGGCCGCTGACCGGCGGCGATCAGCGGATCCAATCCAGCGAGACGCGGCGTTCGGCAGCACTGGCACCCGTGCTGTACCGCGACCCGGAATAGTTCAACAGTACCCGCTCGCCGCTGACCCCCCGTGCCAGCAGGAAGGAGCGCACCGCCTTTGCCCGCTGCTCGCTCAAGGCCATGTTGAGGGCGGGGTCGCCGATGCGGTCGGCATGTCCGGTAAGGAGCAACCGACCTGATGGCTCCATGGTCATGGCCCTCACCACCTCATCCAGCAACTGTTTCTGTGTGCTGCCCAATGCTGCGGAACCCAGCGCAAATTGGATGGAAAGGTTCTTGCCGGTAAGCGCGCTGAGCCCGGCCACGGGGTTTTCCGATCGGTCCACTGCGCCCGCTTCAGAACCCAGTAGGTCCACGCGCCGGCCCAGTTCATCAATGCGGCCTTCCAAGCTGTCCATCCGGTCGCGCAACGCCCAGAGCTCCCTGCGTTGATCAATGTGGTCCAAGCGTTGGTTGATGGCATCCAGCTCGGCCTTCAACCAGCGGTCGCGTTTGCCCAACCGGGGCTGTGGTGCCGAGGCCTTCATCTTACCGGCCTGAACGGCGATATCCGACAGCACATCGTCGGTGAGCTGAACGTCCGCCGCAGCCATGGTGCTGTCCATGCGCAGGTCCAAGGCGCAGAGGTAGTTTTGATCATCGAACACCGTGGTGCAGACCGTGGGTACCTGCAAGGGTTTGGGCGGGGCCTTGGCGCCAACCGGTTCATTGATGCGCAGTTGCACACCGGTCAACGGGCTGAGGTCGCTGCGCAAGTTCCGCTCCAGTTCGTTGCGCTGCGCCCGCAGGTAGTAGAAGATCGCCATGTACTTCTCCTGGTCATCCCCGCCGTCCACGCCGAAACTGGCCTGGCTCCAATCAATGCTGCACACGCGTAACAATTGCCGCCGGGTGGCCTCCGACAAGGCGATCACCGGGATCTGGAAGTGCATCAACGCCAAGGCGATCAAACGGTCCACCCCGGCAGTGATCCCGCTTACCGGCATGGCGGTTTGCACCCCGTTGCGCGTGAACTCGATCCGTTGGTCCAGGTATTGGTCCACAGCTGCCACCAGCAGCTCCTTGGGATCCACTTGGCGAACATCGCCCGGGGTGCCCAAAACGGAGAATTTGAACTGGGGGTCACGGCCGTCCACCTCCAGCCACTCGGCACGTACTGTGGCCACACCCGCACCGGATTCACCGGTATAACCCGTTACATCAATGGAATCGCGGGTACCTTGAGCAATGAACACAAGGTTGTGCTGTGCCTCCGCTGTAGGGTAAGCGCACAGAAAAATCAACAGAAATGCCAAACGAAATACCTGGTGGATCGGCATTGGCGCCACGAACTTAGAGAACCCCCCAACGCAGCGCCAGTCCCCCCCTGCGATTTCACCACCTATTCCATTGATTATCAAGCACAGGGATAGAATGGCAGGAAGAAGAATCTCCCGAATTACTTACGGCCGATGGCCCTTCGGTGCCTGGATCGGGGGCGCACGGCCCAGTTTGCCCATTCACGGGCGCCAATGCCGCGTTCCGCATACTGCGGCGCCCGGCAATACCTACTTGATCACCTCGGGCACCACCTGTCCGTCCGCGGCATTTGGCAAGGCCATGCCCAGCAAGGCGGCAACCGTGGCGGCGATGTCGGTGATCGAAGTACGGCGCAGCACCTCACCCGTGGCCACCCCCTTGCCGAAGAAGATCACTGGCACCTGCGTATCGTAGTTCCACGCCGTGGCATGGTCGCTGCCCTTGCCGTCCCAACGGCCGTGGCTGCGGAAGTAGCCCGGGCGCAAGGCGATGAGCACATCGCCGCACCGCTGGCGCATCAGGCCTTTGGCCATGGCCTGCGCCAAGGCGGAGGATGCGGGGGCCTCGAGCAACTGGTCGGCGCTGGCGGCATAGGCTACCGCCGGATGTTCATTCAGCACCCGTGCAATGGCCTGTGCGGTGCCCGGTGGGGCGTTGGGCACCAAGTAAACCTGGTCGTTCTTGACCGTGTCCACCCAAGCCGCGAATCCGCGCTGGGCAAGCGTGCTTTGAAGATCTCCCATGGCAGTGTATCCTGCACTGCCCTTCAGGTCGCGCAAGTAAGCGGGCACGTCGCCGCCACCATGATCGGCCGTGAGGAATAGCGTGTAGTTTCCGCCTGCGCGTTGATCGAGGAAGTGGAGCAGCCGCGCCAGTTCACGGTCCAGCCGTATGTACATGTCTTCCAGTTCCAAGGCCTGCGGCCCCATGTTGTGCGCCAGCTCGTCGGTGCTGCTGTAGCTCACGGTCAGCAGGTCGGGCACGGCATCCAGTCCGAGGGAATCGCCCGCGATCGCCGCCAAAGCCAGATCCGTGGTGAGGGTGTTGCCCCACGGCGTGGCCTTGATCGCATCCAGGACCTTGCCGCCTTGGCTCAGTGCGCCTAGGTCCAACGGCAGTACGGCGGGCAGGCTTTCGCTCCAATCCTCTTCGTAAGGATTGCGGTCCGGCAAAGGGGAATGGTAACGTTCGCGGGGCAGGGCCAGGTTCCAAGTTTGGCCGAGGTAGGCGGAGGCGAGCTGTTGTGCATTGAAGGCCTGCAACCAAGGCGGCAGGTTGCTCCGGTACCAGGAACTGGTGACGAACTTGCCTTGGTCATCAGGGGCAAACCAGTAGGCCGCATCGCCGGTTCGCCCCATGGGCATCATGGCCGAGCGGTCCTTGAGGGCCACACCCACGGTGCGCGATCGACGGCTGGTGCGCAACTCCAGTTCGTCCGCCAGGGTGGAGGCCAGCAAATTCACCGGTGAGCGCAAGGCGTAGCGGCTACTGGTCCCCACGGGAGCCACGGCAGTGTCCAGGCCGATGTACACGGTACGGCGTTTGGCCCGGTTGTACGGGTGGTTGGCCACAATGCCGTGGCGTGCCGGGGTGGTACCGGTGTAAATGCTGGCATGGCCTGGCGCCGTTTGGGTAGGCACATAATTGTAGTGGGCATCGCGCTGGAAGGAACCTTCCCGCACCAGGCGGCGGAACCCTTCATCGCCGAAGTTGTCCCAATAGCGGTACAGCAGGTCCACGCGCATCTGGTCCACCACGATGCCTACCACCAGCTTGGGCGGGTCGGCCCAGCGCGGTTCTTGTGCATGCAGGGCGGAAAGCAGTACGAACGCAGAGGCAGCGGCGATGGTTCTCATGGGAGGCGGGCGATCAGGATAAAAGCTGCGGTACATGCCAGCAGGCTCAGCGCGATGTTGACCACGGCCATGGCGACCAAGCCTTCACGGATCAAGAGGAAATTCTCGTAGCTGAAGGTACTGAAGGTGCTGAAGCCGCCGCATATGCCCACGGTAAGGAAGGCGGCCCAAGATGGGCGGTGCTGGAATGAGCCCTGCATGCGGAGCAGCACCCACGCCAGGATGAAGGAGGCCAACACATTGCACAACAGGGTGGCCCAAGGGAATGCTCCGCGCAGGTCCAATGCCAAGAGCAGCTTGCTGATACCGAAGCGCATCACGCTACCGATGCCCCCGCCCAGGAAAACGGCTGTCCACAGGTTCATCGTTCGCCTGCGCGCATGTGCATGAACTGGAACAGCCAGTAGGCCAACCCGCCGATGAGTGCGCCGTACAAGGCACCCACGACCACATCCCCCGGATAGTGGGCCCCGAGGTATACCCGGCTATAGGCCACGGCGGCGGCCCAGATGAGGAGCACCGGCGCTGCCCACACCGGGCTGCGCCGCAGCATGCCGATCATGAACACGGCCAGGGCAAAGTGGTTGGCCGCATGGGAGGAGATGAAGCCGAACTTGCCCCCGCAATGGCCATCAACCAAGTGCACCAGCCCTTGCAGGTCGGGAGCATGGCAGGGCCGCAATCGTTGCACGGTATCTTTGAACAGCACCACCGAGCCGGTATCACTGCAGAAGATCATCAGCGCTGCCACGGGCAAAGCCAGTAAAAAGGGCTTCCAACCCCACCTCAGGCGGATGAGCACCAGGAAAAACACGTACAGCGGCACCCAGAAGAGGGGCTCGCTCAGGTAGGTCATCCACCTGTCGGCCAGCGAAGAGTGTGCACCATTGATCGCCAAGAAAGCTGTTCTGTCCGCTTGCAGTATGGCGTCTGTCCAGGCCATCAGGGCGAGGGGGGGGCCGGTTCACCTACCATGGAGGTCTGCAGCCGCGCCCACAGCAGGTCCTTAAGCCGGTCCAGGCCTTGGTTGGCCACGGCACTGATGAAGAGATGGTCTACGCCTTCGGGCAGTTCCTTGCGCAGGGCGTTGCGCAGTTCTTCGTCCAGCAGGTCGCTTTTGGAGATGGCCAGGATGCGGTCCTTGTCCAACAGCTCCGGCGAGTACTGCTTGAGCTCATTGAGCAGCACATGGTACTCCGCTTTGATGTCCGGACTGTCTGCTGCCACCATGAACAGCAGCACGCTGTTGCGCTCAATGTGGCGCAGGAAGCGCAGGCCGATGCCCTTGCCTTCGCTGGCCCCTTCGATGATGCCGGGGATATCGGCCATGACGAAACTCTGGCCGCCGTGGTACTGCACGATGCCCAGGTTGGGCACCAAGGTGGTGAAGGGGTAGTCGGCGATCTTGGGTTTGGCGGCGCTGAGCACGCTGAGCAAGGTGCTCTTCCCCGCGTTGGGATGGCCCACCAGGCCCACGTCGGCCAGTACCTTCAGCTCCAGGATGAACCATTTCTCGCGGCCGGGTTCACCGGGCTGTGCGAAACGCGGTGTTTGGAAGGTGGAGCTGTGGAAATGCTGGTTGCCCAAGCCACCGCGTCCCCCCAAGAGCAGGGTGGTTTCCTGTCCGTCCTCGGTGATCTCGCCGAGCAGCTCCCCCGTTTCGGCATCACGGGCGATGGTTCCCAAGGGCACTTCGATCACGCGGTCCTCGCCGGAGCGGCCGCTGCGCTGGTTGCTGCCGCCGCTCTCGCCATCGCCGGCGATCACGTGTTTGGTGTAGCGCAGGTGCAGCAGGGTCCACAGGTGCGGGTTGGCCCGCATGATCACATGGCCGCCGCGCCCGCCATCGCCGCCATCGGGCCCGCCTTTGGGCACGTACTTCTCACGGCGCAGGTGGCGGCTGCCGGCGCCGCCTTTGCCCGAGCGGCATTCGATGCGGATCTGGTCGATGAAGTTGGCGGAGGACATGGCAGCTTGGCGCGTTGGCCTGGATCACCCTTCAATGGCCGCGGTGAGCCGCGCAGTGATCTCTGCGATGCTGCCCATGCCGTGGATGGGCCGCAATTTGCCTTGGGCCTGGTAGTAGTCCTTCAGCGGTGCCGTTTTCTGCTCATACTCGCGGATGCGCTTGCGCACCACTTCCTCGCTGCGGTCGTCCGGCCGTCCGCTGGTGGCTCCACGGCCCAGCAAGCGTTTCACCAGTTCCTCCTCTTCCACTTCCAGGGCGAGCATCAGGCGGATCCCCGTGCCCAGCTTGTCCAGCATGGCGTCCAAAGCTTCTGCCTGCGCCCGCGTCCGCGGGAAACCGTCGAAGATGAAGCCCTTGGCAGCGGGATTGTCGGTGAGGCGGTTGCGGATCATGCCCACCACCACTTCATCCGGCACCAGCTCACCGGCGCTCATGAGTTCCTGGGCCTGCAACCCCAGTGGCGTTTCCGCTTGGATCTCTGCACGCAGCAGGTCGCCGGTGCTGAGGTGCCCCAGGCCGTACTGCTCCATGAGGAATTTGCTCTGGGTGCCCTTCCCTGCCCCGGGAGGACCGAAAAGCACGATGTTCATTTTGGTCATGTAGGGTTCGCCGACAGCGGCGTGGTTATGCATTCAACGTTCAACAAGGCGATAGATGCCCGGCAGGTTGCGGCCCAGCCCGTCGTGGTCCAGGCCCGAACCCACTACAAAGATGTTGGGTATTTCCATGGCCACAAAGTCGATCGGAAGGGACTTCTTGTACACTTCCGGCTTCAGCAACAGGCTGGCGATGGCTACGCTGGCCGGCTGGTGATCTTGCAACGATTCCACCATGTGGGTGATGGTATTGCCGGTATCCACAATATCCTCCAGCACCACCACATGGCGGCCAGCGATGCGTTCGTTGAGGCCGATCAGCTGGCTTACCGTACCGGAGCTCACCGTGCCCCGGTAGCTGGCCACCTTCACAAAGGAGATCTCGCACGCAATGGGCAAGCGCTTGAGCAGCTCGGAGGCAAAGAAGAAACTGCCGTTGAGCACGCCCAGGAACAACGGCAACTTATCAGCGTACTGCCCGGCCACCCGCACGGCCACGGCATCGATGGCCGTATCCAGCTCACGCGCACTGATGTACGGCTCGAACTGTTTGTCGTGCAGGGTGACCTTTTCCATGAAGCGGGGGCCGAAGGTAGGGAATGGCGTGGTGGGGGCTTTAGCAACGCAGCTCACCAACCCGGGGGCAGATACACTGGCCGCATTACTTTGCCCGGGTAATGATCGATGTTCCCGTACACGCTCATGGCCTAGGTAGAAAGAATCACCGTACGGTCACCAACCCGGAGCCACCTCAACAACCGCACGACAGCTTTATCGCCTCTTTTGATCTACAGTACCAAAATACGTTGGGCACCAATTCGCCTGCCGCACCAGTGCGCAACCTGGTGGTGAACCCCTTGCCGGCTGAAGGGCAATGGGCCGTACACTTCCCTGAGCTGGGCGACTGGACGGTGATCGCCTATTATGCCGCCGGGCAAAAGGTGGGTGCGTGGCACGCTTCGGGCACCGCGCTCGTCGTAGACCTCACCGCCCGACCACAGGGCTTGTACCTGCTGGTGGCTTCAACCCCACCCGGCACCAGGTACAGTGCGAAGATCGTTCGCCCATGAACCGCCCAGTGGTGTTAGCGGTTGCGATCGCCAGCTTGGGCGGGTTTGCGCACGCCCAATATTGGCGCCCCCTGGGATTGGGCACTGTGGGTATTACGGAGATACAAACCCTGTATGGGGACAGCATCTCCGACCGCCTGCTGGCCGGAGGGACGTTTACTTGGATCCAAAACGTTGATGATACCGTGCTGGGCATGGGCCAAGCGGCATGGAATGGCTC
>JADZAC010000090.1 GCA_020852835.1 Flavobacteriales bacterium
ATGAGCTTCAACACCAGCGTGGCGCAGTTCATGATCGCGGTGAACGAGCTGGGCGCGCTGAAGTGCCGCAAGCGCACCGTGCTGGAACCGCTGGTGATCGCGCTGGCGCCCTTCGCGCCGCACATCGCCGAAGAGATCTGGATGCAATTGGGCCACGCGGAAAGCATCAGCACCGCGCCCTGGCCGCAGTGGGAAGCGCAGTACCTGGAGGAGGACAGCTTCAGCTACCCCATCAGCTTCAACGGCAAAACCCGTCTGCAACTGGCATTCCCCGTTGCGCTGGGCAAGGAAGAGGTGGAAGCTGCCGTGCTGGCCAACCCCGAGGTACAGGCCAAGCTGGAGGGCAAAGCCCCGAAGAAGGTGATCGTGGTGCCCAAGCGCATCGTCAACATCGTGGTATGATGGCCGGGTGGGCAGTTTGGTACAGCCCTTGCAAATGGAAGGGCATGGCACAGCGATCCCTGATAGCCGCCACGGCAGCTTGCGCATTCACCTTCGGGTTTGCCCAAAGCGGCAACGCCCCTGTCCCGGAGCCCAAGTTCAATACCCTGCGCGCCGTTGACCACCACGCCTTTGCCCCGGGCGAGAAGCTGAGCTATGTACTGCACTACGGGTGGCTCAATGCAGGCACCGCCACCCTGGAACTGAAGGAATACCCCCGGGATATCGGCGGCCGTAAAGTGCTTCATGCCGTAGGCGTGGGCCAAAGCACGGGTGCGTTCAGCTCCTTCTACAAAGTGAACGACCGCTATGAGACCTACTTCGACCGCAGCGGCGTATTCCCGTACACCTTCATCCGGCGCGTGGACGAGGGCGGCTACAAATTCAGCCAGGACTACATCTTTTTGCAGCGGCGCGGCCAGGTGACCACCCAGGAGAAGAAAACCTTCGACGTGCCGGCCCATGTGCAGGACATGCTCAGCGCCTTCTATTTCGCCCGCACCATCGACTTCGGCAAGGCCAAGCCGGGCGAGGTGTTCACCATTGAAACCTTCCTGGACAATGAGCTGTGGCCCCTGCGCATGCGGTACGTCGGCAAGGAGACCATCAAGCTGCGCAACGGCAAATACCGCTGCCTCAAATTCCAGCCCGTGGTGCAGGAAGGCCGCATCTTCAAAGGCAACGACGACCTCAACGTGTGGATCACCGACGATGCCAACCGCATCCCGGTGCTGGCCCAGGCCAAGGTGCTGGTGGGTTCCATCAAAATGGAGCTCAGCGCGTACGAAGGCCTGGCCAATCCCATCGCGCGGGAGTAAGCGTGCCGCCCTCACCGCAGTCGGCTTTCCTGCGCGGTCTGTTGAAAAACGGACCGGTGCACAACCTTTTCCGCCGCCGTTCGTTCCTTCATTCGTGCCATGCGGAAAAAGACGTTGCTGGGCGTAGGAGGAACGATGCTCGTCGCGGTGGTCGGCGCCTATCTCTATTTGGGGGTGGATCTCTCCCCCCATCAGGAATATGTGGAAGACACGGCCGTGGCCGTGCCGGACAGCCTGCCAGCCAGGCCCAGTGCTTACGGCATACCACTGGACGGTTTCCGCGTGGACCGCGAAGAGGTGAAGTCCGGCGATACCTTCAGCACGCTGTTGGCGCCCAAGGGCATCAGCGCCGGGCTGATCGACAGCCTGGTGGGCTTGGCCGATCCGATCTTCAACGTGAACCGCATGCGGGCAGGCCACCCCATCGCCTTCATCATGCCCGACGGGCCCGGCAACAGCCCGGCCTATTTCGTCTACGAGGCTGATCAGGTGGACCATGTGGTCTTCAAGCTCACCCCGCCCTGCTCGGTGCGCCTGGAAAAACGCCCGGTGCACACTGAGGAAAAAAGCATGAGCGTGGAGGTCACCGGCGCCCTGTGGAACGACTTGGTGGGCGCAGGTGCGGATCCCGCATTGGCCGCTGAACTGAGCCGGGTCTTTGCATGGACGGTGGACTTCTACCGGATCCAGAAGGGAGACCGCTTCACCTTGGTGTACCGCCAGCAAACCGTGGACGGCGAGCATTACGGCAGCCCGGTGCTGCTGGGCGTACGCTATGAAGGCGCAAGCACCCAGGAAGCCTTCTTGTTCGAAAAGGCCGATGACAAGGGCGGCTACTACGATGCCGAGGGCAAGAGCCTGCGCAAGGCCTTCCTGCAGGCCCCGTTGAAGTACAGCCGCATTTCCTCCGGCTTCACCAAGCGGCGGTTCCACCCGGTGCAAAAACGTTGGAAGGCCCACCTCGGCACGGACTATGCCGCACCCTACGGCACCCCGATCCTGGCCACGGGAGATGGCGTGGTGGAAGTGGCCGGCTACACCGCCGGCAATGGGAAATATGTGAAGATCCGCCACAACGGCACATACAAAACACAGTACTTGCACATGCGCAAGATCCTGGTGAAGCAGGGCCAGGCGGTAAAGCAGGGCCAGGCCATCGGCGAAGTGGGCAGCACCGGCCTGGCCACCGGGCCGCACGTGTGCTACCGCTTCTGGAAGAACAACCAGCAAGTAGACCCCCGCCGGGAAGTGCTGCCCAGCGCAGAACCCTTGGCCAAGGCCGAATTGCCCGCGTTCAACCAAATGCGAAACGCCTTGCTGGGCCGCTTGGATGAGGCCGCCAACAAGGCCAAGCACATCAACGTAGCTTCGTTCTAACCGGCCAGCCGCCGGATTTCCCGGTAGCGATAGCGCCGGGTTCCTTCCGCCGGCACCAAGGCACACGCGACCAATGCCTTGGCGAGGCGATCGTGCGGCATCACGCGGTAGTTTGCCCATGTGCCCGCGAGCAACGGCCCCAACAACTTCAGCACCCCGCTTCCAACCCCTTCGCCCAACCGCCTTTCGGTGCGCGGGCCGGTGAGCACCGAGGGTTGGAACAAGGCCAGGCTGTTGAAGGCCATGTCTTCCAGTTCCTGCTCCACTTCACCCTTCACCCGGCTGTAAAAAATGCGCGAACCGGCATCCGCCCCCATGGCGCTGATGATGCAGAACGCAGGCACGCCTTGCGCCTTGGCCCAGCGCGCAATGCCCAAGGGCAGCACCTTGTCCACCGCGATGAATGCTGCCTGGCTGCCCGCTACTTTGATCGTGGTGCCCAGGCAACAGATCACCGCATCCACGGACACCGGTTTCAAGGCATCCCGCAGGTCCTCATCCACCCACTGTTCCAGCTTAGGGTGTTCGGTGGCCAATGGCCGCCGCACCAAGGCGATCACCTTGCCCACGCGTTCATCAGCCAGCAGCAACGGCAGCACGGCACTGCCCACAAGGCCGGTGGCACCGGCGAGGAGGATGATCTTGGACATGGAACAAAATTGCGGATGATTTTGGTTTATTCCTTAAACTTATTTACTTTCGCGGTGCACGTCACTGCAAACAACCAACCACATGGAACGTGAACTCACTCCCTCTGAAAGCCTGAAGCTCATTGAGACGATGATCGATCAAGCCAAGCGCAGCTTCTCACGGATCAGCTTCTTCTTCCTCCTTTGGGGCGTACTGCTTATCGGGGCCATGTTGGCCACCTATATGCTGCGCAACTCGGGTGAAGCCTGGGGCCATGGCGCCGCATTCGGCATTGCCGGGGCCTTGGGCGGCCTGATCAGTGGCATTGCCGGGGCGCGCATGGGCGCCTCAGTGCAGGTGGCCAACCCAATGGACCGTGTTGTGGGCTGGATCTGGCTGGCCTTCATCATCACCTTGGTGCTGCTGATCATCGCAACGGCAGGTTACGGAGGCGGTGATCCCAGTGTGGCCATTACGCTGCTCACCGGCCTGCCCACTTTTATCACCGGCCGCATCATGCGCTTCAAGCCGCTGGTACTGGGCGGCATCCTGTTTTGGGCGGCAGGCCTGGTCATGGCCTTCAGCAACAACTACCTCGTGAGCACTTGGGCCTATTGCACCGCCATGCTCTTCGGCTACCTCATCCCCGGATACCTGCTCAAGCGCCAAGAAGATGGCCTTCGCACCGCTTGACCCTGTGCTGCACAACCAGCTCCGGTTGGCCATCGTGAGCCTGTTGGTGGGCCTGGAAGGTGCTGACTTCAACTTTCTGCTGGAGAAGACCGGCGCCACGCGCGGCAACCTCAGCGTGCAGATCACCAAGCTGAAGGAGGCGGGGTATCTACAGGTGAAGAAGACCTTCAAGGACAACTACCCCAACACGCGCTGCATCCTGAGTGCAAGGGGTGTAAAGGCGTTCGAGGGCTACGTGGAAGCGCTGAAGGGATACTTGGCGCCGGATGGAAGTTGATGGGGTTCTCCTTGCAGCAGGGTCACGCCCATCAGAAATTCCAGTACCTGGCGGGCCCCTGGCAACGTGCATTGCACTTCCCCTCACCTTATGGCGAGCGCATCATAAAACCCGTTCCATGGGCGCACGCGGATCCCATCACTTCGGTCGTAGTTCGCACCTCCTCCGTGGACAAGCATGCCGCCAGGCATGCCGCTGATCGAGGTCCAGTAGGCCAAGCCCTTGAACCACTCCTCCTGTACCGTTTGGCCGCTTTTGATCTCCACCGGTAGCAGCGCTCCCCCTTTCTCCACCAACAAGTCCACCTCGTGGCCTTTGTTGTCCCGCCAGAACCAAGTTTCCGCCATGCCGCCTTGGTGACCGATGCGCTTGATGGCCTCCATGACAATGGCATTCTCGAACAAGTTGCCCCGAAGTGGGTGGAACGCTAATTGGTCCCTGTTGGCAATGCCCAGCAACGCACAGGCCAAGCCCGTATCGACGAAATACAGCTTGGGCATCTTCACCACGCGTTTGTTGAAGCTTGCGTGGTACGGCCTGAGCAAATGAACGATGAAGCTGCTTTCCAGCACGCTCATCCACCCCGCGATCGTCTTATTGTCCTTCCCTGTTTCCACGGCCAGGTTGGCCATGTTGAGCAATTGCCCGGAGCGTCCCGCGCAGAGCCGGAGGAAGCGCTCAAAGGCATGGAGGTCCGTGATGTTGCGGATCTGCCGCACATCGCGTTCCACATACGTCCGTATGTAATTGGCGAACCACAGCGGGTGATCGGTAATGCCGTCGTAGAGCGGAGGGTACCCTCCGTTGAACAGCCAATCATCCGGCCCGGAAACGGCACCATGGGGAAGCTCATTGAGCGTGAAGGGCAGCAGGTCCAGGTAGCCGATGCGCCCGGCCAAGCTTTGGGAGATGTTCTCCTGGAGCAGGAAGTTGTTTGAACCCGTCAACACAAACAGTCCCCGTGTGGTGCTTTCATCCAACACCTGTTGCAGATAGGAGAACAGGGATGGCACGCGCTGCACCTCATCGAGGATGGCACCTGAGGGATACTGCGCCAGGAAACCGCGCGGATCGTCCGTTGCACGGGTCCTCACATCCGGGTTCTCTAAGCTGGCGTACGGCTTCCCAGGAAAAACGGCCCGCACTAAGGTGGTTTTTCCGGATTGCCGTGGCCCCACAACCGCCACCGCCTTGAACTGTCCCGCCAAGGTTCGCAAGATCTGCTCCGCTTCGCGCTCGATCATGTTCAAAGGTACAATTCTGGAATCAAATTCCAAAATTGTACGCAACTATGTTAATGCATTGAGTGCCAATGAGTATCAAGGTTCGCCCCAGCCTCACTCCGGCTCCACCCAATCCCCGCCTTCCTTGATCAACGCGATCAGTTCCTCCACGGCGAGTACGCTGGGGATGTTGCGTTTCACCACCTGCTTTTCCTTGTACAGGGTGATCACGCCAACGCCGGTGCCCACGTAGCCGTAATCGGCATCTGCCATCTCGCCGGGGCCGTTCACGATGCAGCCCATGATGCCGATCTTCACGCCTTTCAAATGGCTGGTGCGCGCGCGGATCTTGGCCGTGGTATCCTGCAGATCGAACTGGGTGCGGCCGCAGCTGGGGCAGCTGATGTACTCCGTTTTGCTGATGCGGGTGCGCGTGGCCTGCAGAATGCCGAAGGCCGTGCGGCACTCCAGGTCGTCGCGGCCGGGTTCGGCATCGGAAAGAAAGATGCCGTCGCCCAGGCCGTCCAGGAAGAGCGCACCAATGTCCGTGCTGGCGTGCAGCACCAGTTGCTCCCGGCTCAAGTTGGCGTAGTTGCGGCGGAAGATCACCGGCACTTCGCACCCGGTGTTCAATAGTTCAAAAAGCAGGCGGCGCTGCTCCGCCATGCCGTGCGCGTTGGCGGTTTCCACCACCAGCACGGAAGTGGCGTCCTCGCGGAGTTTCTCGATCAAGGTGGAATCAAGTCCAGCAAAGTCCGTGCGGATGAAATTGAGTTCGCGGTGCTGCTCCACCCCGGCGCGGTAGTCGTTCGCGGTGATCAACGGGTAGTGGCGTTCCTTGGCGCGGTCCTTCAACCAGGCGGCATGGTCCTGCACCATGCCCAAGGTGCCGGGGATGTGGAAATTGATGCTGTGCCGGCCGATGTAGGCGTAGTCGCAAGCCTGGTCCGCAATATTCCACTTGTCATTGGGCACGCTGTAGCGGTAGCCCCAGGAAAAGAGCGTGGCCTGGGTGATGGCCGGCTTGCGGCTCAGGTCGCCCACCACCACCGGCACGTGGCGTGCGCCGATGTTGAGCTGCCCACGGGTGTGTCGCCGCGTGTAGCTGAACGGGTCCACCGTGATCTTCACCGGCGAGAGGATGTGCGCGTGGTCCTTCCGGGGGTAGCGGGCCACCAACTGCTGCGCCACGGGGATCTCCGCCTCGGGCTCCTCGGTGAGCGACACGCGGATGGTATCACCCAGCCCGTCCTCCAACAAGGCGCCGATGCCCACGGCGCTCTTGATGCGGCCGTCCTCCCCGTCGCCCGCCTCGGTGACCCCCAGATGCAGCGGATAATCCCAGCCCAGTTCCATCATGCGGTGAACGAGCAGGCGGTAGGCCTGCACCATCACCTGGGTGTTGCTGGCCTTCATGCTCAGCACCACGTCATGGTAGTTCTCGTCGCGGCACACGCGCAGGAACTCGAAGGCGCTTTCCACCATGCCCAGCGGGGTGTCGCCGTAGCGGTTCAGGATGCGGTCGCTGAGGCTGCCATGGTTGGTGCCGATGCGCATGGCGGTGCCGTGCTCCTTGCAGATCTTTACCAGGGGCAGGAAGCGCTTGCGGATGCGCTCGATCTCCTCGTCGTACTGTGCGTCGGTGTATTCGCGCACGTCGAACTTCTTTTTGTCGGCGTAGTTGCCGGGGTTCACGCGCACCTTCTCCACGATGCGCGCGGCGATCTCGGCCGCATTGGGCGTGAAGTGGATGTCGGCCACCAACGGCGTGCGGTAGCCCTTGGCCCGCAATTGTTTCTTGATCTCCGCCAGGTTCTCCGCCTCGTCCTTGCTGGGGGCGGTGATGCGCACGATCTCGCATCCCGCTTGGATCATGCGGATGCTCTGGGCCACGGTGGCGGCCGTGTCCATGGTGTCCGTGGTGGTCATGCTCTGCACCCGGATGGGATTGGCCCCGCCGATGCCCACGTCGCCCACCATCACGGTGCGGGTTTGCCAACGCTCGTAATGCGTCAGTGAGGGGCAGTAGGCAAAGGGCTTGATCAACGTATCCGCAGGCATGGGACGGCGAAGGTACAGGGGGTTGGCAACAAGGCACACTTCCGGAGGCACCACTGCGTTGGTGCTGAACAACGGGCTGTGGACGATCGGCCCGTGATCTGCCTTCACCGTTCAAGCAGCTCCGGTAATTTTCGACCTTGCCCATGTTACGCCTTGCCCGCCGCATCCTGCTGATCGGCTTCGCTGCCTTTGCCGTGCTCCTGCTGGTATTGGCGGCCATCGCCTGGTTTTTCCAGGACGAGGTGAAGGCCAAGCTGGTGGCCGCGCTCAACACCCACCTCACCGCGCCGTTGCACCAGGAAGGCATCGAGCTCACGTTGATCAAGCGGTTCCCCCAGGCTTCGCTGCGCATCCGGCAGCCCTTCATGCGGGAAGTGCGTACGGACGGCCTGCCTGCGGACACCCTGCTCTTCGCCGACGACCTCTACCTGGAGTTCAGCATTTTCAGCCTGCTTTCCGGCAATTACACCGTGCGCGACCTGCACGGCACCGGCGTGGTGCTCCGGCCCGGCTATGACACCGAGGGCCAGGCCAATTGGGAGGTATGGAAGCCCGATACCTCCGGAGCAGCTGGATCGGAGAGCACCCGCATCGACCTGCGCCGCGTGACCTGCGATGGGCTTACGGGCCGTTTCCGCGATGGGCGCACCGGCTTGGAGGTGGCCCTTACCAGCCGCAAACTCGCCCTCAGCGGCCGGTTCCGCGATTCGGGCTCCACCTTGACCGCCAAAGGTGATGTGGCCCTGCATCATTGGACCAATGCCGAGGGAACGCTGCTCACCGGCCGCCAGGCCCAAGTAGATCTTTCCATGGTGTTCGGCGGCCAGGATGCCGGATTCCACTTGGACAAGGGTGAGCTGCTGCTGGGGAAAACCACGCTGAACGCCACCATGGCCGTTGTGCCGGGCAAAACCGGCACTGAACTGGATCTTCGCGCCAACGGCTTCGGGCTGGAACTGGCGGAGGTGGTGCAACTGCTGCCCGACCGGCTGCGTTCCGGCCTGCGCCGCTACGGGCTGCGCGGCCAGGCCGACCTTGCGCTGCACTACGCCGGCCCGTTGGGCGATCCCGGCCCGGCCCTTTCCGTGGGGTTGAAGCTGCGCGGGGGGAAGTTCACCGAGCTGGCCTCCGGCACGGCGTTCAGCAACGTGCAAGGCGAATTCGCCGCGGAGTTCACGCCCCGGTGGTCCCCGGAAAAGCTGGTGGTGCGGAACTTCAGCGCCCATTCGCCCTCGGGCCCGGTATCGGGCCAACTGGAACTCCATGGCCAGCGCAACGCCAAGGTCAGCGCTTACGTGCAGGCCGATCTGAAGCTGGCCGACCTGCTCCGTTTTGCGGGTTTGGACACCCTGGAGCAGGTCACCGGCAACATGAAGGCCGAAGCCCGCATCCAAGGGCGCCTGCGCGACGTGGCGCGGATACAGGCAACGGACCTGCGGGCCTTGGCTTTGGTAGGCAACGTGCAGCTCCAGGATGCCAGCCTGAAGATGAAAGGCCTGCGCCACCGCATCACCGACCTGCATGCCCGGCTCGCCTTGGAAGGAAACGATGCCACGGTCCATGGCCTGCGCTTCAACCTGCAAGGCAATGCCATGGAGCTCACCGGCACATTGCACAACCTCATGCCGTTCCTGCTCTTCAAGGATCAGCGGCTCACCATCGACGCCACGGGCAATGCCCCGGCCATCGATCTGGCCACCCTGCTGGAGTCCGGGCCGGATAATGGTGCCGGGCCCGGGAACACCTATGCCTTCACGCTGCCCGCGCTGATCGACATCAACCTCAAGGCCCGGATCGGCACGCTGGCCATGGAACAGTTCCGGGCGGAGCAGATCGCGTGCAACCTGCGGATCACCGGGCAGCAACTGGTGCTGCAGCCCCTGTCGTTCCGCACGGCGGAAGGCAGCGTGAGCGGGAGCCTGAAGCTGGATGCCCGGCCGGCCGGAGCCTATCCGCTCACCATCAACGCCGACCTCCAGGGCATCAACGTGCCCCTGCTCTTCACCGGGTTCCGGAACTTCGGCCAGCAATTCATCACCGCCGCCCATGTCAAGGGCTCCGGCGATGCGCAGATCACCTTCACGGCGCCGCTCCGCCACGATTTCAGCCTGGACCAGGACCGGTTGTATTGCGTGGCCGACGTCACCCTGCTCAACGGCGAACTGAACAACCATGCCTCCCTGATGGCCGTGGCCGACTACCTGCAAGGGAACAAGCTCATGGCTCCCTTTGTGGACACCGGCGCCCTGCGCAAGCAGCTCAAACATGTCACCTTCGCACGCCTGGAGAACAGGATCGAGATCAAGGACCGCGCCGTGCACTTGCCGTTGATGACCGTGAGCAGCTCCGTGATGGACCTGGAAGTGAGCGGTACGCACGGCTTCGATGGCGCCGTGGACGACCACCTCAACTTCCGCCTGGGCGACCTTTTCCGCACCACGGCCGACAACACCGATGAGTTTGGCCCCATCATCGACGACGGCACCGGCCTGCGCATCTTCCTGCACATGTACGGCAGCACCGACAACCTGCAGTTCGGCAACGATGGGGCCATGGCCGCCGCCCGCAGGCGTGAACGCATGAAACAGGAAACCGCCCAGCTCAAGGGCATCCTCAAGGGCATCGTGGCCGGGGGGGCCACGGCCGAAGCGCCGCTCTCCCACCAGCAGGGCCGTGTTACCGTGGAGTTCGGAGAGGGCGACAAACCTGCGGTTCCTGCTCCCGCACCCAAGCGCAGATCGGGCCTGGGGCGCTTGCTTCAGCAGGACGAAGAGGAACAACCCAAGGTGATCATCGGCGTGGAATAGCCGAAATTCGCCCGTGGGCAACTTGCCCCGTTGGCGGACCGGCAAACGGCATGAACCTCTACTCCCGCAAACAACGCTGGAAACTGGTGCTCGCCTTCGCGGCACTGGCCATTGTGGGGGCATCGCTCTGGTACAGCAGCCGCATCGTGAACAAGGTGCGGCAGGAGGAGCGCCGCAAGGTGGAGCTCTGGGCCGAGGCCGTGCGCAACCGCGCCCAGCTGGTGAACTACACCGACTCGCTCTTCCACCGCTTGCGGGTGGAGGAACGAAAGCGCGTGGAACTCTGGGCCGAAGCGCAAGTGCACCTGGCCAGCGATGACGTGAACGACCTGAGCTTCTACCTCAAGGTGGTCAGCGAGAACACCACCATCCCGGTGATCATCACCGATGAGGCAGGCAAGCCGATCACCGGGCGCAACCTGGACCCCGGGATCGAAGGCGACAAGGAAGCCATGCGCAGGGAAGTGAAACGCATGGACGCCATGCACGAGCCGATCCCCATCATCCTCTTTGGCAGCCACAAGCAATACCTGCACTACACCGATTCCCGGATCGTCTCCGAGCTCGAGCAGGTCATGGACAACATCATCCGCAGCTTCATCAGCGAAACGGTGATGAACACCGCGGCCGTGCCGGTGATCTACACCGACAGCACCCGCGTTCGGGTCATCGAGCACAGCAACATCGATGCCGGGACCATGGCGGACAGCACCCTGCTGCAGGCCCGCATCGCGCTGATGGCGCAGGCCAACACCCCCATCGAAGTATCCTTGGCCGGCCGGGGCCGCAACTACATCTTCTATGAGGAAAGCCGCGTGATCACCCAATTGCGCTACTTCCCCTACGTGCAGCTCATCATCATCGGCCTCTTCCTGCTGGTGAGCTACGCACTCTTCAGCCTCTTCCGCAACGCCGAGCAGAACCAGGTATGGGTGGGCATGGCCAAGGAGACCGCCCACCAGCTGGGCACGCCGCTCAGCTCCCTGATGGCCTGGATGGAACTGCTGAAGGACAACGGCGCCGACGGCGCTGCCGTGGATCAAATGCAACAGGACGTTTCCCGCCTGGAAACCATCACCGAACGCTTCAGCAAGATCGGCTCTGCGCCGGAACTGGTACCGGAGAACCTGGACCGCACCCTGCGCGAAACAGTGCAGTACCTCAAGCCCCGCATGCCCTCCCGCGTGCAGATGCAGGTGGAACGGCCCACGGACCCCGCTCTGACCGTGCCCCTGAACCGGGCGCTCTTCAGCTGGGTACTGGAAAACCTCGTGCGCAACGCCGTGGATGCCATGGAAGGTGACGGAACCATCACCATCACCACCGAGCAGGACGGAACCCGTGTGCACGTGGACGTGGCCGATACCGGAAAAGGCATTCCGGCCTCCAAGCTCAACACCGTGTTCCGCCCCGGTTACACCACCAAAAAACGCGGCTGGGGCCTGGGCCTCTCCCTCACCAAGCGCATCATAGAAAGCTACCACAAGGGCAGGATCTTCGTGAAGCGATCGGCACCGGGCAAAGGGACCACGTTCCGGATCACGTTGCGGGGGTGAGGTCGTCTTTCGTGGGCGGCAACCGCGACCTTTGCCCCGTGCCCGGCCTCTACTTCCATATCCCCTTTTGCCACAAGGCCTGCACCTACTGCGATTTCCACTTCAGCACTTCGCTGCGTACCATGGAGTAAGCGTCGTCACTGCCAACGCGCAATGGGCACGAACATGATGCCCGCGCCAAAAGTGGAATGAAATGACTAATCATGCAGATATTTGCATTTTTAGCATATTTGTATCACTTTAAACGTACAATGGGCCTAAAACCCTTGCTGCAAGGGTAAGGCCGCACCACCACTGATCGTGATTTCACCCCCATGGCCGCCACTATCCAAGGCCCTAGCGCCGCCCAGATCCAAGACCGCCTCCGGTTGGAAAACCCTTGGTGGCGCTCGGGTACCATAGACTCCTATTACGGGGAAATGAAGCACCGGGCGTTTTTTTCCCCCTTTCACCAGTTGGTGCACTCAAAGGTTCGCCGGGCGGTGGTGCTGATGGGGCCTCGGCGGGTGGGGAAGTCCGTGATGCTCCAACAGGTGGTGAAGCAGCTGATCACAGTGGGTGTTCCAGCCAAAAAGATCTGCTTGGTATCCGTGGACCAGCCCGTGTACGCAACCAGCCGCCTGGACGACTTGTTCCGGCTGTGCCGCGAAGCCTTGAAGGACGAAAACCCGGCCGGGTTCCATGTGCTATTTGATGAGATCCAATATCTGACCGATTGGGAACGCGACCTTAAGGTACTGGTGGACACCTATCCGCAAACCCGTTTTGTGGCCAGCGGAAGTGCTGCCGCCGCATTGAAAGCCAAGAGCCAGGAGAGCGGGGCCGGCCGCTTCACCGAATTCTTTCTGCCGCCCATCACCTTCCATGAATACCTCTTGCTCACGGGCAACAACGGGCTGATCGTGCCAACCGCTCGGATGTGGGGCGCCGTGCAAGTCTCCTTTGATGATACGATGGACATCCGGGCGTTGAACGAACTCTTCCTCCAGTACATCGCTTACGGTGGCTATCCGGAGGCCATCTTCGACCCGGACATCCGGGCAGCGCCGGAACGTTTCATCCGCACGGACATCATCGACAAGGTGTTGCTGCGCGACCTGCCCAGCGTTTATGGCATCAGCGACGTGCAGGAATTGAACCGGTTCTTCAGCACGGTGGCATTCAACACCGGCCAGGAATTCTCCTACCGCGCCTTGTCGCAAACAAGTGGATCGGACGTCCAGACCATCCGCAAGTACCTGGAATATTTGGAAGCTGCGTTTTTGGTGAAACGCCTGCGCCGGATTGACATGAACGCCCGGCACTACCAGCGCGAACATGGCTTTAAGGTGTATCTTACCAATCCAAGCCTGCGCACAGCCATGTTCGGCCCGCTCCAAAACGGCGATCCTGCATTCGGATCCTTGGTGGAAACGGCCGTACATGCCCAGGGTCTTGCCCGGCAGCAGGATCTGTACTTCGCCAATTGGAGGACAGGCCGTGATCATGGCGAGGTAGATCTGGTGTGGCTGGACCAGCGACAGAAACCGGCACGGATGTGCGAGGTGAAATGGAGCGACCGGCCAGTGAACAACCTCGGCATGCTGAAGGGACTGCTCAGCTTTGCCGCGGCCAACAAGCTCGAATGGGGCTTGGTCACCACCAAGACCATTCTCGACACCACCATCTTGAATGGTTTCGAGGTGAGGTTCGTGCCAACGGCATTGTTCAGCTACCATCTGGGCCTGCGCGCTGTCCATGCCGCCGCCCACACTGGCAAACCCTCAATTGCAGATTAAGTACATTGCAATCACCTTAATCTGCATTCTATTTACATCTAACTGATTATCTGGCTGTTATACGTGTATTTTAGGAGCAGCAAACACATTGACAAAGATGCATCAACGCTAAGTTCCATCCCAAAGACGGTAAGTATCCGGATCAAGTCGGAGAGGTGGACAGGTTAGCCCCAATCTGCCGACCGGGCCATGCAGAACCGCACCACCTTTGCCCCGTGCCCGGCCTCTACTTCCATATCCCTTTTTGCCACAAGGCCTGCACCTACTGCGATTTCCATTTCAGCACCTCGCTGCGCACCAAGGAGCGCGTGCTGGCCGCCATGCGCAAGGAACTGCGGGAACGCAGCCTTGAGATCAACGGCACTTGGGGCAGCGTCTATTTCGGCGGCGGCACGCCCAGCCTGCTAACGGCGCAGGAGCTGGGGCTGCTGTTGGATGAGGCACGGGCAGTTGCACCGGTGGATGGCGGTGCGGAGATCACCTTGGAGGCCAATCCCGATGATGTGACCGCCGAAAGCCTTGAAGCTTGGCGCAGCATCGGCATTTCGCGGGTGAGCCTGGGCATCCAAAGCTTCCGCGAGGAGCGCCTGCGCTGGATGAACCGCTCGCACCACGCCGCCCAAGCGCATCGCGCCATTGAACTGGTGGCCAAGGCCGGCCTGGACTCCTGGACCATCGACCTGATCTACGGTCTGCCGGGCATGACCGTGGCGGAATGGGATGAACAGCTCACCATTGCCCTGGCCCACGGCATGCCTCACCTTTCCGCTTACTGCCTCACCGTGGAGCCACGCACCGCCCTGCACAAGCAAGTGGCCACGGGCCGCATACTCCCGGCCAACGACAACGAACAAACGGCCGAGTTCGAGCATGGCATCGCCAAGCTCGCCGCCGCCGGCCTGGTGCAATACGAGATCAGCAACTTCGGGCGCGAAGGCCACTTCGCCAAGCACAACACCAGCTACTGGCAGGGTGTGGCCTACCTGGGCATCGGCCCTTCGGCACATTCCTTCAACGGCACGAAGCGCCGCTGGAACGTGGCCAATAACGTACGCTATGCGGATGGCGTGGAACAGGGCACCGCGTACTGGGAGGAGGAAACCCTGACGGACAACCAGCGCATCAACGAACGGGTGCTGACCGGTCTGCGCACGATGTGGGGCGTGGCACTGGAGCCATTGGGCGAGGGATTCCGCAAAGCCAATGAAGCCGTGGTGCAACACTACCTTGCGCTGGAAGAACTGGAAATGCGCGACGGCCGGTTGATCCTTACCCCGAAAGGAAAAAACTTCGCGGACCGCATCGCCTCGGACCTGTTCCTGCCCGCCGAATGATCGCCGAGATCACCCACCAAGGCCGCACCTGGCGCATTGCGCTGGACAAGCCCATCGACCTCTCCATCCCGCTGGACGCCAACAGCGGCGGGCCCCGCGCCTGGTACGTGGGGGCGCCGGCCTTCACCCCGGTGAACGACGGCCAGCGCGACTACACCGTTGCGGCCGGCGCATCGGTGAACTTCCGCAACGTGTCCTTCAACCCGCACGGCAACGGCACCCATACCGAGAGCGTAGGCCACATCGCCCGCACCATCCATCCGGTGGGCAACCTCTTCCAGCGGTACTGGTTCACGGCCCAGCTGGTGAGCGTGCTGCCCCAGGAGCGCAGCACCCCGGAAGGAGCGGCGCGGGTGATCACGTTGGAACAGCTGCGCAACCTGGTGGGCGAACGGCCGCCGGAAGCGTTGGTGGTGCGGACCTGGCCCAATGAAGCGGAAAAACGCATCCGCAACTGGTCAAACACCGATCCGCCCTTTGTGGAGGCTGAAGCGTGCAGGTGGTTGCGCAGCATCGGCGTAAACCACCTCCTGCTGGACCTGCCCAGCGTGGACCGCGAGCGCGATGAAGGCAAGCTGGCGGCCCACCATGCCTTCTGGGACCATCCGCGCACCACGGACCTCGGCCGCACCATCACCGAAATGATCTTCGTGCCCAACGCGGTGCCCGATGGCGACTACCTGTTGGAACTGCAGGTTCCGCACTTCATCAACGATGCCGCGCCAAGCCGCCCGCTGCTCTACGCCCCGCTGCCATGAACATCGAGCGGTTCCGCGAACTGTGCCTGAGCAAGCCGGGTGTTACCGAGGAAACGCCCTTCGGCCCCGACACCTTGGTGTTCAAGGTCATGGGCAAGGTCTTCGCCTTGGCCGGCATGGAGGAATTCAGCAGTGTAAACCTGAAATGCGACCCGGAGCGTGCCGTGGAATTGCGCGAGGAGCATGAGGGCATCACCCCGGGCTACCACATGAACAAGAAGCACTGGAACACCGTGGCCACCGATGGCCGCATCAAGGATGCCCTGGTGCGCGAGCTGCTCGACCACAGCTATGGGCTGGTGGTGGCGTCGTTGCCGAAGAAGGTGCAGGGGCGTTTGGTCGATGGTGTGGGAGATGCAGGAAGCTGGGCGTAGGGCATAGGGGTTAGGTTGTAGGGCGTAGAGCACGGAGGCCGGTGCAGCAGGGCAAAAGCTGTGGCCTTGCACGTACGGATCCGCAGGTCCGGGCTGCTGCACTACGAACTACGCCCTACGCCCTATGCCCCACGAACTACGCCCCACGAACCATCCGCAAGAAATACCTTCGCCACATGAACGGAAAGCGCAAACCGGGCCAGTTGCTGCTGGGCTACTTCTTCCGCGGCCTGCTGCTGATCGTGCCCGTGGCGGTGATCGGCCTGATCGCCTTTGAAGCACTGACCTGGGTGGACCAGATCGTGCACGTGGACATCCCCGGCCTTGGCCTGGTGATCGTGCTCACCAGCGTGGTGCTCATCGGATGGCTCGGCTCCACTTTCCTGTACCAGCGGCTGGCGGAGATCGGCGATGATCTCTTGGGCCGCATCCCTTTCCTGAAAACCGTTTACGACGCCTTGAAGGACCTGATGGAAGGGCTGGTGGGCAGCAAGAAGAAATTCGACCGGCCCGTGATGATCACCCCGCTGGACGGCTCCGGCCTGAACCAATTGGGCTTCCTGACCCAGGAAGATCTGGCCCACTTGGGCATCGGGTCGGATCATGTGGCGGTGTACGTCCCGTACAGTTTTGCGTGGAGCGGCCGGCTGTTCATCGTGCCGGTCTCTTCGATCACCCCCATTGATGCCAAGGCCGCAGAAGTGATGAAGTTCATCCTCAGTGGCGGCGTAACCCGTATGGAAGAAGAATGACGGGACCGCGGCACACCACGCCCTGCCGATCGGCCTTCCGGTGGGCCGCCCCGGTCCTGCTCACCCTCTTGCTGGCCGCTCCGGTCCAGGCGCAGTTGGTGCCCGGCCTGGCCGCATTCCAATTCAGCAATGGCGTGCATCCCACTTTCGATGCCACCTTCGACAACGCCAGTGAGCGCGAGGTGTCGCGCTTCTGGTCGGGCGAGCTGAAGGCGATCAGCATGCGGGTGACGAACAAGAAGGAGATGGTGGGCCATGCCGCGCGGATCCCAGCCGCCTCCACGGACACCCTGCAAGTGCTCATCGCGATGGAGCGGTCCAAGGCCTTGCGATCCACCACCGTGCACATCGCTTTCTTCACCACGCGGGGCTACGTAGGCCCCGATTCGCCCGATCGGGAGCGCACCGGCTGCAGCGAATGGGTGCGGCAGCGCATGGTCATCCTGCAGCGGCAGCTGGCGCAAACGGCGGTGGCCGCCGGCCAGCGGGAGCTGGACAACCTGGGCCGCCAGCTGGACATGCTGGGGCGCGAAGCACAGCGCGCGCAGAACGGCATCCACCGCGCAGAACAGCGCTTGGCGCAAGCGGGCAAGGACAGCGCCCAAGCCGCACAGCAATTGGCGCAACTGGCGACTTCCGCAGCCACCACCACCATGGACAGCACCGCCGTTGCCGCGCAGGACAAACAGCGCAAGAAGGAATTGGACCGGTGGCGCGACCGTGCCGAGCGGTCCGCCTTCACCAAGCAAGACATGCAGAAGCGGGTGCAAGACCTGCAATGGGCGCTGAAGAGGAACAAGGATGACCAGGCGGCCAAGCAGGCCGAGGTAGCACGGCAAGAAGCCGTGGTCAAGGAACTACGGGAAAAAATGCAGGCCATCCGCTAACCTCCATGGAAGCAGTAAAGGCGGGGGATGCCGGGCCTGGCCCCACGGCCAATGGCCGCTTACAACCTGCTGGCGGCAGCTCCGGGCCGCATGCGCGCCGCAATGCGGTGGTGCTGTTGCACCTCACCGTGTTCATCTGGGGCTGGACCGGTATCCTGGGCAAATGGATCGAGCAGAGCGCCTTGCACATTGTGTATGTCCGCTGCGCCATCGCGTGCGCGGGCCTGGCCGTGGTGGCCCTGTGGATGCGCCGTTCGCTCTCGCCCCGCACCCCCGACCTGGGCCGCTACCTGCTCACGGGCCTGATCATCCTGGCGCACTGGATCACGTTCTATTTGTCGATCAAGGTGGGCAGTGCTTCGGTGGCCGTGGCCTGCCTGAGCACCGGTGCTTTCTTCACGGCATTGATCACTCCCTACTGGACCAAGGAGCGGGTGAGCCGGTTTGAACTATTGCTCGGCGCCGTGGTCATCGCCGCCCTGTTGTTGATCTTCGGATTGGAGACGCGCTACCGCGAAGGCATCCTGCTGGGCACCGTGAGCGCCTTGCTCAGTGCTTGGTTCAACGTGGTGAACGGTCGCTTGGTGCAGCGCGGCGATGCCGTGCGCATCGGCTTCTATGAGCTGCTCGGCGCAGGCGCGGTGCTGGGCATTTGGCTGGCGGTGCAGCGCGACCTGCCGCCCCCGTTGTGGACCATGCCCGCGTCGGACATCGCGGGCCATCTCGTGCTGGGCCTCATCTGCACCACCTTCGCCTTCACGGCAGGCATCCACGTGCTCAAGCAGCTTACGCCCTTCACGGTGATCCTCACGGTGAACCTTGAGCCGGTGTACACCATCCTGATCGCCTTGCTGCTCTGGCCGGAGAGCGAGCGCATGCACCCGGGATCCTACGCCGGCATCGGGCTCATCCTGGCGTGCATCACGGTCAATGGTTGGCGGCAGCGCCAATTGCAGGCCAAGGTGGTGAAGCCCCAGTCGCTGGCGCACGGTTGAACTCAGCGTGGAGCGCCGTCGGTGGTCGGGGCGGTACCGGTGTTCAGGCTGATCCGCTCATCTCCCGGGCGGTAGTCCACGTAATTCACGAAGAACTGCAGCATCTCGTCGGTGGTGCGCATGTGGCGGCCCTTCGGCGCCACCGCCGTGCGCGGCGGGCTGAACGGGTTATTGCGGTTGGCCGCGGTATTGTCCATCACGGCTTCCACGTGGATCACGGCATCCTTGGGGATGTGGAGCATGTGCGCGAAGGTGTAGGCATACTGCCAGCGGAAATCCCAGTCGGGGATGCGGATCAGCGGGATGGTGTCCCCGGCGGGGGCAACGGCGAAGGCCAGGAACGACTTGCCCAGCAGGTGCAAGTGCGGGTTGATCGACAGCACGCTGATATCCGCCGGCACCCGCAGGCTGGTGCGGAAGGTCATCACCGTGTCCGGCGGGATCACCAGCTCAGGCACCACGGGGCTCATGCCCAAGGTGCCCAGGAAGAGTTCCTTCATGGGGCGCTGCGGCGCAACGGCACTGAACCACAGGTTGAAGTGAGACCGGTCCAAGGTGTCTCGCATGCTGGGGCCGTAGTGCATGGTATTGAGCAGGAAGGCCCCTTCGCGCGCGATGCGGTAGCCGCCGATGCCGGCAGGATAGAATGGCGGGGAGAGCCCGGGCAGGTAGTTCACCAGGTTGGGCGTGAGCAGCGGCCACGTACCGTCGTCGTTCTGCAACTGCAGTTCGGCAAAGGCATCCAGGCTGCGGGTGCTGTCGGCATCGATGTAGGCCGCACCGCCGAACACGTCACCTTTGGCCCCGTCGGCATAGGAAATCATCGCGCCGTTCATGTGGTGGGCATAGCGGCGGTTGCCGGGCACGAACTCCACGGCCCGCAGGAAGGTGTCGCGTTCCAGTACGAACGGAGCCTTGGTGATGATGAACCGATCGCGGTTGTCGCCCGGGATGTAGAACGTGTCCGGCAACCAAACAACGGCATCGGGCGGGCCGAAGTGTTCCGGCACCCCGGTGGCCGCACTGCCTGCGAGGGCTGGTAACGGAGGCAATGCCGAAGTATCCCCTGCCAAAGCTCCTTGGTCCACCCACTTGGCAAGGGTGGCGATCTGGCGCGCGTTCAAGGTGCGTTCACCCAGGAAGCGGCTGTAGGCCGTGTCTGCGGGCCAGGGCGGCATCCAACGGCCAACCACCATCTTGCGCACGGTCTTCGCTTTGCGCCGCACGTCCTGGTAGCTGATCAGCGGGAAGGGCCCTACCTGCCCGGGGCGATGGCAGCCCGTGCAATGCGACCGGATGATGGGTGCCACGTCGGCGAAGGTCACCGTGTCCGGCAAGCCTTCCACTTCGGGCACCGTTCCCGCATCGTGATCGGCCGGCCTGCCTGTGCACGCCACCAAGCAGGCCGCAACGCCTGCGGCCACCAGCGCCGCCTGCCGTACATGGGTGAACAGGCCGTTCATCATTCTTCGCATTCCACGATGCAGCCTACGGCCGCCACTTCCGGCTGGGTTCCGCCACCGGCCAGGTAGGCATCCAATGCTTCCGCCAAGTAGTTGCGGTGGGCCTCCAGCTTCTTGCGGCCCTGCCGCAGGGGCCGGTCGTCGAGTGCGCCGTGGTACACCACCGTGCCCCCGGGATCCACCACAAAACACTCCGGCGTTACGCGGGCCCGCAACGCCAGGGAAAGCGCGCAGGCACTATCCATTACTTGCGGGAAGGCGAAACCCGCCTGCGCGGAATAAGCCCGGGCCTTGCCCCGCTCCATAAAGGGGCCGGAGTACACGCCGATCACGGCGACGCCTTTGGCCGCATAGGCATCGGCCAGGTCTTGGAATGCATGTGCGTACAGTTCACAGATCGGGCATTCCGGGTCCATGGTAATAAAAACCGTGGCCTTGTCACCCATCATGGAGCTGATGGAACGCCGCTCCCCGCCCAAGGTGGTCCATTCCGTTCCCATGACCGGCGCCACCGAAGCTGCGCGCGGCATGCATCCGGTCCATGCCAGCAGCACCAAAGACCCCAATGTTGAACGGGCCATGCGCATGGCACAAAGCTACGGGCCTTGCAAGGCTACAGGCGCCGGTCAGGGCCATTGCCCCAGCGGTACTGCAAGTGCCACCACATGCGCATCCGGGTCGGCGAAGTAGGCCACACGGTGCCCCCAGTCGCGGTCTTGGGCCGGGTCCACCAACAGTGCGCCAGCCTCCTTGCACCGCTGCACGGCAACCTCCAAGTCTTCCACCAACAGGTAGAGTTCGCAGCGCGGCACCCCCTGCCCCTGCGCCGGGTGCGGCAGCGGGCCGCTGATGATGCGGGCGATGCCCTGCTCGGGCATCAGGCCCAACTTCACGGCGGGGCACAGTTCAAACTCCGTCATGCCAGGCACGTCCAGCACGGGTCCGCGACCGAGCAAGGTGCGGTAGAACGCGGTGCTCCGGGCCTGGTCGGCCACATATAAAATGAACTGGGCGGCGGTGATGTGCATGCACCGAAGGTAGAAAGCGTGCATCCTGCCGGAACACCGCGAAGAAATTACTCCGGGTGTACGCGGGACGGGATCGCGTACCAGCAAGGCACTCCGCTGATCTCATCGGTGCACCACCTTTGCATCCGTGCAATACGATGTACTGATCCTAGGGCGCGGCGTGGCCGGAGCAACCCTGGCTGAAGCCTGTCGGCGGCGTGGCCTGGCGGTGCATGTGTTCGGCCATGAGCAGCATGGCAACGCCACCTTGGCGGCGGGCGGCGCGGTGAACCCGGTGGTGTTGCGGCGGGATGTGCCCTGCTGGCGTGCTGCGGAACTCATGCCACTGGTGCACTCCTTCTTCGGCGCATGGCAACAGCGCCTGGGCCATGCGTGCTGGCACAACGCGCCCTTGGTGAAGATCTTCGCCTCACAAGCCGAAGCCGAACAGTGGCAGCGGGCCATGGAGCGTGCGGACACGGCCCCGTTCATCGACCGGAGGAAGGAAGCGGAGATCGAGGCCGCGCCGATCCGTGCACCGCACGGCTACGGCACGGTGACCCAGGCGGGTTGGCTCAACATCCCCTTGTTGCTGGATGCCCAGCGGCAGGAACTGCTGGCCGCCGGCGCGCTCACCGAACGCCTGGTGCGGGAAGAGGAAATTCAAGTGGGCGAAAGCGGCGTGCGCATCGGCGCGGTGCACGGTCGTTGGCTGGTGCGGTGCACCGGGCCGTTCGGCGATGGCCGCGGGCTCTCCTTGGTGAAGGGCGAAACGTTGACCGTGCGGATCCCCGGGCTGCAGATCACTTCCATGCTCTACGGCGGATCGGGCCTGTTGCCCTTGGGCCAAGGCCTGTTCCGCGCGGGGTCCACCTTCAAGTGGACCGATGTGTGGGAAGGGCCCACCCCGCAGGCCCGGGCCTGGATGCTCGCCCGGTTGCAGGCCCTGCTGGAGGTGCCGGTGGAAGTGGTGGAAGCACGGGCCGGTGTGCGTCCGGCAGCATTGGACCGCAAGCCGATACTGGGTTGCACCAGCCCGCACCAGGCGGTGATCAACGGGCTTGGTGCTCGCGGCGTGATGCAGGCACCGTGGTGCGCCGAGCACCTGTTGGACCACCTCTTCGAAGGGCGTGCCTTGGATCCGGAGGTGGAGGTGTCACGCTTCAGCCCGGCCGCCGCCAACCGATAGCCGCTCGAGGGCAATGGCCTGTGCCAGCGGTATGCGGCGGAACTTCACGCTGCAGTCCCCAAAGCGCAAGCGGAGCTCCGCGCCGTGCGGTTTGTCCGCGCCGCCCAGGTCCCAGTCCAACCGGCTGTGCCTTCGGGCAAAGGCCCGCAGGTCCTCATGCACCACGAATTCCGCATGCTCCCAACCTTCGGCGTAGGGGCTGCCGGCCTTGGGCGCGGCCAGTTCCACTATGCTGATGGCACCAGGGAGCAGTGGATACGCCCGCGCCAAGCGAAAGGTGGCGATGGGCCTGCCGTTGATGACCTGTTCGCCCAGCAGTTCGTTCCGTTCACGCATCATTTCGCGCAGCGCCTCATAGCGCTGCAGGCTTTCCGTGCGGTAGCAGAGATGATCCGCTTGCAGGTGGCGCGGGTCCAGTCCGCCTTGCCGCATGCGTTCTTGCAGCACCTTCAGAAAACCAGCGGGATCTTCCAGGTCCATGGCGTCATCAGGCCGTGCCCGGTGAAGGATGCATCACATGCCCCAACCGGTCGGGGAAATAGCGGTCGGCCAACTTCACGAACTCATCGCCGCGCATGAAGTGCCCGGTGTTCACGTCTTCCACATGGTCCAGGCCGCAGGCCGCCAGCAGCTCCATCAGCGTGTGCAGGGTATTGCGGTGGAAGTGGTACACGCGCTCGCTCTTCTCGGGCACCACCAGTCCGCGCACCAGGCTGCGCTGGTGGGTGGTGATTCCCGTGGGGCAGGTGTTGGTGTTGCAGCGCAGGGCCTGGATGCAGCCCAGGGAGAACAGGAAGCCGCGGGCGCTGTTGCACACATCGGCCCCCAGTGCCAGCATCTTCATCAGGCTGGCAGCGGTGAGCACCTTGCCACTGGCAATCACCTTCACTTCGTCGTGCAGGTCGAAGCGCTCCAAGGTGCGCCGCACGAACATCAGGGCCGGTTCGATGGGCATGCCCACGCTGTCGGTGAACTCCAGCGGTGATGCGCCGGTGCCGCCCTCGGCCCCGTCCACGGTGATGAAATCGGGCCGCATGCCGCTCTCCACCATGCACTCGCAGAGTTCGGTGAACTCCTCGGTGCGCCCGATGCACAGCTTGAAGCCCACCGGCAGCCCGCCGCTCAGTTCGCGCAGGCGGCCGATGAACTGCAGCAAACCGCGGGCATCATGGAAGGCACTGTGGCCCGGCGGGGAAACCACCGTGGTGTGCGGCTGCAGGTGGCGTATGCGGGCGATCTCCGCCGTGTTCTTCACCGCAGGCAACACCCCGCCATGGCCGGGCTTGGCGCCTTGGGAGATCTTGAGCTCGATCATGCGCACCTGCGGATGTGCCGCCACCTTGCTGCGGAACAGTTCGGGATCGAAGTTGCCGTCCTTGTCGCGGCAGCCGAAATAGCCCGTGCCGATCTGCCACACCAGGTCGCCGCCCGGTTGCAGGTGGTGGTCGCTCAGCCCGCCCTCCCCGGTATTGTGGTAGAAACCGCCCTTCTTGGCGCCCGTGTTCAACGCCAGCACCGCGCGATCGCTCAGCGCCCCGAAGCTCATGGCCGAGATGTTGAGCAACGAGGCCATGTACGGCTTCTTGCACAACGCACCGCCGATCTTCACCCGGGGCGGTTCGGCCGGATGCTCCTTGGGGTAGATCGAGTGGCGGATCCCCTCGTAGTTCGCCGCGTTGATGTCCAGCTGCGTACCGAAGGGCACCGTGTCCATCACGTTCTTGGCGCGCTGGTAGGCCAGCGACCGTTGCTGGCGGCTGAAAGGGCGCCCGTCGGTGTGCCGCTCGATGAAGTACTGCTGGATCTCCGGCGAGATGAACTCGAAGAAATAGCGGGCGTAGCCCAGCACCGGAAAGTTCCGCAGGATGGTATGGTGCGGTTGCAGCAGGTTGTACACGCCCAGCAGGAACAGCGGCCCCACCACGGCGTAGGCCCACAGGTAGCGTTGGTCGGCCAGGCCGGCCGCGGCGATCAATACGATCAGCAGGGTGCTGACGGTCCAAAAGGTCTTGCGCATAGCGGTGAAAATAAAATGGCGGCGGGGAAGCGGGCCATTGCCCCGCAACAAGTCAACACAGCGGCGGCTGAAATGTGCGTGTTGCGATGCGCTGCGCGGAAATTCACCGCATCGCCATCCGGGCCTCGGGGGTTACCTTTGCCGCCCATTGAAAAATCCTTGATGGCCGCGCATTTCCCGCAATATGATGAGCTTGACCTGCCCCGGGTCGCCGATGAGGTGCTGAAGCAATGGGAGGCCGAGGACACCTTCGGACAAAGCCTGCAACTGCGCAAGGATGCTCCGCCGTTCGTGTTCTACGAAGGCCCCCCCAGCGCCAACGGGCTGCCCGGCATCCACCATGTGATGGCGCGCACCATCAAGGACATCTTCTGCCGCTACCAAACGCAGAAGGGGCACCGCGTGGACCGCAAGGCCGGCTGGGACACCCACGGCCTGCCCATCGAACTGGGCGTGGAGAAGGAGCTCGGCATCACCAAGGAGGACATAGGAAAAAAGATCTCCATCGAGGAGTACAACGCGGCGTGCAAGAAGGCCGTGATGCGCTACACCGATGTGTGGAACGACCTCACCAAGCGCATCGGTTTCTGGCTCGACCTGGAGCACCCGTACGTCACCTACCACACCAAGTACATCGAGAGCGTCTGGCACCTGCTCAAACAGCTGTACGATCAGGACCTGCTCTACAAGGGCTACACCATCCAGCCATACAGCCCTGCGGCCGGCACAGGCCTCAGCTCGCACGAGCTCAACCAGCCCGGCACCTACAAACCCGTGAAGGACACCAGCGTGGTGGCCCAATTCAAGGTAAAGCAGGATGCCGCCAGCACGTTCCTATTTCAAGAGGCCTTCGGCGAGGTCTTCATCCTCGCATGGACCACCACGCCATGGACGCTGCCCAGCAACTGCGCCCTCACCGTGGGCCCCAAGCTGGAGTATGTGCGCGTGAAGACCTTCAACCCGTACACCCACGCGCCGCAGACCGTGGTGCTGGCGAAGGCACGACTGAACGCCTACTTCAAGGAAGAGACCCGGGATGCGGACTTCGATGCCTACAAGCGCGACGGGAAGCACATCCCGTGGACGGTCATCGGCGAGTTCTACGGCCACCAACTGGAAGGCGTGCGCTATGAACAGCTGCTGCCCTATGCCGAACCGGAAGGAGGCGATGCCTTCAAGGTGATCGGCGGCGATTTTGTGACCACCGAGGACGGCACCGGCGTGGTGCACACGGCACCCAGCTTCGGCGCGGATGACCAACGCGTGGCGCGCCAGCACAACATCGGTTCGCTCACGCTGGTGGACCTGCGCGGGCGATTCAAACCGGAGGTGACCGACTTCGCGGGCGAATACGTGAAAGCCGAGTACTACACGGCGGAGGAGCTTGCTGCCGAAGCCAAGAAGCAAGGCCGCGACAAGTACCTCAGCGTGGACGAGCGCATCGCCATCAAACTGAAGACCGGGGGGCGCGCCTTCAAGGTGGAGAAGTACGAGCACAACTACCCGCACTGCTGGCGCACCGACAAGCCCGTGCTGTACTACCCGCTGGACAGTTGGTTCGTGCGTGTGACCGCGAAGAAGGACCGGCTCATCGCGCTCAACAAGTCGATCAACTGGAAGCCCGAGAGCACCGGCACCGGCCGCTTCGGCAACTGGCTGGAGAACCTGCAGGATTGGAACCTTTCGCGCAGCCGTTACTGGGGCATCCCGCTCCCGATCTGGCGCACGGCGGATGGCGAAGAGGAACTGTGCATTGGCTCGTTGAAGCAGTTGAAGGAGGAGATCGCGCGTGCAGTGAAGGCGGGCGTGATGAAGGAGGATCCCTACGCATCGTTCCATGTGGACGACCTGAGCGATGCCAACTACGACCGCGTGGACCTGCACCGTCCGTACGTTGACCACATCGTGCTCGTCTCCCCAAGCGGCAAGCCGATGCACCGCGAGACCGACCTGATCGACGTGTGGTTCGACAGTGGTGCGATGCCCTACGCGCAATGGCACTACCCCTTCGAGAACGAGGCCACCTTCAAGGAGAAGTTCCCGGCCGCCTTCATTGCGGAAGGCGTGGACCAGACGCGCGGCTGGTTCTACACCTTGCACGCGATCGCTACGCTCACGCAAGATTCCGTGGCCTACCAAACGGTGGTTAGCAACGGCCTGGTACTGGACAAGGTGGGCCAGAAGATGAGCAAGCGCCTGGGCAACGCCGTGGATCCCTTCAAGACGCTGGACCAGTACGGCGCCGATGCCGTGCGCTGGTACATGATCAGCAACGCGTCGCCTTGGGACAACCTGAGGTTCGATGCCGAGGGCATCACCGAGGTGCAGCGCAAGTTCTTCCGCGCGCTGTTCAACACGTACAACTTCTTCGCGCTCTATGCGAACATCGATGGTTTCGATGGCAAGGGCGAAGCCACGCTCACGGAGAGTGATCGCTGGATCCTCTCGCGCCTGAACAGCGTGATGAAGCTGGCTGATACGAACTACGCCAACTACGAGCCCACCATCGTCGCGCGCGCCATCCAGGACTTCGTGGTGGAGGACCTGAGCAACTGGTACGTGCGACTGAACCGTCGCCGTTTCTGGAAAGGCGAACTGGGCGCGGACAAGAACGCGGCGTTCAGCACCCTGCAGCGTTGCCTGGAGGTGGTGGCGATGCTCAGCGCCCCGATCGCGCCCTTCTTCACCGATCGGCTTTACCGTGATCTCACGGGCAGCAGTGTTCACCTGAGCGATTGGCCGAAGCACGATGAACGCCTCATCGACAGCGAGCTCGAGGCACGAACCGCGCTCGCACAGAAGCTCACCTCGCTCGTGCTGAGCATCCGCAAGAAGGAAGGCCACCGCGTGCGACAGCCCTTGCAGCAGATGATGGTGCCGGTGACCGATGCCACCATGCGCACGCGCTTGGAGGCCATCCGCGACCTGGTGCTGAGCGAAGTGAACGTGAAGGAGCTGTTGATCCTCGATGCCAGCGAGAGCAAGCTCACCAAGAAGATCAAGCCGATCTTCCCGAAGCTGGGTGCGCGCATGGGCAAGTTGATGAAGAGCGTGGCCGCGGCCGTGAACGCATTCGATCAGGCACAGATCGCCGAGCTGGAAGCGAAGGGCGCGATGACGCTTACGGTCGAAGGTCAGGAGGTGGACGTGCTACGCGATGACGTGGAGATCAGTGCCGAGACGATCCCTGGATTGAGCGTGGCCGCCGATGGTCCGTTGACGGTCGCCTTGGACATCACCCTGAACGATGCCCTGATCGAGGAGGGCATCGCCCGGGAGCTGGTAAGCCGGATCCAGACCCTGCGGAAGGAGAGCGGCTTCGAGATCACGGACCGGGTGCAACTGCACATCCTGGACAACGGAGATGCCCGTTTCGCCCAAGCCATTCGGACACACGCCCCGTACATCGTGGCGGAGACCCTGGCCGTAACGCCTGAGGACCAAGTGCTTGTAAGCGCACTCATCCCCGAGGGTGTAGGCTTCCATGAGGTGGAGCTGGACGAGACGCTCCGCTGCGCGCTATCCCTTGTCCGGTCGGCGAATTGACGTGGGGATCCGCCTATATTTGCGGATCAATTTTCAAAGGGGTATCGCCATGGCAAAGAAGTCCGCTCCGAAGAAGGTCGCCAAGCCGGTGAAGAAGGCCGCGTCCAAGCCCGCGAAGAAAGTCGCTAAACCAGCGAAGGCAGCCCCCAAGAAGGTGGCCAAGCCGGCGAAGAAAGCCGTGGTGAAAAAGGCGAAACCCGCCCCGAAGAAGGTGACGAAGCCGGTGAAGAAGGCCGCAGTGAAGAAAGTCGTGTCCAAGAAGGTGGTGAAAGCCGCTCCCAAGAAGTCCGCCGCGAAACCCGTGAAAAAGGTCGTGGCTAAAAAAGTGGTGAAGCCCGCCCCGAAGAAAGTGGCCCCCCAACCTGTGAAGAAGACCGTGGCGAAAGCTCCCGTGAAGGCAACACCGAAAGTGGCTCCCATGCCCGCCCCCAAGGCACCCGCGAAACAACCGGCGCCGAAACCCGTTGCATCTAAGCCGGCACCACCGGCCCCCAAAGCCGCACCGGCCAAACCGGTCGCGGAGAAACCAGCTGTGAAAGCTCCCGTGAAGAAGGAAAAGGAATCCGTGAAGAAGGCCGAGGCAAAGCCCTTGGTGACCATGAAGAGCGCGCCGAACATGCCCAAGGCCGCTCCGATCGTGAAGAAGCATGTGAGCACCCTGGAAGCGATCGGTAAGGAACGCTATTCAGATTCCGAGCTGGACGAGTTCCGTGGCATCATCAACGCAAAGTTGGACGAGGCCCGCAAGGACTATGACCTGCTGAAGCAGACCTTGGCGAACAACGATAACAACGGCACTGAGGACACCAGCCCTTCGTTCAAGATGATCGAGGACGGCAGCGAGACCCTCAGCCGTGAGGAGACCGCCCAGCTCGCCGCCCGTCAGGAGAAGTTCATCAAGCACCTGGAGGACGCCCTGTTGCGCATCCGTAACAAGACCTACGGCATCTGCCGTGTCACGGGTC
>JADZAC010000091.1 GCA_020852835.1 Flavobacteriales bacterium
AGATCCTTACGAAGTGATGATACGGGATAGTGCCCGGAGCAGGACGGCAGCACCCAAAGCTCCAGCTGGATAGCGAAGCGACGACCCGAGGAGTACAGTTGGGTTTTTCCGCCAAGCACAAAAGCCCTTGGAAACGCCGAACAGGCACAGGTAGCGTGGGCACCAGCGCCCTGGCCGTACCGCCACGGGGGCCTTCACGCACAATGGCCGGGCGGTTTCCCGCCCGGCCATTGCCTATGGTTTGGTGGAAGGGGCGCTTAGCCGCACTTGCTGCTGCCGCAGCTGCGGCATTTGAGGCAGCCTTCCTCGTAGTAGACCCCTTCGCTGTCGCCGCAGTCGTTGCATTTGCGGCCGCTGGCGCTGGTGCCGTCGGCGATGTAGCGCGAGAGTGCGCGGGCCACGCCGTTCTTCCAGGTGTTGAGGGTGTTGTCGTAGAGGTTGAGGTTCACCACGGTGTCCACCACGTGGGGCACCGATACGCCTTGGCGCAGCATGCCGCTGATGAGGATGGCGTAGTTCCAGTACTCCTTGTCGAAGCTGCGGCTGAGGCCCTGGATGGTAACGCGGTAGTCGTCGCTGTCGGCGTACTGCAGGTCGTAGATGTTCTTCTTGGCTTTGGCGTCCTTGCGTTTGATCACCCAGCCTTTCTCCACCCATTTGGGCAGTTGGAACACGCCTTCGGCCTTGCCGGTGAAGATCTCGTAGGGTTTGCCGTCGAGCAGGCCCACCACGGCGATCCAGGGCTCGAGTTCGTTGTTGAAGCGGATCACGTCGGCCTCCAGCACTTCGGGTCGGGTGGCGGTGGCGGCGGCGGGTGCGTCCTTCTTCTTGTCGTCCTTGGCCACCAGTACGCCGGTGCGGGAGCCGTCGCGGTAAACGGTAACGCCCTTGAGGCCCATGCGCCAGGCCTCGATGTAGATGTTGCCCACCAGTTCGGGGGTAACGGTGGAGGGCAGGTTGATGGTGCTGCTGATGCTGTGGGTGGTGTACTTCTGCACGGCGGCCTGCAGGCGCACGCGGTGGTGCCAGTCGATGTCAGGCGCGGTGCTCTTGAAGTAGGGGCTCTCGTTCACGTCCTTCTTGCCGGTGGCCTGCATCCAGTCCACGATGCGGGGGTGGTGCACGGTGAACTCCTCCCACTGGTCGCCCATGGCATCGGTGAAGGCCACGGCCTCTTTGGGGGCGTTGGGGCCGAGCTTGCGGCGGCGGGTGTAGCCCAGCATGTACACGGGCTCGATGCCGCTGCTGGTGCGGGTGAGCAAGCTGAGGGTACCGGTGGGGGCCACGGTGCTGATGCTGATGTTGCGGCGGCCGTGCTTCATCATGCGGGCGTGCAGCTCGGGCAGGTCCTGGGCGAGCATCTCGCTGAATTCGGAGGTGCGTTCCACGGCGGGGTCGAAGCCGGTGAAGGCGCCGCGCTCAATGGCCAGGTCGATGCTGGAGTTGAACTCGGCCTCGCACTTGGTGCGCATGATGTGCTCGGCGGCTTCCACGGCGGCTTGGCTGTCGTAGGCCAGGTTCATGGCGGCCAAGGCGTCGGCCAGGCCGGTGAAGCCCAGGCCGGTGCGGCGGCCCTTGCGGCCGGTATCGCCCAGCAGCTGCCAGGTTTCGCGCTCCACGCGCTTCACGGCCTCGGGCTCGGGGTCGTTGTCGATCTTCACCAGGATGCGCTCCACGGCCTCCAGCTCCAGGTCCACCAGGTCGTCCATCAGGCGTTGGGCCTCATAGGTGACCTGTGCCAGGCGCTCGTGGTCGAAGCGGGCCTTGGCGGTGAAGGGGTCCTTGACGAAGGAGTAGAAGTTGATGGCGATCAGGCGGCAGCTGTCACCGCCCTGCATGGCGATCTCGCCGCAGGGGTTGGTGCTTTCGTTCTGGTAGCCGGGGTAGATGGAAGAGGTGGAGTACTTGTGCTGGCGGTCCCAGAAGATGATGCCGGGTTCGGCGCTGCCGTGGGCGCACTTCACCAGGGTGTTCCACAGTTCGCGGGCGCGCACGGTTTTGGTGACCTGGGGCTTTTTGCTGTCGATTGGCCAGCGGTGGGTGTACTCGCCGTCGGTTTCCACGGCCTGGAGGAATTCATCGCTCACGCGCACGCTTACGTTGGCGCCGGTGACCTTGGTGAGGTCCTGCTTGATGGTGATGAAGTGCTCCACGTCGGGGTGGGCGATGTCCATGGTGAGCATCAGGGCCCCCCTCCTGCCCTTCTGTGCCACCTCGCGGGTGGTGTTGCTGAAGCGCTCCATGAAGGAGACGGCACCGGTGCTGGTGCGGGCGGCGTTGCTGACGGCGGCGCCGGAAGGGCGCAGGGTGCTGAGGTCGAAGCCCACGCCGCAGCGGCGCTTGAAGAGCTGGGCCAGTTGCTGGTCGTTGCGGAAGATGCCGCCGTAGCTGTCCACCGGGGCGGGGATCACCACGCAGTTGGAGAGGGAGGCCAGGCGGGTGTGGTCGCCCAGGGAGGCCATCACGCTGCCTTGGGGCACGATGTCGCGGAAGCCGTCGAACAGCTGGAAGATGCCTTCATCATCGAGTTGTTTGCGCTTGCGCCCATAAGCGGACAGCTGGTTCTTTTTGTCGGCGGGGACCGCTTGGTAGTTGCGTTCGATCCGTGCGAACTCGCGGGCCATGCGCCAGTGGGTATCGGCCGGGGTGAGCTCCACCAGTTCCCCCTGCTCGTTGCGCAGGGCGTACTTGTTCATCCAGGTGGTGGCGGCCAGCTCGTCGTTGTGGAAGTACTCGAGCGCGGCGGCCAGTACTTCCTCCGGGGTAAGGCGGGGCTTTACAGGGGAGGCGGCGGGCATCTGCGTGCGGGAGTCAAATAGTATGGCTTGTGGCATCGTGGGAAAAAAGTGTGAAGTGGGGAAGGCCAAAGCTCCTTCATACCATCCTTGGTCCGCAACCCGGCGATCACGGATCATTCACAGCGTTATGAACGATCCGAAGAAATCCGGTGCGGACCATAAAGTTATGCCCGGTGGCGCTGTTGAAAAACCGGCCGCCGGGAACAAACAGCGAAGGCGCCCGGGAGGACGCCTTCGCCGACTTTCACCATGCCCCAACAAGGGAGGGCAATGGCTTTCCCGATATTACTGGCCGGGCAGGATGACCTTGTCGATGACGCACACCAGGCCGTTGGCCGCAGGTACGACGGCCACGATCTTGGCGCCGTTGATCATCACCTGTCCGTCCTTCACTTGGAAGGTGGCGTTGCCGCCGTTCACCATGCCCAGTACCTGGCCGTCCTTCATGTTCTCGGGCTTGTACACGCCCACGGCCACGTGGTACTGCAGGATGTCCACCAAGGCATCCTTCTTCTCGGGCTTGAGCAGGCCCTCCACGGTGCCTGCGGGCAGCGCCTCGAAAGCGGCATTGGTGGGGGCGTACACGGTGAAGGGGCCCGCGTTGGAAAGGGCGTTCACCAGGTCGGCGGTCTTCACTGCCGTTACCAAGGTGCTGTGGTCGGGGGAAGCAACGGCCACTTGCACCACGTTGCGCTGGGATTCATCATCCACCACGTTGGACTGGCCCACCGCCGTGGCCGGCGCGGAGGCATCGGGGGCGCTATCGGCAGCGGGCGCGGTGCTTTCGCCGCAGGCGAAGAGCAGGGCGACCAGGGCGAGCGGGGCAATAAGTTGGGTTTTCATGGCAAGGTCTGTTGCTGGTAGTTGCGTGTTGTGTGGTCCAAAGGTGCTGCGGCAGGTCATTCCGGATATTGTCTTTTCGCAGACTTTAGGTTGATTGTTATCAGGTGCGTGCCGTACGGGCCATCCGGCAGCACGCCGTGGCGCCGTGCGCCCCGTTGCAGCAACGCCGAGGCCCGCCCCGCCCGGGCCATGCCGGCGGAGGGCGGGCACCCGGCGGTCGGGCGCGTTGCGGCAAGCGTTCAGAAATCCTTCTTGCGGAATGCCTTGAAGGCCACTGCCGAAGGCACGGCCACCCATGCGGCCAAGGCGGCCATGGCCACGAGGATGCCCCGGAGATTGCCGAAGAACTTCTCGTAGATCGCTCCGCTGTAGCCCATCATGGCGGCCAGGTCCACCTTGAGCAGCACCATGATGCGGCCCAGGTCGATGGGGTCCAGGGCGGCGAGGGGCACGATCCAGGGCTCGATGGGATAGTCGCTGAAGGCGAACATGATCCAAAGCAGCACGGCGTCGTAGACCAATACGAAGAGGAACCAGATCACCAGGCCCAGGCCAACGCCGCGCGCCTTCTCGCGGTTCTTGATGGCAATGAGCGCGCCGATGGCGGTGAAGACGAGGGTGAGCATGAAGCAGGCCAGCGCCAGCGTGAGCGAGGCACCGCCGGGAAAGAAGATCAACAGCGGCAAACCCGCGCCCAGCAAGGCGCCCAGGGCCAACGCCGTGGAGAGGGCCAGGAGCTGGCCGCCGAGGATCTTGGAGCGGTGCAGGGGTTGCACGGCCAGCAGCTCGGTGAACTCCAGGGCATCGTAGAGGTAGACGATGGCGAAGATGCACGATACCAGCGGCACCAAGGCCAGCAGCACCTGTGAGAGGCTGAGCATGGCCTTCACCGGCTGGTCTTCCAACTGGAAGAGGCCCGCGGTGATGGCCAGCAGCAGCAGCAGCCAACCGCCCACGAACTTGTTGCGGGCCAGGTCGATCAGGGTGTACTTATACACTTTCCACATGGGCCTTGGCATTGCGGGTGAGCAGGGCGGGAATGGCCTTGGAGAGGCGTTGGAGGCCGGTGGCCCCGGTGATCTCCTCGGGCGACAAGAGGAACTGCAGGCGGCCTTCCTGCAAGTAAGCCACGCGGTCGGCCAGTGCTTCCACTTCCTCCATCAGGTGGCTGGTGATGAGCACGGTGCAACCGCTGCGCTTGATGTCGCGCACGGCCGCCAGGAGCAGTTCGGCGCTCAGGGGATCGAGGCCGGCGGTGGGCTCATCGAGCACCAGCACGGTTGGCGCATAGCGGAAGGCCAGCACGGCGCTCACCTTCTGCCGCTGGCCGCCGGAAAGCGTGCCCAGGCGTTTGTCCATCATGGCATCCACGCCCAATTCCTTCACCAGCGGCCCTTGGGCGCGGTCCATGCCGCTGCTGCGGATGTCGTCCATCAGGTCGATCAGTTGGCCGATCTTCAGCTCGTTGGGGAAGCGGGAGATCTGCGGCATGTGGCCCACTTGGTGGCGGTAGGCGGGGTCGCCGTTCACGGGCTGCCCGTTCACCTGGATGCTGCCGGTGGAGGGATGCACCAGGCCCAGCAGGCATTTGATCAGGGTGGTCTTGCCCGAGCCGTTGGGCCCGATCACCGAAACGGTCTCGCCCGGCTCGAAGCGGGCATGGAGCCCGCGCAGGGCCCACATGGCGCCGTACTGCTTGCCGGTGTTCTCAAAGATGACTCTTGCCATGGGGGGGTCTCATCAGGGGTTTGTCGTCCGCTAATCCTTCGGGCGTCATGGAGGGGATCAGGCGTTCGGCCTGGTCCATCAGGCTGGTGAGCAGGCTGCGCGAGAGCACCACGGCATAGGGCATGCGTTCGTTCACCATGGCGAAGAGACTGAGCGGGCGGAAGGGCACGTCGCCGGTGCCGTTGCGGTCGAGGTCGTAGCCCTGGTAGCGGTCCCAGTAGTTGCCGTTGAAGGTGTTGTACACGGGGTTGCCGTTGGTGGCCAGGTCGAAGGTGTTGCCCGCGAAGGTGTTGGCCGAGAAGTTGCACGCGGTGGCATTGGAGAAGAGCCGCACGGCCCAGCCGTTGCTGCGGAACTCATTGCCTTTGGCTTCCATGCGGTTGCAGCCGTCCACGAGCATGGCCGTGGTGTTGTCCGTGAAGCGGTTGCTGTCGATGGTCACATCGTTGATCTCCTTGAACAAAATGCCGTAGGCGCTGGCCCCGCGGTTGCTGATGAAGCTGTTGTGCCGCATGTCCACCTCCTTGCTGTACATCACGGCCACGCCCGCCCCGTTGTGCTGGAAGAGGTTGTGCGCGTATGAATCGCGGTTGCTGAACATGAAGTGCAGCCCGTAGCGGTTGTTGCGCAGGCTGGTGTTGCCGTTGATGTGGCTGTCGGTGACGAACTCGAAGTAGATGCCGTCCCGGTGGTCGGTGATGGTGTTGTTGATGATGGAGGCCCCGGTGCATTGCCAGAGGTGCACCCCGTTGGCCCGTTGGCTCTCGGGCAGGGCGGGATCGCCGGTGATGGTGTTGCCCTCGATCAGCGGGTTGCGGGCCTTGGACAGGTGGATGGCGAAGAAGCAGCGCAGCAGCTGGTTGCCCGTGAGCTGCACGCGGTCCGCGGCGATCACCTTGATGCCGGCGTTGTCGTTGATGTTGCTGATCTTGGTGCCGGTGATGCGCAAGCCGCGGATGGTGACGTCCGAGGCGGTGATCTCCAGCACATCCCCTTCGCCCCTGCCGTCGATCAACGGCATGCCGGTGCCGAGGATGGTGAGCGGTTTGTTGATGCGGACGGTTCCTTCGGCGTAGGTGCCCTGGAGCACGCGGATGGTATCCTTGGGCGCGGCGGAGGCCACGGCCGCGGCGAGCTTGCCGTTGGGCGCGGCGGGGCCCACGGTCCAGGTTTTCGCCGCCAGCGGCCCGGTAGCCCATGCTACTGCGAGCAGTGCGGCCAGCGGGCGCAAGGGGCGTGCAAGCCTCATTCCTCGTTGAACATCTTTTGCACCGCTCCCCAGTCGATCTCTTCGCCGGGGAAGTGCTTGAGGGCTTCTTTGCGGTCGGCCGAAGTGGCGAAGGCCGCCACGTTGCCGCGCATGGGGCTCTTGAGCGTCGGGGCGTGCAGGTAGAAAGCCTTGGTGGCGTCGATCAGCGTGCCGGGCCGGGCGAAATCGCTGACGTACCAAGCGGCCACTTCCTGGGGCACCAGGTGGCCCTTGGCACCGGTGAAGGGCACCATGCACTCGGGCGCGTCGAAGACGTAGGTGCGCCCCTTTACGGTTTGCAGGGCCGCGCCGAACTTGGCGTCCACCACGTTCATGCGGCAGTGGGCGCACTCGTCGTTGCCGTAGTTGATCTGCGGCTGCCCTTGTGAGCAGCCCGCGGCGGTAACAGCCAATACCGCGGTAATAAGCAGTGTTTTCATGCTCGTTCGTTCCTGATCGCTGAGATGAAGGAGCGGCGCCATTCATAGATGAAGACGGCTACGCCCAAGGTGATCGCCGCAAAGAGCACGTAGCCGCCCACATCGGGGAAGGACCAGGCCTCAAAGTTAAGCAGGGTCTTGTGGCCGAACAGCGGCGGCTGGTATGACATGCCCTCGATCTTGATGGCGGCGTTGGGATCCAGGTTGTGCCCGTAGTTCCAACCCCAAGAGTACATGTCCCACATGGCCCACAGCACAAAGGCCAGCATGCCGAAGAGCCAGGAGGCCAATGCCCAGCGGCGGCCCACCAGGGCGGCCAGCACCCCCCAGATCGCGAGCATGCCGATGACGTAGCGCATGATGGCGAACTCGGGGAACATTTCGTTGTGGATGGTGGCCATGCCGATGTAGTGGTTCAGGCCGTTGATCTGGTCCACGTTGCCGGTGAAACGGTCGTGGAAGATCTGCAGCACCAGCCCTTCGGGGTACTGGGGCGCCAGCAGGTCGATGCGCCAGATGGGCTGCACCAAGTTCACCAGCAGCAGCAAGGCGGCGAGGCCGGCCAGGATGCGCGACATCGGGCGCATGGGCAGGTTGAGGTTCCTGAAGAGGATGATGCGGCCGATCTGGATGCCCGACATCGGCACGGAAGCTTGTTGTGCGGTGGCACTGGGGGCGTGTTCCATGGTTTGTGCCGCTTGTATGGCTGCGGCGGCCTCTGTTGTTGAACTGCCGGTGGCAGGGTCGTAAAAAGAACCGCCCGGCCCTTCACACCGCTGATCGATGCTGGGGGCCGGGCGCATTCCTGTCATGTTGTTCCTGATCGGTCAAAGACCGGCGTCGGGGCTCTTCGTGTTGGCGGTGAGCGGCACGTTGCTGCCGGCAGGCGATACGCGGATGTAGCCCTGCATTTCCTGGTGCAGCGCGCTGCAGAAGTCGGTGCAGTAGAAGGGTTTCACGCCTACGCTCTGCGGCACCCACTTGAGGGTTTGCGTTTCACCCGGCATGATCAGCAGTTCGGCCGTGGGGGCCCCCTTCACGGCGAAGCCGTGCGGTACGTCCCAATCCTGTTCCAGGTTGGTGACGTGGAAGTACACCTCGTCGCCCAGTTTCACGCCCTCGATGTTGTCCGGGGCGAAGTGCGAGCGGATGCAGGTCATGTACACGTGCACCTTGTTGCCTTCGCGCACCACCTTGGCTTCCTTCTCACCCTTGGTGACGTAGGGGTGCTTGTTCTCCTCGATCTTGAAGAACTTGGTGGACTTGTTCTTCACCAGGTCGGCGGGCAGGGCCTGGGCGTAGTGCGGCTCGCCCGTGGTGGGGAAGTCCAGCAGCAGTTCCATCTTCGGGCCGTCGATGCTGTACAGCTGGGCGCTCTGGGTGAGCTCGGGGCCGGTGGGCAGGTAGCGGTCCTTGGTGATCTTGTTGTAGGCGATCACGTACTTGCCCCACGGCTGCTTGCTGTCGCCGCCGGGCACGCAGAGGTGGCCGATGGAGTAGTAGGTGGGCACGCGGTCCACCACTTCCAGGGTTTTCACGTTCCACTTCACGATCTCGCTGCTCACGAACATGGAGCTGTAGGCGAAGCCGTTGTTGTCGAACTCGGTGTGCAGGGGTCCCAGGCCGGGCTTCTTCACTTCACCCTGCAGCACGCTCTCATACTTCAGCACGGGGATGCCGTTGTAATCGCCCTCGAAATCCTTGTTGGCGATGGCCTGTTGCATTTTGGCGAAGGAGAACACCGGCAGGGTGGCGGCCAGCTTGCCGCTGCCCACGATGAACTCGCCCGTGGGGTCCACGTCGCAGCCGTGCGGGCTCTTGGGGCAGGGCATGAAGTAGAGCAGGTCGGCCAGCTCGGCGGGGTCCAGCTGCAGCACTTGCTCGGTCACCTTGCTGGTGGCCGTGTGGGTGCTCTCGTCGTAGTGGTTCATGTAGTGCTTGCCGGCGATCATCTTGCCTTTGCCTTCCTTGGCATACTGCTCGGCCTTCTTCCAGTTCACCGCCATGATGAAGTCCTTGTCGCGCTGGCTGGCGTTCACTTCCAGCAGGTCGTGGGCCTTCTCGGTATTGTAGGTGCTGAAGAAGAACCAGCCGTCGCTGGGCCCTTTGCCGGCGTGCGCCAGGTCGAAGTCCACCGCGGGGGTCTTGATCTGGAACGCGATGGCCATGGTGCCTGTGGCCGTATCGGGCTTCACGAAGCTCACCGTGCTCTTGAACGTCTCCTTGTAGGTTTCGATGGGAACATCACGCTCGGCATCGGTGCCCATGGGAATGCTGAAGCGGGTGCCTGCCACCAGGTACTCGCTGTTGGGCGTGATGAAGGGCGAGCTGTGGTTGCCGGCGCTGTTGGGGATCTCGATGATGCTGGACGTGCGGAAGGTCTTCAGGTCGATCATGGCCACCCGCGGCGTGTTGTTGCCGTTGATGAACATGTACTTGCCATCGGGCACGCCGTTGCTCATCGAGGCTTCCACGTGGTGGGAGTCGTCCCAGGGAATGAAGCCGTGGGTGGTCATCAGCATGGGCTTGGTCTCCTCGCTGTAGCCCCAGCCGTTCTCGGGGTCCACGGAGAACACCGGTATGTCGCGCAGCAGGCGGCCCGAAGGCAGGCCGTACACGGACATCTGGCCGCTGAAGCCGCCGCTGACGAAGTTGTAGAATTCATCATGCTGCCCCGGGGCGACATACACTTTGGATGCCGCGTCACCGGTGATGACGGTCTTGGTGTTGGTCGGCTTGCATCCTTGGATATAGGGGATGGCGATGCCTGCGGCCAAGATCAAGGGGATCGCAGAATTGGACGGTCTCCTTCTCATGTGGTGTTGGTTGGTTGTTCTGGTAGGGGCCGGTTATTTTGCCGGCGTTAGGGTGCGCATGAATTCGAGCACATCGAGTGCTTCGTCATGCGTGAGGTTCTGGTTGGGCATGCGCACCAAGCATTCTTCGAGCATGGCTTGGGCCTCGGGATCGGTTTCCAGCATGGCATCGGTGTGCAGGATCATGTTCATGATCCATTCCGGTTTGCGCTGTTCCAGGATGCCGCCCCAGCCCGGGCCCACCACGCGGTTGGTGCCGGTGCTATGGCAGGCTTGGCACTTCACCTCATAGAGTTCCTTGCCCTTGGCAGCCTTCCCTTGATCCACCTGCTCGGCAAACTTGATGTCGTCCGCGGTGACCAGGTCCGCACCCGCAGGAGCGGTGGCCGCAGCTTCAGGGGTGGCAGGGGTGGTGGCGGCGCCATCGCCGGTGGCAGGGGTTTCCCCTCCGCCGCAGGCTACGGCCAGGGCGAGCACGGCAACAAGGCCGAGGCCCTTCATGGAATTCTTCCGGTTGGTACTGTTTGGGATCGACATGGAACGTATTGTTTGCGGGTTCAAAATTCGTGACCGCAGCGAAGATAGGCCTGATCGTTGTCAGCTCAGGCCGTGAGAATGATCAGCCGGGGGCATTCCCGGTTTGTGCCCACCTTCGCACCCTGATGCAGCGTTGGTTCAACATCGCCCTCTTCAACTTCGGCATTGCCGGCGTGGTGGGCTGCGTGCTGCGCGCCATTTATATCTGGGAGATCCCCTGGGTGCGCTTCAAGGCCTTGTTGAACGCCCATTCCCATGTGGCCATGCTGGGCTGGGCCTTTATTGCCATGGTGGTGTTCCTGCTGCGCGACGAAACGCCCAAGGGCCCTTCGCGCTTCAGCCTGGCCATGCTGATCACCGCCCAGGTGGCCGTGGCGGGCATGTTGCTGGGCTTCCCCGTGCAGAGCTACGGGCCCTTCACCATCACCGTGTCCGTGCTGCACATGCTGGCCAGCTATGTGTTGTGCATACAGGTATGGAAAGCCACGCGCACCTGGCGTGCAAACGGCAGCCGCCTGCTGGCGCGCATCGCGGTGATCCTCATGTTCGTTTCCACCTTGGGGGTGTGGGGCACCGGCCTGATCATCGCCAACGGCGGCTTCGGCACCGAGCTCTACTACTGGTCCATCCAGTTCTACCTGCACTTCCAGCTCAACGGCTGGTTCTGGTTCGGCGCCTTGGCCCTGTGGAGCCGCTGGGCCGAGACCCACGGGGCGCGCCACGTCATGGACCGCATCACCATCCGCCTCTGGCTGGTCTCGGTGGTGCTCACCTTCGCCCTGGCCATTGCATGGAGCGAGCACCACTGGGCCGTGTATGCCACCAACTCCATCGGGGTGGTGCTGCAGTTGTGGGCCGGGTGGCGCACCGCCAAGGCCATTCTGGGCGCGCAGAAGATGCTGCACAACAAGGCGCCGCTCTGGGCGTGGCGCTGCGTGACGTACTCCCTGGCGGCCATGGGCCTCAAGGTGGTGATGCAGGCGGCCGTGGCCATTCCGCAGGTGGCCATCATGGCCTTCACGGTGCGCAACTACGTGGTGGGCTTCGTGCACCTGAACACCTTGGGCGTCATCAGCATGATGCTCTTCGCCATGGCCTTGCTGCGCGGCTGGTTCATCAGCACCTCGGCCGTGGCCCGCGCGGGCTTGGCCACGTTCACCAGCGGCATGCTGCTCATGGAGGCCGTACTGTTCCTGCAGGGCTTCTTCTTCTGGGCGGGCTGGGGCATGATCCCGGGATACTACTGGATCATCCTCCTGGTTTCCCTGTTGCTGCCCTTGGGCATCTTCGTGCTCCTGGGCCACTCCTGGAAGATGCGCAAGGAGGCCGAGCTCGCCGCCGCCATCAAACCTTGACCGTGCCGCAAGTCCTTTGGCATCCCGCAAGCAAGGGCCACCACGGCCTGGCCTGCTCGGCGGCACTCCCAACGGGCGGCAGCCCCCGAAAAAGCAAAGGGGCCGCCCCTGTTGGAACGGCCCCTTCACGGTTTTCGGCGGGGTTCAGAGCGTGCGGATCAGCTCCAGCATGGCCCGGGCCTGCTCCTTGCTGAGCTGCTGGTCCGGCATCACCGTCTTGGTCTCTTCCACCAGGGCTTGCGCGTCGGCGTCGTTCTCCACCATCCACTGGGTGTGCAGCATCATGTTCATGATCCACTCCGGCTTGCGGTCGTTGATCATGCCCTTCCAACCCGGTCCCACCACCTTTTGGTCCGTGAGGCTGTGGCACACATGGCACTTGGTGTCGAAGATCTTCTTGGCCTCGGTCACCAGGCCTTCATCGATCTTGTCGGCCAGCACGATATCGCCAGGCTGGACAAAGCCCGCAGGATAGGCCGTGGCGGCGGCGGCTTCAGGGGCCGGGGCCGTTTCCGGCGCTGCAGCCGCTTCAGGAGCGGCGGCCGGTTCCGCAGGCGTGGTTTGGGGCGTTTCGCCTCCGCAGGAGGCCAACAACAGGGCGATGCCCATGGGCATCAGCAATTTCGCGCAATTCATTTGGTTGTGCATTTTTCTTGATGTTCCGGGGGATCAGGGCCCCGCGGGTGCAAAGTTCATAGAAAACCGCGGCTTGCCAAACCAACCGCCGGCGTACGGCGCCAAGGAGGCACCAGGCCGGGGCGCTTGCGCCACCGGGTTCGGGCCGCGCTCGCTACCTTCGCCACGCACGCATTCCACGCCCGTATGACCTTCACCCGCACCTCCCCCGCCGCCGAAAACATCACCCTCGACGAACTGAAGGAAGAGATCCTGCGCGACTATGCCCTGGTGTGCCTGAGCCGCGAGGCCAGCCTGCTCGGCCGCAAGGAAGTGCTCACCGGCAAGGCCAAGTTCGGCATCTTCGGCGATGGCAAGGAGCTGGCCCAGGTGTGCATGGCCAAACAGTTCCGCCCCGGTGATTGGCGCAGCGGCTACTACCGCGACATGACCTTCATGTTCGCCATTGGCGAGCTCACCGTGCAACAGTGGTTTGCCCAGCTCTACGCCCATGCCGACGTGGATGCCGAGCCCGCCAGCGCAGGCCGCCAGATGAACGGCCACTTTGCCACCCGCAGCCTGGACGACCGCGGCGAATGGAAGGACCTCACGGCGCAGTACAATTCCAGCCCGGACATGTCGCCCACCGCCGGGCAGATGCCGCGCCTGCTCGGCCTGGCGCAGGCCAGCAAGATGTTCCGGCAGAACGAGGCGCTGCACCAGTACACCCGGTTCAGCGACAAGGGCAACGAGGTGGCCTTCGGCACCATCGGCGACGCCAGCACCAGCGAAGGACCCTTCTGGGAGGCCATCAACGCGGCAGGCGTGCTGCAGGTGCCCATGGCCATCAGCGTGTGGGACGATGGCTGGGGCATCAGCGTGGGCAAGGAATACCAGACCACCAAAGGCAGCATCAGCACGCTGCTCAAGGGATTTGAGAAGCAGGAAGGCACCAACGGCATCCGCATC
>JADZAC010000092.1 GCA_020852835.1 Flavobacteriales bacterium
GGTTGGCATATTCGATCTGCCTGTCGGTCCATTGGAAGCGTGATGGCCCGACGAATTCATTCACGACAAGGATCCCGCCGGGCCTGAGCCATGCATGGATCTTCGTGATGAAGGGCCGGAGGGGCGCGATATGGTGAAGCGCATCATCCAGGATCACGAGGTCGAAGGAGGCCGGTGGGAGGTCCAGCGCCCGAACATCGGCCGCCGTGAAACGTGTGGAGGAACTCATCCCCGCCGACACCGCGAGCCGCTCCGCTTCGGCGATCCGTTTCTTCGAGATGTCGTACCCTTCCAGGAGTGCGATGCCGCCGGCCGCGACCCACGCGAGTTCCTTCCTGCCCGTGCCGCAGCCGGGTGAGAGGGCGTGCCACCGCGCGTCCGGCGTACTGTACCGTTCGCGCACATACGAAGCGATATTCTTTGACGGCGAACCGGTGATCGTGGTCCGCAACCTCTCCTGGATCAGCGGAATGGATGTCCACTGGCGCGGATACGTGTCGGTCTGGTCCCACACCGCCTCGGTGCGGCTGGCACCGCCGCGGAGGAGCCCGGTGAACGCCACCGAGCCCCGTGAGCGGGCCTTTTCGAGAAGAAGTCGTATGTCGTGAGGATGCAGAAGCACCTAGAGCGCCTTCGCCCGTACGAATTCCCGGTTCAACCGTGCAATATGTTCCACCGAGATCTGCTTCGGACATTCTGCCTCGCACGCATACGTGTTGGAGCAGGCACCGAAGCCTTCTGTGTCCATTTGTGCCAGCATACGTTCCACGCGTTCCTTCCGCTCGGCGTGTCCCTGCGGCAACAGCGCGAACTGGGAGACCTTCGCGGCGACGAAGAGCATGGCGGAGCCATTCGGGCAAGTTGCGACGCACGCGCCGCACCCGATGCATGCGGCCGCGTCCATGGCTTCTTCGGCATGATGCTTGGGGACGGGGATCGCGTTGGCGTCGGGGGCCTGGCCGGTCTTCACCGATACGTAGCCGCCGGCCTGCATGATGCGGTCGAATGCGGTGCGGTCCACGACAAGGTCCTTGATCACCGGGAAGGGGCGTGCGCGCCACGGTTCCACCGTCAGGGTATCGCCGTCGGGGAAACTGCGCATGCGCAATTCGCAGGTCGCTGCCTTCCGGTTCGGTCCGTGGGCACGCCCTTCGATCATGATCCCGCAGCTGCCGCAGATGCCTTCGCGGCAGTCGTGGTCGAAGGCCACCGGCTCCTGGCCTTCGCGCACCAGCCGGTCGTTGAGCACGTCCAGCATTTCCAGGAAGGACATGTCCTCGCTGATGCCCTCAACGGGGTAGTCCACTATTTGGCCCTTGGCCTTTGGGCCTGCTTGGCGCCAGATCTTGAGTGTGAGTTTCATGTTGCCGATCTGTTATGTCCGGGTCGACCCAATGGGTCGACGTTACATCATCCTACTTGTAGCTTCTCTGTGACAATTGCAGTACCGTGAACTTCAACGCTTCCTTGTGCAATTCCGCCGCTCCGGGATCGCCTTTCCACTCCCAAGCGCCCACGTACGCGAAGTTGTTGTCGTCGCGCAGGGCTTCTCCTTCCTCGGTCTGGTATTCTTCTCGGAAGTGGCCGCCGCAGCTTTCGTTGCGGTGCAGGGCATCCTTGCACATCAATTCACCCAGCTCCAGGAAGTCGGCCACGCGACCCGCTTTTTCCAGTTCCTGGTTGAACTCATCGGCCTTGCCCGGCACGCGCACGTTCTTCCAGAAATCCTCGCGGATCCGGCGGATCTCCTCGATGGCCTCCTGCAGGCCCTTGGCGTTGCGGGCCATGCCGCACTTGTCCCACATCACCTTGCCCAAGCGCTTGTGGAAGTGGTCCACCGGTTCGGTGCCCTTGGTGTTCATCAGCTGTTCGATGCGGCTGCGGACGTGCTGCTCGGCTTGCTCGAATTCCGTTGTGTCGGTCTTGATGGGACCGGTGCGGATTTCCCCTGCCAGTTGGTCGGCAATGGTATAGGGGATCACGAAGTAGCCGTCGGCCAGGCCCTGCATGAGCGCGGAGGCTCCGAGGCGGTTGGCGCCGTGGTCGCTGAAGTTGGCCTCGCCCAGCACGTACATGCCGGGCACGGTGCTCTGCAGGTTGTAGTCCACCCACAGGCCGCCCATGGTGTAGTGCACGGCGGGGTAGATCTTCATCGGGTGTTCGTAGGGGTTCTCGCCGACAATGTTCTCGTACATGTCGAAGAGGTTGCCGTACTTGGCGCTCACCACCTTCATGCCCAGTTCGCGGACCTTCTCCTTGGAGGGGTTGTCGATGTGGTGCACGTTGGCTTCCATCTTTCCATAGCGCTCAATGGCGGCGGAGAAGTCCAGGTACACGGCTTCACCGGTGCGGTTCACGCCGAAACCGGCGTCGCACCGCTCCTTGGCGGCCCGGCTGGCCACGTCGCGCGGTACCAGGTTGCCGAAGCTGGGGTAGCGCCGCTCCAGGTAATAGTCGCGGTCTTCCTCGGCGATGTCGCTGCCCTTTTTCTTCCCTTGCTGGATGGCCTTGGCATCCTCGAGCTTCTTGGGCACCCAGATGCGTCCGTCGTTGCGCAGGCTTTCGCTCATCAGGGTGAGCTTGCTCTGGTGATCGCCGCTCACGGGGATGCAGGTGGGGTGGATCTGCGTGTAGCAGGGGTTGGCCATGAACGCGCCCCGCTTGTGAGATTTCCAGGCGGCGGTGACGTTGCAGCCCATGGCGTTGGTGCTCAGGAAGAACACGTTGCCGTAGCCGCCGGTGCACAGCAGCACGGCGTGGGCGCCGTGGCGTTCGAGCTTGCCGGTGACGAGGTTGCGGGCGATGATGCCGCGGGCCTTGCCGCCCACCACCACCAGGTCGAGCATTTCGTGGCGGTCGTACATCTTCACCTTGCCTTTGCCCACCTGGCGCATCAAGGCGCTGTAGGCGCCCAGCAGCAGCTGCTGCCCGGTTTGCCCGCGGGCGTAAAAGGTGCGGCTCACCTGGGCGCCGCCGAAGGAGCGGTTGTCCAACAATCCACCGTAATCACGGGCGAAGGGCACGCCTTGGGCCACGCACTGGTCGATGATGCTGGCGCTCACCTCTGCCAGGCGGTAGGTGTTGGCCTCGCGGCTGCGGTAATCCCCGCCCTTGAGCGTGTCGTAGAAGAGGCGGTACACGGAATCGCCGTCGTTCTGGTAGTTCTTGGCGGCGTTGATGCCCCCTTGTGCGGCAATGCTGTGTGCGCGGCGGGCACTGTCCTGGTAGCAGAAGGTCTTCACATTGTAGCCCATTTCCGCAAGGGAGGCCGCAGCGGATGAACCGGCCAGGCCGGTGCCCACCACGATCACGTCGATGCGGCGCTTGTTGGCCGGGTTCACCAGGTGGATGTGGTTCTTGTGCGCGGTCCACTTCCGTTCGATCGGGCCTTCGGGAACCTTGGAGTCGAGGATGCTCATGAAAGATGAGGGTTGGGCCGTTGCGGGTTGGCCGGTTGCGGGTTACGGGTTACGGATTGGGTGGTTGCGGGTTCCGCCGGCCCTGCACCGTGTTCCTGGTCGCGTTGCCGGGCAAGCGTTGATAGGCTTCGAGGTGATCCATCAGTTTCCCGATCCGTTGGCCAAGGAGTTTTGCTTCATCACGCAACGGCGCGATCTCGTGCTGGGAAATGCATTCCGCATCCCGGCATGTATATAGCTGGGAGCGCACTTCGCCTGCAGAGCCTTTGGCAGTGCGCAGGAATTGAATGAAGAAATTGTTGTTGTTCCGTTCGAAACCTTCGGCAATGTTGGACATGGCGGAAACCGAGGCGCGCCTGATCTGCCAACGGAGGTCCCGGTCTTCATCAAAGATCTTCCGTTTGGTCGCCTGCTGGACCTTCTTGTTCATGGCACGTGCGTCCTTCCAGATCTCCAGGTCCTCGAAGTCGGTGATGGATGCCATTGGTGAAACAATTGCAGGTTGGGTGGTTGATCGATCGCGGGTTACGGGTTGCGAGTTAAAGGTTCGACGAAACTCGTAACCCGTAACGGATTTCCCAACCTGTAACGGACTCCTCCAACTCGTAACTGCATTTCGTTACCGCTTTCATCTCCTCCGCAAGCTTTCAGTCCACGTTCACCGCACCCAGCCCAAGTACATGGCCACGGGCATGGAGGCGAAGAGGGTGGGAACAATGATCGAGAAGGCCTCACCGCAAAGAGTGATCAGGCCGTTGTACTGGCGGTGGTTGAGGCCCAAGCTCTGGAACGCACTGCGGAACCCGTGCAGCAGGTGCCAGAACAGGGCGAAGCAGCCCAATACGTAGATCACTACGGGGATGGGGTTGGAGAACACGAGCAGCATCAACGCGTAGAGGTTGGCCTGGCCTGCGGCATCCACGCCGTAGGGCTCCAGGTTGCCCACGATGTGGCGGCTGGGCACCCAGAAGTGCCACAAGTGAACGATGAGGAACAAAAGGATGAGGATGCCCAGGATGCCCATGCTGCGCGAGTACCACTTGCTGTTGGCGCCATGCTGGGCGTAGGCGTAGTTCACCGGGCGGGCGGCGCGGTTTTGGCGGGTGATCAGGATGCCGTCCACCACGTGGAGGATCAAGCCCAGGAACAGGCCGATCTCCATGGTGCGGATGATGAGGTTGCTGCCCATGAAGTGCGCCCACTTGTTGAAGGTGACCCCGCCATCGTTGAAGTAGATCATGGCGTTGATGGCGGCGTGCACCACCAGGAACGAGACAAGGAAAAGGCCCGTCAGGGCCATCCAGTACTTCTTGATCAGGGCTGAACCAAAGATTCCTTGTCGTGCCATGCGGGTAGGTGGCGGCATGCCGCCGATTGGTACGCGGCAAAAGTAGCAGCCGACGAATTGGACCTGCCCTGCCATGGCAAGGGGCTGCTTATCTGGAATGATTCCACATAACGGTCGGCCGGCCCCGGCCCAAGCCATACCGGCAGGGCCAGCTGCCCCGGCCCGAACGGCGGGCGCCTGGGATCCACCGGCCGAAGGCGATCTTTGCACCATGCCCATCGACACCGATCTGGCTTGGGCCGCCCAACTGCTCCGCGAGGGAGAGCTGGTGGCCATCCCCACCGAGACCGTGTACGGCCTGGCGGCGAACGCGTTTGATGCTGAGGCCGTGCTGAAGGTCTTCGAGGCCAAGCAACGCCCGGCCTTCGATCCGCTGATCGTGCATGTGCACAGTGCTGTTCAAGCTGCGGCCGTGGCCGCACTAGAACAGGCGGCGCCCGAATTGCGCACACAGGCCGAAGCACTGATGGACCGCTTTTGGCCGGGGCCGCTCACCTTGGTGCTGCCGAAAACACCCCGCATACCCGACCTGGTGACCAGCGGGCTGGACACCGTGGCCGTGCGCATGCCCGACCACCCGGTCACGCTGGCCTTATTGCACATGCTGCCCTTTCCGCTGGCCGCACCCAGCGCCAATCCCTTCGGCTACGTCAGCCCTACCACCGCGCAGCATGTAGCGGACCAGCTCGGCGGCAAGGTGCCCTACATCCTGGACGGCGGGCCCTGCACCGTGGGTGTGGAAAGCACCATCATCGGCTGGGAGGCCACAGTAGAACAATGGGTGCTGTACCGGCACGGCGGCTTGCCCTTGGAAGAAGTGGAAGCGGTGATCGGGGGGGTGGGCCGTGCCAGCAAGCGCGTCTTGCCCGCTTCGCCCGGTATGCTGGACAGCCACTACGCGCCGCTCAGGCCCCTGCTCATCGGCTCGGTGCCTGTGCTCGCGGGCGAGCTCGCCGGCAAGCGCTTCGGGGTGATCAGCTTTCGCAACCGGCATGTGGCGCACCGCTGTGAAGTGCTTTCACCGGGCGGCGACCTGGCCGAGGCCGCCCGCAACCTCTTCGCCGCCATGCGCCGCTTGGACCAGGGCGCCGTGGACGTCATCCTGGCCGAGCACTTTCCCGAGGAAGGCCTGGGCCGGGCCATCAACGACCGCCTGATGCGGGCGGCCGCCAAGCGCGGCTGATCCGCGATAGCGGCGGAATTGCGACCTTTGCACCTTTCACCCCACGCCCGTGGCCCGCTCCGATCTTCCGCCCAAGCGCATCGCCATCCTCGGCAGTACCGGATCCATTGGCACCCAAGCCTTGGAGGTGGTGCGTGAACAACCCGCACGTTTTGAAGTGGAACTGCTGGTGGCCGGCCGTAATGCCGGGCTGCTCATCAGCCAAGCGCAGGAGTTCCGGCCCAATGCCGTGGTGATCGGCGATGAAAGCCGCCATGCCGAAGTGCGCGATGCCCTGTTTCCCTTGGGGGTGAAGGTGTATGCAGGGGCGGAGGCCGTGGTGCAGGCCATGCACATGGACAGCATCGACATGGTGCTCACCGCCATGGTGGGTTTTGCGGGGTTGCGGCCCACCTTGGCCGCCATCGAAGCAGGCAAGCCCATCGCGTTGGCCAACAAGGAAACCCTGGTGGTGGCCGGCGACCTGGTGACCCGGCTGGCCAAGGCCAAGGGCGTGAACATCTATCCGGTGGACAGCGAGCATTCGGCCATCTTCCAGTGCCTGGCCGGGGAATGGGACAACCCCATCGAAAAGATCATCCTCACGGCCAGCGGCGGCCCGTTCCGCGGCTGGCCCAAAGCTGAATTGGCCACGGTGACCAAGGCCCAGGCGCTCAAGCACCCCAACTGGGCCATGGGTGCCAAGATCACCATCGACAGTGCCAGCCTGATGAACAAGGGCCTGGAGGCCATCGAGGCCAAATGGCTCTTCGGCCTGCGCCCCGAACAGGTGGAGATCGTGGTGCACGCCCAAAGCATCATCCACAGCCTGGTGCAGTTCCGTGATGGCAGCATCAAGGCACAACTGGGCCTGCCCGACATGAAGCTGCCCATCCAGTATGCACTGGCCTTCCCGCAGCGGCTGCCCACCGCGTGGCCCCGCTTCAACTTCAACACCTGCTCCAGCTTCACCTTCGAACAGCCCGACCTGGAAGCCTTCCCCAACCTGCGCCTGGCCTTGGAGGCCATGAAGCGCGGCGGCAATGCGCCCTGTGTGCTCAATGCCGCCAATGAAGAAGCCGTGGAAGCCTTTCTGCAGGAGCGCATCGGCTTCCTGGAAATGAGCGACCTGATCGCCGACCGCTTGGCCAAGGCGACCTTTGTACCCGCCCCTGACCTCGACGCGCTCGTGGCGAGCGATGAAGAAACTCGCCGCGCCGTCCGCGAAGCCCTCAATACCCCCGAATGGAGATCCTGATCTATGCCGGCCAACTGATCCTCGGCCTGTCCATCCTGGTGGCCCTGCATGAATTCGGCCACTTCCTGCCCGCCAAGCTCTTCGGCATGCGCGTGGACAAGTTCTTCCTCTTCTTCGATGCGCCGTATGCCCTGGTGAAGAAGAAGATCGGCGAAACCGTCTACGGCATCGGCTGCCTGCCGTTCGGCGGCTACGTGAAGATCGCCGGCATGGTGGATGAAAGCCTGGATGCTGAGCAGAAGGCGCGCATGCAGCGGCCGCCCGAGCCCTGGGAATTCCGCGCCAAACCGGTATGGCAACGCCTGGTCGTGATGGTGGGCGGAGTATCAGTGAACGTGCTGCTCGGCTTCGCCATTTACGCCATGGTGCTCTTCGTGTGGGGGCGCGAGTACCTGCCCGTGAAGAACCTGGTTTACGGCGTATCGCCCGGCAAACTGATGGCAGCAGAAGGGTTCCGTGATGGCGACAAGATCCTCGATGTGGAAGGCCGCACGCCGAAAACCCTGGGCGACGTGTCTTTGGCCATCCTCATCGACGGGGCCAAGCACATTACCGTGGAACGTGAAGTGGAAGGGGGGGCGCCCGAGCGGAAAACCATTGAGTTGAGCGCCAACATCCAGGAGCGCATCCTGGAGAGCGACGACAAAACCCTGTTCAATCCCCGGTTCCCGTTCTATGTGGATTCCGTGCTGGCCGGCCACAATGCCAACGAAACCGGAAGCTTCCGCAAGGGCGACCGCATCATTGCCGTGAACGGCCAACCCACCCGCTACTTCCAGGATTTTGTGGAGGCGGTGAAGGACCGCAAGGACCAGCATGTGGAGGTGACCCTGCTGCGAAGCGGCCACCAGGTGCGCATTCCCGTGGAGGTGGATGCCAACGGCATTGTAGGCTTGCAACCGCGCTCTCCGGCGGAATACTTCACCTTCGCCACCGAGCGCTTCACGTTCTGGGGCAGCATCCCGGCAGGCATCGCCTACGGTTGGCAGCGCCTGAAGGACAATGTGGCCTCCTTCAAGCTGCTGGGCAGCACTGCGGGCATGAAACAGATGGGCGGCCTGATCGCCATGAGCAAGGCCTACGGACCCCAATGGGTGTGGCAGCGCTTTTGGGAAATGACGGCCTTCCTTTCGCTGGCCTTGGCCGTGCTCAACATCCTGCCCATCCCTGCGCTCGACGGAGGCCACGTGGTGTTCCTGCTCTACGAGGCCGTGGCCCGCAAACCCGCACCCGCCAAAGTGCTCGAGTATGCACAAGTGGCCGGCATGGTCTTCCTGCTCACGGTGATCATCGCAGTGAACGGGCATGACCTTATCAAGCTGGTGACCGGGAAACTGTAGTTTCCGGGGCGGCCCGCTCCCCGTCCTGCGGAACCTTTCCGGCACCGGTGCGTTGCAACGTGCAAAGCACGTGGACCATGCCGCACGTTATGATCGTTGAGGATGATGCCCTGGCTTGCCGTTCCATGGCATTCCGCGCCATGGATGCCCACTGGCGCGTGACCACCTTGGCCGATGGCCGTGAACTGGAGCGCATGCTGCACGACGAACCCGCCGACCTGCTGCTGATCGACCTCGGGCTGCCCCATGTGGACGGCCTCACCTTGGTGGAAGACCTGCGGGCCCACGGCATCACCGTGCCCGTGCTCATCATCACGGCGCACGAACTGCCCTGCCTGCGCGAAACCGTGCTGGGCGCCGGCGCCAACGACCTGCTGCAAAAGCCGCTCGACCCCGATGACCTGATGGAGCGCATGCAGCGCTTGTTGGCGGCATAACCGCACGCACCGCACCTCCATACCGGTTGCCGCTGTTGATCCGCGACGGCATTCGCGCCCCATTGGGGTGTACCGGATTTGAACAGGGCACGCTGACCAGTGCATGGCCATTGGTTGCCCGGGGCGAACGCCATGGCCGCAGCTAGCATACCACCTGCGGGCCAAGTGATCAACCGCTCCGCAGGGAGGTCGTCTTCTGCCACTGGCGCATTGAACCATTGGCTCATTCGCCCCTTGCTGGCGATGGCGTGCAATACGGTTGGTCGCAGACACGCCGGCCTGGTGATGATCCTCACCGGCGGCCACTTTTGCCCGCGCCATCTTTGTGCCATAAGCTCTTCACCATGAAACCGAACATGGGCACCTTGGACCGTTTGGTCCGCACGGGGATTGCAGTTGTTTTCGCCGCACTCTATTTCACGGGCACGGTGCACGGGGCATTGGGTACCGTGATCCTGGTGCTGGGCGTGGTGTTCCTGCTTACCAGTGCGATCAGTTTCTGTCCATTGTACACCCTCTTCGGGTGGCGTACCCGGAAAGCCGGGGAAACACCATGAGGCGCGTTCGGGCGATCTCCGCGTTGGGCATTGCGGAAGGTGCTGCTGCGCGCTGGGCGTATTGGTGGGTTCCGGGATGCACCAACGGCAAGGCCCTCACCGTTGACCCGCTGAACAGTTCCCCTTGCAGGGCACTCACGTACGGAGCGTTGTGCCATGCGTTCAAACGGGAACGGCCCTCTCCCCGAATGCGCGTACGGCGCCCTAGCAGCACCTGACCCGGCATGCCACAACGATCCCCCGTGGACCTGCGAGCAGCGTCATTCCGCAACTGGGGGCCGGTGCGGAGCATTCGTGCGGCCTTGGCCTTTGCGCTGCTGGTCGCTGGCGTGCTCACGAAACTGGATGCGGTCTACGCCCTTGCCGCGCTGCTCGGTGCACAAGCGCTGTTCAACTTCGGCTGTTGCGAGGCGGCCTGCGGATCGGACCTCGCGCGGGGCCGGCCCGTGGATCAACCGGCCACCGGTACGGGGTGCACCTCCACCGAGCCGCGCCCCAATGAAACACGGCCGGAGGCGCGCAACTGCTGAAGCAGCCGCGTGATCACCTCGCGGGGCGAACCCAGTTCATCGGCGATCTGCTGGTGGGTGAGCTGCAACGTCCGGTCGCCGCCGGCTTGGGCGCGTTTCACCAGATAGTTCCACAATTGTTCATCGAGCTTATGGAAGGCCACCACCTCGAACGCTTCCAGCAGCTCCTCGAAGCGTTGCGCCTGCACCTCGTTCACGTATTTGCGCCATTCCGGATGGGCCATCCACGCATCCACGTAGCGCACGGGGATCATCAGCAGTTCGGCATCCTCCTCCACCACCGCACGCACGCTGCTCACCCGCTTGGCCACGCAGCAGGTCAGCGATGTTGCGCATGACTCGCCGGGCAATATGTGGTAGAGGTAACGCTCGCGTCCTTCACCGTCCTGCGCCAAAATGCGCAGACTGCCCTTGCGCACGATGGGGATGTGCGTGATGGCATCGCCCGCCTGCATGAGCACCGTGCCGGCGGGCACGCTGCGCTGCACTGCCACACCCTCAAATTCCCACTTCAACTGTGGATCCGTGAACATGGCCCGAAGGTAGCGGCTGGCGCACCGTGATCTTGCAGAGGGGCGATCTGCCCTTCCAGCACTCTTCCTGGTGCCCGGAAGCACATGGGCGCAAACGCAGGCGCTCAAGCTTGAAATGGGCCCCAAGGGGGGCTTCCCGGAGCTTGCAGCCCGGGCGCCAAGGCAGCCCCAAAGGCATTACTCGCTTCCCTGGGAGAGGCGGGTGCGGCGCCCTCGCGGACTGCCCCCGGCGCTTTTGGGCGCCGGCTTGAGCTGCTGCAACCACACTACCTCTTTATCTTCCAGGTGGCGCCAATGGCCGCGCGGCAGGTCCTTCTTGGTGAGCCCTGCGAACATCACGCGGTCCAGCTTCACCACTTCGGCGCCCAACGCGCTGAACATGCGCCGCACCACGCGGTTGCGGCCCATGTGGATCGACAGGCCCACCTCGCGCTTGGAATCCCCGGCGAAACTGGCTTCATCGGCCTGGGCCAGGCCGTCCTCCAGCATCACGCCGTCCACCAGCTTGTGCAGCTCCTCCACGGTCAGCGACCGGTCCAGCGTGGCGTGGTAAAGCTTTTGCGCACCGTGGGATGGGTGGGTGAGCTTTTTGGCGAGGTCGCCGTCGTTGGTGAGCAGCAACACGCCGGTGGTGTTGCGGTCCAACCGGCCTACGGGGTACAAGCGCTCGGTACAGGCTTTGGCGATCAACGACATTACCGTGTGCCGCTCCCGGGGATCATCGGTGGTGGTGATGGTGTCCTTGGGCTTGTTGAGCAGCACGTAGCGCTTTTGCTCCATGCGCAGCTTGTCGCCGCCAAAATGCACCACATCATCGGGCCTCACCTTGGCACCGAGCTCGGTGATCACCTTGCCGTTGACGGTCACCGCGCCGGCAGCGATCAACTGGTCGGCCTCCCGGCGGCTGCCCACACCGGCATGGGCCAAATACTTGTTCAAGCGCACCAGGCCCTCATTGGCCGGATTGGGCAGGCTGAAGCGGTTGCTGCGCTCGCCCTTGCGGAAGGGCCTTCTCGCCAGGGGGTCTCCCTCCCGGAACTCGCGTTCATCGCGGCTTTGCCGCTGCCATGGCTTGGCCGGCCCGCGGCCCGTGCCTTCCGCGCGGCCATCGCGCGGTGGCTTGCCTGCATGGCCCGTCTTTCCCGGTCCCCGTCCTGTTCCGCGTGGGGCATGACCCCGGCCGGCCCCGGCATCGAGGCCTTGGGAAGGGCGGCCTGCGGCCTTGGGGCGGCGGGGCCGTCCTTCGGTGCGATCCTCCCGGCGGCGCCGGTCAAAGGCTCCGGCCGCTTTGCTCCTGCCTGCCGGGCCGGCCGACCGGTGCGGTCTTCCACCGGCCTCGTCGTCCCGCTTCCATGCCGGGCGATCTGCGGCGGCCGTTCGCCTGGGGGGCCGCTCATTGGTACGGCCGTCACGATCTTGGGCTCTCTCGCTGCCGGCCGCACGCGATCGTGCAGGTGGTTTGCCGGTGCGTGCCGGGCGCGCCGCTTTTGGTGGCCGGCCGGTGGTGCGTTTGCTCATAGGGTGGGATAGAATGCGTTGGGGATGTGGACGAACTCCGGTCCGTGCGGAGTGTGGGTGATGCTCAACACGTCGAAGCGCAGTTCCACATCCTCCGGAAAGGTATGCAGCAGTTCGTTGGCCGCCCGCAGCAGGTGCCGTCGTTTGGCCGGCCCGACGGCCAGCTCGGGTTCGCCCCAGCGCCCACTGCTCCGGGTCTTCACCTCCACCACCACCAGCATGCCGCCCTCGCGTGCCACAATGTCAATCTCGTCACGGCCGGTACGCCAGTTCCGATGGAGTATGTCCAAGCCTTTGGCCATCAACCATTGGCAAGCCAGGTCTTCTCCTTCGCTCCCGATCCGGTTGTGCTTGGCCATGGCTAAATTTACCGCTGCTTGTAACCCGGCGGACCCGGCCGCGTAGGAAAGGGCAAAGTTCAGCATCTTTCGCTCCTAGCCACCGATCGAAAAACATACCTATGAAAGGATCGCTCCGCACCTTGGCCATGGCGGGTGGCATTGCCGCCACCGTGGTCGCCCTTCAGGCACAAAGCTTTGAAGGTACCATTGAGTTCACCAAGACCACCGGGCCCGTGGTGACCAATTACAAGTACTTCATCAAGGGTGACCATGTGCGCATCGAGGAGCTCAGCTCCCGCGGCAACGTACAAGGCATCATGCTGGTGGACAACCACGACCGGACGGTGACCGCGCTAAGCCCGGACCGCAAACTGTACATGGACGTGCCCAACATGCGCCTGCCGAAGGATTTCAAGGCCGAGGTGAAGAAGACCGGTGAAATGAAGGACATGGCCGGGTACAAATGCGAGAAATGGACGGTGAAGAGCCCGGCAGAAGACCGCCAGCTCACCTACTGGGTGGCCCAGGATGCCTTCAACTTCTTTGTGCCGATGCTGGAAACCTTGAACCGCAAGGACGAACAGGCGCTCTTCTTCCTGAAGATCGAAGGGGCCAAGGGCGTGTTCCCCATGCTGGGCGTGGAGCAGAAGCTGGACGGCAGCGAGGTGAGCCGCCTGGAGGTGACCAAGGTGACCCGCGGAGCACAAAAGGCCGACCTGTTCCAAGTGCCGGCAGGCTTTACCAAGTTCGAGCGGAACTAAGCCGGGGTGCGATCCCCCTCGAAGCTCAGTGTGGCACCGGTGGCTGCCACACTGAGCTTCACCTTTTGGCCCAACACCAATGCCCGGTTGTCGTGGATGTGGCCGGCAGGCATGCCATAGCACACCGGAAAACGGGCCCCTTCCAAGGCACGGGCAATGATGGCTTCGGCCGGCATGCCGAACGGGTCGGCGGGGTCCTTGTCGCGCATGTCGCTCATGCCGCCCACCACTAGGCCCGCCAGCCCGGCGAACAGTCCGCCGAGCTTCAGGTTCATCACCATGCGGTCCAAGTGGTAGAGCAGTTCATCCAGGTCCTCGATGAAGAGCACCTTGCCCCGGGTGTCCAGGTCATATGGCGTGCCGCGCAGGGCATAGAGGATGGACAGATTGCCGCCGACCAACGCTCCCCGTGCCACGCCGGCCACATCCAGCGGATGGGCTCCGGGCCGCTCCACGGGGCCGCACCCGCCGAACAAGGCACGCTTCAAGGAAGTGGCGCACGCCTCGCTTTTCGCGCCGATGTGGAACGGCATCTGGGCGTGCAAGGAGGCCACTCCCAAGCGGTTCAACGCGGCGTGCAGCACGGTGATATCGCTGAAGCCCGCGATCCACTTGGGCTTGCGTACAAGCATGGAGAGGTCGAGCAGTTCCAGCAGGTGCACGGTACCGTACCCGCCCCGCGCACACCACACCGCTTTCACCTGGTCGTCCGTCAAGGCTTGCCGCAGGTCGTCGGCGCGTTCCTCCGCCGTGCCGGCCTGTTGGAAATGCCGGCGTCCCACGCCGCTCCCAAGGCGCACCTGCAGCCCCCAGCTTTCGGCAAGGGCGATGCCCGGCCGCAGTTCTTCCAACGAAATGGCCCGGGCCGTGGGGATGATGGCGATGGTATCACCGGGTTGCAGCGGGGGAGGGATGATCATGGTGCGAAGGTCGCATTTCACCCTTGTCCCGGGTTGGGTCTTGGAGGATGGGCCCGGGATGGGCCCGCCGTTCGGCGTGAAAAGTGGATCTTTGCGTGGAACAACAGGGGCCCGGGCAACTTCCGGTCCCTGGATCGCATCATAGCCCAAGCGAAGGTCATGACGGATGAGCAACTGGTTGCCGGATGCCTGAAAGGGGACCCGATCGCCCAAAAGGCGCTCTATCAGACCTATGCGCGCAAGATGATGAGCATCTGCATGCGATATGCTCCCGGGAGGGAACAAGCGCAGGACATCCTCCAGGATGGTTTTGTGAAGGTGTTCCAGAAAATGGACCACTACCGGGGCGAGGGCCCGCTGGGCGGCTGGATCGCCCGCACCATGGTGAACACGGCCTTGGACCACATCCGGCGCAACAAGCCCTTTGAACACAGCTTGGACCTCACCGAGGCCGAGCACCTGCATGCCATCGATGAACAGGTGTTGGCCAGCATGGGGGCCGATGAGCTCCTGGCATTGATCCAGGCCTTGCCCCCGGGCTACCGCACCGTGTTCAACCTCTTTGTCATCGAGGGCTATCCCCACAAAGAGATCGGTGCGATGCTGAACATCTCGGAGAACACCTCCAAATCCCAATTCATGAAAGCGCGGGCCTTCCTGCGCAAACTATTGCCCAAGGAAACCGTGGACCTGCACGGAAATTGACATGAACGAACCGCTCCAGAACGTGTTCCGTGAACGCTTGGCCGGCCATGAAATGGACGTGCCCGGTGGTGCATGGGAGCAGATCCAAGGCCAGTTGGCCGCAGAGGCCGGCAGCCAGGCCCTGCGGGAAAGCATGCAGCACAAGTTCCAAGGCCATGAGCTGCCCGTGGACCCCTCCGCCTGGTCCAACATCAGCACCCAGCTGGGGCATGGCATGGCCGCCGGCTCCACCTTCGGTACCGCCTGGATCGCAGCAGGCGTTGGCGCTGTTGCCCTCACCGCCGGGCTGCTGTGGTGGAACCGGCCGGAACAAATGCCTTCTTCGGCCGCCCAACCGGCACTGGTGGTCTTGGAACTGCCTCCTACAGCGTCCAATACAGATCCTGCGGTGGCGGTGGCACCTGCAGAGGCAGACCGGCAAAACACGGAAGCAGCGGCTGTTCCACTGCCGCAACAACTACCCACGGCCCTGCGCAGCAGCACGGAAGAGCCTGACCTGACCAAAGTGGCCGAAGTGGGCCCGGTGGTGCGCAAGGAAGCAGGAAACGCTCCTAAAACCCAAGCCGTGCATACCGTGATCGAGCGGGATGCACCAATGCAGCAGCAAGAGGCGCAACCGCTTGCCGTGAACAGGGTGCAGCAACAAACGGCCTCCGCTTCCCCGGCACGGACGACCTCACCTTCCGGCGACGACCAAGTGACCAAAGAGGCACCTCCAAGCTCTGTGGCAACGGACCGAACCGCCCAAGACAATGGGGAAGCACCGGCACTGGACCCGTTCACCAGCGAAGTGGCCAGCGGCATCTTCATACCCAATGTCTTCAGCCCGCAAGGCGACGGCGTGAACGACACGCTCAAGGTGGTGGCCAGCGGCTATGAACGGGCGGAAGTGCGCGTGATCTCCGCCAAAACGGGCAACTTGGTGTTTGAAAGCAACAACCTGGGCCACATGTGGACCGGACGCCTGGCCAACGGCGACATCGCCGAGGAGGGCTACTACCGCTGCGTGGTAGTGCTCACGGATCCCAACGGACAGACCCGGATCAAAACAGAAGTTGTTCGCTTGTACCGCTGAGATGAAAAGATTTCTCCCGCTTGGGGCACTCGCATGCATGGTTGCAACGGCCGTGGCGCAGGTACCGCCGGCGCACATCACCGATGCGGCAGGCTATGCGGCGTGGAAAGCAGAACTGGCGGCGCAAACCCCGGTGATCCCGCCCGCCCATCCCTCCCAACCACCCGGGTCTGCGCGGGACAGCATACCCACCTGCGAATGTTGGATCAGCCCCGATGCGTCGTACACCACCATCGACAACAACACCCAGTGGAACGCCAGCGGTTGGGGCAATGGCGATGACGGCTCCTACGGACCGGTGAACCTGCCGTTCGGGTTCGACCTGTACGGCCAAACCTACACCGTGGCCTACATCAACATCAACGGCAACATCTCCTTCGGGCCCGGCAACTTCATCACCACGTGGTCCCCCACGGGTTTCCCGGCCACCGGCCCTTCCATGGTGGCCCCCTTTTGGGCCGATGTGGACCTGCGGCCCGTTGGCCCCAATTTGAATTTGGTGCAATACAAGGTGACCCCAACGGCCCTGTATGTGAATTGGACCAATGTGGGCTACTACAACATGCAGACGGACAAGCTGAACAGCTTTCAGGTGATCATTACCGATGGCAACGACCCGGTGGTTCCCAACGGAGCGAACGTATCCTTCTGCTACGGAACCATGGAATGGACCACGGGCAGCGCCTCCGGGGGCTCCGGCGGATTCGGAGGCAGCCCTGCCTCGGTAGGTGCCAACAAAGGGGATGGGATCAACTACATCCAGTTTGGCCGTTTCGACCATCCGGGCACGGACTACGACGGGCCTTTCGGTGCGGCGGACGGCATCGGCTGGCTCACTGGAAAGCACTTCACCTTCCTTACGGACCAAACCACGGGCAACGTGCCGCCGGTGATCACCGGGCAGTCCGTGTGCGATTCCATCACCGTATGCACCGATCAGCTCACCCAGTTGAGCGTGGATTTCCTTTCCCCCGAACCCGGGCAGATCACCACCCCGACCTCCTCCGCCGCCACCCTGCCCAATTACTCGGTGGTGAGCGCCACCCCGGGACTGAACGCCAACATCATCACAGAGTTCCTGCCCACGGCAGCGGACACGGGCTACCATGACGTGTATTTCTACGGCACCGACGATGGCACCCCCGTGATGACCTCCACGCTCCACATTGTGGTGCAGGTGCTGCTCTCACCCCAGCTACAGTCGAGCAGCTTGCTGGTTTGTGACAACGGCCCGCCGTTCAACATGCTCTCCGTGCTGGGCGGGAGTGCTCCGGCCGGGGGCACTTGGACTGCACCCGGCGGAACGGCGCACGACTCGTTGTTCATACCGGGGGTGGACGTGAACGGAGGGTATCTCTACACCGTGGGCACCGGTACGGTCTGTGCCGCCACCGGGGTGGCCACCATCACCAACGTGCCGCATGCCTTTGCAGGTGCGGATACGGCCTTGGCCTTTTGCTCTTGGGACTATCCCGAGCCGCTCTTTCCGCTCCTGCCCGGCGGTGCGCAAACCGGCGGTACCTGGTACAACCCGGCCGGCAACTCCTTCAACGGCACGTTGGACCCGGGCGCGGATTCCAGCGGTGTGTTCAAGTACGTCGTATGGGGCAGCACCCCTTGCCCGAATGACACGGCGTTGCTCTCCGTTTCCATACCGCAGGCCGTGAGCGCCGGCAGCAATACGTCCATTGCCCTATGCCGGGATGCCGCACCCTTCAGCATGCGCGGCCGCCTCTTGGGCATGCCGGACAGCACCGGCACTTGGGCCGACGTGAACGGCGCAACCGTGTCCGACCTCTTTGATCCGGCCACAGGCACCATTGGCGTGTACACCTACACGGTGCCGGCAGTGCTGCCCTGCCCCGATCAAAGCGCCACCCTCACCATCAACCTTGATCCCATCCCTGTGGCGGGCGCGGACAGCTCCTTGGTGATCTGCGCCAACGGGGGTAACACCCCGCTCTTCGGGTTGCTGGGCGGCACCCCCGACCTGGGCGGGCATTGGCTCACCCCCACGGGTGCACTGCTGGACAACGGGCTGTTGGACCCCAGCTTGGAACTTTCCGGCGATTACCGCTACGTGGCGATCGGCCCGGGCACCTGCGCCCACCTCTCGGACACGGCCGTGATCAACGTGCACATCGATCCCTTGCCGGTGATCACCTTCACCGCCGACCCGGACAGTGGTTGCAGTCCACTGGAGGTGGATTTCTTCAACACTACGGACACGATCTACGTGGGGAACTCCTGCCTGTGGGATTTCGGCGACGGAACGGACCCCGTGGAAGCCTGCAGTTCGATCACGCACACCTATGCCCAGCCAGGTTGGTACCATGTGAAGCTGCGCATCACCACCCCGGAAGGCTGCACCGACCAGTTGATCGCTCCCGGTGCCGTGCTGGTGGATCCACCCCCGCAGGCCAACTTTGTTTTCACGCCCGACCCGGCCACGCCGGGCAACAACACCGTGGTGTTCACCGCCACGGACCCGCATGCCACCGAACACCTCTGGTACTTCCACGATGGCAGCTACCAATCCACTCCTCAAGCCTTCTTCTCCTTTCCGGATGAGCTGGCCGGGCAATACCCCGTGTGCTTGTATGTACGTGACCGCTACCACTGCGCCGATACCTTGTGCGACACCCTTTCGGTGCTGGTTCCCAACCTGTGGGTGCCTACGGCGTTCACTCCTGACGGCAATGGGGTGAATGACGTGTTCAAGCCCGTTCTGCTGGACATGGACCTGAGCGCCTATCGGTTCCTGGTGTACGACCGCTGGGGGCAGTTGGTACTGGAAACCACCGACCCGGAGCAAGGCTGGGACGGCAGGCAAAACGGGAAACTTTCACCGGCAGGAGTGTACGTGTACCGGATCCTCTACCGGCCGATGCTGGCACCGGATGCCTTGGAGCGGTTTGGCACCATTACCCTGCAACGATGAACACCCCGCACCCGGCCGCAGCAGATCCAATGATGGCCGATCGCCGTTCTTGAGTTAATTTGGCAACCCCTGTCCCCGAAACATGGAGCCTTTCCTACCCAACATGAAAAAAGTCCTTTCCACCTTGATCATCGCCATGGCCGGCATCGGAGCCGCCCATGCCCAAATGGTCGAGCTGACCGTGGAACAGTATCAGCAAATGAAGCTGACCGGCACGCTCCCGGCGGAATACCACGTGAGCTACACCACCCTGCCTCCACCGGAAGTGCAGGCCGTGAACCAAGCCAAGGGCGGCGGCGGCACCGGCGGAAGCTGCAATTGCTGGATAGAACCGGATGCCACCTACACATTGGCCCTGCAGCCCAATGACGACGGCTCTTCGAGCATGATCACCCTGCCGTTCCAGTTCAACCTCTATGGTGAGCTCTACAGCACTTGCTATGTGAACAACAACGGCAATGTATCCTTCGTCACCCCCTTCGGCACCTATTCATCCGCTGCCTTTCCCAACACCCAGTTCAAGATGGTGGCCCCTTTCTGGGCCGACGTGGACACGCGCAACAACGGCGGAACCGTGAAGTACAAACTGACTTCCAACGCGCTCTACGTGAATTGGACCGACGTGGGCTACTACAGCCAACAGACGGACAAGCTCAACAGCTTCCAGCTGATCATCAGCGACGGTACCAACACCGACGTGGGTGTCGGCAGCACAGTTTCCTTCTGCTACAAGGATATGCAGTGGACCACCGGCAGCGCCTCCGGCGGAGTGGGCGGCTTCGGCGGAACACCGGCCACCGTTGGTGCCAATCGGGGCAATGGCATCGATTATATCCAATTTGGCCGCTTCGACCATGCAGGTGTGGACTATGACGGCCCGTTCGGCATCAATGATGGCATCAGCTGGCTGGATCAAAAGAACTTCGTGTTCACCACCGCGGTAAGCACGCAGAACATTCCGCCCATCGCCAGCAGCACTTCGCTGTGCGACACGGTGGACGTGTGCGTGAACGAACTGGTGGACCTGGACGTGAACTTCCTTTCACCCGAGCCGGGCCAGCTCACTACAGCGGGCTACACCATCACCCCGCCGCTCAATGCTACGGTCACGGAGACCAATTCGGGCCCGGCCAATACGGCCAACCTGCACCTGCAGTTCATCCCCACCGTGGCCGACACGGTCAATGGCGGCATTCACGTGATCACTTACACGGCCACCGATGATGGCGCCCAACCCCTGACCGCCAGCGTAACCGTGGTGATCCGCGTGTTCTACGTGGCCGCGCCTCCGCCAACGATCAGCGGCGATAGCGTGGCCTGCGCCATGCAGGGCGTGGTGCTTACGGCAAGCGGGGGCTATGAAAACTATGAGTGGTCCAATGGTTGGAACGGCGAAACCGTGTTGGTCGGACCGGGCACCTACTATGTGGAAGCCAGCACCGGCGCATGCATCCTGGTGTCCAACTACATCACGGTCACGGAGGCGCCCAACCCCACCCCGGTCATTACGGGGGTGCTGTACAACTGCGGCGGGGAGCCGGCCGTGCTCACCACGGACAGTGCCTACGCCACCTATGCCTGGAGCAATGGCAGCACCGACCCGAGCATCAGCGTGGGCACGGGCACCTATACGGTGGCGGTGACCGATGAAAACGGCTGCCCGGGCACCTCGCCTGCAGTGAACGTGCTGAGCGCCAACGCCCCAACAGCCATGTTCTTGGGAAATCCCAACGGGGAGATCTTCCCCGGCACCACCGTGGTATACACCGACCAGTCCAACGGAAACGGCTCACCGATCGTGGATTGGCAATGGACCGTGGACACCCTGGCCAGCGGTAGCGGCACCACCTTCACTGTGCCATTCGATACCCCAGGCATCTACCCGGTGACCCTCACGGTGACCACGGCGGACGGCTGCACGCATACCTACGTGTACGAGCAGATCGTGGTGCCCACGGAGATCGTGGTGCCCAACGTGTTCAGCCCCAACAACGACGGGCATAACGATGCCTTGGTGTTCGCCGGGGTGCAGTTCTACCCCAACACCTCGCTGAAGGTGATCAACCGCTGGGGCAAGGAAGTGTATACCAGCACCAATTACAAAAACACCTGGAGGCCGGGCAGCGATGTGCCGGACGGCACCTATTACTACATCCTGAAGATGGCCAGCGGCAAGGAGTACACCGGCAACGTCACGTTGCTGCGCTAACCCTCCGGAACCGTACCCAGGAAGCCCCGGCAACAGCGGGGCTTCCTTTATTTCGCACCCCATGAAGGTCATCGATCACTTGCGCCGGAGCAAGCATACCTTGTTCTCCTTCGAGATCCTGCCGCCGCTCAAGGGCAAGGACATCCATTCCATCTATGCCGGGATCGATCCGCTGATGGAGTTCAAGCCCAGCTTCATCAACGTGACCTACCACCGCGAGGAGGTGATCTACAAGGAACGCGGGCAGGGCCTGCTGCAGAAGATCCGCCTGCGCAAGCGCCCGGGCACCGTGGGCATCTGCGCCATGATCAAGGCCAAGTACGACGTGGACACCGTGCCCCACCTGATCTGCGGCGGCTTCAGCCGGGAGGACACCGAGGACGCCTTGATCGAGCTCAACTTCCTGGGCATCGACAACGTGCTGGCCCTGCGCGGCGATGCGGTGAAGAACGAACCCCACTTCATCCCGGAGCGCGATGGCCATGCCCATGCGGAAGAGCTCATCCGCCAGATCAGCGGGCTCAACCAAGGCAAATACCTCTACGAAGAAGAACAGGAAGCGGCACCCACCGACCTGTGCATCGGTGCCGCCTGCTACCCGGAGAAACACCAGGAAGCCTTGAACCTGGGCACCGACATTGCCTACCTGAAGCGCAAGGTGGACGCCGGCGCGGAATACCTCGTCACCCAAATGTTCTTCGACAACCGGCGCTATTTCGACTTTGTGGACCGCTGCCGCGCCGAGGGCATCCAAGTGCCCATCATCCCGGGCCTGAAGCCGCTCACCAACTTCCGCCACGTGGCGTTCATCCCCAAGACCTTCCACATCGACCTGCCCGACGACTACGCCCGTGAGCTGGTGAAATGCGCCACCAACGACGCCGTAAAGGCGCTGGGCATTGAGTGGACCGTGCAACAAGCCAGGGAATTGCAAGCCCGCGGCGTGCCCAGCCTGCATTTCTATACCATGGGCAGGTCCGAGGCGGTGCAAGCCATTGCCGCGAAGCTCTATTGAGCAACCCGGAAGGGCATTGGGGGCGTCAACCTACCGCCCTTGCACCATACCTTGCCGCTCATGCGCCACCTCCTGCTATTGCTGATGACCTTGGCGGCCCTGCCTGCCGCTGCACAGTTGGAATACGACCGCCACGCCTTGGAAGAGCTCATCACTGCGGAAAAGGGCAGGGGCATTGCGCCCCGTTTGCGCAGCGGAGGCCCGCCTACCCGCGGCTTCGACATGAAGTACCTGCGCTGCGCTTGGACGTTGGACCCGGCCGTGCATTACATCAGCGGCACGGTCACCTCTTGGTTCGCTGCAACGCAGCCCATAGACCAGGTCACCTTCGACCTCAGCGACAACTTGGCCGTGAACAGCGTGACCATGCACGGCAATGCCCTCACCTATACGCACACGGCGCAGGGCCTGCTGATCGTGGACCTGCCGGGCACCCTGGACAGCGGACAACTGGATTCACTCACCATCAGCTACCAGGGAGCACCTCCCAATACCGGTTTCGGCAGCTTCATTACCGATGAGCACCAGGGCGACCCCGTGCTGTGGACCTTGAGCGAGCCCTATGGCGCCAAGGACTGGTGGCCCTGCAAGGACGACCTCAACGACAAGATCGACTCGCTGGACTGCTTCGTGACCACGCCCCTGGGACAACGCGCCGCCGGCCACGGCCTGCTGGTGGGGGCGGACACCACGGGCAACCAAGTTACCTGGCATTGGCGGCACCGCTACCCCATAGACACCTATCTGGTGGCTGTGGCCGTGACCAATTACCAAGTGGATGAACAGTACGCGCAACTGGCCAACGACAGCTTGCTGATGCTGACCTATGCCTACCCGGAGGATCTTCCCGGAGCCGCTGCGGCAGCCACCGAACTGCTGCCGGTGATCACCCTGTTCGACAGCCTGTTCGGTGCCTACCCTTTCGCCAATGAAAAGTACGGGCATGCCCAGTTCGGTTGGGGGGGCGGCATGGAACACCAAACCATGAGCTTCATGGGCACCTTCCACCCGGAGATCATGAGCCACGAGCTGGCCCACCAGTGGTTCGGCGACAAGGTGACCTGCGGGAGCTGGGAGGACATCTGGCTGAACGAAGGGTTCGCCACCTACCTCAGCGGCCTGGACTATGAATTCCTGGGTCCGGTGTATTGGCCCGGCTGGAAACAAGGCAAGGTGGACCACATTACCAGCCTGCCCGATGGCAGCGTGTTCTGCGATGACACCAGCACCACGGACCGCATCTTCAGCAGCCGCCTTACCTATAGCAAAGGGGCGATGGTGCTGCACATGCTGCGCTGGGTGTGCGGCGACAGCGCCTTCTTCCAAGGCGTGCGCAACTACCTGAACGATCCCGGCCTAGCCTATGGCACGGCCCTCACCGATGACCTGAAGGGGCACTTGGAGGCATCCTCCGGCCTGGACCTCACAGGTTTCTTTGCCGATTGGTACACCGGCCAAGGCTATCCGTCGTACACCGTTATCTGGTCGCAGGGGCCGGGCGGCACAGTGAGCGTGAACCTCTCCCAGACCACCTCGCACCCCAGCGTAGATTTCTTCGAGATGCCCGTGCCAGTCCGGTTCAGTGGTGGTGGCCAAGACAGCACGGTGGTGCTGCAGCATACCGCCAACGATCAAGAATTCACCTTTGACCTGCCGTTCACCGTGGAACAGGTGGTCTTTGATCCGGAGATCTGGCTGGTGAGCGCCCAGAACCTGGTGACGCGCGTGGCAGAACTGGCCGGAGGCCGGGAACTGCTGCGCCTGCGCCCCAACCCGGCAACGGACCGCATCCAATGGCAGGGCGGCAGCGCATGGGCCAACAGCAGCGCCGTGCTGCGCGATGCCATGGGCCGCGCGGTGAGGCAGGTTGCGGCCCGAACAGGGAGCATGGACCTTGCGGGCCTTGCCCCCGGCCAATATACCCTGGAGATGATCACCGCCTTGGGACCGATGCGTGCCCGGTTCATCAAAGAGCAGTAGGGCTCCCGGACATCCGGTGAGCCATCATGCGCTGCACGTACTTGCCCAGCACATCCAGCTCCACGTTCACCCGTGAGCCTGCGGCCAGCGTGCGGAAAGTGGTGTGCTCATGGGTATATGGGATCACGGCCACGCTGAAACTGCCGCGGCCCAATGCCGCAATGGTCAGGCTTACACCATTGAGGCAGATGGAACCCTTCTCCACCAGCAGTTCAGGTTGCTGCGGCAGGCTGAAGGTGAACCACCAGCTGCCTTCCCGCTCTTCCACGGCGGTACAATCCACGGTGGCATCCACGTGGCCCTGCACCAAGTGCCCGTCCAGCCGGTCGCCCACCCGCAAGCTGCGCTCCAGGTTCACGCCATCACCCGGTTTCAAGCCGCCCAGGTTGCTGCGTTGCAGTGTCTCCTCCACGGCCGTCACGCGGTAGCGCAGGCCTTTGCGCTCCACCACGGTGAGGCACACCCCGTTGTGCGCCACGCTTTGGTCGATGCGCAACTCCGGCGCCATGGCCGCTTCCAACACGATCTCCCTGTTGCTGCCGACCGGGGTGACTTCCACCACCGTGCCCACCTGCTCCACAATTCCGGTGAACATCAGTTCTGCTGCACTTGGTTGCCGCCCAACAGGTGCACCGAGCCTTTGAGGACCATCGGCTCCGCGCCAGCCAACCGTTTGATGAAGACCGTGCAGACATAGAAGTACACGCCGTCCGGAACGGGCTCGCCCGCGTTGTTGAGCGTGCCATCCCAGCGGATGTCCGGGTCGTTGGTGGCGAACACCACCTGCCCCCAGCGGTTGAACACCTCCAGGTCGATCTCCTTCACCCCGCGGTAGGGGAACGGTATGAACAGGTCGTTGACACGGTCATTGTTCGGGGTGAAGACGTTGGGCAGGGTGTAGTCCGGGCAGTTGTCACCGCACGCTTGGTTGCTGAAGGCGCTCTCGTTGCCCACCGAGTCGATGGCGGTGACCACGTAACAGCCAGCCACCGAAGCACCGTCCACGTGGGTGAAAACGGTATCACCGGCACCGGTGATGGTGTGGATCAGCAGTGGTGTTCCACCAAGGCTTTCGCTGAAATAAATGTTGTAGCGCCAGGTGTCGTCCGCGCAGCTGTTGTTGGGATCGTTCCAAGTGAGCGTGTTCAGCGGCAGCTCACAATCATTCACTAGGGCCAGCGTGGGCGGGCAGGGCGGAGTGAGGTCCACCGGGCTTGCGCACGCTTCTTGGCTGAAGTTGATCAGCGGCGAAACGATCGCGGGGTCATCATAGGCACCAATGGACTTCACATAATAGCAGTAGCTCTCGCCGTTCACCAGTCCGGTGTCCACGTAAACCGGTCCGGCCGTGGTGCCGATGGAAGTGAACACCCCGCTGATGAGCCGGAACACCTCAAACTGCGTGTTCACCCACGGGGTGTTGTAGTTGATGTGCAGGGTGATCTGCTCGTCGTTGGGTTCAGGCACCAGGAACACCGATGAGGCCGTGTTGCCGGATCCGACCAGTGTATTGCCTCCTTCGCTGAGGAGTTCCACGCGGTAGGTATGCGCCACGCTGCGCGTATCCAGCCCGGCATCGGTGAAGGCCGTATCGGGATGGGCCAGGAAAGGGGAGTTCGACGAAGTGAACACCAGTTCGGTGGCAGTGGCAGATCCGGTACCGCGATAGAGCTTGAAGCGGTAGGGGCCGGGGTATTGCAGCGTGTCCAGGTCGTAGGCGTTGCTCCAGCGCACGGTATCCACCCCGGAAGCATTGTCGGTAATGCCCACGCTCACGTGCGTCATGATGGGCACATCACGCTCCAGCATGTTGCAGAACTCCACGCTGGCATAGCTCTCCGCCCCATCGGCAAAGGTGGCCGTTACCAGGTAGCAATAGGTGACGCCGAAGGCCAGGCCCGCGTCGGTATATGCCGTGCCGTTCAGCCCGCCGGTGCTGCCGATGAGCTGGTAGCCGGTGTATCCGGGCACGCCGGTTTCGCAGTGGCCGTGCGTCCAGCCGGTGCTCCCCTGGTGACGGTAGATGCGGTAGCCCGTGGCATTGGCGCAGGTGCTGGGCTCCCAAGCCAGTTCCATCACGCCGCCGTTGGGGCTGGCAGCGGGGTTCTGCGGTGCCGGGGCCACCACGGTGATATTCATGGTTTGGTAATCCTGTAATTGCACCGGGCTGGAATTGTCGCGGGCATTGAATACCACTTGCCAGGGCTGCTGCCGCACATGGGAACAATCGGTGCCCCAGGAGAAGTTGCCGTTGACCACGTTCTGCGCCGGGCTGGAGGTGAACACTGCCGGAGAGCTGGCCACCAGGAAGGGTGCGCCGAAAGCATCCAAGGTGATGGTCTGGCCCGCATCGGGGTCGGTGGCCTGTACACTGAAGGCCAAGAGCGTTCCGGCCTCCACGCAGGTATCCTGCAACTGGGCGATCACCGGTGGTTGGTTGTTGCAAGGGCCCACGATCACCTGCATGTCGCGTTCCACCCAGCCGATGCTCACCCATTGGCCGTTGATCTTGCGCCACTCGCGCACAATGAAGGCGATGTTGTAAATGCCTGAAAGCTGCGGTGACTCCCACGTGATGGTGCCGCTGGTGGGGTCGACGGCATACTGGTTGTTCGCGCCAGGCATCACCTGATCGGGGAATTGATACCCGGGAATGGGGTTTCCCAGTCCATCCTCCGGTATGTTCAAGTCACCGCCCAAGCACACCATGGGTTCAAAGGAGAGGCTGTCGCCGTCGGTATCGTATGCGCCGGGGTTGTGCACCCAGGGCTGGCCCAAGCAGGCATTTTGGATGGGCGGGTTGAGAAAGCGCGGACTGCAATTGTTGCCGGCCACGCTGATCACCAGTTGCGTTTGCACGCACATGGGCACGTTCACCGAACCGGGGATGTTCACCACATCGGCCACGCGGTTGGGGTCGATGTACTGCAGCAGGTACACCCCGGGACCCGGGTATACATGTTGCTGGATGTACAGGTTGCGCTGTGTGGACACACCTGCAACGGTGATCACGTCGGAGGCATCACGGTCGATGGTGTCCAGCGGGGTATTGTCGCCCCAATCCAAGATGAACTCCGGCCGGTCTGCCGGAGAGTTCGGGTTGGTGTAAGTGATGATGGTAACCTCGTAAGTGAGGCTGCCCGCGTCGCCCACGTGGCACACCAGGATCTCGCCCGCCTCATTGTGGGTGGCATGGGCAACCAAGGCGCAAGCCACCAGCAACCCGGCCCAGAACGTGCGGAGATATGCGCCCATGGAATGCCCAAAGTTCGGCAATATCGGATCAGCCACCGTTGCAGCGGCCTGCCGTTCCATGGACGCAAGCCACCGTTCGTCGGTTTACCGGGGCGCCGGGGTTGCATCAAGTACCGGACCGGCCCGAACGGATCGTGTTCGCTGCAATGCAGGAGTACCGGCAAGAAGGGCAGCGAAGCAGTGCTGGCAGGGCTGCCGTTCCGCCGCAGGCCAAGTGCTGCCCCATGGCGAGCCCTATCTTCGGCCGATCTTTCCAAGTGTTACAAGATCCGACACCTTATGCTTCAGATCACCAAGAGCAACCGACCTGCCGGCGCCAAGGACCTGCTGGTGGTGCTTAACGATACCGCCCAGCTCCGAGCAGTGGACCTGGAGCGCAACGACCGGCAGTACCTGCTGGAACAACTCAAGGATGGCCGCCCGGTGGCCGTATGCGACATCAGCGGGAGGCTGGTGATGGTGCACCAGACCGCCAAGGCCGGTGATACCCCGGCGCGGTTGGAGAAAGCCCGTCGTGCAGGAAATGAAATGGCCTTGAAACTGATCGCCGCCAAACGGGAAGAAGCCCAACTGGTCAGCCTGCAGGCTGACGCTTCCGCCGCGTTGGCGCTGCTGGAAGGCGCGGTGCTTGGGGCCTACACCTTTACGCGCCACAAAACGGTGGACCTGCCGCGCCCCCTGAAGAGGCTGGCCGTGTATGCCCCCGAGCTGAAGCCCGCCGACCTGGAGGAGCTGATGGCCGTATGCGGTGCCGTATACACCGCTCGCGACCTGGTGAATGAGCCCGCTTCGCACCTCAGCGCCGTGCAGCTGGGCGAAGCCGCGCAGCGCCTGGGCAAGGCCCAGGGGTTCAGTGTGAAGGTGCTGAACAAAAAGCAGATCGAGGCCGAAGGCATGGGCGGCCTGCTTGCGGTGAACCAAGGGAGCATCGACCCCCCCGCCTTCATCATCATGGAGTGGAAACCCAAAGGCGCGGTGAACAACAAGCCGGTGGTGCTGGTGGGCAAGGGTGTGGTGTACGACACCGGCGGCCTGAGCCTGAAGCCCACGCCCAACAGCATGGACGCCATGAAGTGCGACATGGCCGGTGCCGCCGCCATGATCGGCACCATGGTGGCCACGGCCCAGTGCAAGTTGCCCGTGCACGTGGTAGCCTTGGTGCCCAGCACGGACAACCGGCCCGGAGGGAGGGCCTTTGCCCCTGGCGACGTGCTGCGCATGCACAACGGGCTCACCGTGGAAAATTTGAACTCCGACGCAGAGGGCCGGCTGATCCTGGCGGATGCCCTCAGCTACGGCGAGCGGTACGATGCGGAGACCATTTTCACGGCGGCCACCCTCACCGGGGCGGCTTCGCGCGCCATCGGCACCCAAGGCTCGGTGCTCATGGGCACCGCGCCGGAGGAAGACTTCGCCCTGCTCCAGCAAGCTGCCCACCACACCTTTGAGCGCCTGGCCCGCATGCCCTTCTGGGAGGAATATGCCGAGGAGCTCAAAAGCGACATCGCCGACTTGAAGAACATCGGGGGCGCACTGGCCGGCCAGATCACCGCCGGCAAGTTCCTGGCGCGTTTCACCACCAAGCCGTACATCCACCTGGACATTGCGGGCACCGCATTCCTGGACAAGCGCGACCACTACCGGCCCAAGGGCGCCACCGGCGTGGGTGTGCGCCTGCTCTTTGAATACCTCAAACGCCGCGCGGCGGCCAAGTAATGGCCACCATGAACGAAGGACCCCTGCGCGTGGGCATCAGTTGCGGCGACCTCAACGGCATCGGCTTGGAGGTGGTGCTGAAGACCTTCGAGGACCCGCGGATGATGCAGGACCTCATACCGGTGCTTTACTGCGGCGCCAAGGCGGTGAACCACTACCGCCGTACCGTGCCCGGCGGCGAGCAGATGCAGATCAACGGCATAGCACATGCCCAAGATGCCTTAGCGAAGAAGCTCAATGTGGTGCATGTGTGGGATGAGGAGGCCCCGATCGAGCCGGGCATGCCTTCAGGCCAAAACGCGGGCTTCGCCATCCGCAGCCTGGAAGCCGCTGCCCAAGACCTGGCCACGGGCAAGGTGGATGTGCTGGTCACCGCCCCCATCGACAAGCACAGCATGGAACAGGCGGGGTTCGCCTTTCCGGGGCACACCGAGTATTTGGCGCACCTGGCCGGGGGCGATGCCGAAGTGCTGATGCTGCTGGTGGGGGAAGGCTTGCGTGTGGGCACCGTTACCGGACACATTCCGCTCAAGGACGTTCCCCAGGCCATCACCACCGAGCGTATCCTGGCCAAGGCCCGCCTGATGCATCAGAGCCTGGAACGCGATTTTGGCATCGACGGCCCCAAACTGGCCATACTCGGCCTCAACCCGCATGCGGGCGATGGGGGCACCTTGGGCACGGAGGACAAGGAGCGGATTCTGCCGGCCGTGCGCAAGTTGAATGAGGAGGGCATTACGGCGCTGGGGCCTTATCCGGCCGACGGATTCTTCGGCAATGGCACCTACACCCATTTCGACGGAGTGTTGGCCATGTACCACGACCAAGGCTTGGCCCCCTTCAAAGCGCTCAACTTCGGCCATGGGGTGAACTACACCGCCGGCCTGCCCGTGGTACGCACCAGCCCCGATCATGGCACCGCATTGGATATTGCCGGCAAGGGGGTGGCCGATGAAGGGTCCTTCCGCCATGCTGTTTGGCTGGCGTGCGATATACTGCGGCGCCGGGAAGCATACAAGGCAATGACGGCCAACCCGTTGCAGCCCCAAAAGCGCGATAAGGAAAAGAAGGGGCCGCCAGTCCGCTGAACCCCGTCCCCATGCGGAGCTGCACCGCTATTTGACGCAGTTCGGCCCGGCAGCATTACATTTGCCGGTCCATTTTCCGGGGTGGGCCTGGTCCACATGGAAGCGCTGCAAGAACATACCATACTTTTTACCGGCTTGAAGGACGGTTCCCACGGCTTCGACTACAAGCTGGGTGCGGCCTTTTTCAAGGCTTGCGGTGATGAGGAGTTTTTGGGCGGCGACGTGGAGGTGCACATTGACCTGGACAAGAACAGTCACCTGCTGGTGGCCACCATCCACGTGGAGGGCCACGTGGACATGCTGTGCGACCATTGCAACGCGCCCATGCACCAGCGGGTGCAGGGCGACCAGCGACAGATCTTCAAGCTTACCGGGGAAGAGGAAACGGACGAGGACGAACTGGTGGGCTTGGACCCCCACGCCCACGAAGTGAACCTCACGCATTATATCTACGAGTGCATCACCCTGCACCTGCCCATTCGGCACATACACCCGGCGGGCGAATGTGACCCGGCCGTGACCGATGCCTTGGAACAAGTGATGGTGAACCACGAACCGGACCCGCGTTGGGCCAAACTGAACGAACTGAAAAAGAACAAAGGCGCTTAAAACGCTTTTCATTCCTGACACGATGCCAAATCCAAAACGCCGATTTTCGAAGACCCGCACCGCCAAGCGCCGTACGCACCAAGGTGCCGCCACTGCCACGCTGAGCACGTGCAGCACCACCGGTGAGACGCACCTGCGCCACCGCGCCTACAAAGTGGGCGACGACCTGATGTACCGCGGAAAGGTGCTGAGCACCAAATCTACGGAGGCATAACCCGGGCCGCGTGACCACCCCGCAAACCGGAATGCGGATCGGTTTGGACATCATGGGCAGCGACCACGGCCCCATGGTTCCCGTCCGTGCATCCATCCTGGCGGCCCAAGAGCTGCCGGAGCATGTGCGCTTGGTGCTGATCGGCAATGAACAGGCCATCCGGGACGGCCTGCATGCCGAAGGTGCTGATGCGGACGACTTCGATATTGTGCCCAGCCAGGACGACATCACCATGGGCGACCATGCGAGCAAGGCACTGGTGAACAAACCCGCCAGCAGCATTGCCTTGGGCTTCCGCATGCTGAAGGGGGGCCAGCTGGACGCCTTCGCCAGCACGGGCAACACCGGTGCCATGCTGGTGGGCAGCGTAATGGTGCTCAAACCCCTGCCCGGGGTCTTGCGGCCGTGCATCACCAGCATCCTGCCCAAGGCGGACGGCAGCTTCGGGCTGATGGTGGACGTGGGGGCCAATGCCGATTGCAAACCGGAAATGCTGTTCCAGTTCGGCCTGCTGGGCTCCCTCTATGCCCAACATGTTTATGGCATTGCCCAACCCAAGGTGGGCCTGCTGAGCATTGGCGAAGAAGAAAAGAAAGGCAACGCCCTGACCCTGGCCGCCCACGCCCTGATGAAGGCCACCGGTGAGTTCAACTTCATCGGAAATGTGGAAGGCCGGGACCTGTTCTTGGACAAGGCCGACGTGGTGGTGTGCGACGGCTTCACCGGCAACGTGGTGCTGAAGGCGTTGGAAGGATTCCACGGCCTGGTGAAGGACCGCGGCGGGAACGACCCCTTCCTGGAGCGCTTCGACTACCAGAACTACGGCGGCACGCCGGTGCTGGGCGTGGACGGCACGGTGATGATCGGCCACGGCATCAGCAATGAAGCCACCGTGAAGAACATGCTGCTGTTGACAAACAAGGTTGCCCAAAGCAAATTGCACCGGCGTATCGGCGAGGCATTCCAATAACCGCACAGCGCAATACACCCGGGCCGCCCAAGGCCCGCCCCTCCATGAAGACCACAGCCGCCATCACCGCCGTCAACGGCCATGTGCCCGAGTTCGTACTGAGCAATGCGATCCTGGAAACCATGGTGGACACCAACGACGCCTGGATCACCGAGCGCACGGGCATCAAGGAGCGGCGCATCCTCAAGGGCAAGGACCAAGGCGTGAGCGTCATGGCGGCAGAAGCCGTGAAGGGCCTGTGCGCCAAGCGCGGCATGGACCCCATGGAGATCGACCTGCTGATCTGCTGCACGGTCACCCCGGACATGCAGTTCCCGGCCACGGCCAACATCATCTGCGACAAGGTGGGGGCCCGGAACGCTTGGGGTTACGACCTCAACGCGGCCTGTTCAAGCTTCATCTTCGGCCTGACCACCGGCGCCCAGTTCATCGAAACGGGGAAGTACAAAAAAGTGGTGGTGGTGGGTGCCGACAAGATGAGCAGCATCATCGACTATACCGACCGGGCCACTTGCATCATTTTCGGTGACGGTGCCGGGGCGGTGCTGCTGGAACCCGACCACCAGGGATACGGCGTGATGGACAGCATCCTGCGGTCGGACGGCAGCGGCTGCCAATACCTGCACCAAAAGGCCGGCGGCTCCATGCGACCGGCCAGCCTGCAAACGGTGGAAGCCCGTGAGCACTTCGTATACCAGGAGGGCAAGGCGGTGTTCAAATTCGCCGTGACCAACATGGCCGATGTGAGCGCGGAGATCATGGAGCGCAACAAGCTCACCGCCCAGGATGTGGCTTGGCTGGTGCCCCACCAGGCGAACAAGCGCATCATCGACGCCACCGCCCACCGCATGGGCCTGGATGACAGCAAGGTGATGCTCAACATACACAAGTACGGAAACACCACCTCGGGCACCATACCCCTGTGCCTGTGGGAATGGGAGAGCCGCTTGAAAAAGGGCGACAACCTCATCCTGGCCGCTTTCGGGGGCGGCTTCACCTGGGGTTCGGTCTACATCAAGTGGGCCTACGGTTCGTGAACCGTTTGCTTTTCTACCTTGGCCCTCCGCGGCCGGAACCAATCCCATGGAACCCATGAACATCACACAGATCCAGGACCTGATCAAATTCGTTGCCAAGAGCGGCGTGAGCGAAGTAGAGATCGAGCAGAAGGACTTCAAGCTTACGATCAAGACCGCCGCCAGCAAGAAGGAAGTGCAGGTGATCACGGCGGCTCCACCGGTGTACGCCCCGGCCCCCCTGCCGGGACCCGCACCGGCCGCACCGGCTGCTGCCGCACCTCCGCCAGCCCAGGCGGCGGCACCGGCGGCAGAAAGCAAATACATCACCGTGAAGGCACCGATGATCGGCACCTTTTACCGTGCCGCCGGTCCGGGCAAACCCGTGTTCGTCAATGTGGGCGACGAGATCAAGCCGGGCAAAACCCTGTGCATCATCGAGGCCATGAAGCTCTTCAACGAGATCGAGAGCGAGGTGAGCGGCAAGATCGTGAAGGTGCTGGTGGACGACGCCAAGCCCGTGGAGTACGACCAGCCCCTGTTCTTGGTGGACCCCGCATAGCCCATTCACCACAGAGGCACAGAGAGCACAGAGGAATGCTTGATAGGCACGCAAGCGATCTCCCCGGCCCGAATGCCCTAGTGGAACTTTCCTTCTTCCCTGTGTCCTCAGTGCCTCTGTGGTGAACCAGACCGGAAGTCTCCCATGTTCAAGAAGATCCTCATAGCCAACCGCGGTGAGATCGCGCTGCGCGTGATCCGCACTGCCCGCGAAATGGGCATCAAAACGGTGGCCGTGTACAGCACCGCCGACCGTGACAGCCTGCACGTGCGCTTTGCCGACGAGGCCGTGTGCATCGGCCCGCCGCCCAGCAAGGACAGCTACCTGAACATGAGCCGGATCATTGCTGCGGCGGAGATCACCAATGCGGACGCCATCCATCCCGGCTACGGCTTTTTGAGCGAGAACGCCAAGTTCAGCCGCATTTGCCAGGAGCACGGCATCAAGTTCATCGGCGCGCTGCCCGAGCAGATCGAGGCCATGGGCGACAAAGCCACCGCCAAGGCCACCATGATCAAGGCCGGCGTGCCGGTAGTGCCCGGCACCGAGGGGCTCATTACCGACGTGGACCTGGCCAAGAAGGAGGCCAAGCGCATCGGTTACCCGGTGATCCTGAAGGCCACGGCGGGCGGGGGCGGCAAGGGCATGCGCCTGGTGTGGAAGGAGGAGGAGTTCGAGGAGGCCTTTGAGAAGGCCAGCCAAGAGGCGGGCGCCGCTTTCGGCAATCCGGGCATGTACATGGAGAAATACGTGCTGGAGCCGCGCCACATCGAGATCCAGGTGGCCGGGGACCAGTACGGCACCTTCTGCCACATGAGCGAGCGCGACTGCAGCATCCAGCGCCGCCACCAGAAGCTCGTGGAGGAGACCCCCAGCCCGTTCATGACCAAGGCGCTGCGCAAGAAGATGGGCGAGGCCGCGATCAAAGCCGCCGCCAGCGTGAACTACGAAGGCGTGGGCACCGTGGAGTTCCTGGTGGACAAGGACCGCAACTTCTACTTCATGGAAATGAACACGCGGATCCAGGTGGAGCACACCATCACCGAGGAAGTGATCGACTTCGACCTGGTGCGCGAACAGATCAAGATCGCGGCGGGCATCCCCATCAGCGGCCTCAACTACGAACCCACCCGGCACAGCATCCAGTGCCGCATCAACGCCGAGGACCCGTTCAACGATTTCCGCCCCAGCCCCGGCAAGATCCAGAGCTACCACAGCCCGGGCGGCCACGGCGTGCGCATCGATACGCACACCTATGCCGGCTACACCATACCGCCCAACTACGACAGCATGATCGGCAAGCTGATCGTGAGCGCGCAAACCCGCGAGGAAGCCCTTGCCAAGATGGAGCGCGCCCTGAACGAGTACGTGATCGAAGGGGTGCACACCACCATCCCCTTCCACCTGCAGCTGATGCAGAACGAGAAATTCCGCGCCGGGGATTTCACCACCAAGTTCCTGGAGAATTTTGAGCTTAAGAAACCGTAGGCCCCGGGCACGCGGCGTACTTGGCCCTTGGGGCGAAGATCATTCGTTGGCATGAAGTGGTATTGGAAGTTGCTGTTGCTGGTGGTACTGGTGCTGGCCTGCGCAGGCTGGGTCCGCTACGGCTGGGTGTTCGGGGAAGGCGCCAAGGCCGGCCAGTTGAACTACGTGGTGCGCAAGGGCTATCTGTTCAAGACCTATGAGGGCAAGCTGATCCAAACGGGCCTGCGGGCCCAGGGCGCCACCCTGAGCTCCTACGAGTTTGAATTCTCCGTGGCCGATGAACGCATCGCCCGGGAGCTCATGGCCCGCAGCGGCGACCAGTTCACAATGCACTACCGGGAGTATCTGGGAGCGCTGCCTTGGCGCGGGCACTCGGTCTACGTGGTGGACAGCATCATTGCGGCCGAGGAGGTGCAGCATTGATCAGCTGCACGGGCAGGGCGGGTTTTCGGGCGTTTATGCCCCGCAAGGGCCGGTTCCTGCCGTTTACCTTTGCAGGACCCGCCAAACTCCCGTACGTTCGCACGGAATTTCCACACCGCATGAGCACCCCCCATGATTTCCTTCCGGTGATCCTCCAAGTGGCCATTGCCGCAGGCTTCGTGGGCGTGGCCTTGGCTGCGGCCGCCTGGCTGGGGCCCAAGCGCGGGGGGCGCCGCAAGCTGGAGAGCTTCGAGTGCGGCATAGAACAGCACGGCAACGCCCGGGCACCCTTCTCGGTGAAGTACTTCTTGATCGCCATCCTCTTCGTGCTGTTCGACGTGGAGGTGATCTTCATGTACCCCTGGGCGGTCAACTTCAAGGCGTTGGGCTGGTTCGGCCTGATGGAAATGCTGGTATTCCTGGGCTTTGTGCTGGCAGGGTTCTTCTATGTGATCAAAAAAGGCGCCCTGAAGTGGGAATGAACGCTGCCGGCCCGTTCGGCCGCACTACACCATGAGCAACAACAAACTCCAACCGGTACAGGCCCCCGACCGCGGGAAGCCGAGCATCGTGGAAGCTCCCCCGGGCTACACCGGTACCGGATTCTTTACCACCAGTGCAGACAAGGCCATCGGCCTGGCCCGCAAGAACAGCCTGTGGCCGCTGCCCTTCGCCACCAGCTGCTGCGGCATTGAGTTCATGAGCCTGATGAGCTCGCACTATGACCTGGCCCGTTTCGGCATGGAGCGCCTCAGCTTCAGCCCGCGCCAAAGCGACCTGCTGATGGTGATGGGCACGATCGCCAAGAAGATGGCCCCCGTGCTGCGGGAAGTGTACATGCAGATGGCCGAGCCCAAATGGGTGCTGAGCATGGGCGCCTGCGCGAGCAGCGGCGGCATTTTCGACAGCTACAGCGTGCTGCAAGGCATCGACCGTGTGATCCCCGTGGACGTGTATGTGCCGGGCTGCCCTCCGCGCCCCGAACAGGTGATCGACGGCATCATGAAGATCCAGGAACTCGCCGAGAACGAAAGCCTGCGCCGCCGCTACAGCAAGGAATACGAGGACCTGCTCAACAAGTACAAGATCGACTAAGCCGTGCCTGCCTTCACCATCAAAGCCGAACGTGACCAGTTGGTCACCGACCGCCTCACCGGGCTGCTCGGTGCGGACGGTTTCACCCACGAACGCCTTTACGACACCCTCTGCTTCACGGTGCCCAAGGAGAAGATCCACAGCACGTTGGCCTACCTGCGCGACGAGCTGGACTTCAACTTCCTCACCTCGCTGTGCGGCATGCACTTCCCCGGCCTGGAAAAAGAGCTGGGCGCGGTGTACTTCCTGCACAGCATGCGCAACGGGCACCGGATCCGCGTGAAGACCTACGTGACCCTGCAGGAGGCCAAGCTGCCCACGGTGACCGACCTGTGGCCCACGGCCAATTGGATGGAGCGCGAAACCTGGGATTTCTTCGGCATCCAGTTCACCGGCCACCCCAACCTCAAGCGCATCCTCAACATGGAAGACTTCCCCGCCTTTCCCATGCGCAAGGACTACCCCTTGGAAGATCCCACCCGCGAGGACAAGGACAACACCTTCTTCGGACGATGAGCGATACCACCACGCGACCGGACCTGTGGAAGGAGGACCTCGTGGCCGGCGAGGGCCTCAAGGAGCTCACCACCCTCAACCTGGGCCCCACGCACCCGGCCACCCACGGCATCTTCCAGAACGTGCTCACCATGGACGGGGAGATCATCCTGGAAACCGAGCAGACCATCGGCTACATCCACCGGGCCTTCGAGAAGATCTGCGAACGCCGGCCGTTCTACCAGATCACCACGCTCACCGACCGGATGAACTACTGCAGCGCCCCCATCAACAACATGGGTTGGCACATGGCGGTGGAAAAGCTCCTAGGCATCGACCTGCCCAAGCGCGTGGAGTACATGCGCGTGATCATCATGGAGCTGTCGCGCATCACCGACCACATCATCTGCAACACCATCATCAGCCAGGATGCGGGCGCCACCACCCCCTTCCTGTACGTGTACCAGTGGCGCGAAAAGATCTACGAGATCTACGAGGAGATCTGCGGAGCACGCCTCACCACCAACATGGGCCGCATCGGCGGCTTCGAGCGCAACTTCAGCGAGCTGGCCTGGCAGCGCATCCGCGGCATCGTGAAGGACCTGCCTGCGGTGCTCGATGAATTCGACGCCCTGCTGGTGCGCAACCGCATCTTCATGGACCGCACCATCAACTGCGGGCCCATTGCCGGGGAGCGCGCGCTGCAATACGGTTTCACCGGGCCCAACCTGCGGGCCGCAGGGGTGGACTACGACGTGCGCGTGGCCGACCCGTACAGTTCCTACCAGGACTTCGACTTCGCCATTCCCGTGGGCAAGAGCGGCGATGTGTACGACCGGTTCACCGTACGCCAGGAAGAAATGCGCCAGAGCCTTTCCATCATCCGCCAGGCGTTGGAAAAATTGGACAAGATCAGCGACAAGACCACCTTCCGCGCCGACGTGCCCGACTGGGTGCTGCCGCCCAAGGAAGAAGTGTACAACGACATGGAGGCGCTGATCTACCACTTCAAGGTGGTGATGGGCGAGGTGGAGGTGCCCGTGGGCGAGATCTACCACTGCGTGGAAGGCGGCAACGGCGAACTGGGCTTCTACATCGTGAGCGACGGCGGGCGCAACCCCTTCCGCGTGCACCTGCGCCGGCCTTGCTTCATCTATTACCAAGCTTATCCGGAGATCATCAAGGGCGGCATGCTCAGCGACGCCATCCTCACCATGAGCAGCATGAACGTGATCGCCGGGGAACTCGATGCCTGAGCCCATGTACTGCAACGCCCTTGTATCCCTTGTATCGCCTTTCTGATGGAACGATCCACAACGAACCACACCGGCATTAAACCGTTCGCGTTCAGCGAGCAGGGCTTGGCGGAATGCCGGGCCATCATGGCACGCTATCCGGAGCAGTTCCGCAAGAGCGCCCTGATCCCCATCCTGCACGTGGCGCAATCTGAGCATGACGGCTGGCTCAGCGTGCCCGTCATGAACACCGTGGCCGACCTGCTGGGCATCCAGTACATCGAAGTGTATGAAGTGGCCACCTTCTACAGCATGTTCCACCTGCACCCGGTGGGCAAGCACGTGCTGGAGGTATGCCACACCGCGCCGTGCATGCTGCGCGGCAGCGACGACCTCATTGAGCACATCGGCAAAAGGCTGGGCATCAAGCCCGGCGAAACCACCAAGGACGGCCTGTTCACCCTGAAGGCAGCCGAATGTTTGGGCAGTTGCGGTTCCGCGCCCATGCTGCAATGCGGCGCCAAGTACCACGAGCACCTTACCATTGAAAAGGTGGACCAACTGATCGAGGAGCTCGGCAGCAAGGCCGAACGCTCCAACTATACCGACCACTTAGATACGCCAGCCGGAAATGGGACGACAGCTTCTGCTTGAGCACATCAACAAGCCGGGCATACGCGGGCTGGAGGCCTACCGCGCCAATGGCGGCTACCGCAGCGTGGAGAAGGCCTTGAAGACCATGAGCCCCGAAGCCGTGTTGGAAGAGGTGAAGAAGAGCGGCCTGCGCGGGCGCGGAGGCGCCGGCTTCCCTGCTGGCATGAAGTGGAGCTTCCTGGCCAAGCCCGAGGGCGTACCGCGCCATTTGGTGGTGAATGCCGACGAGAGCGAACCGGGCACCTTCAAAGACCGCTACCTGATGGAGCGGATCCCCCACTTGTTGATCGAAGGCATCATTCCCAGTTGCTTCGCCATGGGGGTGAACACGGCCTACATCTATATCCGCGGGGAGTATTTCTACGTGGCGCGCATCCTGGAGCAGGCCATCGGTGAAGCACGTGCGGCCGGCTGGCTGGGCCGGAACATCCTGGGCAGCGGCTTCGACCTGGACGTACATGTGCATGTGGGCGCAGGCGCCTACATCTGCGGCGAGGAAACGGCCTTGTTGGAGAGCCTCGAGGGCAAGCGCGGCAACCCGCGCATCAAGCCGCCCTTCCCTGCGGTGAAGGGCCTGTGGCAGCGGCCCACCGTGGTGAACAACGTGGAGACGATCTGCGCCGTGGTGCCCATCGTGAACGACGGCGGGGAGGAGTACGCCAAGATCGGCATCGGCAAAAGCACCGGCACGAAGCTGATCAGCGCCAGCGGCCACATCAAGAAACCCGGCGTGTACGAGATCGAGCTGGGCGTACCCGTGGAGGAGTTCATCAACAGTGATGAATACTGCGGCGGCATCAGTGGCGGAAGGCCCCTGAAGGCCTGCATCCCCGGCGGCTCCTCGGTGCCCATCCTGCCTGCTGAACTGATCTACCGTACGGCCAAGTTCGAAACGCGCCTGATGACCTATGAGAGCCTCAGCGACGGCGGCTTCCAAACGGGCAGCATGCTGGGCTCAGGCGGCTTCTATGTGTTCAACGACACCGCTTGCATCGTGCGTGCCACCTGGAACCACTCGCGCTTCTACCACCACGAGAGCTGCGGCCAGTGCAGCCCTTGCCGCGAGGGCACCGGTTGGATGGAGAAGATCCTCTACCGCTTCGAGCACGGTCTCGCGCGCACCGACGACATCGACCTGCTGTGGGACGTACAGCGCCGCATCGAGGGCAACACCATCTGCCCCTTCGGCGATGCCGCCGCCTGGCCGGTGGCCGCCTCCATCCGCCACTTCCGCCACGAGTTCGAGTACCACGCCACCCACCCCACCAAGGTGAAGGACCCCAAGCACTGCGAGAAGGAACCGATCCCCTTCCCCGAGCGGTCCTACGCCGGGTAGCCCGAGAGGCGACGTGACCGGGATGTCGATCCTTGACCGGCTCTTTGGCCCGGTCACAGCCGGTGCGCCAGCACCACCGCCTTACGGTACTTCTCCACGTTGCCGTCCAGGTCGTAAGCTTCCATGGAAATGATGTACGGCCCGATGCGCGCCAGCTCGTTGCCGTCCATCAGGCCATCCCATGAAACGGCGCCGCCGGTGCCCAGCAGCTCGTTGTTCATCAGGGTGCGCACCTCGCGGCCCGCGATGTCAAAAACCTTCATGGTGCCCACGAAGCCCGGCTCATCGAATTGGTAAGTGATGGTGAGCACGTCCTGGTAGCCATCGTTGTCCGGTGAAAAGATCGCCGGGTCGATGGTGATCTCGCCGTGCGCGGCGGGTGCCGGTGCGTACTGCGAATTCCGGTAGCCGGGCGTGGCGAAGCCGACCGCTTCCGCAGCGCTGTGCCAGTTGCTGTTGTCGCTGGTGAGGCGGTCGGGGTCCACGCGCTCCAGGCTCACGCCGTCCACGTCATCCAGCAAGGCGAAGTGCATATCGTCATTGTAACTGAACAGGTCGAGCGTATCGCCCAAAGTTCCCAGGAAGATCACCGTGCCGCTGCCGTTGTTGTAGGTGGGGAGCGCGGTTTGCAGCATGCGGTCCGCATGGCCCAAGGGATAGTTCATCAGCACGTTCGCCACATCGCTGGCCACGGCCGCATATTGCCCGGGCAGCAGCAGCCAGGCGTCTCCGGTGATCAGTTTAACGCTGCCGGAGCCGTTGGCCAGTTGCAGGCCCGCGAGGCTCACCACCTTCTGCGAGCGGTTGTACAATTCAATAAGATCACTGCCGCTGCCGCGCGGATCGTAGAGCACCTCGTTGATCACCACGTCGCCCGGGGCAATGGCTTGCGGAAGCGCGAACGTGGCCGTGTTGCCATTGCCGATGGCATTGCCTGGGCAATCGTACACCCCGCTAACGGAGATGGTGTGCAGTGCGCCCGCTTCCAGCGCGGCGGAAAGCGTGAGCTGCACGCGGTCCGGCGTGGTCACCGCAACATTGGCAATGCTGACGGTCGGTTCAATGGTGTACGTCCCTGCAATCAGCGAGGCCTGGTCCATCGGCTCGTTGAACAGCAGGTCCAAGTGCACGCTGTCCGTAACGAAGACCTGTGCCAACAGGGGCGGCACCGTGTCATTGATGATGGCGAAGACGCTGTTCTGCGCACCGGGCGTGCCGCCCAATGTGGTATTGGAAGCTGTCCAATTGGCCGCGCTGGAGCAGGGCGTGAAAGGGTCCATGCGCTCCAGGCTCCAGCCGCCGTCGGCCTTGCCGGCATCGTTGTACCAGCCGGATGTGTAGGTCACCTCGTCGATCTCGGCATTGGTCGCATCCCACAGTTGCACGGGGTCGCCATCGTTGTTCAGGGAGGGGAACGAGGGCACGCCCAGCACCGTGCCGAAGCCGGTGAACAGCGCGGCGTTTGCGGTGCTGGTGAGGACCATGAAACCGCCAGGCGGCAGTTGCGCAGCCGGTAGCGTGCCGGTGGAGCTGCCGTCGGTGATCTTCCAGCCGGTAAGGTCGAAGGTCTGGTCCGTAGTGGTGTTGAAGAGCTCCACGTACTCGGCGTTGGGCAGGCCCACGGGCGGGTCCGGATCGGGCATCAGCTCGTTGATCACTACCTCACCGGGCAATGCGGGCACGGCCACGGACCACGCAAAATCGGTGTTGCTGGATGCCGCTGAATTTCCGGCAAGGTCGTTCGCAGCACTGGCTAACAGTGAATAGGTAACATTCGCCGCGAGCGGGCTGGCCGGGGTGAGGTGTACCAAGGCGGGGTTCGTGCCATCCTGCGCTGCTGTGCCCACACCGATGAAAGGCAGGATGTCGTAGCTGCCGATGAAGGCCGGGTCCAACGGCTCGCTCCACAGCACATCCACGTTGGTGGCGCTGGTGGCCGTAATGCTCACCACCACTGGCGGTGTGGTGTCCAGGATGATCGGCCCGGCATAGAGATCATCGAAGAAGTGGTTGTTCACGGCGGATGCCGCGGTGCTCTGCACGATGCGGATCCCGGACCAGGCGCAGGCGGTGATGTCGGCGTCCGTGGCATTGCCGGCGCTCACATAGGTGCCGGTGGCGCCGTCGTCGTAAAGGAGGGCCCAGCTGTTTGCGGCATCGCGTGTCACTTTGATGCGGAAGGGATTGTCGGTGCTGCTGTTCACAATGCCATCCGGGCTGGTGACGAGCAGCGTGGAGGTCCCGGAAGCCAACTTGTTCAGTACCACATGGTCGGCGGTTTCGCCGATGCGCACAAAATAGCCGTTGGCGGGTGTGGTGAGGTCCTGCATATCGCTCATCAGGTACACGTCCACGTAGTTTGCACCGGAAGTGGCGAACTTCAAGTTGAAGAAAAACTCCCACTGCCCGGAAGCCTGCGCAGATGGGGTGCTGAGGTAGTAGGTGGCCGCACTGGGGCTGTTGGAGCGCAATTGGTTGTTTCCTTGCCCATCGGCCACCACCGTGAACAAGGCATCATTGCCGCCCCAAGTGGGATCGGCGGTGAAGTTGCCATCGGAAAAATCATCGGTGAACTGGGCCTGAACGAGCGTGCCCCAAAGCAGGGCTGCCGCCAGTGGTGGCAGGAGGCGGAGGGCGTTGCACATGCTGTAGTAGCGGAAGGAAAGGTAGTAGTTTTGGCGGGCCGAAAAAGCCATTGAAGATGAAGGTTGCAATTGCAGGCGCCACTGGCATGGTGGGCGGGGTGATGTTGCAGGTGCTGGAAGAACGCATGGGCGCCCTGGTGGACGTGCTGCTTCCGGTGGCGACCGAAAAAAGCATCGGGAAAACGGTCCGCTTCAAAGGGAAGGACATCGCCGTGATCGGCATGGAGGATGCCGTTCGCGAAAGGCCTGACTTGGCTTTGTTCTCTGCAGGCGGGGCCACTTCGCTGGAGTGGGCGCCCCGGTTTGCGGCGGCAGGCACCATCGTTATCGACAACAGCAGTGCTTGGCGCATGGACCCGGAGAAATTGCTGGTGGTGCCCGAGATCAATGGCAAGTTGCTGGCCGCCACGGACCTTTCCCGGGGAGGCATCATTGCCAACCCCAACTGCAGCACCATCCAGCTGGTGATGGCATTGGCTCCGCTGCACGCCAAGTATGGCGTGGAACGCGTGGTGGTGAGCACGTACCAGAGCGTAACGGGCACCGGCGTGAAGGCGGTGCAGCAGTTGGAAGATGAGCGCCACGGCAGGGACGGTGAAAAAGCCTATCCCTACCGGATCGACAAGAACGTGCTGGCCCGCTGTGACGACTACACCGCCAACGGCTATACCAAGGAGGAGATGAAGCTGGTGAACGAAACGAAGAAGATCCTGGACCCCTCCATCCGGGTGACCGCCACGGCGGTGCGCGTGCCGGTGACCGGTGGGCACAGCGAGGCGGTGAACGTGCAGTTCGCCACGGACTATGACCTGGCCGACGTGCGCAGTTTGTTGCGGGCAGCCCCGGGCATTGAACTCGTTGACGATCCCTCAGCGGACGCCTATCCCATGCCGTTGCACGCCCAGGGCAAGGATGCCGTTTACGTGGGGCGTTTGCGGCGGGATGAAAGCCAGGCCAATAGCCTCAACCTCTGGGTGGTGGCGGATAACCTGCGCAAAGGGGCGGCCACCAATGCGGTGCAGATCGCGCAGTTGCTGGTAGGCCAAGGCATCATGGCCCCTGCCCGGCCGGCCTGATCGGGCTCCGGCCCGGAGATAGGCGGTCACCGCCCGGGGTGTGTCCCGCTGTCCGCAGGTGGGGCGGTATTGTCGGCTTGCGGGGTAGGCACCGCGTGGCGCTGCAGCAGGATCACCATTACAATGCCCACGCTGATGGCCGCGTCCGCGATATTGAACACCGGCCGAAAGAATTCAAACTCCTGGCCGCCCCAAATGGGAAGCCATTGCGGGAGTTGCCCTTGCACCAGGGGGAAATAGAACATGTCCACTACCGCACCGTGCAGGAACGAGGCGTAACCGCCGGCTTCGGGAAACAGCACGGCTTTCTGGAACGGGGTGCTGGCATCGAAGATCAAGCCGTAGAATGCACTGTCGATGATGTTGCCCAAGGCGCCGGCAAATACCAGGGCCAAGCTGGTCACCATGGCCGGCCGGTGTTTTTCACGCACGGCCTTCCTGAGCAAATATCCGATCCCCACCAGGGCGATCATGCGGAACAGGGTGAGCGCCACCTTGCCAAGTTTGCCACCGAACTCCAGCCCGAAAGCCATGCCCCGGTTCTCCACGAACTGCAGGTAGGCCCACGTATGGCCTTCACCGAACAGCGGAACCGATTCCCCCAGGAAGAAGCTGAGCTTCACCCAGAATTTCAGCAGCTGGTCCGCCAGGAGGACCGCCAATATGATCAGGATGGGGCGCTTCACGGCAAATTCAGGCCGATCAGTTGCTCATCTGCTGCTTGGCCTCAATGCTCAGCGTGGCATGGGGCACCAGCCGGAGGCGTTCCTTGCTGATGAGCTTGCCGGTGACCCGGCAGATGCCGTAGGTCTTGTTGCGGATGCGCAGCAAGGCATCTTCCAAGTGCTTGATGAATTTCTCCTGGCGGCCGGCCAGCTGTGCCGTTTCCTCACGGCCCAGGGTCTCACTGCCGTCCTCGATCATCTTGAAGGAGGGGCTGGTGTCTTCGGTGCCGTTGCTATCGTTGTTGGCCAAGGTCTGCTTCAACAGGTCATAGTCCTTGCGGGCCTCATCCAATTTGGCGTTGATGATCGCGCGGAACTCTTCCAGCTCTTGATCGGAATAACGTGCCTTGTCGCCAGCTTCCAAGGTGCTCACCTGCACTTTTACCATGGGGGTGACGCGGGGCATGCTGGGTCCGCTGCCTTGGGTAACGAGCGGTTTGGACGAGATTTTGGGATCGGGGGCTTGTTCCACGGTCTTCTTGGCTTTTTTTGCTTTCGGCTTGGGGGGCGCAGCCACCTTTTCCGGGGCTGTTTTGGGCGCAACCGCCGGTTTGGCGGACTTTACTGCCTGCTTTGCCACAGGTGCTGGCGCTTGCTTTGGCGCCTGTTTCCGGGCAGGTTTGTTCACCGGCTTTGCTCCGGCCGGCGATTTTACGGGTTTGGCCGGCGCCTTCTTGGCCACCGGCTTTACGGTCTTCTTGGTCACGGACTTTACAGATTGTTTGGCCGGGGCAACCTTCTTCTTGGCTACGGGCTTGGCCGGTGCAGCTTTCTTGGCCGGGGCTTTTACCACTGGTTTGGGTTTTGCCACCGCTTTCTTTACTGCGGTTTTTGCCACGGATTTCTTCGGGGCGGCTTTGTTGGAGGAGGGTTTGGCAACGACCTTCTTTGCCACGGCTTTCTGCACGGATTTCTTGGCTGCCGGTTTTTTCCCAGCTGCCTTTTTGACCGGGTTCGATGTGATCTTCTTCGCTGCCATGTAGCCCCCCCTTTTAATGGTCCGCGAATATAGGTAAATCCGCACCTCAGGAAAGGGCTTTGGTCAGGGCCAAAAGGCACTTGCCGGCCCCTCCAAGCTCCAGATCGGCCGGTTGGCCATGTTTCGGATCAAATTCATTCACAAGAATTTGATCCTCAGGGGTTATTGCCAGGGTTTCCGAGCGGATATGGGCGGCAAAGCGATCCACTGCCTGCTCGAAGAGGCCGCCCCCATTCCGCAAGACGTGCAGTTCGATCCGGTCAGTGACCTCCAAACCGCGCTCTTTACGCAAGGTTTGGATACGGCTAACCACCTCACGGGCAATGCCTTCGAGTTGCAGTTCAGCACTCAAGGTGATGTCCAGCGCCACGGTGAGGGCCCCATCGCTGGCCACGCTCAGGCCTGGCACCGCATCGGCGGTGATCTCCACGTCGTCGCGCAAGAGTTCCACCTCCTGGCCATCGATGGTGAGCCTCATGCTGCCCTTGGCCTCCAGTTCGGCGATCCGGGCTTGATCGAACGCGGAAACGGCGGCGGCCACGCTCTTCATCAGCTTGCCCATGCGCGCACCGAGCTTTTTGAAATCGGGCTTGATCTTTTTGGTGAGCTTGCTCTCGTTGGCGTCGAGGATCACCAGCTCCTTCACGTTCACTTCGCTCAACACCAGATCGCTGACCGCCTCCAGGCGTGAGCGCATTGCGGCGTCCGTCACGGGCACCATCATCTTCTGCAATGGCTGGCGCACCCGATGGCCTTCTTTCTTGCGGATGCTCAGCACCAGGGAGGTGAGCTTTTGGGCAAGCGCGGTGCGTTGCTCCAGTTCCAGATCGATGGCTTGTTCATCGTGCTTGGGCCAGTCGCTCAGGTGAACCCCCTCGGCTCCGCTCGGGGTTCCAGCATGAAGGTCGCGATACAAGCGATCGCTGAAGAAGGGTGCGATCGGCGCACTTAACATCGCCACCACCTCCAGGCAGCGGTGCAAGGTTTGGTAGGCCGCGTTCTTGTCGCCCCCTCGAGCGGAGCCGAGGGCGTCGCCCTTCCAGAAGCGGCGGCGGTTGAGGCGCACGTACCAGTTGCTCAGGTCCTCCACCACGAAGTCCTGGATGGTGCGCGCGGCGATGGTGGGCTCGTAGTCGCCGTAGTTCGTATCGGCCACCTTCATCACACTGTTGAGGCGCGAGAGGACCCAGCGATCGCTTTCCGTGAGCGTGGCTTCGCCCTTACCATCGTACCCATCGATGTTGGCGTACAGTGCGAAGAAGTTGTAGGTGTTGAAGAGCGCACGGAAGAACTTGCGCTGCACTTCGGTGATGCCTTCGGCGTCGAACTTCAGGTTGTCCCACGGCGACGCGTTGCTGATCATGTACCAGCGCACGGCATCGGCACCGTACTGGTCCAGGGTGGTGAACGGATCCACGGCGTTGCCTAGGCGTTTGCTCATCTTCTGGCCCACCTTGTCCAGCACCAGGCCGTTGCTCACCACGGTCTTGTAGGCCACCTGATCAAAGACCAAGGTGCTGATGGCGTGCAGGGTATAGAACCAGCCGCGCGTTTGATCCACGCCTTCCGCAATGAAGGCGGCCGGGAACTTCTCCTTGAAGGTGGCCTCGTTCTCGAAGGGGTAGTGCCATTGCGCGTAGGGCATCGCACCACTGTCGAACCACACCTCGATCAGGTCGGTCTCTCGCTTCATCGGCTTGCCGCTTGGGGAGACGAGCACGATGTGGTCCACGAATGGGCGGTGGATGTCCACGCGGTCGTAGTTGGCATCGCTCA
>JADZAC010000093.1 GCA_020852835.1 Flavobacteriales bacterium
CGCCGTGGCACCACTCCCCAACCGTCACCGGGCGAAGCCCACCGTCATTGCGAGCCCGTCATCGGGCGAAGCAATCTTTAATTCCGTCCGGCTCAATTAAAGATTGCTTCGGACCTGTTAAGTGCACAGGTCCTCGCAATGACGGTAGGGGCTTGTCAAAAGCACAAGCCCTCGCAATGACGGAGGGGCCGGTGCATCACCGCGCTTGCCAGCCCTCATGCAATTCCAGCAGGCGGTCGCAGAAGCGATTGAAGGTTACCTCCGCCCGGAAGTTCTCTTCCCAAAAGTTGCGCACGCCGGCACGAAATGCCGCAGTGGCCATGGGGCTTTGACGGAAGCCGTCGATCACCTCGGCCAATTCCGCCGTACTGGCGTGCTGCGGCAGCAGCACGCCAGTACGTTCGTTCATGATGTCGCGCACGCCGCCGGAATCGGTGGCCACCAAGGGAATGCCGAAGCTGGCCGCCTCTTGCAAGGCCACGGCCACGCCACCTTCCAGCTCGCTGGTGAGGGCGAACAGGTCCACCGGGTTTTCCTGGTACCAACGCATGATGGCCGCGTTGTCCGCCGCACCCTTCAGGTCCACGGTGACGTTGGCGGGCAACCGGGCGACCCGATCTTTGAGCAAGGGCATTGCGGACCCGTCGCCGAAATGGGTCCAGTGCACCGGCTTGGTGGTCCGGCTCAAGGCTTCCGCCAGCAGCAGGACACGTTTGCGCGGGATCACGTGCGAGCAGCTTGCCACGTGCAGGCCTTCCTTTCCCGGGCGCGGGTTGATCCCATGGTCCGCCGTGCCCAACCGGGCCAGCTCATACTTGCCCCGGTATGCGGGATGCCGGGCCTGCATGTGGGCCGATCCGGCCAGTGACACGCAGAAGAGCTTCGCTACGGCCCGTAGTTGCAGCGCTCGGAAGGGGATCACCCCGGAGGCATGCTGGTGCTCGTACAAGTCGAAACCATGGGCCCTGCTGATGAAGCGTACTTCCGGGTGCGTGGCCTGCAACAGCGCCAGCAGCGTGGCCCATTCATGCGTCCAATAGGAGTAGAGCACCACGCGCTTCGGGTCGTAGCGGGGCAGCAACTCCCTTTCCAGCACCGCCAAGCGGTGCACATGGCCGCGCACCGTGCTTTGCAGCTCGCCGCGCCAACGCTTGCTGAACATGGCCATGCCCATGTCCTGCCACAGGGAGCTTACCAGCCGGCGCACGTCCCCGGATCGGCGCAGCAGCTGTGCCGGCGTTGCCCGCGCATAAGGGTCGGGCAGCAGGCGCTCCACCTGCACATTGCCGGGCAAAGGCCGCATGCCCTCTCCGCCGTGCAAGGGAAACAGGCTCACGCGTGCGAAGCGTTGCGCCAGGGTGGGCAGCTCATTCTCCAGGAAGGCTTCGCCGCGCCCAAAGGGGAAGCTTTGCGTGAAGAGCCAGAGTTCCTTGTTCATGGCTCAGCCGTTGGGCACCCGCCCCAAGCGGGCGTTGATGCGGTATTTCAGGGCGTAGACCAGCCGGTCCATGGGCCAGTGCCCGCTTAGGCGCAAGTGGGCCAGTGCCGGTGCCATGCCGTAGCGCGGCAGGTGGTGGAACAGCTTGTTCCATTGCTGCTCCACACGGGCTTGGAAGGCAGCTTCCGGTGCAAAATGCCTATCGGCGTTCAGCGCTATGAGCTTGTTGTACCAACGGCGCAGTGCCTTGACGCGTGCCGCCGTGGGCTTTAGCTTGAAGATGGTGGACCCCATGAGCATCAGGTCCAATTCTTCCGGAGCGTGCGGAATGCCCATCGCCTTGAATGCCGCTTGCTGCAACGGCGCCGTGTCTGCGGCCTTGTCGCGCCCGTGGGCGATGTTCTGCGCTCCGCGCCGGTAGTGCACGAGCACATCGGGCAGGTTGGCCATGGGCCCGTAGGGGGCCAGGCGCAACCAAAGCAGCCAGTCCTCCCCGATGCGCGGCCAGGTGGGGTCGTAGCGCAGGCCATGGGCCTCAAGCACGCTGCGTCGCACAATGGAAGCTCCCTGCACCACGGGCACGCCAAAGGCCAATTGTGCGGCGCAGGCATCTGCCGTCAACGGGTAGTTCCACAGCTCGTCCTCCGCGCCGAACAAACGCATGCGGCCGCCGCTGGCCACCAGCTCAGGATGCGCATCCATGAAGGCCACCTGCAGGGCGATGCGCTCGGGCACGGCGATGTCGTCGGCGTCCATGCGCACGATGTATTCGCCCCGTGCCGCGTCCAGGCCGGCGTTGGCGGCCACGCCGGGGCCGCCGTTGCGCTCGAGTTCCACGATGCGCAGGCGCGGGTCCTTGATCGCGCGGAGCACTTCCAGGCTGTTGTCCGTGCTCTTGTCGTCCACGCAGATCAGCTCAAAGTCTTTGAACGTTTGCCCCAGGATGCTCTCGACCGCTTCGCGCAGGAAGGGCGCCTTGTTGTACACGGGGATCACCACGGAAACCTTCATGGCTTTCGGCCCGCCCAGCGGCGTATGGTGACTTTGGCGAGGTAGGAAAGACGATCCGCCGGCCAGCGGCCGCTAAGGTGCAGGTGGGCCACGGCCGCACCCAGGTCCTGGTCGGCGAAGCGGTGGAAGAGCCGGTCCCAACGCCGGTCCAGTTCAGCCTCGAAGAGCTCCCCGCTGAACAGTCCGCGTTCGCGGGCCATGGCCGCCAGTTTTTGTTTCCACGCCCACAGCTTCCGCGTGTGTCCGGCATCAAAAGGCTTCGCCCACTGGCCATGGAAAGCCAGGTGCAGCTCCAGTTCTTCTTCCGTAAGGGGCAGCTCGAAGAAACGAAAGGCCGCGCGGACCAGCACGCGCCAGTCTTCCCGTTCATTGCGGCCATGGCGCATGTTGTTCGCGCCCGTGCGGTAGAGGGTGAGCGGTTCTTGCAGGTTGGCGTATTGGGCATGGCTGCTGAACTGCAGCATGAAGAGGTAGTCCATGCCCGGCGTTTTCCATCCCGGATCGCAGCGCAAACCGTATTGCTCCACAACGGTCCGGCGCAGCATGGACAGGCCGTAGGAAACGGGCATGCCAAAAAGTATCCCGCCAAGGCAGGAGGCATCGGTCGCTGGCCAGCGGATCACGTTGCCCGGATCGTTCACTACGCCGGCCCAGGATCCCAACGCACCGACCTCCGGGTAACGGTCCATAAAGGCCACCTGCTTGGCAAGCCTTTCGGGCCGCATCACATCGTCCGCATCCAGCACGGCGATGTATTGCCCGCGGGCTGAATCATAGCCCCGGTTCGCCGCCGCTGCACGCCCCGTGTTCACCGCGCTTTCCAGGATCCGAATGCGCGGGTCGCCGATTGCTTTCACCTTGTCCAGCCCACCGTCCGTGCTGGCATCATCCACCACCAACAGTTCAAAGTCCGTGAAGGTCTGTGCCAGCACGCTGCGCACGGCTTCCTCCACGTACGGACCCTTGTTATAGAGGGTCATCAGCACGGTAACGCAAGGCTGGGCGGGCATGGGCGCGCGAAGGTAGCCCCGTGTGCGCTTCCCCATTCGCAAGCGGCCCCGTGAGGAACGAGCGGGAAAGCGAAGCGATCTTGTCCGGGGGTGGCGTGCCACGGCGTGTGCGAGATCGCTTCGTCGGCTGTTGAGTGCACAGCCTCCTCGCGAATGGGGTGGAGGTGGTGCCACGGCGTGTGCGGGATCGCTTCGTCGGCTGTTGGGTGCACAGCCTACTCGCGAATGGGGAGGAGGTGGAGCCACGGCGTGTGCGAGATCGCGCTTCCCCCGAGACCAATTCGCTTGGATGGTACGCCTACTTTCGCGCGCCATGGAAGCTACCCCAGCTGCACCGCCCTTGGCCGTTTCGGTGGTGGTACCGGTGTACAATGCGGAAAAATTCGTGGAGGCGGCGGTGCGCTCCGCCTTGGCCTGCAAGGAGGTGCAGGAGCTGATCCTGGTGGATGATGCCGGGCCCGACAACAGCTTGGCCGTGTGCGAGGCCTTGGCGCACAGCGACCCGCGCATCAAATTGTTCCGCCACCCGGGCGGCATCAACAGGGGTGCTTCCGCTTCGCGCAATTTGGGCATGGACATGGCCACGCAGCCCTACATCGCCTTTTTGGACGCCGACGACTTGTTCCTGCCCCACCGCTTCACGGCGGAACACCAGGTCTTCGCCCAACACCCCGATGCCGATGGCGTGTACGGTGCCATCGATGCCTACTTCCACGATGCCGAAGGCCATGCCCGGTTCGTGCAGCGCGGGCTGCAGGAGCTTACCACGGTGACCCGCCCCTTGCCGCCGGAGGAATTGTTCGGCGGGTTGATCGGCCTGTTGCCCGGCACCGGGCATTTCAGCCTGGATGCGTTTACGGTGAAACGCGACAGCCTGCGGCGCTGCGGCCAGCGCATGGATGAAGAGCTGCACATGAACGAGGATTCGGAATTCCTGATCCGCCTGTCCCATGCCTTGCGGCTCTATCCCGGATGCATCTCACAAGCGGTTGCGCGTCGCGGCGTGCACCGTGATAACCGCATTACCCGCACCCGGCAGGGCGATGCCCATGCGGCCCGGATGTATGCGGCGCTGCACCGCTGGGCCGCTGGAGCGGGGGTGCCGCGTGCCGCCCGTGACCGGATCCGGGAAAATTGGCTCATCACCCGGCTACGGGCTGCAAACGGCCGCCGGGAGCGGGCGGGCGTGTTGTTGCAGGTGGCGGCAAGGCCGAGGCTCTGGCGGCGCCATGACCTGCGCGACGGCGCCCTGGCGCTGGTGGCTCGCCGGGAAAGCTGGCTGGGCGACAAGCTGCACAAGTTGGGCTGGTGGTTCTATGGCCGCCAACGACCCTGATCAGCGCTAGGCTCCGCGGCCCAGCAAGTTGTCCCAATACCGGCCCAAGGCGCGTTCGGTCTTCGGCCAATGGGCCTTCAGGTAGTTGCGGGCGGTGGTGGTGAGGTTCCAGCCGGCCTCCTTGCGGCGCCGCGCCAGTATGCGCCAGCACAACTGCGCCAATTCGGCGTGTTCCTCCTGCATGCACACCAACCAGCCCGCGCGGGCCTCGTACAGCTCCCGTGCGGCGATGACCTCCCGTTGGTTGCCGTGGCTCACCTGGTCCATGAACGGCAAGCTGCGCAAGGTGACCAAGAGGCGGTTGGCCTGGCTGGTAAGGGAATGGATCCCGCCGGGGTGCATGTGGCGCACGGCCGTGATCTGCGGCAGGTAAACAAAGTGGCCGTAGTTGCCCAGGTGCGCATACATGATCGTATCGGCCGTGGGCGAGCGTTGCAACGCATCCGGTAGCGGAAACAGCCGGTCGGCACGGCAGATGAACGTGCAGGTGGGCAGCCCCTGGGCATTCACCAGCTCGTGTTGCTCCACCCGTGGCCCGGGAACCTTGGTGTAACGGCCATCCAGGTATTCCGTGCGCTCCTCGCCGCGCTGGTTCCACGCATTGGTGAAACAGGCCACCGCCTGCGGGTCGGCTTCCATGGCATCCACCTGTTTCTGAAGCTTCAGGGAATCGGTCCAATGGTCGTCACCTTCGCA
>JADZAC010000094.1 GCA_020852835.1 Flavobacteriales bacterium
ACAACAAGAAGATGAGCCGCGATCGAGTCCTGTGTGTTTCCTGCACTGTTGCCTCATCCGGTCCATCGGGTGGGGATTTTTTGTTTTTAAGGACAAGGACCGCAGAAGAAGTACGCATGAAGACGATCGAACAATTGGCGAAAGAGCGCATCCTCATCCTGGACGGCGCCATGGGCACCATGATCCAGCGCCTGAAGCTGAAGGAGGAAGACTTCCACCCGAAAGGCATGGGGCAGCACCCCGTATTGCTGCAAGGCAACAACGACCTGCTTTCGCTCTCGCGCCCCGAGGCCATCACGCGCATCCACGAGCAATACCTGGAGGCCGGTGCGGACATCATCGAGACCAACACCTTCAGCGGCACCCGCATCGCGCAGGCCGAGCACAAGTGCGAGCATCTGGTGCATGATATCAACCTGCGCTCGGCGCAATTGGCCAAGGCGGTGTGCGAGAAGTTCACGGCAAAAAACCCAAGCAAGCCGCGCTTCGTCGCCGGCTCCATCGGCCCCACCAACCGCACGGCCTCGCTCAGTCCCGATGTGAACGACCCCGGTTTCCGCGCCGTGAGCTTCGACGACCTCGTGACCGCCTACACCGAACAGGTGGATGCGTTGATGGAGGGCGGCGTGGACCTGCTGCTGGTGGAGACCATCTTCGACACGCTCAACGCCAAGGCCGCGTTCTATGCCATCGAGGAGGTCTTCGACAAGCGCGGCACGCGGCTGCCGCTGATGTGCAGCGTCACCATTACCGATGCCAGCGGACGCACCCTCAGCGGCCAGACCATCGATGCCTTCCTGATCAGCATGGGCCATGTGCCGCTCTTCAGCATTGGCCTGAACTGCGCGCTGGGCGCGGCCCAGATGCGGCCCTACCTGCAGGTGCTCGCCGAACAGGCCCCTTGCTTAGTGAGCGTGTACCCCAATGCCGGCCTGCCCGACCAGATGGGCGAATACCGCGAAACGCCGGAGGTCACCGCGCGCCTGGTAGGTGAGTTCATGAAGGACGGCTTGGTGAACATCGTGGGCGGCTGCTGCGGTACTACGCCGGAGCATATTGCGGCGCTGGCTGATGAAGCGAAAAAATACCAACCACGACCTTTTCCAGCATCTGTATAGTCGACCCATTGGGTCGATGCTACAGATGGTTCCAACGTGAACAACGCAACATCGGGGAATTCACACAGCCAACCATGAGCATCCCCACCTTCTCCGGCCTCGAGCCGCTCCGCATTTTCCCCGGTTCCAACTTCGTGAACATCGGCGAGCGCACCAACATCACCGGCAGCGCGCAGTTCCGAAGGTTGATCAAGGAAGGCAACTACGCCGAAGCCGTGCGCGTGGCGCGGCAGCAGGTGGAGAACGGCGCCCAGGCCATCGACGTGAACGTGGACGAGGGCCTGATCGACGGTGTGCAGGCCATGCGCACCTTCCTCAACCTCATCGCCGCCGAGCCGGACATCGCCAAGGTGCCCGTGATGGTGGACAGCAGCAAGTTCGCCGTGATCGAGACCGGCCTGAAATGCCTGCAAGGGAAAGGCATCGCCAACAGCATCAGCCTGAAGGAAGGGGAGGAGGAGTTCCTGCGGCAGGCCCGCATCGTGAAACGCCTCGGCGCCTCCGTGGTGGTGATGTGCTTCGATGAACAGGGCCAGGCCGACAGCTACGAGCGGCGCATAGAGATCGCGCAACGTGCGTACGATCTGCTGAGGCAGCAGGTGGGCTTCGCCGCGCACGACATCATCATCGATCCCAACATCCTCACCGTGGCCACGGGCATGACGGAGCATGCGCGTTACGCCATCGACTACATCTCGGCGGTGAAGTGGATCAAGGAAAACCTGCCCGGCGTGCTGGTGAGCGGCGGTGTGAGCAACATCAGCTTCAGCTTCCGCGGCAACGAGCCCGTGCGCGAGGCCATGCACACCGCCTTCCTCTACCACGCCATCCAGGCGGGCATGGACATGGGCATCGTGAACGCCGGCCAGATCGGTGTGTACGACGAGATCCCCAAGGAACTGCTGGAACACGTGGAGGACGTGCTCTTCGACCGCCGGCCCGATGCCACCGAACGCTTGGTGACGCTGGCCGAAAGCTTCCGCGGCGACGGCAAGCAGGCCAAGGTGCTGGACCTCGCCTGGCGCAGGGAACCCGTGAACGAACGCCTGCGGCACGCGCTGGTGCATGGCGTCACCGACTTCATCGAGGAGGACACCGAGGAATCGCGCAAGGAACTGCTGGACCCCGTGAAGGTGATCGAAGGGCCGCTGATGGCCGGCATGACCGTGGTGGGCGACCTCTTCGGCAGCGGCAAAATGTTCCTGCCGCAAGTGGTGAAGAGCGCCCGCGTGATGAAGAAGGCCGTGGCCTACTTGGAGCCTTTTCTGGAGGAGTACAAGAAGAACAACCCGGCGGAAAAAGAAGTGCTGAAGGACAGCTTCGGCGTGCCCATCCAGACCACGCGCGACGACGGCCCGAAGAAGGTGCTGCTGGCCACGGTGAAGGGCGACGTGCACGACATCGGCAAGAACATCGTGGGCGTGATCCTGGCGTGCAACGGCTGGCAGGTGATCGACCTCGGCGTGATGGTCCACAGCGCCACCATCCTGAAGACCGCCCGCGAAATGAAGGTGGACGTGATCGGCCTCAGCGGCCTCATCACGCCCTCGCTGGATGAAATGGCCAGCGTGGCCAAGGACCTGGAACGCGAGCACTTTGACACGCCGCTGCTGATCGGCGGCGCCACCACCAGCCGCGTACATACCGCGGTGCGCATCGCGCCGCACTACAGCAAGCCCGTGGTGCACATCATCGACGCCAGCCGCTGCGTGCCCGCCGTGAGCGAGCTGCTCAGCCCTGAAACGCACGACAGCTTCGTGAAGCGCATTGCGGAGGAGTACGAGACCGTGCGCGAGCACTACGCCAATTCGCAACGCGAGAAGGAGATCATCCCCATCGCCGAGGCGCGTGAAAAGCACTTCGCCATTGACTGGAAGGCCGAACCGCCCGTCGCACCGCGCAGCACCGGCCTCTTCACCTTCCGCAACTTCCCGCTTGCCGACCTGCTGCCCTACTTGGACTGGACGCCCTTCTTCCAAGCGTGGGAGTTGGCGGGCAAATACCCCAAGATCCTCACCGATCCCGTGGTGGGCGCGGAGGCCTCCAAGCTCCACGCCGATGCCGTGAAACTGCTGGACCGCATCATCAAGGAGCGCTGGTTCACCGCGCACGGCGTGGTGGGGATCTGGCCGGCCAACGCCTCGGGCGACGACATCGAGGTATACAAGGATGAAAAGCGAACCGAGGTGATCGGCACGTTCCACACGCTGCGCCAACAATCGAAGAAGGCGCCAGGTGTGCCCTACACGGGCAATTCAGACTTCATCGCGCCCAAGGGCAGCGGCGTGCCGGACTGGATCGGGGCCTTTGCCGTCACCACCGGCCATGGCGTGGAGGAGAAGGCGCAGGAACTGGAAGCAGCGGGCGACGATTACAGCGCCATCCTGTGCAAGGCCCTGGGAGACCGCTTAGCGGAGGCCTTCGCCGAAAAGATGCACGAGACCGTGCGCAAAGAACTCTGGGGCTACGCGCACAGCGAAGCCTTGAGCAACGAGGAGCTGATCCGCGAGAAGTACGACGGCGTGCGCCCGGCAGCCGGCTATCCCGCCTGCCCGGACCACACCGAAAAGCCGGAGATCTTCCGCCTGCTGGAAGCCACCAAGCACACCGGCATCGAGCTCACCGAGGGCCTGGCCATGTACCCCACGGCGGCGGTGAGCGGCTGGTACTTCGCGCATCCGCGCAGCAAATACTTCGGCGTGGGCCGCGTGGGCAAGGACCAGATCGAGGACCTGGCCCGACGCAAGGGAAAGACCACGGAATGGATGGAGCGCTGGTTGGGGAGTAACCTCGGCTATGCCGTTTCGTAGGAAGGGCAGCCCGTAATATTTTCGCTTGCCGCCCCGCATTCCATATCAGGCATCGGTCCTGTGCATCGCATTGGCTCCGGCGGTGCAGGCACAAGTACGCCCGGCCGACCCGGGTGATTGTATGGGTGCCATCTTCATCAAGGACTCGGTGGTGGTGTGCGACAGGCCGGGAAGGGGCTTCGGGAATGTGCTGGAGATCAAGGAAAATCCCGCGACCGACCTGCAATGGTTGGAGCGGGAGCACCATTCCACCTGGTACCTGTTCCGGGCGCCGGCCAAGACCGAACTCACCTTCGACATCCTTCCCAAGGACCCCGAAGACGACATCGACTTCCTGCTGTTCCACGGCAACGTGCCGGACATCTGCGAGAAAGTGCGCACCAAGCAGCTGGCCCCGGTGCGCAGCAACATATCGCGCAACGACAAGCGCATCAATTCCATGTGCGGCCTGAACAAGGACGCGACGGAGGAGTATGTGCGCTCCGGAGTAGGAAGCTCTTACAGCAAGGCTTTGCCGGTGGAAGAAGGCGAGCTCTACTACCTGTTGGTGGACTACCAGGACCGCCCCCGTGACGGGTTCACCATCCGGTTCCACTATGATCCGGTGCTCCCGGCGCCTGTGGCCAAGGAATTGCCGCAGGCTTTGCTGATCGAAGTGACGGACGCGGAAACAGGCAAACCGGTGGAAGCGGCATTGGCCTTGGAAGGCATGTACTTCGATTCGGTGGTGCAAGCCAAGGGCAACAGCCATTACACCTTCCGGATGGACACCTACCGCAAGTTGCGGATCAGTTGTTTGCAGCAAGGATACATGTTCCAGACGCTGCAGGTAAGGCCCTCCGGCGAACCGGAAGTGAAGGTTGCCATCCAACTGGCGCGAATTGCGCCCGGGGCCATGGTGGTGCTGGAGGACATACGCTTCGTGGGCAACGACAGCAAGGTGATGCGCAGCTCCGAAGGCGCATTGTACATGCTGCTGCAATTCATGGTGCAAAACCCCAGCGCGCGCATCGAGATCCAAGGCCATGTGAACGGGCCATCGGTAAAACGATCCATGACCACCGAACTGGTGGAACTCAGCGCCCAGCGGGCGCAGACCGTCTTCAACTTCCTATTGGTGAATGATGTGGACCCCGCCCGCATGGCCTATGTGGGCATGGGCAATTCACAGATGCTCTTCCCCGAACCCAAGAACAAGGAGGAAAGCGAGGCCAACCGGAGGGTGGAGGTGCGCATCACCGGCTACGAGGAGCTGGCTACGCCTCTTGCCCCTGCACCGCGCCGCCCATCCCATTGAAGGGCGCTCCCTGAAGGTCAAGCCTACATTTGTTTCGGCCTCCTTGCAGCGGCCAATAAGCGGCATGCGTTCCTTCCAAACCTTACTATCCCTCCTTGTTATTCCGCTCGGCGCCCTGGGCCAACAGGCCTGGACGCTGGAACAATGCCTGGCCAAGGCACAGGAACAGAACTTGGACGTGCGCAATGCGGCGCTCGATGCCGACCTGGCGGACAAAGCACACGACCAGGCCTATTGGTCATTTTTACCCAGTTTGAACGGCGCAGCCACCCATGGATACAATTGGGGGAAGACCATCGACCAGTACACCAACACCTTCGCCACGGACCGCGTGCGCACCAACAACCTCTACCTCAACAGCGATCTCACCCTCTTCCAAGGAGGCCGGAAACACCAGGAGCTGAAGCAGGCGGCTTTGAACCAGCAGGCTGCAGGCAAAACGCTCGAAGCCCTGCGCAACGACATCAGTACCGCCGTGGTGCGGGCATACTTGGATCTGTTGGGCCTGCAGGAGCAGGTGGCGGCGGCTGAAGTGCAGGCAAGCGCCACCAAGGAACAAGCCGGGCGCACCCAGGCATTGGTGGATGCCGGAAGAGCACCCCGCGCCGACCTGTTGGACATGCAAGCGCAGCAGGCCCAGGAAGAATACAATGCCGAGGCCCTGCGGATCCAGGTGGAACAGGCGCGGCTTACGCTGGCGCAGCTCATGTTCCTTCCCCCGGATGAAGCCGCAGCCTTGCGGATCATCGCACCCCCCATAGGGCCCATGGCCATCGCGGAGCCCGAGGCCACGGAAGCCGAGGTGTTGGCCAACGTGCTGTCCGCCAATCCCGCCTATGCCGCTGCCGAATTGGACGTCCGCAGCGCGGAACGCGGCATCGCCATCAGCCGCACCAATGCTTTTCCTTCCCTTTCGCTCAACGCCTCCCTGGGCACCGGCTATTCGGGCCGCAACCTGGAAGCCGTGGGCACGCCTCAGCAGGATGGCTCCATCCTGATCGGCACCACCGAAGGCGGCGTGCCGGTATACGCCCCCAACTTCACCCAAGGCACCCGGGTAAAGTCCCTCTCCCAACAATTGGACGACAACCTCAACGAATCCATCGGCATCACCCTGAGCATTCCCATCTTCAACAACATGGCCAACCGCTTGGCCACGGACCGTGCCCGGGTGCAGCATGAACAGGCCAAGAACAACCTGGGCAAACGCCGCAACAGCCTGCAGGTGGACGTGCAGAACGCATTGACCGCGCAACGCGGGGCCTACCGCCAGTACATCAGTGCCAAACTGGCCATGGATGCCGCGGAGGAATCGCTGCGCATGGCCGAGGAGCGTTATGCCCATCAGGCCCTCACCGCCGTGGAACTGAACGTGGCCAAGGCGCGGGTACAGCAGAGCACTTCGCAGCTGATCAATGCCAAATACAGCTACCTCATGGCCCAAAAAGCCCTGGACATCCTCCAAGGCCTGCCCGTAACCCTTTGACCGTGGCCCTGCTCCTGGCTTTCGATACGGCAACCCCGCACCTGTCCGTGGTGCTGGCGCGTGATGGTGTCCCGGTAACCTGGCGGACGGACGCCACACCGGCGTTGTCACATGCCGAAAAGCTCAATGTGTTCATTGCTGAGGTGCTGAAGGAGGCCGGGCTCGGCCTGGCGCAGCTGGATGCCGTGGCCGTGGGCACTGGACCGGGATCATACACCGGCTTGCGCATCGGGCTGTCCGCGGCAAAAGGCTTCTGCTTTGCCTTGGACAAGCCGCTGATCGGCATGGGCACCTTGGACATCCTGGTGGCCGAATGGCGGAGCTCATGCCCGGGGACGGGCGTTGCACAGCTCTGGCCCATGGTGGATGCCCGCCGCATGGAAGTGTACACCCGGCCGTACGCCCCGGACGGCCTGCCCCAAGGGGATACGGCCCCGCTGGTGCTGGATGAAGCCTGGTGCACCGCCCACAGCGCGGCGGCACCGGCGGTGTTCGGCGATGGGGCGGACAAGGCGGTGGAGCTTTGGCGCGCGGCACCTTGGGTAAAGCATGTTGCGGGCGTACGTCCCGGGATCAACGGCCTGGCGCGCTGCGCCGAGAATTACTTTCGGCAGGGCCGCTTCAGCGATCTGGCGTACCTGGTGCCCGAATACGGCAAGCCCGCCAATGTGGCCCAGCAGCGGGGTGCGAGTTGAGCTAATAAGCAGGGCATCAGGTATTTACCTGCAGGCTCTGCGGCTGGATGCCGCGACGGGGCATCAACTCCTTAACAACACATTGTTGGTTTTCCGAAAGATGCCCTTACCTTCGCGCCCCCTTAGTAGGGAAAAGTATCATCAATACCCCCTGTACCGTGGCATCCACGACCCATACCACAACCATGGCCAATGCGGCCTCCACGCAGAAGGAATGGCTTCTGGTGGATGCTGAGAACGAGGTCATCGGCCGCGTAGCCAGCAAGATCGCCATGCTCGTGCGCGGCAAGCACAAGCCCACCTTCACCGCCCATGTGGATACGGGCGACCACGTGATCGTGGTGAACGCGGAGAAGATCCGCCTCACCGGCAACAAGATGGCCGACAAGGAATACCAGCGGTACAGCCTGTATCCGGGCGGACAGACCAGGGAGGTGGCCGGCAAACTGCTGGCCCGCAAGCCCGAGGCCCTCTTGGAGCATGCCGTGCGCGGCATGTTGCCCAAAACGCGCCTGGGCCGCGCCCAGTTCGGCAACCTGCACGTGGTGGTAGGCACCGAGCACAAGCACAGCGCCCAGCAACCCCGCAAGATCGACCTTAACACCATCAAGTGAGCATGGAGCCCATCACCAGCCTTGGCCGCCGCAAGACCTCCGTGGCCCGCGTCATCCTCTCCGAGGGCGACGGCAGCATTTTCGTGAACGGAGTGGAGGGTGCGGAGTACTTCCCCGTACTCACCCAGCAATTCAAGCTCAAGCAGCCCTTCAAGCTCACCGGTACCGAGGGCAAGTACGACGTTACCATCAACGTGGACGGCGGCGGCATCACCGGCCAGGTGGAAGCCGCCCGCTTGGGCATCGCCCGCGCCCTGGTGGCCGTGGACGAAGCCCACAAGCCCGCCCTCAAGGCCGAGGACCTCATGACGCGCAACCCCCACGAGGTGGAGCGCAAGAAGTTCGGCCGCAAGAAGGCACGCAAGCGCTACCAGTTCAGCAAGCGTTGATATCCCGCGCTTGTTGAGGGCCCCGGACCGCCGGGGTTCAGCATCCAATTCGGCCAGACCCGGACAACCGGCTACCGCGCCGAATGCCTGCACAACGGGAAAAAGGAAAGTGAACCCAAACAAATCAGACCTGGATGGCCCGCATTGATTTCAATACGCTGCTCGAAGCCGGCGTGCACTTCGGACACCTGCGCCGCAAGTGGAACCCCAACATGGCGCCCTACATCTTCGCCGAGAAGAAGGGGATCCACATCATCGACCTCAATAAGACCACGGTAAAGCTGGAGGAAGCAGCCAATGCCCTCCGCCAGATCAGCCGCAGCGGCAAGAAGGTGCTCTTTGTGGCCACCAAGAAGCAGGCCAAGGACATCGTCACCGACAAGGTGAAGGCCATCGGCATGCCGTACGTCACCGAGCGTTGGAGCGGTGGCATGCTCACCAACTTCGGCACCATCCGCCGCGCCATCAAGAAGATGTCCAGCATCGACCGCATGAAGGTCGACGGCACCTTCGACAACATGAGCAAGCGCGAGCGCCTGCAAGTGAGCCGCCAGCGCGAAAAAATGGAGAAGAACCTGGGCAGCATCGCCGACCTCACCCGCCTGCCCAGCGCGCTGTTCATCGTGGACATCGTGAAGGAGCACATCGCCTTGGCCGAGGCCCGCAAGCTGGGCATTCCCACCTTTGCCATGGTGGACACCAACAGCGATCCCACCCTGGTGGATTTCCCCATCCCCGCCAACGACGATGCCACCAAGAGCATCGAACTGATCGTGGACACCATGGTGGCCGCAGTGCTCGAAGGGCTCGAGGAGCGCAAGCGCGACAAGGACAGCGGCACCGCCACCCCCGATGAAGAGGAGGAGGAGCAACAGGAAGCCACCGCCGAGAAGTCCGGCAAACCCGGCCGCAAAGGCGGGCGCAAACCGGAAGCCGGGGAAGTGGTGGCCGAGGCGGAAGCCGACCAGGACAAGGACAGCGAAGAGGCCTGAGCTGCGGTGGCAACACCGGGCGCAACCTCCCATTTCCCAATTCAATACCCTAGCATGAGCACGACCATGGCCATTTCCGCCGCAGAAGTGAACAAGCTGCGCCAAATGACGGGCGCAGGCATGATGGATTGCAAAAAGGCCCTTACCGAGGCCAACGGCGACTTTGATGCCGCCATTGACCTGCTGCGCAAGAAGGGCCAGAAGGTGGCCGCCAACCGCGCCGACCGCGAGGCCTCCGAAGGCCTGGTGCTCGCCAAAACCACCTCCGACGGCAAGAAGGGCGTGCTGGTGAGCGTGAACTGCGAGACCGACTTCGTGGCCAAGAACGCTGATTTCAGCAAGATGGCCGAGACCATCCTCAACGTGGCCTTGGAGCACATGGCCGCCGGCCCCGAGGCGCTCAAAGCGTTGCCTTTCGGCAACGGCCTCACCATTGCCGAAAAGCTCACCGAGCAGACCGGTGTGATCGGTGAAAAGATCGATGTGAACTACTGCAGCACCGTGGAGGCCGAATTCGTTTACGCCTACAACCACCCGGGCAACCGCGTGGCCAGCATGGTGGGCATGAACAAGGCCGGCCACGAGCAGGTGGCCAAGGACGTGGCCATGCAGGCCGCCGCCATGGCCCCCATCGCCTTGGACAAGAGCAGCACCCCGCAGAGCGTGATCGACAAGGAACTGGAGATCGGCAAGGAGCTCGCCATCCAGGAGGGCAAGCCCGCCGAGATGGCCGAGAAGATCGCCCAGGGCCGCCTGAACAAGTTCTTCAAGGAAAGCACCCTGCTGGCCCAGGAGTTCATCAAGGACAACAAGCTGAGCGTGGAGCAGTACGTGCAAAAGGCCGACAAGGACCTGAAGGTGACCGGCTTCAAGCGCCACGCGCTGGCGTAAGCCCAGACAGACAAAGCGAGGAAACGGCTCCGGACAACCGGGGCCGTTCTTCGTTGCCCCCTGAAGGTCTCCCGAAGGGGAACCTTGCCGGAGGGAATCGTTCTGCGTCAAGGTCCGCTATGCGAGACCTTGAAGGGACCACTGTTGCTCCCTCAAGGTCTCCCGAAGGGGACCTTGCAGGAGGGAATTGTTCTGCGTAAAGGTCTGCTATGCGAGACCTTGATGGGACCGTATAGGCACCGCGCTATTGCAGCAGGATCCGCGCTTTGTACGTCTTCGCCCCAGCGGTCCGCACCTCCAACAAGTAGGGCCCGGGAAGCAGGGTGCGGAGGTCCAATTGCTGTGCTGAAACGCTCTCATCCCCAAGGAACACGATGCGGCCCAACACATCGCGCAGGCAAGTGGTGAAACTTCCGCCCGCCGGGATTTCCACGGAGAGGAATCCCTGTGATGGGTTTGGATAGGCCCGCAGCGGCACGTGGTCCAGTTCGCCCGTGGCAAGTTGGATGTTGGTGATGCACGCCTGGTAGCCGCCATGCTGCCATAGTACGGCACCGGCCTGGGAGTAGCAGGTGAGCCGCGTGGAATCCGGGAAAGTGAAGGGATACCAGTCTTCAAGGTCGTTCATGGACCGTGGAGCCAAGGGGCCGTGAATGCTGCCGACCCCTTCGATCCAGGTATCGCTCAGGTAGCTCTCCAACGTGTAGTACACCGTGCTGGAGCTGAAATGGAAGACCTTGTGGGCAACACCTTGGATCAGCATTTGCCCGATGGAATCCACCCGGAGGGAATCCATGAAATCGGAGCCAGGCACCCCGAAACGCATGGTGTCGCCCACTTGCAAGGCGAAGTTGTACAGGGTGTCCACGTTGCCAAGGGTGTCGCTGAACAGCACGATGTTTCCTGACTGGCGGGTGGCCCCCACATAGTGCGGCTCCGGTGCATTCCCCCAAGTGGGCAGGGCGTGCATGCGCCGCCACAGGCTGTCGCCGATCAGTGTATCCCCGTCATAGAAGTAGGTCGAGGTAGTGGTGCCCGCAAAATCCGGGTCTTGCATGCCGCCTTGCGGGAAGGTTCGGGCTACCAGCCAGGTGGCATCCGCATCATCAAAGGTTACCACCGCTTGACCGTGCAGTCCGTGGGCGGCCAAGCCGATTAAAATGCCGCACAGCAGGAGGGCGGTTCCGCCAGGGAAGTGCAAGCCATGGGAGTGGTCCATATTTGTAAGACACCAGCAAGATAGCCTGTGCTGCCTGCACCGCAATTTCCCATCTCGCGCGTGAGCGCAATTTTCCCTCGTAAAGGTCCGCTATGCGAGACCTTGATGGGACGAATGCAACCACCCGTGCCGTACTCCTGGCCAATCGCCCCAAGGACATGCCCATGGCCGATTGGCTCAAACTAATGGCCAATCCGGTGAATGCCGTGCTTTACCCCTTGCACATCACGCAGGAAATGTTGGACACCTTGGATGCGCGGGAATTTGATCTGCGGTACCGGTAAGTGCTGGTGCGGTGAGCAGGCGGTGAAGGACAGGTGATGGCCCTTGCCCTATTTTCGCGCCCGATGAGCCAGCCAGCCCCTCCCCGGAAATTCAAGCGCATTTTGTTGAAGCTCTCCGGCGAAAGCCTGATGGGGGAACAAGCATACGGCATCAGCAGCGCCATGCTGAAGCAGTACGCGGAGGAGATCGTAGCGGTGTCCAAGGCCGGGGTGGAAGTGGCCCTGGTGATCGGCGGGGGCAACATCTACCGGGGCATGCAGGCGGCGGCCAACGGCATCGACCGCG
>JADZAC010000095.1 GCA_020852835.1 Flavobacteriales bacterium
GAACCGCACCTCCCGCACCACCGTCCGGCCGGTGAGGTCCATCAGGTGCAATAAGCAGTCCTCTCCGGCGAAGCCCTGCACCAACACTTCCGAAGCGGCCGGGTTTGGTTGTAAGGTGGGCTGGGCCTTTGGCAGGGCTTCCGGCCCTTCACTTATGGGCTGCAGCATCATTTTCGGCCCTCCTTGGCCGGTGCATTGCAGCATGGCCGCCTCCACTTCGTTCCATGCATAGGTGCCGTTCAACACGGAGCGTTCTGTTTGCGTCCAGCACAGCAGGGTGGCCAGCAGGGCCTGTTCCCCCGTATCCGGGGGTTGCGCGATGGCCTGTAGCTGCGTGATCGCATCGTCGTATTTGCCGGCAGCACGGGTGAGCTGCGCACGTTCCAGACTGGTGTAGAAGACGAAGTCATCCTGCCCCTCCGCCGCAGCGCCGATGCGGGCATCCTCCACAGCGGCCATCAGGCCCCAATAGCTGTCCAGAACGGCATTGTCCGGGGCCGTGGTGAGTTGTCCATTTCCGAGGGCGTCGCCATAGCTGCCCGCCATCAGGTTGAAGTCATAGCCGAGCAGGAATTTCTCGGCATCGTTCGGGGCGGGCATGGGACTGGACAAGATCGCATGGAAGGCCTCCATGGCCAGCAGTTCGTTGTCCGGCAGGCTGTCGTTGAGGCTGAGGGCGAGGGCCGCCGCGCTGGCCCCGTTCAGCGGGGTCGATACGCCGGCGGCGTCCGTTACGGTGCCGCAGTCGGGGCAGGCAGCGAACAGCGATTGTGCCTCCGGACCGGCAAGCACGGGGCCGCCAGGGTCTTGCAGCAGTCCTTCCGCAGTGCCGCAGGGCACTGGCGAACTGCTGGCGGGATCCACGAAGGTCAGGGGTGCCCCGCAGGTGGTGATGGAATATTCGGCCGTGGTGAGCGGGGTGCCCACCGTGCCGTTCCAGTTGTTCTTGCGGGCGGGCTGCGTTACGCTATAAGGCTGGCATAGGAAGGTGCCGTACAGGGATTGTTGTGCGCCGGGGATCTCCGGCTTCAGGCTGTTGTAGCCCAGGTCCACGTACACGTTGTTGGCCAGTTCGCACCAGATGGAGGTGCCGTTCTTGATGGCCGTCACGGGGTCATGGCCGCTGCCGATGTCGTCCATGCGCAGTGTGCCGCCATCCTTGACCAGAAAGCCGCGCTTGCCGTTCTCGCTTACCGAGCCGCAGTTCACCACGGCCGTGGCCCCGCTTACGGCAAGTCCCACGGCGTTGAGGTCGAACGCCGGATTCTTCACGTTGAGCGTGGCGCTGCCCTGGAAGCTCACCCCGGTGCCGCTGTTGTTCTGCGCGGTGCAGTCCGTTAGCCAGGAGGTCTGGGACATCTGCTGGCACACCAGGCCGTCGTTGCAGTCGTTGAACTTGCAGCCTTGTGCAACGATGCGCCGGTCGTAGTTGAACATTCCCAGATCACAATCCACGAATGCGCAATTCAAGGGGGCCGGGCCGTTGCCCAACGCGGTGTTGTAACAGTACGCCCCGTATTTGCCCTTGCTGAAGGTGCTGGTATTGAGCACGGCGTTGGCCTGGCCATTGAGGCGGAGCCCCCGGTGGGTGTTGCGCACGCCGCTCACGCTGGTCACCACGGCATTCACGAAATTGATGCTGCAGGTGTTGCTGACGGGCGGCACGATGCGCGCGTTGTCGGCCAGGGTGGCCTTCCCCTTGCGCAGGCTGAACTCCAGCAGCGAGGGCGGGCCGTAGAGGCTTTCCTGTTCCACGTGCAGGATGCGGTTATTACTGTTCGTGCTCTTGAGGATGAAGCGCGTGTTCGTGCCCGCCGTTACGTTGTAGCTGGGCTGGTCCGTGTTGGTGAACTTCAGCAACCCATAGGTGGTGTTGGGGTCGCCGCTGCGGCTGGTGGTGAAGGTGGCGTTGGCCTGGATGTCCAGCATGCCCGCGATCTCCAGCACGGACGTGGAGGCTTCCATGTTGATGCGCGCGTTGGGGAAGAAGAGCAGGTGGCCGTCATTGCCGTTCACCACGTCCTCCTCAATGATCACCTGACCGCCGGGCAGGATGTTCAGCACCGAGCCGCCCATCAGCTCCAGCTTGCCGCCGCGCTTTACGCGAAGCACAGCGCCGTTGCCCACGTCCATGCGGCTGCCGGGTTCCAAGCGCAGGGTGCTGCCGTTGTCCACCGTAAAACCGCCTCCAGGCGCCAGGTTCAGCCAGGTGGTGGCCGGGCAGCGCATCAGGGTGGGGCTGGTAAAGACCTGCTGGCCGTTGTACGTCTCCGGGTTGTTGCGCCGGGTGGCCGTGGTGCCCCGGTCCAGGGTGATGGTTTTCCCTGCAGTCACGTTGAGCGAATAGCCCGGTACAGTGGCCACCGGGTTCAGTTGGATCTCGTCCGCGCACCAGCGGGCATCGTTGACCACGTCCACATCATCAAAGCGCACGTTGACTTCAATGCTTCCATCCGTGTGCTGGGCCACCAGCTCCACGGAAACGCCGTTGAGGTAAATGCGGCGGAGGTCCTTGGGGTCATTGGATGTCTGATTATACCCCACCAGATTCATCATGGTGGCACTGCTGGGGTTGGTGCCTACGCCCAGCTTGTTGTTGCCGCCGGGTGTGAAGACCTGGCGGTTGTTGCCGTTGTAGAAGAGGTTGTCCAGGTAGGTATAGGGCGGGTTGGCACCGATGCGGAAGGTGGTGTTGAGCCGTGCATCATCGTGCGTAAGGGTTCCGGTAAAGTTGTAATCGTCCGAAACCCCATGCCGGTCCGCAGATCCCGTGAGGGCATTGGGAAGGCCCTGTATACTGGCCGGGAACGAGTTGTTCCAGCTTACGCAGTTGTTGAGCGGGGATTGGAGGTCGAAGGCGATCTCGTAGTGCCCATTGGCATCCAAGGGCCTGAGGTGATCTCCCGGACCCGCGTAGATCGGACTTGAGGAGTTGGGTCTTCGCGTACTTCCTTATCGATCTGCACATACATCTGCAGGCCGGGGACCATGGTGGCGATGCACGGATCGGGTTCATAGTTCCATTTATCGAACGGATTACCGTTCAAGGCCGTTCCTTGGTGGTTCTCAACCCAGAGGAATTCCGGGTATTCCGTAGTGGGGTTGGTAAAGGGCAATTTGATGCGCAGGGCATCGCCACTGGTAACGAAGTCGCGCAGGATGTAGGTACCTGCATCCCCTGGGTCGTTCACATCCAAGTCGCCGTTCGCCTCGGCCATGTTTGGCAGTCGGGCCGAGACCGCAAAGGTTTGGTCATTGGCCTTCCAGCCCATGCGCTGGCGGTCCCACGCGTTCCAGGAATTTATGGAAGCTCCGGACAAGCCCATGTTGCTCCATGCATTTCCATGTGTGATGAAGTATTCACCCGTGGAATTGTGGCCTCCTCCGCCCGTATGGAAGTTGTTGCCCCCATAGAGCGCATGGCTCAATTCATGCCGCACGATGTCGATGGGGATGCCGTGGTGGGCATGGTTTACGGAATACGTGTTGGCCTGATGGCCCAACAGCGACCCAGGGCTCGCGGGAACGAAGAAGCCGGTGTCCCACGAGCCCGATCGAAAGATGAACATCACATGGTCATACACGCCAGCAACTTCCATTCCTGGGGTCTTAGGCTGCGCAGGGCCGGTGTTGGCCGTATTGGTTTCCCACATGTCGAAGTCGCTTACGCTCGTGAAGTTGTGGGCCGTTGCAAGGGTCGTACCCCACACTTGGTTCACCTCCGCGATCACGGCGGATGTCGATGCGGAGCTCACCTGGAAGATGTCAGCGCCATAATTTTCCGGAGGTACGAGGTAATCGGCCAGCACGGTGAAGTTACCCGAGGAGGCATCCTGGAAGTAACGTGTCAATAGCCCAGTGGCCGTGCCATTGGGCACATCCCAATCGAAAAGATTCGGGTTGTTCACCCAGACCGGTAATTCGTGGGCAGGCCATTCCAGGCTTCCCGCCACTCCGTCCACCTCGGCCAATACCACCAGGATGCGCAGTGTGCCGCTCGTAGGCAGGTACCACCCGTTCCAACTGGCATAACCGCCGCCACCACCCCCGCCGAGCAGTTGCGGTGGAGGCGGTGGATCTACGAACTGGCATTCCTGGCCGTATATGGAGCTGGCGGCGATCAACGCGGCAATCGCCAGACTAACGGATTTTCTCGAATGTGCCATGAAGGATGTGGTTGTTGGAGCGCACATGGATGAAGTAGCGGCCAGGGGGAAGCAGGGTGATGTCCAATGGCTGTAC
>JADZAC010000096.1 GCA_020852835.1 Flavobacteriales bacterium
ATGGCCGAAGCTGCGCAGCAGGCGCAAGCGGTGGTCGGCCTCGGCCGTGTGCAGCACCACCGCGCCGCCTTCCACGGTGTGGAAGAGCTTGGTGGCGTGGAAGCTGAGGGTGCTGGCATCGCCCCATTGCAGAATGCTGCGGCCCTTGTACTGCACGTCGAAGGCGTGGGCAGCGTCGTAGATCACCTTTAGTCCGTGCTTCTTGGCTATGGCGTCGATGGCTTCCACATCACACGGGATGCCGTACACGTGCGTGGCCAAGATGGCGGTGGTATCCGGCGTGATGGCGGCCTCGATCAAGTTCGGGTCGATGCAGCAGGTGGTTGGGTCGATGTCCACGAACACCGGCTCGCAGCCTTCCCAGAGGATGGCGCTGGTGGTGGCCACGTAGCTGAAGGGCGTGGTGATCACCTTGCCGGTAACGCCCAGTGCGCGGATGGCCAATTGCAGCGCCAAGGTGCCGTTCGCCATCAGTTTCAGATGCGGTACTTCAAAGCGCTGCCGCAAGGTTTCTTCCAGCTCCTTGTGGATGGGGCCGTTGTTGGTGAGCACGTGGCTGCTGTACGCCTTGTCCAACCAGTGCAGGTATTCCTCCCTGGGCGGTAGAAAGGTGCGGGTGACGAAGATGGGTTCCCTTGCTGAAGGGTTCATCACATCAATGGGTTGCTCTGTTTTTGGAGCTTGCATACCTGTGCGGCAGGGAACACAAAACTTACAATGGTGCCGCAAAGTACGGGCTTTGTCCGGCTCCCCCTTGCACGGCGCGGTTAATCCGCAGGGTGGAGGTACTCCGGAAAGAGCTGATAGAAGAAGCGTTCGCTGTGGTGCAGTTGCGCGATCAATTCCGGGGTGAGGTAAGTAGCCCGGGTGCGCTTGCTGGTGTTCATCTTTTCCTTTTCCAGGATGAACGCGATCTTCTTCTTGGGGTAACCGAACTCCAGCAACAGGCTGTGCAGCTCCCGGTTCAGGTTTTCGGTGTGGATGAACCGGATCTTGGGGAAGTGCAGGTCATAGTCCTTGCGCAGGTCGGTGTCCTCCCGCAGCGAGAGGATGGTCTTCCGTGGGTCGCGGGCATAGAAGCGGATGAACTGCGTGGTAAGCGGCCCCACTTCCACTTGCATGCCTGTGGGCTGGATGTTTGGCAGGGCCAGCACTTGGTTCAGTTGGAAGAATTCGCTGAAGCTGAGGTCGGGAAATTGGGGAAACCAGGTGGTAGCCTGCTCGCGGTCCGGCATGGGATATTTGGCCCAACTGCGGAATTCGAAAAGGGAAACCAAACGTTCCAGCGGATCGCGCACCACGGTGACAACCGGTTTGTGCCTGTGCTGTTCGGGCACCTGGATGAAAACGCCGTGTTCGCTGCGATCGCGATCAATGGAACCCGCGTGCTCCTGTGTGAAGAAAAACGGCTTCATGAGCAGTTCCTGCAAGGCCGGGCGCAGCACGCGGATCGCCTCCAACCTGCTCCGCAAACCACCGGGCCGATGCAGGTGCTTCAATGCATCCCGGGCAAAGGCGGTCCCCGTTTTCGGAAAGTTGAGCATCACGAACTTGTCGGTGATCAGCATGCGGATCGTCGGGTTGGAATCCGGTCGTTTTTGGAACGGCCTATCGCGTGGCTATACGGAAACAGGCCCTGGCATCGGTGCTTCGAACAGGTCAATGGAGCGGCCCAACACCTGCTGGAGCTGCGCCGGCTCGTTGGCGAAATACCGATAGAGCTCTGTGGCCAATCCGGGGTCCAGCGGTTCGTTGTAGCCCACCACGTGGGATTTTACCTGCCCTGCGTTGGTGGAGGCGGGGATCTCCGCAATACCGAGCTGGGCGCACAGTCGGCGCAGCACCTCGTGGGGTTGTTTCTTCAGCTCCGTGTAGCTGAACACCAACAACCGTTCATTCGGGACCACGGCGGCAAAGTGTGCGAGCTGGGCAGCGTACAAGCCACGGGCAAGGTACATGTGGTAGGCATGCAGCGTCCGGCCTGCCAGTTCATCTTCCACGGCCTGGCGAAAGCTGCGCGGGTCGTGCAGATGCCCGCGCAACGGATGCCCCTTGAAGGCGCGGAACATGTTCCAAGCGGAATAGGCGCGCTTCACGGGGTCGCGCAGAATGGCCACACAGGTAACGCCGGGCAGGTCCTTGGCGATGCGCGGCGCACAACGTTCGGCGTGGTACAGGTAGCTGGGCGAGGCCTCGAAGGTGAAATGCCCGAAGGAGGTTGCCGGTATGGGCGGAAAGAGCGATCGGTAGTACCGCATGCCCTTGGCGTAGGCCGCGTCATCATTGAAAAAATCCAGTTCCTTGCGCACGGGCGGCGCGGCCTTGGGGTGCTTGGCCAGCATGCTGAACAGTGCGGAAGTACCGGCCTTCTGCGCGCCGATGACCAGCAGGCGCGGGGTCATGTGCGGGCGTACCCGTTCAAACGCCTGGCGCAACAGCGAAGTGCGGGTCATGTGCGGGCCGCATCAGGGACCGGCAGGTGGTGGCAGGTCCAAGGGAGTTGCAAACGGAGGAAACCGCGGCGTTTGCCATGCCAGGCGCCGGTACGGGCGGGTTGCTGCACGGAAAAATCCACCAGGCCCTCGGTGCTGAAGAGGCCTTTTGCACGATAGGCCACGCCCACGGCAAGGCGGAAGGTGCCCTCGTTGAAGAAGTGGGCCGGGAGCTGGAAGCTGAGGTGGTTGAGGCCCGGCAGCAGCAGGCCTTCGGGGCAGTTCTCGCGGAAATTGGTGGTGAACACCACCAGGTCGTCCGAGCTGAGCACGCGCACGTTCACATTGAGGTCCTCTGGCGCGGCGCCGAGGTTTTCCAAGCCGAGTTCCACTTGTACGGGGTGTTCCCAAAGGAAGCTTCCGGTACCGTTGGCGGGGATAGCCCGCAGGTAATGCAGGCGCGCCAACTCGTTGCCGGGGGCGCTTTGCTGATCCCATGTCACCTCAGTGCGGTCCGCACTGTGGTGGCCTTGGTAGGCGTTCACCACTTCTTCGGTGGCGCCCTGCATGCGGATGCGGCCGTGTTCCAGCCACACCACGCGGCTGCACAAACTGCGCACGGCGGTCATGTTGTGGCTTACGAAGAGCACGGTGCGGCCGCTTTGGGCGCTCTGCTTCATCTTGCCCATGCTCTTGCGCTGGAAGTCGGCATCGCCCACGGAGAGCACTTCGTCCACGATGAGGATCTCGGGCTCCAGGTGGGCGGCCACGGCAAAGCCCAGGCGCACGCGCATGCCGCTGCTGTAGCGCTTCACGGGGGTATCGATGTGGTGCTTGATGCCGCTGAAGGCGATGATCTCGTCCAGCTTGGCGTCCACCTCATGCCGGCGCATGCCCAGGATGGCACCGTTGAGGTAGATGTTGTCGCGGCCGGTAAGCTCCGGGTGGAAGCCGGTGCCCACCTCCAGCAGGCTGCTCACCTTGCCGCGCATGCGTATGGTGCCCTCGGTGGGCAGGGTAATGCGGCTGAGCAGCTTGAGCAGGGTGCTTTTGCCCGCGCCGTTGTGGCCGATGATGCCCACCACCTCGCCTTGATGCACCTCAAAGCTGATGTCGCGCAGGGCCCAGAAATCCTCGCCGATGCGTTGCGGGTCCAGCTTGCTGTCCACGGCCAAGGTGGGGTCCGGCCGGCCCAGCAGTTTGGCGGTCCAAGCCTTCACATCGTCGGTGAGCTGCTGCCGGTTGATGGTGCCCAAGCGGTAGCGCTTGCCGACGCCTTGCACTTGCACCATGAGGGGAGAGGCTGACATGGCGCGCGAAGGTAGGGACGGAGCAAGTTGCCTTATGGGGCGATCTGCCAATTTGAGGACCAGTGCATGCAACAGGCCCTCCCCCCGTCATTGCGAGGGCTTGTGCATTTGGCAAGCCCCCCGTCATTGCGAGGACCAGTGCACTTAACAGGTCCGAAGCAATCTTTAATTGAGC